>NZ_CAJMYW010000005.1:0-492496 GCF_905220165.1 Paraburkholderia sp. J10-1 | reverse complement strand
AAAAAAAGTTGATAATTTATCTTATGTAAAATTATATAATCCACGTGTGGCACTGCTTGTCAGCAGTTCCCGCACCCCTTGTCACTGAGCCTGCTCAATGTGGCCCCATGTGACGCCTGCAGGCTAACCTCTCTCTGAGCGCTCGCGCCGCGGCCCCCTTAGTAAAAGCCCTGGTCGGTTGGCTCGACGCCGCGCAGTATTATCGAGTCACATTTTCAGAACGTAGTTCTATCAGATAGAACGAAGACGCGTAATACACGTAACCGAAGAGTTCAGGAGAGTTCAATGTCCAGCCTGCCAATCGGAGCGACGCGCGCGTCGCTCCGGGACGATGCCGCCGCGCCCGCCACCGCGGCCGAGATCAACGCGCGCATTGACCGCCTGCCGGCCACGCGCGCCATCTGGACGCTCGTGTTCCTGCTTTCGATGGGCGGCTGGTTCGAGTTCTACGACCTGTTCTTCACGGCCTACGTCGGCCCAGGCCTCGTGAAAAGCGGTCTCTACTCGACCACCACGGCTTCGTTCTTTGGGTTCTCGGGGCTCGGTGCCTTCGTGGCGGCCTCGTTCGCGGGGCTTTTCATCGGCACATTCTGCCTGACGAGGCTTGCCGACCGCTATGGCCGCCGCACGCTGTTTACGGCGTCGCTGCTGTGGTACTCGGTGGCGACCTGCATCATGGCGCTGCAGACGAGCGCACCCGGCATCAACCTGTGGCGACTCATCGCCGGCATTGGCGTGGGGGTCGAGCTCGTCACCATCGACACCTATGTGAGCGAACTCGTGCCCAAGCACATGCGTGGCCGCGCGTTCGCGTTTGTGCATCTCGTGCAGTACACCGCGGTGCCAGCCGTCGCTTTGCTCGCGTGGTGGTTCGTGCCGCGCGCGCCGCTCGGTTTCGATGGCTGGCGCTGGGTCGTGATGTTCGGGGCGTTCGGTGCGCTCATCGCCTGGGCGATCCGCCGCCGCGTGCCCGAGAGTGCACGCTGGCTCGCGCAGCGCGGCCGAACCGAGGAAGCCGCGCGCATTCTCGCCAGGCTCGAAGCGAAGATCGAGGCGCAGTCCGGGCGCCCGCTGCCCGTGCCTGTCGTGGAACTGGCCGGCGCGCAAACCGTCAGTCAGGCGCGTTTCGCCGAAATCTGGCAACCGCCGTATCGCCGCCGCACCATCACGCTGCTCGTGTTCAATCTGTTCCAGGCGATCGGCTTCTATGGCTTTGCGTCGTGGGTGCCGACCCTGCTCGTTTCCAAAGGCATCACGGTCACACACAGCCTGCTCTACTCGTTCGTGATCGCCGCCTCGAATCCGTTCGGCCCGCTGCTCGGCATGGCGATTGCCGACCGCATCGAGCGCAAGACGCTTGTCGTGCTTTCGGCGCTCGCGATCGCCGTGTGCGGCACGCTATTCGCCATGCAGACTTCCGCCGGCATGCTCATGTTCCTCGGCGTCCTGATCACGCTCGGCGGCACGCTGCTTTCCGTCGGCTATCACGCGTACCAGGTCGAGCTGTTCCCCACTCGCATGCGCGCCACGGCCGTTGGCTTCGTGTATTCGATGTCGCGCCTTTCCGCGATGTTCTCCGGCTTCATGATCGCGTTCGCGCTACGTCACTTCGGTGTGCCAGGCGTATTCGCGCTCATCACCGGCGCAATGATCGTGGTGATGGCGGCTATCGGCATCTTCGGGCCGCGCACGAAGAATCGCGCGCTCGACGACATCTCCCGCTAATCTTTTGAATACGAGACTTCAATCATGCTTCCGTTAGCCGGCGTGCGCGTCCTGGATCTGTCGAATGTGCTCGCGGGTCCGTTCTGCGCCTATCAACTCGCGCTCTTCGGCGCCGAAGTCACCAAGGTGGAACATCCTGAAGGCGGCGACCTCGCCCGGCGTCTGGGTGCCGACAAGGACGCTGCGGCGCGCAATATGGGCGCGTCGTTCGTGGCCGTGAACGCGGGCAAACGCTCGATCACGCTGAACCTGAAAGACCCGCGCGGTAAAGCCATCTTGCTCGATCTGGTGCGCCACGCCGATGTGCTCGTCGAGAACTTCCGGCCCGGCGTAATGGACCGCCTCGAACTTGGATACGATCAGTTATCCAAAGTGAATCCGGCGCTGGTCTACTGTGCCATTTCTGGTTTCGGCGACGAAGGCGAGCTGTCGCGCCGCCCTGCTTACGACCAGATCATTCAGGGCATGTCTGGCGTGATGAGCGTAACCGGCGACGCGCAGAGCGCGCCGCTGCGCGTGGGCTATCCCGTGTCCGATACGGTGGGCGGCCTCACCGCTGCGTTCGGCATCTGCGCGGCACTCGTCGATGCGCGCGCGAGTGGCCGCGGGCGGCGCCTCGATGTTTCGATGCTCGAAGCCACGCTCGCGACCATGGGCTGGGTCGTGTCGAACTACCTGAACGCAGGCGTGGAGCCCGCGCCGATGGGTAACGAGAATTTTACGGCCGCGCCCTCGGGCACGTTCCGCACCGGCGCGGGTCTGCTCAATATCGCTGCGAATGAAACGCGCCAGTTCGAGAGCCTGTGCGAAGTCATTGGCCGCCCCGACCTGCCGCACGATGAGCGATTTTCCGCGCGCCATACGCGCAAGCAGTATCGCGAAGCGCTCAAGGCCGAGATCGAAGCCGCACTCGCGGCAGACAGCGCGGCCAACTGGGAAACGCGTCTGCTCGAGCGCGGCGTGCCGGTGGGGCGCGTGCTCTCGGTGCCCGAAATCCTCGCGCATCCGCATCTGGCCGAACGGCGCTTCATACGCGAGTTCGAGGCAGTTCAGGGCGAAGCGGCACAGCGCGTGACACGCGCGGGCCTGCGGCTCGCCGATGCCGACGCTGCACCCGCCACGCCCGCACCAACGCTTGGCGCTCACACGCGCGAAACGCTTGCACAACTCGGCTACGAGGCCGCCCAAATCGACGCCCTGCACCACGACGGAGTGATCTGAACCATGTCGACGACGAACACCACCCCACCCGATCTCGCCGCCCTCTGCGCCGACTACTGGAGCACCTCGATCACCGACATCCATCCGGGCTCGATCAAGGTGCGCGGCTATCCGATCCAGGAACTGATCGGCAACGTGAGCTTCCCGCAGATGATCTGGCTGATGCTGCGCGGCGAGCTGCCCGGCGACGAGGAGGCCACGCTGCTCGAAGCCGCGCTCGTGGCCTCGGTCGATCACGGGCCGCACGCACCGTCGATCGCGATCTCGCGCATGGCCACGAGCTGTGGCCTGCCGATCAATGGCGCCATGGCATCGGCGCTCAACGCACTCGACGACGTGCACGGCGGCGCAGGCCAGCAGGCGGTCGAACTCTATGCCGACATCGCCGCGCGTATCGTGGCAGGCAGTCCGTTCGATGCAGCGGTCGAGGCAGGCGTGGACGAGTTCATCGCCGTTCACGGCAAATATCTGCCGGGCTTCGGCCATCGCTTTCATCCTGTCGATCCGCGCGCCGGGCGCCTGCTCGCGCTCGTCGATGCGCGCGCGGCGTCCGGCACGATCAAGGGCCGCTATGCGGCGATAGCACGCGGCATCGAGGCTTTGCTGAAAAGACGCAAGGACCGGCCCGTGCCGATGAATATCGATGGCGTCACGGCGGTGATCTACGCGGAGCTGGGGTTCGCGCCGGAACTGGCGCGCGGCGTATTCTGCCTCTCGCGCGCGGTGGGCATTCTCGCGCATGCGTGGGAGCAACGCGGACGCGGCGAGCGTAACAAAGGACCCATGCCGCGCCAGATTGCCTATGCCTACACCGGCGCGCCGGAGCGGCATCTGGAGCAGTCCTGATCAATACACAGTGAAGGAGACCGCATGCAAGCTGCGGCCAAGCCCGCGGTGCTCCCGCTAGCTCGGTGCGGACTCAGGCGTCCTGGCGCGCACGCGCCGCGTGCGCGCTTCGGGCGGCGCGCAGCACGCGCGAGTCGCCGCCGAGCGCGTCGGTAGCGCGTATCGCGCAATCGAACAACGCATCGAGATGGCGCTCGATGAATGCTCCGTCGATGCGCGAACTCGGTCCGGCGAGCGTGAGCACGCCACGCAACGTCTCGTGAATGCCGAACACGGGCATGGACACGCCCGCGGTCTCGCGGTCGCGCTCACCGATCGATATGCAGTAGAAGTCGCGCCGAATGCTTTCGAACGGCTCGCCCGGCTCGCCGCCGAACGCGAGCAGTGCGTGCCCGCCTGAGCCGCTCTCCAGCGGCAGGACGTCCCCTTCGCGCACGTGGTGGCGCACCACATGGTGTGAATCGACGCGATGCAGGCACACGCGCACCGCGTTGTCGCGCACGTAGAACGACACGCTCTCCCCGCTCGCCGCGGCCAGCTCGCGCATGAGCGGCAGCAGAATGTCGCCCATGTTGAGACTGCGCTGATAGAGGGCGCCCAGCGCGAACGTGGCGGGGCCGAGCTGATAGCGTCCGTCGTCGAGGCGCAGCAGCAGGCGATGTTGAATCAGCGCGCCGGCCAGCCGCAGCAGCGTGCTTTTATAGAGACCCGTGCGCGCCGCGAGTTCTGCGAGCGTGAGCGCGCTATCTCCGGGGCGAAACGCGAACAGGATGGCACACGCGCGGTCGATGACAGCGACGCCTTCTTCTTTCTTGACCGTACCAGCCGGATCTTGCGCGGGCATGAATGGCAAACGTGGGGATGGGGAACGCGTTCGATTTTACGCGACTTGCTGCTACCCTGGGGAGGCTCCCCATCCTCATCTTCACCGCTGTCGCCCGACGCATGCGCCCCGGCCGGCTGGCGTCACTTCACCCGCGCCACCGAGTCGCGCAATGTCACGCTAACCGGGAAGGTGCGCTCGATCGGCCACTGCGTGCCGTAGCACTGGTTGATAAGCCAGCGCACCGCGTTGCGCGTGAGTTCGGCGGTGGGAATGTGCACCGAGGTCAGCGCCGGCGCCATATAGGCGGCTGAATAGTCGTCGTCGTAGCCGATCACAGAGACGTCGTGGGGCACGCGCAACCCGGCCTGCTGCAGGCGCGCGAGCGCACTCATGGCCATCGTGTCGTTCGCGCAGAAGAGCCCGGTGAAGCGGTGTTTGCGCTCGAGGAGCGTGCCGGCCGCCACGTAGCCGCCTTCGGGCGAGAAGTCCGACACGATATGCGGCACGGTTCTGCGCTCGATGCCGTGGCGCGCCAGTTCGGCGAAAAAACCGTGCAAACGCGCCGCATTGTCCGACGAGGTGGACGGGCCGCCGATGACCGCAAGCTCGCGATGGCCGTGTTCGATGAGCGTGCGCGCAGCCATCTCGCCGCCGTGAAAGTGATCGGCGCAGAACGATGCTTCGGGCAACTGATCGAATGCTCGATTCAGGAACGCCATGCGCGGGTGCATGGCGTGCAGCATCTGCAGGTCGTCGTCGTACAGATCGTGGCTGATGACCACCACGCCGTCGCAGTCGCGCCCGATCAGGAAGCGCACGGCCTCGATCGCCTGCTCGCGCGGCGAGGCTTCGCCGCAGCCCGTGGCCACCACCACGTGGCGCCGCACGGCGCGCAACTGCGTATCGGTTTCCTTCAGGATGGTGCCGTAGTACGAGCCGAAAAAAGTCGGCACGAAAATGCCGATGATGCCGAGCGACTTCGTGGCCATCGCCCGGCCGATGGACGAAGGCCGGAAATTGAGCTGCTCGATCGCGGCCTGCACGCGCGCGGCCGCCTCCGCCGACACCGGACCGTTGCCCGATATCGCCCGCGAAGCTGTTGAAAGGCCCACGCCGGCCAGCGCCGCCACGTCTTTCAGGGTCGCCACGTTCCTGGTCTCTCTCTTGTTGTCGGTAATGTCCATCAAATTCGTGCGCCGGTTTCTTCGTCAAACAGCGAAACGTGCGCCCCGTCGATGGAGAACGGCACTGCCGCCCCACTTGCGAGTGGCGTCTTGTCCTGATCGATCGATGCGATCTGCCCCCCTTGATGCTCGATCCACAGTACACGATGATTGCCCATTGGCTCCACGAGCGTCAAGCGCCCTTCCCACGCGGCCTCGTGCGGGCGCACCGCGCCCCCCGCGCGCACGTCCTCGGGGCGCACGCCGAGCACGCAGGCGCGCGTTGGATCGGGTGCGCCCTTGAACGCGTAAGCCGAAACGTCCACGTCGAGGCCCTGCCCGCGGAAGCACAGCCGGCCTTCGTCGGCTTCGAGCCTGCCTCGCAGCAGGTTCATCGGCGGCGCGCCGAGAAAGGTCGCGACGAACAGGTTCTCGGGGCGAGCGTAGACTTCCGCCGGTGTGCCGAACTGCTGGATCGCCCCGCCCTTCATCACCGCCATGCGTGTGGCGAGCGTCATCGCCTCGACCTGGTCGTGCGTCACGTAGATCATCGTCGCCCCGAGTTGCTGGTGCAACTGCTTGAGCTCGCGGCGCAACTCGGTGCGCAACTTGGCGTCGAGGTTCGAGAGCGGCTCGTCAAACAGGAACACGTCTGCCTCGCGCACGAGCGCGCGCCCGATTGCCACGCGCTGGCGCTGGCCGCCCGAGAGCTGCGCGGGCTTGCGCGAAAGCAGCGGTCCGAGCTGCAGCATGTCGGCGGCGCGCTTCACACGGCGGTCAATCTCCGCCTTGGGCGTGCCGTTGATACGGAGTGCGAACGAGAGATTGCGCTCCACGTTCATGGTCGGATAGAGCGCGTACGACTGGAACACGAGCGCCACGCCCCGATCCTTCGGGTCGGCCCATGTCATGTCCTCCCCGCCGATCTCGATGCTGCCGTCGGTCACGTCGACGAGGCCCGCAATGCTGTGCAGCAGCGTGGACTTGCCGCAGCCCGACGGCCCGAGCAGCACGACGAACTCACCTGCGCGCACGTCGAGATCGAGTTCGTCGATCACCGTGTTCGCGCCGAGGTCGATGCGCAGATTGCGTACGGAAACGTTCGTGAGATTGCCCATGCCCTGCTCCTAGCCTTTCACCGCGCCCGAGGCGATGCCGCGGACGAACCAGCGCCCGGAAATGAAATAGATTGCGAGCGGCACGGCCGACGTGAGAATCGTCGCGGCCATGTTGACGTTGTAGATACGCTCGCCGGTCGTCGTGTTGATGATGTTGTTCAGTTGAACCGTCATCGGCAGATTCTTCGTGCCCGCGAACACGAGGCCGAGAATGTAGTCGTTCCAGATGCCGGTGACCTGCATGATGATCGCCACGACGATAATGGGCACCGACATGGGCAGCATGAGCTGCAGGAAAATGCGCCAGAACCCGCCGCCGTCGATGCGCGCGGCCTTGAACAGTTCCTGCGGCAAGGACGCATAGTAGTTGCGGAACAGGAGGGTCATGACCGGCATGCCGAAGATCGTGTGAATCAGCACGATGCCCGGCAGCGAGCTGAAAAGATGCACGAAGGCCAGCACGCGCACGAGCGGGTACACCATCACCTGCACGGGAATGAAGGCGCCCGCGAGCAGAATGCCGAACAGCACGCCCGCGCCGCGGGGCCGCCAGAACGACAGCGCATAGCCGTTCACCGCTCCCACGGCGATCGAGAGCACAGTGCTCGGCACGACGATGCGCACCGAATTCCAGAAACCCACCTGAATGCCGTCGCAGTCGAGGCCCGTACAGGCGGAGGACCACGCATCACGCCACGGCGCGAGCGTAAATTGCGCCGGCAGTGCGAGCAGATGACCAAGACGGATCTCACTCATCGGCTTCACCGAGGTCACGACCATCACGTACAGCGGCAGCAGGAAAAAGAGCGCCGCCGTTAGCAGAAACACGTAGACGCCGAGCCGCGCGGGCGTGAAATGCTTGCGGGGCTTGCGCCTCGATTGCGCCGCACGCGCTTGGGTGGGCGCGGGACGCAGCGAGTCGGCCACAGGCGTGCTCATGCGCGGTCTCCTTTGAGCGCTGCGCGGCTGCGCGCGTAGAAGAACGGCGCAAGAATCGCGAGCACGGTGGCAAGCAGCACGATCGATGCTGCCGAAGCCAGCCCGATGTTCGCGCGGTTGAACAGGTAATCCATGATGAATTTCGCGGGCACTTCGCTCGCGGTGCCGGGGCCGCCCTGGGTCATCGCGACCACGGCGTCGTAGAGCTTCACCACCATCACGAAGAGCAACACGAACGCGGTGGAGAGCGAAGTTTTGAGCATTGGCACGACAATGCTCGCGTACACGCGCCAGCGCGGAATGCCGTCGAGGCGCGCGGCCTTCCAGATCTCCTCGTCGATGCCGCGCAGCCCCGCGAGCAGGAGCGCCATCACGAGGCCCGACGCTTGCCACACCGTGGCGATCACGAGCGTGTAGATCGCAAAGCGCTGCGTGACGATCCAGTCGAAGCGCGCATGCTCGAAGCCCATCTGCCGCAATACGGCCTGCACGCCGAGTTCCGGATTGAGGATCCACTGCCATACCAGACCCGTTGCGACGAACGACATCGCGTAGGGGTAAAGAAACACCGTGCGTAGCGCACCTTCCGCGACGACGCGCTGGTCGATGAAGATCGCGAGCAGAAGCCCGATCACGAGGCACGCCACGATAAAGCACGCGCCATAGATCACGAGATTCTGCAGCGACAGGATCCAGCGGTCGTTCTGGAAGAGCCGCACATACTGCGTCACGCCCGCGAACGTGTTGGTCGGCAGCGAGCGCGAGAAGCTGAGCGAGACGCGCGCTGTGAACAACATGGTGCCCAGATACGCGAACAGGACCGTCGCCGCCATGGGCGCGAGCGCGATCCAGGCGGCGAGCGAGAGCCGCCGTCGCACGGGGCGCACGCTACGCGCTTGCCCCGCTTGACGTTTGGCCGGATGCAGCTTGGCGGCGTACATGATGGCGCTCAGCTCTTGATTGCGGACGCGAAAGCCTTCTGCGCGTCTTCGGCCGACTGGTTCTTGTTCCAGAAGTTCGTGATGACGTCCTGGAGCGCGCCCTGGACATCAGGCGGAATCAGCATTTCCGGATTCGGCAGTTGCCGCGACTTGTCCTTCATGATCGCCATGCCCTCCTTCGCGCAGATGTCGAAGCCCGAGGTGTCCACGTCCGGGCGGATCGGGATCGAGCCCTTGCGCTGGTTGAACGCTGCCTGCGGTCCCGGCGACGTCATGACCGTCGCCAGCAGTTGCTGTGCCTTGACCTGCTCGGCGTTGTCGGTCTTCGGGAACACGAACACGTCGCCCGCGATCATGTACGGCGAATTCTTGAAACCGGGAAAGCATCCGAAGTCCTTGCCCGCCACCTGGTTCGCCGCCGAGAACTCGCCCTTGGCCCAGTCGCCCATGATCTGCATGCCCGCCTTGCCGGAAATGACGAGCGCCGTGGCGTCGTTCCAGTTGCGGCCCGGCGAGCCGGGGTCGACATAATTATGCAACCGCTTGAAGGTCGTGAGCACGTTGCGGAACGCAGGCGAATTCACGGCGTTCGCGTCGCGGTCGCGGTAGACCTTCATGTAGAGATCGCGGTCCATGTCGGCGAAGATCGCGTCGAAGGTGATCTTCTCCTGCCACGCCTGGCCGCCCAGTGCGAGCGGAATCAGGCCTGCCGCCTTGAGCTTGTCGAGATCGGCGAAAAGCTCGTCGAAATTCTGCGGTTCACCCTTGATGCCGGCCTTCGCGAAAGCGGGCTTCGAATAGAAGAACCAGTCCTGCATGTGGATGTTCACGGGCGTTGCGTAGTAATGCCCGTTGATGCGGATCGCATTGACGATCGACTCGGGGAAAGTTCCGCCCCAGTTCTCCTTCGTCGCGACCGCATCGACATTGTTCAGGAGTCCCTGGTCGATGAGATCGTGAAACTGCTTGGACGTGTTGAACTGCGCGGCGGTGGGCGGATCGCCGCCCACGATGCGGTTGATTGCCGTTGCACGCGCCTGATCCGCACCGGCGATCGCATTGTCCACCCACTTGCCACCCGCCTGATCGTAGGCAAGCGCGAACTGCTTGATCGCGGCCGACTCGCCGCCCGAAGTCCACCAGTGAATCACGTTGGCTTTGAGCGGCTCCGCGGCGTTGGCCGCGAGCGCGCCGGCCAGCGCGAGAGCGGCCACGATGCCGCGCAGAACGGGTGCGTTATGCTTCATTGCGTCTCCTGTCGATCCGGAGCGGGCGCGCCGCGCTTGAACCGGTCCCGCGCAGGGCTCCGGTTGCTCCGGGTTGGTCTGCAAAAGCTTATGGTTGGAAGTTTCGCGGCCACGGCGCGTCTTGCGGCATGCCCGAGCGTCGCATGCCATGCCGTGGTTGTCACACTAGTTGTTGCCCTTGCCCGGGAACCCTGTCGAACACCCTGAAGCGTTTTCAAGCACCTTCGAGCGCGCGCCGCTGCGCGATGAAATGCGCGATGAGTTCCGCGCTGCGCTTGGGCGTGCGAACCTGCGTGTCGTAGTCGACATGCACGACGCCAAAGCGGCGCTCATAGCCGAACGCCCATTCGAAGTTGTCGAGCAGCGACCACACGAAATAGCCGCGCACGTCCACACCGGCCTTGATTGCGGCGTCCACGGCGGCCAGGTGGCGCTTGAGGAACGAGATGCGTTGCGTGTCGTTCACCTCGCCGTCGCTCACGCGGTCGTCCGACGCCATGCCGTTCTCGGTGATATAGATGGGCGGCAGGTTCTCATAGTTGCGCCCGAAACCGATCAGCAGGTCGCGCAGACCGTCGGGGTGAACCTCCCACCCCATTTGCGTGCGCTCGACGTCCTTCAGCGGCACTTCGACAAAGCCGTGCGCGCCGTCGCTCTTCACGTTGGTGCGGAAGTAATAGTTGATGCCGAGGAAATCGAGCGGCGCCGAGATCGTCTTCATGTCGCCTTCGAGCACGAGCGGCTCGGTGCCCCGCCACAACTCGAACAACTCTTCCGGGTACGCGCCCTTGAGCAGCGGATCGAGAATCCACGCGTTGTGCTGCACTTCGAAGCGGCGCGCGGCGCGCACGTCTTCCGGCGACGAGGAGTCGGGCGTGCCGCGCCCCACGTTCGCGACGATCCCCTTGGTCGAGCCCGGGTCGTTCGCGCGCAGCACGTTGGTGGCAAGTCCATGGCCGAGCAGCAGGTGATGCATGGCCTGCGTGGCGTAGCGGCCGTTCGCGAGGCCCGGCGCGTGGTGGCCGTTGCCGTAGCCGAGGTACGCCGAGCACCACGGCTCGTTGAGCGTCATCCAGGCGTCGACGAGGCCGGAGAGTTCGCGGCTCATGAGGTCCGCGTAGTCGGCGAAGCGGTACGCCGTGTCACGGTTGAGCCAGCCACCGCGATCTTCCAGGTGCTGCGGCAGGTCCCAGTGGTAGAGCGTGGCGAAGGTGCGCACGCCCTTCTCCTTCAGGCGCTCCAGCAAACGCTTGTAGAACGCGATGCCTTTGGCATTGGGCCGTCCCGCCTCGTCCATCACGCGCGGCCATGCGATCGAAAAGCGATACGCCTCGAAGTTCAGGCTTTCGAGCAGGTCGAGGTCGGCTTCCCAGCGGTGATAGTGGTCGCAGGCCACGGCGCCCGTGTCGCCCGCGAGCACTTTGCCGGGCGTTGCGCTGAACGTGTCCCAGATCGACGGCAGGCGGCCGTCCTCGTGGATCGCGCCTTCGATCTGATACGAAGCCGTGGCCGCGCCCAAAAGGAAGTCGCTGCGCCACAGTGCGGAGCTGGCGGGCGGAGTGAACGGATCGTCGGCGACTGCGGCGTCGGCATGCGGCAATGCGGTGTCCTGATTCACGAAATCTCCTGCGCGGGAATCACCGGCGTATGCATTCTGGGCAGCCGGATCGGGTTGGAGTGGAAGCGCTTCCACAGCGCTTGAGGCGCACAATAACAGTGGCCAAATCCAACGGACAATCGGGGTTTTTCTGTACCTTTTTATGTAGCTGCTTCACATGTTTTTCGCACTACAGCGCTTTTCGGCTTGTAGCATGGCTACACGAGCGCTACGCATCCGAGCGCGACTCCAGATCGGGCCGCACCGCTGCCAGTGCCTCGTGCAGCGTCGGGAAGATATTCGCACGCCCGACCACAGGCGTGATGCCGTGCCGGTCCATATCCGAAAGCAAATAGCGGTTCACGCGCCCGAAAATCACCTTCACGCCGCGCTCTCCGAGCTCCGCGCAAAGGTCGATTACGGCACGCCCCGCGGAATAGTCGAGATCGGTAATCGCACCCGCATCCACGACCACGCAATGCACCGGTGTCGGCGCCCGATCGATCAGCGCGCGCAGTTCGTCGACGAACAGGTGGTCGTTCGCATAGAACAGGTCCGCACCGAAGCGATAGACGATCAACCCAGGCGCCGTAAGCTGACCGGCTTGCGCGGGTTCGGGCAGCCAGTGCCCCTCTTCGTTTGGCACGAGCACCATGGTGTGCGGCCGGTAGCTATGGCGCACGTGGCGCAGCAATGAAAGGCCGATCGCGATGAGGATGCCGTTCTCCACGCCGATCACGACAACGCCAAGCGCCGTGATCACCGCAAGCCGGAATTCGCCGGGGCTTTCGCGGCGGATATCGATCAGCTGGCGAATGTTCACAAGCCCCACGGCAATCGTGAAGACGATCGCAGCCAGCACGCAGTGCGGCAGGTACTGCAGCAGGCGGCTGAAGAACAGCAGCACGACGAGCACGACGCCTGCAAACACGAGCTGCGCGAACTGGCTGCGCGCGCCCGCCTGATCGGCCATGGCGGTCTGCGTGAGGCTGCCGTTCACGACGAAAGCGCCGCTGAACGAAGCCGCCGCATTGGCCGCCGCGAGGCCGAGGAGATTGGCGTCCTCGTCGGTGCGCTCGCCGTAGCGTTCGGCAAACGCGCGGCTCGTGGCGGCGCTCTGCGCAACGATGATGACGAAGCACGACGCGGCCACCTGCAGCAGGTCGATCATCTGGAACCAGCCCACGGCGGGAAAGCTGATGTGCGGCAAGCCACCCTGCACCGGGCCGATCACGGAAATGCCATGGCCCGCGAAGTTCAGTACGGCGCTCGCCGCGATGCTTCCCACCACCGCGACGAGCGGCACGGGCCAGCGCGGGCGCAGCTTCTTGAAAACCAGGATCGCGGCCACGACGGCCACGGCGATGGCGAGCGTCGCCCAGTGAATCGTGCCCAATTGCGTCACGATCTGCTTGATCTGCAGGACCGTGCGGCGCGAATTGACAGTAATGCCAAGCATGTCGCCGAGCATGGCCACACCGACCTGCACGCCCACACCCGTGAGAAAGCCGGCGAGCACGGTGCGGGACAAAAAGTCCGCGAGAAAGCCGAGACGGAACACACGTGCGATCAACAACAGCACGGCCGTGAGCAAGGCGGTCATGCCCGCGAGTGCGACGTATTCATCGCTCGAAGGCGCCGCCATGGTCGTGAGACGGCTCGCGAAAATGGTGGCCGTGGCGGAGTCGGCGGCGACGACGAGGTGACGCGACGCGCCAAAGAGCGCGAATGCAACGAGCGGTAAAAAGCCCGTGTACAAACCGGTGACGGCAGGCATGCCCGCGATGCGCGCGTAGCCAAGCAGTTGCGGCACGTTCATCGAGGCGAGCTGCACACCGGCAAGCGCGTCGCGCAATGCCGACGCGCGAGAAAGCGGCCGTACGCCGCGAAACAGTTCAAACGCCATACGCCATCCTTTCGAAATCCGCCTCTACGTGCGGTGTTTTTTTGCTGCGGGTTCACTGGCGCAGTATGTTAGCGCGCGTGGACGTTCCGGGACGTGTTCGATTGCAACGTCGTTGCACGCGCATCAATGAAAGAGGCCAGCCCGCAGGCTGGCCTCATGACTTATACGCTCAATCGCGTAACGCAGCGAGATGGCTATACCCGAATCGGCGGCGGCATATAGCGGCATTCATAGCGTTTTCGGACCGTGCCGTTTTCGTCCACGCTTTCGAGGAACACGTCGAACTGCCAGAGGCGCGCCATGTGGCGCAGCACTTCGTCGGTGTCGCCCGAAAGATGGCGGTTATCGCTCATGAAGTGACGCAGCGTGAGGCTGCGATCGCCGCGCGTGTTGACCGACCACACCTGGATATTCGGCTCGCGGTGATGCATGTCGTACTGACGCGAAAGCGCCTGGCGCACGTACTGATAGCCACTGTCGTCGTGGATGGCCGAGACTTCGAGCGCGTCGCGCATGTCGTCGTCGAGCACCGAGAAGAGCCGCATTTCACGGATCAGATGCGGCGACAGATACTGCGCCACGAAACTCTCGTCCTTGAAGTTGCGCATGGCATAGTGCAGCGCCTTGAGCCACGGACTGCCGGCCAGCTCCGGAAACCACTTGCGGTCCTCCTCCGTGGGGTTCTCGCAGATGCGGCGAATGTCGCTCATCATCGAAAATCCGAGCGCATATGGGTTGATGCCGCTGTAATACGGCTTCGTCACGGGCGGCTGATAGATCACGTTGCTGTGCGAATGGAGGAACTCCATCATGAAGCCGTCTTCGAGCTTACCCTGCGTATAGAGCGTGTTGAGCAGCGTGTAATGCCAGAACGTGGCCCAGCCTTCGTTCATGACCTGGGTTTGCCGCTGCGGGTAGAAGTACTGCCCGATCTTGCGCACGATGCGGATGACTTCCCGCTCCCACGGCTCGAGCAGCGGCGCGTTCTTTTCGGCGAAGTACAGCAGGTTTTCCTGCGGCTCCGGCGGAAAGCGTTCGTCGAATTCCTCGGCAACGGGCATTTGCTGCTTGGGCAACGTGCGCCACAGCTCATTGACCTGGGACTGCAGATAAGCCTCGCGTTCCCGGCGCAGTGCTGCCTCGCGTTCGAGAGAAAGCTTCTGCGGCCGTTTATAGCGATCCACGCCGTAGTTCATCAGCGCGTGGCACGAGTCGAGCAACTCTTCCACGCGGTCCAGACCAAAACGCTCCTCGCATTCGGCGATGTAATTCTTCGCGTAGACGAGGTAGTCGATGATGGCATGCGCATCTGTCCATAACCGGAACAGATAGTTGCCCTTGAAGAACGAGTTGTGCCCGTACGCGGCATGCGCGATCACGAGCGCCTGCATCGTCATGGTGTTCTCTTCCATGAGATACGCAATGCAGGGATTGGAGTTGATGACGATCTCGTACGCGAGACCCATCTGGCCGCGGCGATAACTCTTTTCGGTGGAGAGAAAGTGCTTGCCGAACGACCAGTGGCGATAGTTCACCGGCATGCCGACGGACGCATAGGCGTCCATCATCTGCTCGGCGCTGATCAATTCGAGCTGGATGGGATAGACGTCCAGTTCATATTGCTCTGCAACATGAGAGATATGTGTGTCGTACTCCTCGATAAGTTCGAAGGTCCAGTCGGAGGGGCACGGCAACGGCCGTTTGTCGGCTACGTTCATTTGCACTTCCCTTTGCTGGGCGAGCCCATGCTCCTTGTGGCGAGCAGCCCCGGCGGCAGTTCCGGGCGCTTCGGCGTCTTCGCGGTAATCGGGCTTGTGCTCGTCACCGTGTTCGCCATGATGCCCTTTTTCGTGGCCGCTCGTCTTCCGGCGCTCCGGCTGGTAGCCGCGCGCCTCATTGTGCAGGTGGCGTGTCGTCATGAGTGCTCCACCTGCTTTTCGAAAAGCTCCCGGAACACCGGGTAGATGTCCGCCGCGGTGTCGACTTTCTTCATCGCCAGATGCGGTTCGGTGAGTGCGAGCTGCGCGTATTCAAGCCAGAGGTTCTGCTCCTCGGGCGTCACCTGAATATACGCAAAATAGCGCACCTGAGGCAGTATGTCATCCGCAAGAATCTTGCGGCATTTGGGTGAATCGTCAGTCCAATTGTCGCCGTCCGAAGCCTGTGCGCCATAGATATTCCAGTCGCTGGGCGAATAACGGTCCTCGATCACTTTTTTCATCAGCTCCAGCGCGCTCGACACAACCGTGCCGCCGCTTTCGGTGGAATGAAAGAAGGTGTCCTCGTCCACTTCCTCGGCGCGCGTGTGGTGGCGAATGAAGACCACCTCGATCTTTTCGTAATTGCGCTTGAGGAACAGGTACAGGAGGATGAAGAAGCGCTTGGACAGGTCCTTGCGCTGCTCGTCCATCGAGCCTGACACGTCCATCAGGCAGAACATCACAGCCTGGCTCGACGGTTGCGGCTGCTTCACGCGATTCACGTAACGCAGATCGAACGGGTCGATGAACGGAATGCGCCAGATGCGCCCGCGCAGGTGATGAATCTGCTCTTCGAGCAACGCGATCTCTTCGCGCCGGTCGGCCGGGTCGGCCTTGAGCGCTTCGAGCTGTTCTTCGAGGTCGTGCAGTTCGTTGACGAGCGGCGCGCCGAGCGCAATGCGCCGGCCGAGTGCACTGCGTAGCGACCGGACGACGTCGATGTTGTTCGGCGTGCCCTCGGCGGCCCAGCCCGCGCGGATGCTCTTCCACGTAGGCACGGCCATGAGATGGGTTTTGACGAGGCGCGGCAGTTCGAGGTCGTCGAAGAAGTACTGCATGAATTCTTCGCGCGAGAGTTCGAACACGAAGTCGTCCTGACCTTCGCCCTCGTTGCTCGCCTGGCTGCCGCCACCGCCTCCGCCGCCCTGCGGGCGCGGAATGCGGTCGCCGCGAATGTAGTCCTCGTTGCCTGGGTGAACCATTTCACGCTTGCCGCCAGGGCCGTGCCGGAACGACGGCTCCGCAATGTCCTTGCGCGGAATGGTGATGCTCTGATTGCTCTGTATGTCCTTGATGCTGCGGTCACGCACCGCTTCCGAAACGGCGTGACGAATATAGTTCTTCACACGGCGCAAAAAGCGCTCGCGATTGGCAATACTCTTGTTCTTTCCGGCCAGCCTGCGGTCGATGATTTGATGAAGCACATCTAGTCTCCCGCTCCAGTTTCGAATGGGCGAGGTGCGCAGTGTTCATTGCCGCGTCTGCCATCGTGCGTGCCGCGTTCACCCGCTCATGGCCACGCCGCCTGCGCCCCGCCGGGAGTCCTTTTGCGCCGCCGCAAAACCGCGGCGGCGCGCTCGGACGGTAAAGCCTCTTCGATCACGACGACTTGCGCACCCGCAGATACCAGTCGCAGAGCAACCGGACCTGCTTCGGCGTATAGCCCTTCGCCACCATGCGGTTGACGAAATCCTCGTGCTTGCGCTGCTCTTCCGCCGATCCTTTCGCATTGAACGAGATGACCGGCAAAAGTTCTTCCGTGTTCGAGAACATTTTCTTTTCGATCACCACGCGCAGCTTCTCGTAGCTGATCCACGCCGGGTTCTTGCCGGCATTGGCCGCACGCGCACGCAGCACGAAGTTCACGATCTCGTTGCGGAAATCCTTCGGATTGCTGATACCCGCGGGCTTCTCGATCTTCTCGAGCTCGGCGTTCAACGCCGCACGGTCGAAGCTCTCGCCCGTGTCGTGGTCGCGGAACTCCTGATCCTGAATCCAGAAGTCGGCGTACGTGACATAGCGGTCGAAGATGTTCTGCCCGTACTCGGAATACGACTCGAGGTAAGCGGTCTGAATCTCCTTGCCGATGAACTCCGCGTAACGCGAGGCCAGCACGTCCTTCACGAACGACAGGTACTTCTGCTCGGTTTCCGGCGGGAACTGCTCGCGCTCGATCTGCTGTTCGAGCACGTACATGAGATGCACCGGATTCGCAGCCACTTCGGTTGAGTCGAAGTTGAACACGCGCGAGAGGATCTTGAACGCGAAGCGCGTGGAGACCCCGTTCATGCCTTCGTCGACACCCGCAAAATCGCGGTACTCCTGATACGACTTCGCTTTTGGATCGGTGTCCTTGAGGTTCTCGCCGTCGTACACCTGCATCTTCGAGAAGAGGCTGGAATTCTCCGGCTCCTGCAAGCGCGTGAGCACCGACATCTGCGCCATCATCTTCAGCGTGCCAGGCGCGCACACGGCCTCGGCCAGCGACGAATTGCGCAGCAGCTTCTCGTAGATCTTCATCTCTTCCGAGTAGCGCAGGCAGTACGGCACCTTCACCACGAAGATACGATCGAGCAGCGCCTCGTTGTTGCGGTTGTTGCGGAACGCCTTCCACTCCGACTCGTTCGAGTGCGCGAGGATGATGCCGTTGAACGGGATCGCGCCGAATCCTTCGGTGCCCTTGAAGTTGCCTTCCTGGGTGGCCGTGAGCAGCGGGTGCAGCACCTTGATCGGCGCCTTGAACATTTCGACGAATTCGAGCAAGCCCTGATTCGCGAGACACAGGCCGCCGGAGTAGCTGTACGCGTCTGCGTCATCCTGTGCATATTGCTCGAGCTTGCGAATGTCCACCTTGCCGACGAGTGACGAGATGTCCTGATTGTTCTCGTCGCCAGGCTCGGTCTTCGCGATGCCGATTTGCCGCAGGATGGAGGGGAAGCGGCGCACCACGCGGAACTTGCGGATGTCGCCGTTATATTCGTGCAGGCGCTTGACCGCCCATGGGCTCAGAATGCTCCTCAGGTAACGGCGTGGTATGCCGTATTGCTCTTCGAGTATTGGACCGTCTTCGTCGTAGTCGAAAAGCCCTAGCGGAGATTCGTTCACGGGCGAGCCCTTGATCGAATAGAACGGCACGCGCTCCATGAGCTGCTTCAGACGCTCGGCGATGGAGGACTTGCCCCCCCCAACCGGGCCGAGCAGATAGAGAATCTGCTTCTTCTCTTCGAGTCCTTGCGCCGCATGGCGGAAGTACGCGACGACCTGCTCGATCACGTCTTCCATGCCATAGAACTCGCGGAATGCGGGATACACCTTGATGACCTTGTTCGCAAAGATGCGCGACAGGCGCGGATCGTTGCGGGTGTCGATCTGTTCGGGTTCGCCGATTGCCGTCAGCATGCGTTCGCCAGCCGTGGCGTACGCATTGGGATCTTCCTTGCAGAGCGCGAGATACTCCTCGAGCGAGAACTCCTCCTCTCGCGTTTTTTCGAAGCGGGTCGCGAAGCTGCTGTAGATATCCATGCTACCTCCTCGCCGAGATCTGCGACCGATGTCGTGCGCGGCGCGCTATTCGGAAACGACATCGCTCAAATTCATCCTAAACCCTTTTGAAATTTTTCGCACCGTTAAATCGCGCCGGATGTGCCCTCGAAAGCTAAGCATTTTTGAGCGCTTGGAGGGCGCCAGACAACGACTTACAATGATCTTCCCCATTGGTGCAAATTTCAGACCGGGGTCACGCTCCATCTCACATGCTGTGCCCGCGTGTCGCCCAAATCTCTCGCGCTGAGCGGTCGCAGCAACCCGTCCTCTTACCTGACATTCGACCGGTTTTCGCCTTGTTTCCCGCCCGGTCCGGCGTTACGGCATACGCAGCGCCTCTTCATCAAACGCACCAGCGAAGCGCCGGTGCACAGCCACTCGTTACGATTTGTTCGCGTGCCCACATGGCGCGCTCGTATTGCGCGCTGCCGCGCCATTGTTGTGAGCACGCGTCAATGCGATTTTTTTCCCGTTTTACGCGTCGATTTCGCCAGCGTCGGTGACCTGCCGCGCATTCTTGCGCGTATGCGAGCCGGCGTTGACAAGCCCTGTTGACAGTAGTGGTTTTCCCCGCTGCGTTCGAACGACGCGCGCGCACAATGATGATGACGCGCGTGACAGGTTGCCAGGTTTACACCCATGAGGCGCGCAATGCGCACAAAAAAATAAAGCCGCCGCGCAATGCGCGCGGCGGCTGTTCATTAGAGCCAATATGACAGGTACGATTGTTACAGCGTGCGCACCCGCGCGACCTAGACAAATTCGACTTCGACTTCCCCTAACCCGTCGATGTGGCCGTGCAGAAGGCCGGGCTTGTCGATGCGGTGCGCTCCAACATAGGTACCGGTCGTAATCGTCCATTCGGGCTCGATCGTGATGCCCATCGCAGCGCAATGATTGACGAACCAGACGAGCAATTCGCGCGGATCGCCGGCAGGGTTGCCTGGCGCCTCCGGCACGAGCGAGGCGCCGTCGAACGTCAGTTCGAGCTCGGGAGCGACGAAATCGAGCGCGCGGGCCAGTGCGGCGTACGGCAGCGCGTGCCCGGTCACGAGTGCGCCATTGTTCTGCGCGTCGGCGAGCTGGGCGAGCGGCGCGACGTTGGGCCACTGCGCGAAGCGGCTATCGACGATCTCGATGGCCGGGAGAATCTGCCCCACACGCGCAAGCACTTCGTCGCGCGCATAGGCTTCGGCGCGCGGGACGATCGGTTCCGAAAAACGAAACGCGATCTCCAGTTCCACGAGCACGCGGAAGAAGTGGCGGCGCTCGAAGCGCGCCGGCGAGGCGTGCACGAGCGGCGCCGGGATCGGGGCGCCGGAAGCGGGGCCGCCCGGCGCGCGCGCGCCGACCTTCCAGCCGCCCGTGGTCGTTTCGAGCCCGGCGAGCACCGCCTGCTGGATCGCGTAGGCCGTGGCCGCGTCCGGCGGCACGCGCTCGGGTTCCAGGGTTTCGATCAGATGATGATGCCGGCGCGCATTCACGAGGCGTTGCGCGAGATCGTCATGCGTCATGTCGGGTTCCTTGTTTGTGCTGTCATGCGGCGCCGGCGGTCGATGCCGGCGCAATCCGTGCTGCGTGGCGCGATGCGCCCTCCCTTGCCCTGCGGCGCCACCCCGTGCGGTCCGCGCGTGAGCGTGTGCGCGGGCTGAGCCGTCCAGCGCGACGCCATGCCACTCGCGGGCACCGCTGGGCGCCGCAGTGTAGCGCGCCGACCGGGCCGCGCAGATGACACGGCTGACAATGTACCGTAACGGCGCGCGCATGGCGCATGGCGGAGCCGCACATCGGGGCCAAAGGCGAAAAAAAAGCCGCTGCGGCGCAGCGGCTGGCTCTCAGGCACAGGGACGGTCCGCCCCTGACAAAAATGGCTTCAGAAGGTCTCCCAATCGCCGTTCGCGCCCGCGCCCGCTGCCTGCGCGTTCACGGGTGCGCTCGCGGCGGCAGCCGGCCGCGCGGCCGGCTGGGCGGCGGCGGGGGCGCCACGCGGCGAGCGCTTTGGCGCGGCGGCAGACGCTGCGGCGGCCGGTGCCGGGCGCGCAACAGAACGGGCCGCAGAAGGTGACCGGGCAGCTGCCCGCGCCGTCTGCGCCGGGGCCGCGCCGAGCGCCGCTTCGTCGAGGCTGAACACCGCTACGGCTTCGCGCAGGCGTCCCGCCTGGTCCTCGAGCGACTGCGCCGCGGCCGCCGCCTCCTCGACGAGCGCCGCGTTCTGCTGGGTCACCTCGTCCATCTGCGTGACCGCGCGCGCGACCTGGTCGATGCCGCCCGACTGCTCCTGGGAAGCCGCCGCAATCTCGCCCATGATGTCGGTCACGCGCTGCACTGCGGCGATGATCTCGGTCATCGTGCGCCCTGCTTCGTCAACGAGCGCCGACCCCGCCTGCACGCGCTCGACCGAAGTGTCGATGAGCCCCTTGATCTCCTTGGCCGCCGCCGACGAGCGCTGTGCAAGGCTGCGCACTTCGCCCGCCACCACGGCGAAACCGCGGCCCTCCTCGCCCGCGCGCGCCGCTTCGACGGCCGCGTTGAGCGCCAGGATGTTGGTCTGGAACGCGATGCCTTCGATGATCGTGATGATGTCGGCGATCTTCGCGGAGCTGTCGTTGATGTCGCCCATCGTGCCGACCACCTGATTGACGACCGAACTGCCCTTGTTGGCGATTTCCGAGGCGTTGGCGGCGAGCGCGCTGGCCTGGCGGGCGTTGTCGGCGTTCTGTTTCACGGTGCCGGTGAGCTGTTCCATGCTCGAGGCCGTCTCCTGGAGCGCCGAGGCCTGCTCTTCGGTGCGCGACGACAGGTCGAGATTGCCCGCGGCAATCTCGCGCGTGGCCGTGGCGATCGATTCGGTGCCCGAGCGCACCGAGCGCACCGTTTCGGTGAGGCTGCGCTGCATCTGCGCGACGCCGCCGAGCAGTTCGCCCATTTCGTCGTTGCGGCGCACGACCACGGGCCGGCGCAGGTCGCCCGCGGCGATCGCATGGAAGGCGCCGAGCGCTTCGCCGAGCGGCTCGGCAATGGCGCGGCGCAGCGAGAAGAATGAATAAGCGGCAGCGCCGATGCCCACCAGCAGCGCGGCAATGCACGCAATGCGCAGTTGCGAGAACGCGGCCTGGGCGTCGTCGAAACCCAGTTGCGCCTGCGTCATCTGGAACTTGTCGAGCACGGCGTCGGCCTTCGAGAGCCCGTCGTAGGCTTCCTTGAGCGCTTTGGCGCCCGCCGTGACTTTCGCCTGGTCACCCGACTGGACCGTGGTCGAGAACTGGTCCGCAATCTGGTGCAGGGCTTCGCGCCGGGCGGCGACGTCCTGAGCGAGGCGCGCTTCCTCGCCGACGCGCGGCAAGGCCATGTACTTCTTCCAGTAGTCGTCCGACATGCCGCGCAGCATACGCGCCCGCTCGATCGTCGCGGCGGCGTCCGGCGTACCCAGTTCGAAGGCGGCCCGGTCGAGTGCGAGCCGCTCGCGCGCCGCATAGATCTCAGCCAGGTTGACCGCATGCGAACTGGGCATCTGGTCGGTGAAGGTCTCGCGATACGCGTCGTTCGAACGCGTGAGACCGAGCAATCCGACCGCGCTGATCACGACGATCAACGTCGCCAGAAAACCCATTGTGATGCCAATGCGCGCCTTGATACTGATGCCCTTGCCCATGACTCCCCCAATGCTTGTAGTGTGATCGGGCCCAGCGCCCGACATAGAGTTGCTCCTCTAACAAGCGTTTACGGCACGGGATTTCATGGTCTTGAAATCTGTATATCGTATGAAGTATTAGTGAAAACCATTCATGCGCAGCGCGAATAGCCGGCGCTAGGTCCGGCCAGGTCTGCCAGACGCGCAAACTCGCTCAGCCGGCGAGTTCGGCGAGCGTCGGAATGGAGGGTTGTGCGCCCGCGCGCGTGACGGAAACCGACGCCGCGCGCAATGCGAACGCAACGGCTTCGAGCGCAGCTTCGCCTGCGGCGAGGCGCGCGGCCAATGCACCGATGAAGGTGTCGCCGGCCGCCGTCGTATCGACGGCATCTACGCGCGGCGCGGGCAGATGAACTGGCGCCGCGCCTTCTAGCAGCGCGCATACGCCCTGCGCCCCGAGCGTCACCAGCACGTTGCGCGCGCCCGCCTCGTGCAGCGCCGACGCCGCGCGCGCGGCGGCTTCGGGGGTGCTCGCGGGCAAGCCGGTGAGTGCCGTGGCCTCCAGTTCGTTCGGCACGAGGTAGTCGATGAGCGCAAGCCACTGCGCGGGCAGCGGCCCCGTAGCGGGCGCTGGATTGAGGATGGTGATCTTGCCGAGCCGACGGGCGGTGGCGAGCGCGGCCGCCACGGCGTCCGGGGGCGTTTCGAGCTGGCAGACCACGACGTCGGCCTGCGCGAGCACGGCCTCGTGTCGCGCGATCGTCTCTGGCGTGACTTCGCCGTTGCTGCCCGCCACGATGACGATGGCGTTCTGGCTCGCGTCGTCGACCGTGATCAGCGCCACGCCGGTTGGCGCACCAGGCGACGTTTCGAGCGCGCCGCAGTCGATCCCCTCCGCCGCCAGGCCCGCGCGCAGGACTTCGCCGTTGCTGTCGGCGCCTACGCGCCCGACCATGGCCACCTGGGCGCCGAGGCGCGCCGCGGCCACCGCCTGATTGCCGCCCTTGCCGCCCGCGACCTGCGCAAACGCACTGCCCGCGAGCGTCTCGCCGGGAGCCGGCAGACGCGGCGCACGCGCGACGAGATCCATGTTCAGGCTGCCGACCACGGCCACGCGAGCGCGCGCGCCGGCCGGCTTTGCTGCGTCAGTCGTCACGATGCCTCCTTGATGGCGGCTTGCGCGCCTTGGGTGCGGCTGCCCTGCCTCAGGCCGCGAGCGGCGCGTATTCCTCTGCGCCGACCCAGGGCCCCGTCGATTCGCGGGCGAAGAGCGTGGGCGGCATCACGCGGCGGCGCGCCGTCGCGCCTTCCTCGCGCGTGCTCGCAATGCGCTCGATCAGCGTGAGCGCCGCCATGTCGCCGAGCGCGCGCGCCGGCTGTCCGACGGTCGAAAGCGCGGGCCACGTGAAGTTGCCAAGCTCGATATCGTCGAAGCCGATGATCGAACAGTCGCCCGGCACGCGCAACCCGCGCTCGGCGGCCGCGCGCAAGGCGCCGATGCCCATCATGTCGTTGCCGGCGAAGATCGCGGTCGGCCGCACGCTGTCGAACAGTTGTGCCGCCGCGCGGTAGCCGCCCGCACCGGAAAAGTCAGCTTCGACGATCGCACCGGGCGCGATCTCCACGCCGCGCTCCGACATGGCGCGCAAGAAGCCGTGCATGCGCATCGCGCTTACCGCAGTCGTGACCGGCCCGGTGATGCAGCCGATGCGCGAGTGCCCGAGTTCGAGCAGATGGCGCGTGGCGATCCAGGCGCCGCGCTCGTGGTCGATCTGCACGAGATCGGCGTCGAGCCCCTCGATGTTGCGGTCGATGACGACGATTGGCTCGCGGGTGTCGGCGAGCGTCGAAGCGAGCACGGCGTCGTCACCGGCCGAGGCGACGATGAGGCCGTCGATGCGCTTTTCCTGCAGCACGCGCAGATAGCTGCGCTGCTTGTCCGGGTCGTCGTCGGAGTTGCAGAAGAACACGCAGTAGCCCTTGCGCGCGCAGGCGTCCTCGACGCCGCGCGCTAGCTCGGCGAAGTATGGGTTCGTGCCGTTCGGCACGAGCAGCCCTACGGTCGCCGTGGCGCGCGCCTTGAGCGAGCGAGCCACCGCCGACGGCACGTAGTTCAGGTCGCGGATCGCGCGCTCGACCTTGGCCCGCACGTCCGCCGACACCGGACGCGAATTGTTCACCACATGCGACACCGTCGTGAAAGATACCCCCGCCACGGCGGCCACATCCTTGATCGTCGCCATCTTTATGTTGCTCCTGCTTTTTCGCTGCCTGTTGCTGCCGGCTCTCTGCGCGCCCGTTGTTGGTATGGTCTGGCGACGCTTGCCCGGTCATTCCCGACGGCCCGCGCTGCGTTGCGGACCGCGCCCTCGAAAAATTTGTTATGTCCTGCTGCTTCTACGACTTCGCCTGCTGCGGTACGTGTCGAGCACGACCGCCACCACGATCACCGCGCCGGTGATGATGCGCTTGGTGGGCTCGTTCGCGCCGATCTGCGCGAGCCCCGCGGCCAGCACCGAGATGATCAGCACGCCGAAGAACGTGCTGATGACCGAGCCGCGCCCGCCCATCAGACTCGTCCCGCCGATCACCACCGCCGCGATCACCTGCAGCTCCAGCCCGACACCCGCGTTCGGATCGGCGGCTTCGAGGCGCGAGATCTGAAAGAGCGCCGCGAGGCCCGAAAGCGCGCCCATCAACGCGAACACGATCACCTTGTACGGCCGCGGATCGACACCCGCGAGGCGCACCGCCTCCTCGTTGGTACCGATACCAATCAGATAGCGTCCGAACACCGTGCGCGTCAGCGTCAGCTGCGCGATCACCATCACCGCCACCGCGATCAGGAACGCCGGCGAAATGCCGAATGCGATCGGGTTCGAGAGAAAGTCGAACGCGTCGCCGATATACGCCGTGCGCGAATTCGTCATCTGATACGCCAGCCCGCGCGCCGCCTCGAGCACGCCGAGCGAGACGATGAACGACGGGATGCGCCAGCCCACCGTCACCGCGCCGGTGAGCGTGCCCGTAGCCGCCGCGGCAACCAGCCCGAGCAGCGCCGCCGGCAGCGCGCCCCAACCCCACTTGAGCGACGCCACGCTCACCACCGAAGCGCCGAGCGCGAGCACCGAGCCCACCGAAAGATCGATGCCCGCGATGATCAGCACGAAGGTCATGCCCACGGCCATCACCACGAGATCGGGAATCTGGTTCGCGATCGTGCTGAACGTATCGTACGTGAGGAAGTGCGAACTCAACAGCGAGAACAATACGACCATCGCGATCAGCGCGAGCGCGAGGCCCAGGTAGTTCGAAAAGCCAAAGCGCGTACCCGCGGGCTTGCCGCTCGCCTGCACCGCATGCGGCGCCGACTCAGGCGCGGCGGCCGGCGCGATTTTGGCCGAACGGGTTCCCCCGACGTTTTCGTCGCGCTGAGGCGACGGTTGCCCGCGCAACGGGTCGTTCGTCATGAAGCGCTCCCTCGTGGGTCGTCGTTTCGTTCCTGCAGCTTGCGCGTTCCTGCGTGTGGCGGCACATCACCCATGTCGGGCAGATCCGCCGCGTCGGCAACGAGCGCATCCTCGGCGCGCAGTCCCGCGAAGGCGGCGGCCAGCAACTTGTCCTGACTCCATTCATCGCGCCCGTAGATCGCCGTCATCTTCCCCGCCGACATCACGCCGATGCGGTCGCAGATCAGCATCAGCTCGCGCAGGTCGCTCGACACCACCACGAGCGCGCGGCCTTCGCGCGCGAGCGCGCCCATCAGCGCGTAGATGTCGAACTTCGCACCGACGTCGATCCCGCGCGTAGGCTCGTCGAACAGCACGACGCGCATCGACTGCGTGATGTCGCGCGCGAGCCAGCGGCCGATCACGACCTTCTGCTGGTTGCCGCCCGAAAGCTCGCCCACCGGCTGTGCGGGCCCGGACGTGCGGATGCGTAGCGCGTCGATCTGTGTGCGCGCGAGCGTGTTCTCGCGCGCCGCGTCCACGACGCCGTAGCGCGACACCGCGCCCACGTTGCCAAGCGTCACGTTCGCGGCGAGCGGCTGCGGCAACAGCAGCCCTTCGCCCTTGCGGTCCTCGGTGATGAGCGCGATGCCAAGCCGTACCGCGTCGGCGGGCGAAGCGATCTGCACCGGCGCGGGCGTCGCGCCCGGCGTGGGCGCCAGCGCCACCGTGCCGCGCTCCATGCGGTCAGCGCCGTAGATGAGCCGCATCAGCTCCGTCCTGCCAGCGCCGATCAACCCCGAAACGCCGAAAATCTCGCCTGCGCGCACCTCGAACGATACGTCGCGCACGGCCTTCGCACGCGTGAGCCCTTCAACCTTCAAAAGCGGCGCACCGATGCGCCGCTGCCCCAGATCGATGCGCTCGCCAAGCTCGCGGCCCACCATCAGCGCGACGATGCGCTCCGGCGTGAGGTTCGCCATGGCGTCCACGCGCACGAGCTTGCCGTCGCGCAGTACCGCGACGCGCTGTGCAATGCGCTCGAGTTCTTCGAGCCGGTGCGAGATGTAGACCAGCGCCACGCCGCGCGCCTTCAGCCGTGCGATCTGCTCGAACAGCAGCTCGACTTCGCGAGCCGTGAGCATGGCCGTGGGCTCGTCGAGGATCAGCACGCGCATGTCGCTGCGATGAGCACCATCGGCACCACTGGCACCATCGGCGCTGCCGATCAGGTTGCGCGCGATCTCCACGAGCTGCTGATGCCCGATGCCAAGCTCCCCCACCGGCGTGTCGGGATCGATCGCCTCGAGCCCGACCTGCGCCATCGCGGCCCGCGCATCGTCACGCAGCCGCTTGCGGTCGATCCAGCCGAACCGCAGCGGCCCCGACTGCGGCAGGCGGTCCAGAAAAAGATTCTCCGCGACGGTGAGCGTGGGCAGCAGGTTCAGCTCCTGCATGACCATGCGCACGCCGAGCGCCTCGGCTTCGCGGCGGCTCGCCGGGGCGTAGGGCCGGCCCATCAGCGTCATGCTGCCCGCACTCGGCGCCGTCAGTCCGCTCACGATCTTCGAGAGCGTGCTCTTGCCCGCGCCGTTTTCCCCCGTGAGCGCAAGCACTTCGCCGGCGTGCAGCGCGAGGCTGACGTCGGCGAGCACCGGCTGCTCGTAGGTCTTCCCGACGCCCGTGACCGAAAGCACGGCGGGCGCAGGTGACGCTACGTCGGGGACATTTGCATCCATCACGATCCTGTAGTCGCGAGCCGCGCCGCCGGGTTCAACCGGTAGGGAGCGCCGCCCGGATACTGCGGGTCCGCGCCGCCGTGGCGCTCCGGTAGAGCGTCATCGGACGGCGCGCCGGGCAGCGATTCGCGACCCGGCGGAAGACGGCCGCCCATGCGGCCATCCCGGTACAAATAACGGCCGCCCGGCGAGATTCTTGAGCGTTTATTGAGTTCGGTGAACAAATACCGCCGTGGCGGCGCACATCGGCGCCCTCGCCGGCCACGGCAGGCGTCGCGCAGCCTACTTCGTGACGAGCACCACGGGCGTTTCGACGATGCCCGACAGATCCGACTGCTTCTTGTGCTCCTTGAGCGCCTTCAAGGCGGTGTCGATGCCGAACACGGCCTGCTTGGCCGCGTACTGGTCGGCGGTGGCGAGCACGCGGCCGTCCTTGAGCATCGGCTTGATGGCGTCGATGTTGTCGTAGCCGACCACGTACACCTTGCCCTGCTTGCCCGCCGCGCGCACGGCCGACACGGCGCCGATGGCCATGTTGTCGTTGCCGCACAGCAGCGCCTTGATGTCGGGGTATTCGTTGAGCATGGCGGAAGCGACGGCGTTGCCCTTGTCGATCTCCCACTCGCCCGACTGCGTCGAGACGATCTTCGCGCCCACGGCGTCCATCGCGTCCTTGAAGCCCGCGGTGCGCTGCTGCGCGTTGGTCGTCGTGGAAACGCCTTCGACGATGCCCACCTGGTCGCCCGACTTCAGGCGCTTGGCGAGGTAGTCGCCCACGAGGCGCGCGCCCTTGCGGTTGTCCGGCCCGACGAACGGCACGTTCAGGTCCTTGGACTTGAGCACGTCGGCGTCGAGCTTGTTGTCGATGTTCACGACGATGATGCCCGCGTCCACGGCCTTCTTCACGACCGGCACGAGCGCCTTGGAGTCGGCGGGCGCGAGCACGATGGCATCGACCTTCGAGACGATCATCTGCTCGACGATCTGGATTTGCGCGGCGGTGTCGGTCTCGTTCTTGATGCCGTTGGTGATGAGATCGAACTCGGAGGCGTTGTGCTTCTGGTACTCCTTCGCGCCGGTCTCCATGGTGAGGAAGAACTCGTTGGCGAGCGACTTCATGACGAGCGCGACCTTCGGCTTGTGAGGCGCCTGCGCGCGCGCGGCGAGCGGCAAGGCGCCTGTCACGGCGGTGGTGGCGAGCGCGCTGGCGGCGAGGAGGATGCGGCGGCGAATGCGGGAGTTCATTTCAGGGAGTCTCCGGTTTGTCGGGCCCGGCTGGGCCCTGCTTTCTGGTTATGCGCAAACGTTTTCTGCCGGCCCATTCTCGGCGCAGGCGCTGAACGATGTCAACTCAGGTGCCACTCGGGTGCCAGACTGAGGCACCCGCCCCGGGTATCGATGCGGCAGCGCAGCAACCCGAAGCTCACCCGCCCGACATTAGAGCCAGTTAATGCGGCGAAACAGGAAAAACAGGAAGATGTCGAGCACGAGCATGGCGCCGAGACAGATCTGGTAGCCGAACCTGAAATGTAGCTCGGGAATATGCTCGAAGTTCATCCCATAGATACCCGCAATCATTGTCGGCACCGCGAACAGCGCGGCGAACGAGCCGAGCCGCTTCGTGACTTCGTTTTCCGCGAGCGAGATCATGCCGAGGTTCACCTGGATGGCCGTGACGATCATTTCGCGGCGCGCGTCGATCATGTTCGACACGCGCACGAGGTGGTCGTACACGTCGCGGTAATACGCTTGCATGCCCGCGCAGATTTGCGGGATGCGGCCGCCCACGAGCTTGCCGACGGCATCGACGAGCGGCGTGACGTGATGCGCGAGGATCACGAGGCGGCGCTTGAGCGAATAGAGATCTTCGATGATCGCCCGCGAGCCCGCGAGATCGTGCTTCTCGAAGATACGGTCCTCCAGTTCCTCGATTTCGGCAGCGAGCCTTTCGAGCACCGGCGCGTAGCGGTCGACCACGCTGTCCATGAGCGCGTAGAGCACGAAGCCCGAGCCTTCGCGCAGCAGGTCGGGCTCGCGCTCGCAGCGCGCGCGCACGTCGGTGAAGCCCTGCTGCGCGCGGTGGCGCACCGAGAGCACGAAATTGGGGCCGGCGAATACGTTCACCTGGCCGGTGATGACTTCGCCGTCGTCGTCGAGCTCGAGCGTGTGGAGCACGCAAAAGAGCGTGTTGCCGTATTCCTCGATCTTCGGCCGCTGGTTGCCGTTCATCACGTCTTCGATGGCGAGCGCATGGAGGCCGAACTCCTCCTTCATCGCCGCCATTTCGCCCGCGTCGGGGTCCTTGAGCGCGACCCACACGAAACACTCGGGCTTCGCCAGATAGTCGCTGATGGCCTCGACGGAGACGTCGGCCAGTTTTTTGCCGCCTTGATACGCGACGCAGTTGATTAGCATGTTTCTTTTCTTCCGCGCGGCGGGTCGCGCCCGCGCCGCTTCGAGTTGCACCGGTTGCCAAGTGTAAGGCGTTCCGTTGACCGGCGGCGTCTGGACGAGGTTCCCGAGCGGCTCGCCTGTGGCTAGCGCCCGTTTCGCGCGCCGAACTGCCGCGTGACAGCACTGCCCGTGCCCGCGGTGCGGCGGCGGTGGCGAACTGGCGGGAGGCGCCCGGCCTACTGCGCGACGCGGCGGATGCCGATGCGGTCATTCTTGTCGAATGTGACGCTCGCGCGGTTGGTGTAGCGCGGGTCCACGAGGAAGCGCAGCTCGATCACGGGATCGAACTGCGTCGTCACGGCAATGCGGTGCACGCCCGGTTTCAGGTAGAACGTGACGTGCTCGCCGTCCATCAGGTCGGTGACGCGCTCGCCGTCGATGTAGACGGGCGCATCGCGGAATTTGACGATGACGTTGCGGGTGCGCTCGCGGCGCACGTCCACGGCCACGAGGCCCTCGCCGGGCTCGGTGTAGCCCGGCTTCAGAATGCGCTCGGCCGGCACGGGCTTGAATGGCACAGGCGGCGCCGGCTCCTCGGCGCAGCCGCCGAGCGCGAACACGGTTACTAACGCGGTTACCAACGCGCCGGTGGCGGCGATGCTCGCAATCGACCTGCGCGGCGGTATCAGCGGCATAGGCGCTTTCCCCTTGTTTTACGAGGCGAGGCTTCTGGTTCGCGCTCATCATATACGTACGGGCGCCAGATCGATCATCGATGTTATATGCTTCGGGGAATGCGCGGCAGCGCTCGCAACCTGCACAAAGAGGAGGCAGCGGCCATGTGGTACTTCTCGTGGATCCTCGGCATTGGCGTTGCGCTCGGCTTTGGCATCATCAACGTGATGTGGCTCGACGCCAACGGTAGATTCCTGAACGGGCACGGCTCCGAACAGGACGGCCCGGAAAAGACCCCGCCGGCAGACGCCGGCACTACACGCGGCGAGGCACGCCGCCCGTGACAAGACTGGTGTTCTTCTGTGGCCACGCCGGCGCCGGCAAAACATCGCTCGCCAAACGGCTGTTCGCCCCGCTCGCTCGCGAGACTGGTGAACCCTTCTGCCTGCTGGACAAAGACACGCTCTACGGCGGCTATAGCGCCGCCGCGATGGGTGCGCTCACGCACGACCCGAACGATCGCGACAGCCCGCTCTTCCTGCAGCATTTTCGCGAACCCGAGTACCGGGGGCTCATCGACACCGCCCGCGAAAACCTCGAGCTTGGCGTAAATGCGCTCCTGGTCGGCCCGCTGTCGCGCGAAGTGCGCGAGCGCAAGCTGTTCGACCGCGCGTGGCTTGGCGTCGGTCCGGATGTGGGGCTCACCGTGGTGTGGGTGCATACGAGCGAGGAAACGGCGCACGCGCGCATCGTCGCGCGCGCCCATCCCATCGATGCCTACAAGCTCGCTCATTGGGACGAATACCGGCAGCGGCGTTTCATGCCGTCGGGCGAGCAACTCGACGGCCTTCTCCTCTTCGACAACACCGCGCCCGCCGCGGCCGACTACGACGCGCTGCTCCAGCGCATCGTGTCGGCAACGGCATCGACCTGAAACGTCAGGCCGCCACCTTTGCGCGGCTGTCGAGCGTCGCGCCTTCGTACACCTGACCAAAGCGGTTCGCAAGGAACTGCTGAAGCGACACCTGCTCCTGGCGCACGAACCCGGCTTGCGGCAGACGCTGCTCGCGGAACAGGTCGAGCACCGCACACATGGCGCCGGCCGTGGTGATCTGGATCGCGCTCATGGGCACGCCGCACACCGTCTTCGCGAAGATCTTGCGCGTGAACACTTCCTGAACGAGCTTGCCGTCGCGCATGCCGGTCACGGTCATGAAGATGAGCACGACATCCTGCTCCGTGGCGGGCACCGAGCGCCGCATGATGGACTTGAGCGTGTCGCGGTCGCTCGAAAGACGCAGGTCTTCGAGCAGGAACTGCATGAGTGCGCGATGCCCCGGATAGCGTACCGACTTGTAGTCGAGCGATTCAACCTTGCCCGAAAGCGTTTCGCAAAGCGTGCCCAAACCGCCGGAGGTATTGAAGGCTTCGTACTCCACGCCGTCGAGCGAGAAATGCTCGAGGCCTTCGAGCGGCTGCACCCACTGCGTGCGGCTATCGCGGATCGCTTCGCACGGCTGGCAATACTCGTTGATGAGGCCGTCCACGCTCCAGGTGAGGTTGTACTTGAGCGCGTTGGTGGGGAACTGCGGCAGCGCGCCCACGCGCATCTTGACGTCGCGGATCTCGGTGAAGCGGCTCGCGAGCGCATGCGCCGCAATGCCGATGAAGCCGGGCGCGAGACCGCATTGCGGCATGAAGACATGATCCGAGCCTTCGGCCAGCGCGCGGATCGCGTGAGTCGCGCGCACGTCCTCGGTCAGATCGAAGTAATGGACGCCCGCGCCCTTGGCCGCCGAGGCGACGTTCACCGCCAGGTAATACGGCAGCGCGTTGATGAGCACGTCGTAGCCTTCGAGCGCGCCGCGCAACGCGGCAGCGTCACCGGAATCGACACGCGCGGTGGGAATGCCCTGCGCGGCGAGCGGTTCGAGCGCCTTCGCATCGCGGTCGAAGGCAGCCACTTCGTAGTCGCCGCTCTCGCGCAGCATGTGGGCAATGGTGTGGCCGATCAGGCCGGCGCCTGCAATCGCAACTTTCATGTGTCATCTCCTTTGGTTTTCTATGCTTGGGGATGGGCAGCGCCCGCTCAAACACAGTCTAGGGAGAGACAAAAACGGTTCATAGACACAAAACGATGCGTTTAGACCGTGGTTTTCGTCATTATGACGATACATTTCGTCGAAATGACGAAAACGGTCAATTTCGATGCGGCAAACCCCGTCGTCCAGCCTCCCGTTTGGTCCGCATTTCGCCCGTCACTCAGCCCGTCACGGAGCCGCGATCGACCTTGCGTGCGAGCACGATGGAGGTGGTCGTGCGCTCCACGCCCGGGATGCCGCCGATCTGATCGAGCAGGTCGTTGAGGCGGTCGGGCGAATCGGCGCGCAGCCACGCCACGTAGTCGTACTCGCCGCTCACGGCGCACAGCAACTGCACTTCGGGCATCTTGCCGAGGCGCTTTTGCACATCGGGCCCGTGGCGCGGCGCGATGATGAGCCCGACCCACGCCTGCAAGCTCGCGTCGAGCACGTCCTGGCCGAGACGCACGCCGTAGCCGGCGATCACCTGCGTGCGCTCGAGACGCTCGATGCGTGCAAGCACCGTGGTGCGCGCGACGCCCAGGCGCCGTGCGAGATTCGCGACGCTTTCGCGCGCGTTTTCCTGCAGCAGCGCAACGAGGCTGCGGTCTAGGTCGTCGAGTTGATCGAGGCGCGGAGGTCTCATCGGGCGGTGGTCTCTTCGAGAGGTCTGAACGGCGTCATTATCGCGCGCGGCTCGCCGGCCGAGCGGCGGTCGCGGCGTGCAAGCCATGCGCGACGGGTATTTCCACGCGTTTCGTTTGTAAGCAAGTGTCGCAGCCGGGCCGTCGTGTAGCGAGAACGTGGTACTAATAACGGCTGCAGCCGATCTGGCCGTGCTACCCGCTACGAAATGATTCAAGGAGTCACAATGAAGAAAGCTTTCGTCATCCTTGCCGCCACGCTCTCGATGAGCGGCGCATTTGCACAAAGCGCCGCTCCGGCCGCCGCAGCCTCGGCCGCATCGAGCGCCGACGTGCGCGCCGCGCAGCATCAGCAGCGTGTCGAGGAGCGCATCACGTGGCTGCATACGCAGCTCAAGATCACGCCCGAGCAAGAGCCGCAATGGAAGACGTTCGCCGATGTCATGCGCAGCAACGGCCAGACCATGGCCGGCCTCTACAAGCAGCGCATGGAGGGCGAGAGCACGCGCAACGCGCTAGATGACATGAAGCAGTACGCGCAAATCTCGCAGGCCCACGCCGACGACATGCAAAAGCTCGTCACGGCGTTCGAGCCGCTTTACACGAGCCTCTCGCCCGAGCAAAAGAAGCTCGCCGACCAGACCTTCCGCCACGGCAGCGAGCATGGCCCGTCGGGCAAGCCGATGAAGCCGAAGCACAAGGGTAAGGCGAAGCCGTCCGCGGAAGCAGCGCCAGGCGAGGGCGAAGCGGCCAGCACGCCGGCCGCGCAGTAACGCCGCGTCCCGCAAAAAGGCACAGTAAGGGCACCCGTCGAACGGGCCACGCTCCAAGGCGTGCGCGGCGGCGCGATCCAGGGTACCCTTGCGGACCGCGCGACGGCCGGGCAGTTTCGCCCGGCCGTCGTTTCTTTGGAACCCGATTCTTGTGAAGCAGGTCCGCTGCTGCCGCCATGATTGAACTGACCCAACTCGACCTGCGCGTCGACCCTGCCGCACAGCGCGTAGTCAAGGACGAAACCGTGAGCGTCGAGTTCGCAGCCGCTGCCGGCGAACTGATGAGCCTGGAAGGCCCGAACCGTTATGCCCCGGGCGACGCCATCATCACCGGTTCGACCGGCGATCGCTGGGTCGTATCTCGCGACCGGTTCGATGCGAAGTACCTGCCGGCGAGCGACACCCTCGCCCACGGCGAAGCCGGCGCGTATCGCAACCACCAGGTCGTGGTGCTCGCCAGGCGTATGGACGAGCCGTTTACGCTCGTGCGTTCGGCCGGCGGCGATCGCCTGAGCGGCGTGGCTGGCGACTGGGTCATGCAATACGCGCCCGGCGACTATGGCGTTGTGCAGGCCGCGCGTTTCGCCAAGGTCTACAAGCTCGCCAGCTGAGCTTCAGGACAACGCTGAACGGGGCGCAGTGCGCCCCGCGCTTCGCCGCCAAGTCGTCGCGTCTTCGTCCTCTTCATCCTTTACGCAAACTCTTCGTCCAGCGCGATCGTTACCTCGTGCGGCACCTCTTCGCCCTTCGCGTGCTGTTCCTCGAGCGATTCGATCGTCGCCTCCACATAGGCTCGCAATACCGCGAAGCTACGCCCGCGCAGCCGCGGCGGCAACGCGCGATAGCGCGCGAGCGCTGCAGGCGCGATCGCGACCGTAAGCGCCATGCGGCGCGCCTTCGAGCCAAAGCGCATCGCCACCCAGTGCACGACCAGTTGCGGCACGCCGTTTTCGTTCGGCTCTTCGGCAAAGCGCGTCTGCTCGGGAAAGATGTCGGCGATCACGCGGGCGAGTTCGTCGAAATCGGGGCTCGCGCATTCAAACAAATAGGCTTCCATTGACGCCAGAAAAATGAGAGTGAAACGCGCGGCCTCAAGCCGCGCGCGCGACGCGCCGCTCAGCGCGGCACGTTCTGAAAAGCACGACGGCGACCACGAGAGCCGCCACCGCATACACAGCATCCACGACGACGAGCGGCGCGAGACGCGCCTGATACATCGCCGCAGGCACGTCGATGAGCGCGTGCGCCAAGATCGCGAGCGGCAGAATCCCCCGCCATCCCGCGCGCACGCCGCGCCACATCAGCACCGACAACCCAATCTGAAATACGAATGCGGCCGTACGCTCGAGCGCGAACACGCCCGCGAAAAGCGGAGAGAGGCTCGCGAGAATCAGATGCACGCGCAAGACCGAGTCCATCGTGAGGTTGGAGAGATGCTCGTCGAGATCGCCACGATTGGCGAGCACCGAAAACACGATCCACTGCAGTTGCACGAGCACGCCGACGAACCACGCCTCCGCGCCCGCATGGCCGATGCCGTAGCCGAACGCCGCGCCGTCCGCGGGGGTATTGGGCTTGCGCGCGCCGCGGCGGCGCGCGATGATCCGCATGGCGATATAGCGGCCGACCTCCTCGCACACGCCCGCGATGAGCGCGCCGTACAGCACGAAGAAAGCGGGATTGGCGAGCACCTGCGCGGCGGCGGCGTTCTCGTGCAGCATGTAGTCGTTGATGGCGCGCTCGATCACGGTCGCGAAGAAGGCGAAGACGGCGACGCCCGCGATCGTATCGCGCCAGTCGAGCGCGAATGGCGCGCGCAGCCGGCGATAGAGCGATACGGGCAAGGCGGCGACGAACAGCGTCGCGAGCGAAAGGCAGACGAGCGTGATCGGGGCTACGGACATGGGCTTCCTTATGACGTTCGGCACGCACGTACGCGCGCCGCAGCCCGAATGATCGCAGATATTGGCGCCTGCGCGCAGGCCCGGCTGCGCGCAGGCCTGGGAATCGTGCCGTGGAAGCGCTCATTCAACCCGCAAAACGTGCTGGGGGGATAGCGCCGCAGTCACCCGAGCGTCGAAGCCCTCACCACCAGCTCGCCCTCGAACGCCGCCGCGCGGGCCTTGGGTGCCGCGCCTTCGATGCGCTCGTGCAGAAACTCCACGGCGCGATAGCCGATTTCGCGCGTGGGCTGGCGGATCGTGGTGATGCCGGCAAGCTCGGCCCACTCCGGATCGTCGATGGAGACTAGCGCCACGCGCTGCTGCCACTGCGCACCAAGCGCCGCCTTCAGATGCAAGGCCAGGCGCAGCGCGACCGGCGCGTTGGCTGCGAACAGCGCGCAGCGCGCCCCGCGCGCGAGCGCCTCGGCCACATGGGCGTCGAGCGCCGCGAGCGCGGCTTGCACGGCCGCTTCGTCGTGCAGATCGAGCACGTGCGTGAGGCCACGCGCCGCGCCCTTCGTCGCCTGCATCGACTCGCGAAACGCCGCTTCACGCTCGCGCCGCGAACTCACCTGCTCGAACGGCTGCACGACGAACACGATGTCGTCGTAGCCGCGCGCAAGCAAGTGCTCCGTGCCAAGGCGCACGGCTGCCGCATTGTCGAGGCCGACCATATCCGCATCGAGACCGTCGACGGTACGGTCGATCAGCACGGCCGGAATGCCGCCGCTCGCCACGGGCTTCAGCATCGATTCACGCACGCCGAGTGCATTGACGATCACGCCTTCCACGCGATACGTGGTCAGCAGTTGCAGATAGCGCCGCTCCATGTCGATTTCGTTCGCCGCGTGGCAAATAAGCGGCATGTAGCCGAGCGCGTGACACGCCTCCTCCACGCCCTGCAGGATCTCCACCGAATACGGATTGGCGAGATCGGCGAGCAAGAGGCCCAGCAGACGGTTGCGGCCGCGCTTGAGGCCACGCGCCATCTGGTTGGGGCGATAGTCGAGCCGCTCGATCGCCGCTTCGATGCGCGCGCGCAGGTCGGGCGACAGCACGCTCAGCTCGCCGTTCAGATAGCGCGAAATGCTGGTCTTGCCCGTGCCCGCTTCACGCGCCACGTCGCTGATGGTCGCGCGGCGCGGCGCCGTGGCCGCAGCGTCCTTTTCCGCGTCATCGCCGTTGTGCGAACGCGTCGCGCCGCCCGCAGCCATATTCATCGCGCGAGCACTTCGCGGTTGACGACGTTCACGTCGAGCGTGCCGGCGAGCGCCGCGACGAGGTTCTGCGCCGCGCAGCGCGCCATTGCGTGACGCGTCTCGTGCGTGGCCGAGCCGATGTGCGGCAGCGCCACGACGTTCGGCATACGCAGCAGAGGCGACGCGGGATCGATCGGCTCGCGCTCGAACACGTCGAGGCCCGCGCCGTGAATCGTGCCCGCTTCGAGCGCCGCGATCAGCGCTGGCTCGTCCACCGTCGCACCGCGCGACGCGTTGATCAGAATCGCGCTCTTCTTCATCTTCTGCAGTTGCTCCGCGCCGATCAGGTGTCGCGTGGCGTCGGTGAGCGGCACCTGGAGGCAGACGAAGTCCGAGCTTGCGAGCAGTTCGTCGAGTTCGACACGGCGCGCGCCATAGTTGCGCTCGGCCGCCTCGTTCGGACTGCGGTTCGTGTAGAGCACCTTCATGTTGAAGCCGAGCGCCGCGCGCCGCGCAACGGCGCCGCCAATGCGCCCGAGCCCCACGATACCGAGCGTTTTGCCCTGCACTTCCACGCCGAATTGCGGCGCGCCGATGCTGCCCTTCCAGTGGCCCGCCTTCACCCAGTCGGCCAGTTCGACCACGCGGCGCGCGCTCGCGAGGATGAGCGAGAACACGGTATCGGCCGTCGATTCAGTCAGCACGTCGGGCGTATGGGCCAGCACGATGCCGCGCTTCGTGAGATCGGGCACGTCGAACTGGTCGTAGCCCACGGAGATCGTGGAGAGCGCCTTCACGCGCGAGCCTTCCAGCATCGCCGGCGTGATCTTTACGCTCGCGCCGATCGCGCCGTCGGCGTCTTTTAGCGCGGCGGCGAGTGCACCGGGCTGGTCGGCGTCGACTTCGATCAGGTCGGCGTGCTCGCGCAGGTAGTCGGCGACATCGGCGGGCACGGCTTTGTAGACAACGATTTTCGGCTTCATAAGTGCGCTGGATAAAGAGACGTTATTTTCCGTGAGCCGGCGATACATAAGCACGGGCGGCGACGCGCTGCGGCTTCACGGCGAGCGTGAGGCCCACCGAAACGAGGAGCGCCACGCTCATGAACGCATAGGATGCCGCAGGCGAGCCCGTCGCGCCATTCAGATAGCCGACCACGTACGAGCCGACGAACGAGCCGAGGGCGCCCATGCTGTTGATGAGCGCCATGGCGCCGCCGGCCACGTTCTTCGGCAGCAGTTCCGGCACGATCGCGAAGAACGGGCCATACGGCGCGTACATCGCCGCGCCGGCTACGACGAGCAGCGCGTACGAAATCCAGAAGTGCGTCGAGCCGAGCGCGTAAGAGCCGGCAAAAGCGAGCGCGCCGACCAGCAGGAACGGCCACACGAAGGCGCGGCGATTGTCGAGCTTGTCCGAGGCCCACGAGGCGGCGAGCATCGCGATGGTCGCCGCAAGATACGGCACCGCGGAGAGCCAGCCCGTTTCGACCATGCCGAGCGCCGAGCCATTTTTCACGATCGAAGGCAGCCACAGCACGAAGCCATACACGCCAATGCTCCAGCAGAAGTACTGCGCGGATAGCAGCATCACGGCGGGCGTGCGGAACGCCTCGGCGTAGTTGCGCACCGGTTTGATGGCGGCCTGCTCGGCGCGCATCGCGGCGTCGAGCGCGCGCTTTTCATCGTCGGAGAGCCAGGTCACCTGTGCGGGCTTGTCGCGCACGAGGAACCACCAGCAAACGGCCCACAAAACAGCCGGCGCGCCTTCGGCGATGAACATGTGACGCCAGCCGAACGCATGCACGAGATAGCCCGAGACGACCGACATCCACAGCACAGTGACCGGGTTGCCGAGAATCAGGAACGTGTTGGCGCGCGAGCGCTCGGACTTCGTAAACCAGTTGCTGATGAAGATGAGCATGGCGGGCATCACGGCCGCTTCGACCACGCCAAGCACGAAGCGGATCGCCATGAGCGACGGGATGTTCGTGACGACGCCCGTGAGCGCCGCGCAGCCGCCCCACAGCACGAGGCTCGCGAACACGAGCGTGCGCACGCTGCGCCGCTCGGCATACATGGCGCCCGGCAGCTGGAAGAAGAAATAGCCGAGGAAGAACAGCGCGCCGATCAGCGACGAAAGCCCTGGGCTGATACCGAGATCGCGGTTGATGCCCGCCGCCGAGGCGAAGCCGTAGTTGGCGCGGTCGAGGTAGGCCAGGCTGTACGTGATGAACACGATCGGCATGATTGCCCACCAGCGGCGCGGTGCGAGCGAGGTTGAGGTCATCGGTGTCTCCAGTTGAACGGGGGGGCTTGGTACCGGGTGGTGCCGCCCTCTGGTCTCATGTCATTTGGCGCGGCGCTTGCGAATTCGCGTTGCGTTGCGCTGCGTGGTTCCAGCTTGTGCCGCGCTGATGCCGCTATACCGCAGCCGGGGCAGCGGCGCCCGCCTGCTGTGCACCTTCTAGCGCGTCGAGCTGCGCGCGCGTCGGCAAGCCTTCCGAGTCGCCGATCACCTGCACGGCCAGCGCGCCGATGCGGTTGCCGCGAGCGACCGCGGCAGCAAGCGCACGCCCTTCGAGCAGCGCGCTTACCACCCCCACGGCGAAGCCGTCGCCGGCGCCCACGGTATCGACCACCCGCTCCACGCGCTGCGCCGCGACGCGGCCTTGCTCGCCTTCGGCCGTGGCGTAGTACGCGCCCTCTGCACCAAGCTTCACGATCACGCCGCGCGCGCCGCGCGAAAGATAGAACTGCGCGATGGCTTCAGGATCGTCCGAGCCCGTCAGCACGCGGCCTTCGCCCACGCCTGGCAGCACCCAGTCGGCAAAACTCGCGAGTTCGTTGAGCGTGCCGACCATCTCGGCTTGCGAGCCCCAGAGCGTCGGGCGCAGGTTCGGATCGAACGAGATCGTGCGGCCCGCGGCCCGCATTTCGTGTGCAAGCTTGAAAGCCAGTTCGCGCGACGACGAGGAGATCGCAGGCGCCACGCCGCTCAGGTGCAGATGACGCGCGCCGAGCACATAGTCGGACTGATAGTCACAAGCCGAGAGCTTGCTTGCAGCCGATCCGCGGCGGAAATACTCGACCGCCGGATCGCTGCCGTCGTCGTTCTTCGACTTGAGCTGGAAGCCGGTCGGAAAGCGCGTGTCGGTGCTCACGCAGCGCGCGTCGATGCCTTCGTGCGCGAGCACGTCGCGCACGAACTGGCCGAACGAATCGGCGCCCACGCGGCTGATCCAGCCCACCTTGAAGCCGAGGCGCGCGAGGCCGGTCGCGACATTGAGCTCCGCGCCCGCCGCGCGCTTCGTAAAATGCGCGACCTCGGCGAGCGGCCCCGGGTCGGTAGCGACGAACATCGCCATTGCTTCGCCGTAGGTGATGACATCGAGTGCTGCGGTCATGAGATGCGTTCCTGATGAATCGTATGGGGTGTCTGCGGCCCGGCTGCGTGTGCTCAAGCGGCTGCGAGCCATTCGACGTAATGCGCGGCGTCGTCTTCCACGCGAGCCGGGTCGAACGGAAACTCGATGCCGCGTGGCACGTGTGTCGGCAGCAATGCGAGCGCGGCGCGGCACACCGCGTCGTCGTCGCCCGGCGCCGCGGCGAAGCGGCGTGCGCCCTCGCCCACGACGGCCTTGCAATGGATGTATTCGACGTACGGCGCGAGCGCGGCGGCGGCAAGCAGAGGCGGCTCGCCCGGCCATTGCCAGTTGCCGATGTCGAAGGTCATGCCGATCACGCCCGGTGCACCGCCGTCGCGCAACGCATTGAAAAGGCCGATGAACTGGTCGAGCTTGCCGCCCTGCTCGAGCTGACCGTTCTCGACGACGACGCGAGGACCGTGGCCCGCTTGCGCCCGGTCGTCAGTTGCGCCAGTGCACGCCCCCAATTCTTCGAGCAGACTCGCGAGGCGCGCCGCGCAAGCCTCGCCCGCGAAACCGCCGAGCTGCAGCTTCACGAAGCGTGCGCCAAGCGCACGGCCCGCTGCGAGCGCGGAGGAAAGCGCGGCCTCGTCGAGCGCGCCATCGTCGCCATAGAGTGCGTCCGGCGTGGACCAGACGCGCCACAAACCTTCGTTCGCAAGTGCAGTTCCGAGCGCGCGCAGCGCATCGGGCTGCACGTCGGCATCGTGCATCAGTTCGCGCCGCACCTCGAACGCCTGAGCGCCTGCGCGCCGCGCCAGCCGGCTCCACGCCGCATGCCCGTCACGCCTGATTGCCTGCGCGCCGAACGCGCTCGCCACGATTGCTACTTCCGCCATTGCCTTCTTCCTGTTGCCTGCCACCGCGCATTTCGCTTTTCTTGGAACCGGTTCCAAATCCAGCCCGAAAAAAAGCGCCTGCGCGCCGGTTGATTAGGGCGGATAGTGCGCGCTAGCCGCTCAGGCCGCCATTCTGGATTGCCCTGGGTCGGGTGCGTCTGGTGAATTACGCGCCGGGAACGTCCGCGAGACACAGTTCCAGAAAGCGCTGTGCGACGCGCGAAGCCGCGCCCGCGTGCGGCACCAGAATCGAGAAGCGCCGCGCAAGCGGTTCGGGGCCGAGGCTGATCAGCCGCAGCGCGCCGTTCTCGTGGCGCATCGACATGGCCGAAACGAAGCCGATGCCCATGCCCGCCCGCACCGCTTCCTTCACGCCCTCCACGCCCGCGATCTCGAGCGCCACGCGCATGGGCACGCCCGCGCGCGCGAACGCCCGTTCGACCACCTGGCGCACGCCCGAGCCATCCTCGCGCAAAACGAGCGGCCACTGCGCGAGCGTTTCCACCGTAATGGCCGGCATCGGCGCGGCCGACTCCCCTTGCGTGTCGGACTGCGACGCCAGCGCGTGAGCGCGCGGCACGATGGCGACGATTTCGTCCTCCAGCCACGGATGCACGGCCGTATCCGGCGGCAACTGCTCGCCCACCGGCCCTTCGATCAGCGCGATGTCGACTGCCCCGAGCATGCCCACGACGTCTGTCGTATTCCCGCTCGACGTTTCGAGCTTGACCTGCGGATAGCGCCCATGAAATTGCGCCACCAGATACGGCAGCCGGTAGCTCGCGGGCGTGGTGGTCGCGCCGATGCGCAGCGTGCCGCGCTCGAGCCCGCGCAACGCGTCGCGGTAGGTCAGTGCGTCGCGCCAGGTGTCGCGCAAGCGGGCCGCGTAGCCCGCGAGTTGCTCGCCCGTAGGCGTGAGGCGTACGCCTCGGCCGTCGCGCTGATAAAGCGGCTCGCCAATCTCCTCCTGCAGCAGCCGCAGCTGGCCCGAAACGGCCGGCTGCGACAAATGCAGCGCCAGCGCAGCTCGGCTGATGTTGAGATGCTCGGCGACTGCCGCGAAAGTTATCAGTTGTTCCGGGGTCATCGTGGAAAACCATCGTGTTGTCCTATATATTACTTCACAAATCACGATTTTTCATATCGATATATCTAACTTAGGATTAGGCCATTCGATAGCGACCTGTTCGCTACCCCATTTTTCGACCGGTGCATCCGGTAGAGAGGCCGTCATGTCTACTCCCAGTCTTGCGCACGCGTTGCCGTCCACCCGCGGGCAGCTCAACGGCGTGCTGTTCGTCGCGCTGTTCGCGGCGGCCGTCACCAGCATCGCTTCGCTGCCCGCCATCGCCGGGCTCGGCATGAGCCCGCTGATCGTCGGCATCGTCGCGGGCGCAATCTACGGCAATGCGCTGCGCGACGGCATGCCCGAAAGCTGGGCCGCCGGCGTGAACTTCTCCGCGCGCAAACTGCTGCGCATTGCCGTTGCGTTCTTCGGGCTGCGCGTGAGCCTGCAGGAGATCGCCCAGGTCGGTGTGCCGGGGCTCGTCGAGTCGGTCGTGATCGTCGTGAGCACGCTGGTGATCGGCACCTGGGTCGGCATGAAGCTGCTCAAGCTCGACCGCGACACCGCCATTCTCACGGCGGCCGGCAGCGCGATCTGCGGCGCGGCCGCCGTGCTCGCGTTCGAATCCACGCTGCAGTCGAAGCCGCACAAGAGCGCCATGGCGGTGGGCAGCGTCGTGCTGTTCGGCACGCTCTCGATGTTCCTCTACCCGGTGATCTACAAGGCAGGCTGGCTGCATCTGGACACGCTCGGCGCCGGGCTTTTCTTCGGCGGCACGATTCACGAAGTCGCCCAGGTGGTGGGCGCGGCGAGCAACGTGAGCCCGGAGGCCACGCATATCGCCACCATCGTCAAGATGACGCGCGTGATGCTGCTCGTACCCGTGCTGCTCGTGCTCGGCGTGTGGCTCAACCGTGCGGCGCGCAGCAAGGCGCTGGCCGACGGCCATGCCAGCCACGGCGGCGCACGCAAGCTCGCGGTGCCCTGGTTCGCGCTCGGCTTCCTCGCGCTCGTGATCGTGAATTCGCTTCACGTACTGCCCGAAACGGCCACCCATGCGGTCAACACGCTCGACACCTTCGCGCTGACCATGGCGATGACGGCGCTCGGCATCGAGACACGTGTCTCGCAAATCCGCCAGGCCGGCCCGCGGGCGTTGACAGCCGGCTTCATCATCTACCTGTGGCTGGTTGGCGGCGGTCTTGCGATCACCTGGGGCGTGGAGCGCCTGTTCGGATGATCCGGCGCCCAGGGGCCGCGCGCCCCGCCCCGTTCCCCTGTGTGCCGGCGCGCCCGGCCACCGGCCCCGCTTGCAGCGGGGCTTTTTGCGTTTCAGCGCGCGGCCGTTTTGCGCCATCTCGCGAGTGCGCGCCACGCGCGAACCAGGCGCGACGGTTGCGAGCGATACTGTGCGTTGCTGCCCGTTGCGTGGGCAGCCGCCGCGCGCGCCGAGGCGAGCACGGCAACGAACGCAAGGGGACGACCGATGGCATACGAGCTCTATTACTGGGACGGCTTGCAGGGCCGGGGCGAATTCGTGCGGCTCGCGCTGGAAGAAGCGCAAGCGCCCTACGTGGATGTCGCGCGCGGCGAGAAGAAAGAAGGCCTCGGCATCGGCGCGATGATGAGCGAGCTGGAAAGCGCGCAGCCGTATCCGCCATTCGCGCCGCCCTTCCTCAAGGACGGCGACCTCATCGTGTCGCAAACCGCCAACATCCTTTTCTTTCTCGGCCCGAAGCTCAAGCTCGCGCCGCGCGACGAAGGCCTGCGCATCGTCGCGAACGGCCTGCAGCTCACGATCGCGGACCTCGTGACCGAGGCGCACGACACGCATCACCCCATCGCGAGCGCGCTTTACTACGAGGACCAGAAGGACGCCGCGAAGGCGCGCTCGGCGGATTTCATCGCGCATCGCATTCCGAAATTCATGCGCTATTTCGAGCGCGTGCTCGCGCAGAATCCGGACGGCCCGCGCCACATGGTGGGCACCGCGCTCACCTATGTCGATCTTTCGATGTTTCAGATCGTCGAGGGCCTGCGCTACGCGTTTCCAAAAGCGACGAAGCATTTCGCGGATCACTATCCGCATGTCGTCGCGCTGCACGACGCCGTCGCGAAGCGACCGAATATCGCCGCCTATCTTGCCTCGGAGCGGCGGTTGCCGTTCAACGAAACGGGCATCTTCCGGCACTACCCCGAACTCGACCGGGCCGTGCGCTGATTGCGCGCGCGCCGAGGGACGTGACCGCAGCCGCCCTGTTTCGCGCACGCGGCGCACAGTTGCCGCCGCGCACCCGTTATGCTTCCTGCCGCACGTCGCGCTCTGCGCACGCGCGGCTTTCTTTCACCCGTAACCCGACCCGCTCGCCGTGCTGTCATTCCTGCTGAAACTGCGCACTCGCGCCCGCGATCTCTTTCGCCTGTCCGACGCCCACACGATGCTGATCTGGTCGGTCATCGTGGGCGTTGCGGGCGCGTTTGCGACCGTGATCTTTCGCGAAGGCATCGCGCACGTGCAATTGTTTTTCACGGGCAGCGAAGGCAGCCTCGTCGAGATGGCGCGCCATCTGCCGTGGCACCGGCGCATCTGGATGCCAACCGTCGGCGGCTTTATCGCGGGCTGCCTGCTGCTGCTCGCGCGGCGCAAGGCACCGAGCAACGGCAGCAAGGCGATCCACGCCGACTACATCGAGGCGGTGGCGATCGGCGACGGCGTCATGCCCATCGGCACGAGCATCTGGCGCAGTCTCTCGTCGCTCTTTACGATCGCGAGCGGCGGCTCGATCGGCCGCGAGGGCCCGATGGTGCAACTCGCCGCCCTCGCCGCCTCGCTGATCGGCCGCTGGGTGCACTTCGATCCGTCGCGCCTGCGCCTGCTCGTCGCGTGCGGCGCGGCGGCCGGTATCACCTCGGCGTACAACGCGCCTATCGCGGGCGCGTTCTTCGTGACCGAGATCGTGCTCGGCTCCATCGTCATGGAGAGCTTTGGGCCGATCGTCGTCTCCTCGGTGGTCGCCAACATCACGATGCGTGAGTTCGCGGGCTACAAGCCGCCGTATGAAATGCCGGTGTTTCCGGCGGTAACGGGCGTCGAGGTGCTGCTGTTCGTGGCGCTCGGCCTCTTGTGCGGCGCGCTCGCGCCGCAGTTCCTCATGATGATGGATACCGCGAAAAAGGGCTTCGGCCGGCTCAACGCGCCGCTGCCCGTGAGGCTCGCGCTCGGCGGCCTCGTGGTCGGTATCCTTTCCGTCTGGACGCCCGAGGTGTGGGGCAACGGCTATAGCGTCGTGAACTCCATCCTGCATTCGCCGTGGACCTGGACCGCGCTCGCCACGGTGCTCGTTTTCAAGCTCATCGCGACGGCTGCGACGGTCGGCTCCGGCGCGGTGGGCGGCGTGTTCACGCCAACGCTGTTCATGGGCGCCGTGCTCGGCTGCCTGTTCGGCCAGGGCATGCACGCGCTCTGGCCCGACGGCACGTCCGCCTCGTACGCCTACGCGATGGTCGGCATGGGCGCGTTCCTCGCGGGCGCGACCCAGGCGCCGCTCATGGCGATCCTGATGATCTTCGAAATGACGCTGAGCTACCAGGTGGTGCTGCCGCTCATGCTTTCGTGCGTGGTCGCGTACTTCGTCGCGCGCGCGATCGGCAAGGCATCGATGTACGAAATCACGCTGCATCGCAACCGCGAGGAAGCCGAGCGCATGCGCCTGCGCATGACGCAGATGCGCGAGCTGGTGCGCCCCGCGCAGACCGTCGTGCTGGAGAGCGCGACGGTGCAGGAAATGACGCGCGTGTTCCTCGAATATCCGGTGAAGTACCTCTACGTGACGGACGAGACGGGGCGCTTTCTCGGCGCAGTCGCGCTGGCCGATATCACTTCGGATCTGCTGCAAAACCGCGACACCTCGAACAAGCACGCCCGCGACTACCTGAAGCCGACGTTCGACGTGCTCACGCCCGACATGCCGCTCGCCGTTGGCCTGCAGCACTTCATGTCGTTCCAGGGCGAGCGCCTGCCCGTGGTCGAAAGCACGCGTGAGCCGACGCTCGCGGGCGTGGTGTACAAGACCTCGCTTCTCGACGCCTATCAGCGCATGAACGCCGAGCGCTAAGTCTTGCGCGTGAGGCGTGTCGCGTGTGGCAAAGCGCGGCGGATTTTCTAGAATTCAGAGGGCAGTTTCAGAAAGCAGGCGCTACGCGGCCCGTGCTGTGCGCCCGCGCACCGACGCGCGTGCGCAAGGCCGCGAGAATCGACGCGGGGATCACCGGAGCGAAGATGAGCGAACCCTCACTCGAAGCCGTACGCCGCGACCACGCGGGCTGGATATTCGTGCACTTGCAGGGCGAGCCATACGACCGGGGCGAGCAGCACGGCAAATTGCTCGCCAACGAAATCCGCAACGCGATCCACACCGCGCGCTACCTCGCGAAATGGGACACGGGCGAGGACTTCGACACCTTCATCAACGCCGCGATTGCGCAGTTCACGCCGCGCCTCGACACCGAGTTCGCCGACGAAATCCAGGGCATCGCCGACGGCGCGGGCCTCAAGTTCGCCGAAGTGCTCGCCTGGAATGGCTACATGGACCTGCTGCAGAGCTGGTGGCCGGTTCATGCGGCGGCGCAGCAAGCGCCCCAGGGGCAACCGGCGGTGCGCCCGTGGCGCGGGCGGCGCGGCCACCACTGCAGCGCCTTCATTGCCACGGGCAGCGCGACGCGCGACGGCCGTATCGTCATGGCGCACAACTCGTGGGACCGCTACGCGGCCGGCGACGCCTTCAATATCGTGTTCGACATCGTGCCCGACTCGGGGCACCGCATCCTCATGCAGGGCTTGCCCGGCTGCATCTCGAGCCTCACCGACTTCTGGATCAACGGCGCGGGCCTCATGGTGACGGAGACGACCATCTCGAACTTCGTCGGCTATCGCGCGAACGGCGCCCCCGAGTTCTATCGCTCGCGCCGGGCGACGCAGTATGCGTCGAGCATTGCGCAATGGTGCGAGATGTTCGCGCAGGCGAACAACGCAGGCTATGTGAACAGCTGGCTCCTCGGCGACACCAAGACCGGCGAAATCGCGCGCTACGAACTGGGCCTGCAGCACGCGGGTTTCGAGAGCACGAAAGACGGCTTCTACAGCGGCTTCAACGCGGCCACCGACCTCAGGATCCGCAACCAGGAATGCACCGGCGAGGCCGACGACTACACCGACGTGCGCCACAACGGCGCGCGCCGCCTGCGCTTCATGCAGCTCGCCCAGGAGCACCACGGCGCGATCGACGCCGAACTCGCCAAGGCGATGATCGCCGACCATCACGACGTCTATCTCGAGCGCAGCGACAACCCCTGCTCTCGCACGATCTGCGGGCACCTCGAACTCGACGATGCGCGCTTCGGCGGCGCGGACCACGGGCCGTTCAACCCATGGGGCGCGAACGACGGCAAGGTGGTCGACGGCGAAATGGCGCGCGATCTGTCGTTCTGGGCGCGTTGGGGTCACCCGTGCGGCCGCCCGTTCGACGCCCAGGCGTTCATGCAGCGCCACCCGCAGTGGAACTGGCTCAACGGCTATATGCGCGACCGTCCCTCATGGCCCTGGACGCGCTTCGAGGCGCTGCGCCGGCCCTCGCTTTAATCCCGCGTAACGCCATCGCCCACAAAAAAGCACACGCGTTCGAGACGCGCCGGTGCATTTCCTGCCATTATGGTATTTCCGTATGCGCCTCGCGCACATGAGCCGTTGATCGACTCGTTGTGCCCTTCGCGTAGCGGCGCGCCTGGCCGCCCCGGCTGGCGCGGCCGCCTGCCCCGCCACCACACATGGCGGACGCGGTACGGCGCTTGCTGCGACCGATGGGCCGCATGAGAAAGGAGGTCGAGCGATGAAAACCTCGACACTGATGACCACCGTGCTGTTGTCGGCGTCTTGCTTCGCCGCTCCGGTACGCACTGCGCAGGAATCACCGGTCGCCCAGGCCAGCGCGCACATCCCGCTCGCAAGTGGACAGTCCCACGCCTACGACGCCCCCGTGGCGCCGCCCGCTCCCAACGTGCCAGTGATCGTGAACGGCCCGCAACACTGGGAATACCTCACGCTGCCCAAATCGCACCGCCTCGACAAAACACTTAGCCCGGACCTGCACGAGCAGACCTGAGCCCGACCGGCCCCCCGGTTGCGAACATGCGGCGAGTGAGCAGCGCCTGCGCACGCTGCGAAGGCGTGCGAGGCCGATTGTGTATGCTTGAGGCGCCGCGCTAGCGTTGCCCGCTGCAACGCAAACCAGACGCGGACATCATCTGAACAAATTCCGCATAACGAACGAGACGACGACGCGGACCGCCAACGCCGGCCCCCCGCGCAAAGGACGCCACGCATGCCTGCCTCTCGCATTCCCGACGAACCCATCGATCTGCAATTCGCCGACGTACTGCGCGAAGTGCGCTGGCCCGCCAACAAGGACGAACTCGTGAACGCCGCGCGCGAGGCCGGCGCGAGCAACGAGGTGCTGGCCATCCTCGACGGCATGCCCGAGCAGGATTATCAGGACGTCGCGTCCGTTACGCGGCTGATCGGCAGCAACTACGGCCCTGGCCTCGGCGCCTGAATCGCGCGCGTCGCGGGCTTCGTGCGCGCCGGGCTCACGCGCTTCGGCCGAAGACGACTCGCGCGAAAAAGGTCCCCAACACGGTTTCGACGACCGGCGGCGTGACATGCTGCGGATCGGCCGTGGCGAGAAACTGCACCCCGTCGCACAGCCCGATCAGGCCAACCGCGAGCAGCTCGGGATCGAGCGGCACCGGCGTACCCACGCGCGCCGCAAATTCCTCGATATAGACGGCCAGACTCTCGCGCTTCTCCTTCATGAAAGCGTTAAAGCGCGTGCGAAAGCGTGCGTCGCGCGCGGCCAGCAACTTGGCTTCCACCCACAGCAGGAAAACCTTGTTGTCCTGGGGCATGCGGCTGTAATAGGCGAGCGCGCGCGCCTCCATCTGCTCACGCGAGAGCTCGGTCTCGAAGATGGCGCGCAAGTCGGTCTGCATGGCTTCGTGATCGCGCCGCAGCAATTCCACAAGCAGGTCCGACTTGCCCGAAAAGTTCGAGTAAAACGCGCCGCGCGTGTATCCCGCCGCGTGCGCAATGTCCTCGACGCTCGCGCCTACGAACCCTTTTTTCATGAACGTGGCCTGCGCGGCGTCGAGCAAGCGCTCGCGCGTCTGATCGCGGCTCTGCTCGCGGGTGAGTCGAATGCGCTTCATGGCTGGGGGCATCGTGATGTGTCGTGGATTGACGCGAGTCTAGCACTGAAACATTCCTCGGATTCAGTTTCGCACTCGGATACAAGGTTGTATTAGAATCCGACTCATCATCCCAAGTCCGGGTCGGGGCGCGAGCCGCGCCGCGCCCGCGACTCAACGGCGGCGCAACCGGCCAGGTGGTTTTGGGGTTTGCGTGCGTACAAGGCATGTCGTGGTCCAAGCGAGGTCCAAGTGAATCGTCGCGGTCGTGGCGCATCGAGCAGGATGCGCAGTGGTACCGGTAAATTCAGTGCGCTGTGGCGGCATGGCGCACGCGTGCTTTTCGTGCTCGGCGTTGCCGCGCTGGCTGCGTGTGGCAAGCAAAACGAGGCGGCGCCGCAGCCGCGCCCGGCCGTCTCAATGGTCGTGCACCCCGACGGCGGCGGCGTGAGCCCCGTCTACCCCGGCGAGATCGAGGCGCGCAACGCCACGCCGCTCTCGTTTCGCGTGAACGGCAAGATCATCGAGCGTAGCGTGCGGCTTGGCGACAGCGTCAAACCCGGCCAGACGCTTGCGCAACTCGATCCCGCTGACTTCGAGAAAAACGCGGCAAGCGCGCAGGCACAGTTCGACGCTGCGCAGCATCGCCTCGTCTTCGCGAAGCAACAGCTCGATCGCGACACGGCCCAATCGGCGGCCAACCTCATCGCCCGCGCGCAGCTCGAACAGACGCAGGACGCCTACGCATCGGCCGCGGCCCAGCGCGACCAGGCGCAGCAGCAGCTCGCACTGGCAAAGAACCAGTTGCGCTACACGCAGATCGTCGCGGACCACGCCGGCGTCATCACCGCCGAAAACGCCGATACCGGCCAGAACGTGCAGGCCGGCCAGGCCGTCTACCAGCTCGCGTGGACGGGCGACATCGACGTGGTGTGCGACCTGCCCGAGCGCGCCGTGGCCGCGCTGCATACCGGCGACACCGCGCAGGTCACGCTCGGCGCCCTGCCCGGCCGCCACTACACGGCCCGCCTGCGCGAACTCGCCGCCGCGGCGGACCCGCAAAGCCGCACGTGGCGCGCGAAGCTCACGCTCGAACACGCCGACGCCGACGTGCGTCTGGGCATGACCGCCAACGTGGCGTTCGCGGCCCCGAGCGAGGCCAGCGCGAGCGCGGTGTTCACGGTGCCGGCCACGGCACTCTTTCACGACGGCGAAGCGCCTGCGATCTGGGTCGTCCACGCGCCCGACAACGTGCTGCAGCTGCGGCGCGTGAGCGTCGCGCGCTACGACGCGCGCACCATCACCGTGACGGGCGGGCTGCACGACGGCGAGCGCATCGTGCTGCAAGGCGTACACACGGTCCACGCAGGCGAACAGGTGCGCCCGGTCGCGCCGCTGCATCCCGAGGACTTCGCGTCATGAGCCAGGTGACAGGCTCGGGTCCAGGCGCCGATCACGAAGAGGGCCGCTTCAACCTTTCAGCGTGGGCGCTTCGGCATCGGGCGCTCGTGACTTTTCTCGTTGCACTGGCAACGATCTTCGGCGCGTTCGCCTATACGCGGCTTGCGCAGTCGGAAGATCCGCCCTTCACGTTCCGCGTGATGGTGATCCAGACCTTCTGGCCAGGCGCCACCGCGCGCCAGGTCGAGGACCAGGTGACGACGCGCATCGGCCGCAAGCTGCAGGAAACGCCCTATATCGACTTCCTGCGCAGCTACTCGCGCCCAGGCGAATCGCTCGTGTTCTTCACGATGAAGGACTCCGCGCCCGTGAGCGAAGTGCGCGAGACCTGGTACCAGGTGCGCAAGAAAGTGGGCGACATCGCCTACACGCTGCCGCAGGGTGTGCAAGGGCCGTTCTTCAACGACGAGTTCGGCGACGTCTACACCAACATCTACGCGCTGGAAGGCGATGGCTTCTCGCCCGCGCAACTGCACGACTACGCAGACAAATTGCGCGAGCAACTGCTGCGCGTGCCCGATGTGGGCAAGGTCGACTATTTCGGCGATCCCCAGCAGCGCATCTACATCGAGATTCCGAACACGCAATTGACGCGGCTCGGCATCTCGCCCACGCAGCTCGGACAGGTGATCGGCGCGCAGAACAGCGTTTCGGCCGCGGGCACGCTCACGACCGCCGACGACCGTGTGTTCGTGCGCCCGAGCGGCCAGTACGAGGATCTGGGCGCGATCGCCGATACGCTGATTCGCGTGAACGACCGCACCTTTCGCCTGGGCGACATCGCGACGATCCGGCGCGGCTACGACGAACCGCTCGCCACGCAGATGCGCTTTCAGAACCAGGCCGTGCTCGGCATCGGCCTCACGATGCAGCCAGGCGGCGACGTCATTCGCCTCGGCAAGGCGCTCGATGCGCGCGTCGAGCAGTTGCGCGCGCAACTTCCCGCGGGCCTGAAGCTCGTCGAAGTCTCGAGCATGCCCGATGCCGTCTCGCGCTCGGTGGACGACTTCGTCGAAGCCGTGGCCGAAGCCGTGGGCATCGTGCTGCTCGTGAGCCTCGTCTCGCTCGGCGTGCGCACGGGCATGGTGGTCGTGATCACCATTCCGATCGTGCTCGCCGTCACCTCGCTCGCGATGTACCTCTTCGGCATCGGCCTGCACAAAGTCTCGCTCGGCACGCTCGTGCTCGCGCTCGGCCTGCTCGTAGACGACGCCATCATTTCCGTCGAGATGATGGCCGTGAAACTCGCGCAGGGCTGGAACCGCACGCGCGCCGCCGCGTTCGCTTACACCAGCACGGCGTTCCCGATGCTCACCGGCACGCTCGTCACCGTTGCGGGCTTCTTGCCCATCGTGCTCGCGAGGTCGAGCACCGGCGAGTACACGCGCTCGATCTTCCAGGTCTCCGCCATCGCGCTGATCGCCTCATGGTTCGCGGCCGTGGTGCTGATTCCGCTGCTGGGCTACCGGCTGTTGCCGGAGCGCAAGCCCGACCCGAACGCGCCGAATGCCGCCCATGGCGATGACCACGAGCACGAGATCTACGACACGCGTTTCTATCGGCGGCTGCGCGGCTGGATCGGCTGGTGCATCGAGCGCCATGCCATCGTGCTCATCCTGACCATCGCGCTTTTCGTGGCCGCGCTTGCGTGCTTCAAGCTCGTGCCGCAACAGTTCTTTCCGAGTTCCGACCGGCCCGAGTTGCTCGTGGATGTGCGCCTGCCTGAAAGCGCCTCGATCGACGCAACGCTGCGCCAGACGAAGCGCCTCGAAGCGGCGCTCAAGGGCCGCCCCGAGATCGACCATTTCATCGACTTCGTCGGCACGGGCGCGCCGCGTTTCTATCTGCCGCTCGACCAGCAATTGCAGCAGCCTAATTTCGCCCAGTTCGTGATCACGACGAAGTCGGTCGAAGACCGCGAGAAGCTCGCAAGCTGGCTCGAGCCGATGCTGCGCGACCAGTTCCCGGCCATCCGCACCCGACTCTCGCGCCTCGAAAACGGGCCGCCTGTTGGCTACCCCGTGCAGTTCCGCGTGAGCGGCGACGATATCCCGACCGTGCGCGACATCGCCAACAAAGTGGCGGCCACGCTGCGCGCCGATCCGCGCACCGACAACGTCAACTTCGACTGGGACGAGCCAGCGGGCCGCTCGCTGCACTTCCAGATCGACCAGCAAAAGGCGCGCGCGCTCAATGTCTCGTCGCAGGACATCGCCAACTTCCTGCAGATGACCTACTCGGGCTACACCGTGACGCAGTATCGCGAGCGCGACAAGCTCATCAGCGTCGATCTGCGCTCGCCCGCAGCCGAACGCGTCGACCCCGCGCGCCTCCTCACGCTTGCCATGCCCACGCCCAACGGCCCGGTGCCGCTCGGCGCGCTCGGGCATCTCGCCAACGATCTGGAGTACGGCGTGATCTGGTCGCGCGACCGGCAGCCCACCATCACCGTGCAGTCGGATGTGCGCGCGGGCGCGCAAGGCATCGACGTCACACATGCGCTCGACCGGCAGCTGGAGTCGGTCAAAACGGCGCTGCCACCCGGCTACCACATCGAGGTGGGCGGCTCCGTCGAGGAAAGCGCGAAGGGCCAGGCGTCGATCTTCGCGCAGTTGCCGGTGCTCGCCATTGCCGTGCTCACGCTGCTGATGATCCAGCTGCAAAGCCTCTCGCGCGTGCTGATGGTCGTGCTGACCGCACCGCTCGGTCTGATCGGCGTGGTGATCGCCCTGCTCGTGTTCCGGCAGCCGTTCGGCTTCGTGGCCATGCTCGGCGTGATCGCCATGTTCGGGATCATCATGCGCAACTCGGTGATTCTCGTCGATCAGATCGAGACGGACATTCGCGCCGGACACAAACGCTTCGACGCCGTGGTGGGCGCAACGGTGCGCCGCTTCCGGCCGATCATGCTGACCGCCGCGGCCGCCGTGCTCGCGCTCATTCCGCTGTTGCGCTCGAACTTCTTCGGGCCGATGGCCACGGCGCTGATGGGCGGCATCACGATTGCGACCGTGCTTACGCTGTTCTTCCTGCCCGCGGCTTACGCGGCCGCGTTCCGCGTGCGCAGCAGCGAGACTGACGAGACCGGCAACGCGCCGGAACAGGCATCATGAAGAAGGCTTCTTTGACTTCGGCGTCGGGCGCGCGCAACTCGGCGCGCTCGCACGCAACAGGTTCCGTGCTTGCGCTGCGATCGCTCGCCGCATGCGTCGCGCTCGCGCTCGCAGGCTGCGCGATGGGGCCGACCGGCGAGCCGCCGGCCATGCCTCAGCCCGAGCACTACGGCACCGAGACGCAACGGGCGCAGACTGTCGCCGCCCAGGGCGTCGCCCAGCAGTTCGTCACGGGCGCGCAACCGGTGCCGCAATGGTGGACGCTCTATGGCTCCGACGCGCTCGACGCGCTCGTGAACGAGGGTCTTGCCCACAGCCCGAATCTCGCCGCCGCTGACCACAACCTGCAAGCGGCCCGCGAGCAGTTGCGCGGCCAGATCGGCAGCTCGCTCCTGCCGACCGTCGACGCGATCGGCATCGCGCAACGCCAGCAGCAGCCCGCGATCCCGCAGTTCGGCATCGACCAGTTGCAGTACGGGATTTTCGCGGGCCTGATCGACGTTCGCTATACCTTCGACGTGTTCGGCGCGACCCGCCTGAACAACGCGGCGCTCGCCTCGCGCGTGAATGTGCAGGCGTTCCAGTTCGAGGCCGCGCAGCGCGCGCTTGCCGCGAACATCGTGGCGAGCGCGCTCGGCGCGGCGACGCTCCATGAGCAGATCGACACGACCGAACAACTGATTGCGCTCGCCAACGCGCAGGCCGACGACGTGCAAAAGCGTTACGCGCTCGGCTCCGCTTCGCACACCGATCTATTAAGCACGCAGCAAAGCGCGGCGTCGCTCGCGGCGAGTCTGCCGGGGCTGCGCCAGCAATGGGTCGCGCAGCGCCATGCGTTGGCCGTGCTGATCGGCCGCACACCCGACCAGGCGCCGCCAGACCTCGATCTCTCCAGCCTGACCTTGCCTGCGCGGGTGCCCGTGGTCATCCCTTCAGAACTCCTGAGAACCCGTCCTGACATCGAAGCCGCCGAAGCCACGCTCAAGGCTGCCGCAGCCGGTGTCGGCGCCGCGACCGCGCAGATGTACCCGAGCATCACCCTTTCGGCGGCGCTCGGCCAGGGCGGCTTCAGTTGGCCCGTCGTCACGTCTGGCGCGGGCGCGCTATGGGCAATCGGCGCTTCGCTTTCGCAGCCGATCTTTCATGGCGGTGCGCTCCTCGCACAACGGCGCGCGGCGTTGCAGTCGTACGAGGCGGCCAACGACACGTACAAGCAAACGGTACTGACGGCGTTCCAGGATGTCGCCGACCGTCTCGCCGCGCTCGAGCACGACGCCCAGGCCCTCGACGCGGCGAGCACGTCGGCGCGCACGGCCCAGGGCGTTTATGAGGACACCAACGCGCGCTACAAGCTGGGTGCCGTGCCGTGGTACGCGGTGCGCCAAAGCGAGCAGCAATGGCGTAACGCGCGGCTCGACGAAATCCGCTATCGCGGCACGCGGCTTTCTGATACGGCCGCGCTCTTCCAGGCAATGGGCAATCCGCCGGTGAATCCGGCGACGCTCGGCAGCGAGCACGCCGCGAGCACAGCGGCGACAGCGCCGGCTGCGAACGTTGGCGCTGCCGCGCAGGACAAGTAACACCCGCGTTTTTCCGTGCGTCTCGCGATACCATGATCGGCAGCGCGCCGTTTGCGACGGCGCAACCGCATCACGGAGACGACATCGTGCCCAGCCCTTCGCTCGACTTCTGGTTCGACCTGGCCAGCAACTACAGCTATTTGAGCGTGATGCGCATCGAAGCGCTCGCCGGGCGGGCGGGCGTAGCGGTGCGCTGGCGTCCCTTCCTGCTCGGCCCCATTCTCGACGCGCTCGGCTGGGAAGGCCCGCCCTTCGTCGTGCAGAAGGAAAAAGGCGCGTATGTGTGGCAGGACATGCGTCGGCAGTGCCGCAAATACGCGCTGCCGTGGCAACAGCCCACCGAGTTTCCCCGCCGCACCGTGCTCGCCACGCGCGTCGCCGTGCTCGCCGCCGACGAACCGTGGCTGCCCGGCTGGTGCCGCGCCGTCATGACGCGCAACTACGGCGACGACCGTGAGGTCGATTCGCCCGAAGCGGTCGCACACATGCTCACCGCGTTGGGGCTCCCGGCGCAGCCGCTCATCGAGGAAGCCGGCAGCGATGCGAACCGGCAGCGGCTGCGTGAGCGGACCCAGGCGGCGCGCGACCTGGGCATCTTCGGCGCGCCGACGTTTTTCGTCGGCAAGGACATGTTCTGGGGTAACGACCGGCTGGAAGACGCTATCGAAGCGGCGCTCTGTGCGACGCAGAATCAGGACAGCGTGTAGCCCTCTTCCCTGCGTCCTCCGTCGTTGCTCTGTCAGGATTTTCTGACCCTTATTTTCGGGATAGAACTGTTACACTGCGCCGTAACGTGAGTCAGGTTTTCCTGACTTTATCTCCACATAACTATTCGCATTCCTACATATGTAGAGACACCCTCATCGGAGAGGGAGTCGTTTCTTCTTTCGATCGGCATGAGCAGTGAGAAAGAAGCGACGCACGACAACCGGGGAGATCACGACCATGGGACATCAAGTGAAGCGTAGCATTTGCTTCGCAGTATTAATTATCTCCAGCGCCGCTGCCCATGCTGGCCTCGACTGCGAAGGCTCGCGCGGCGGCTTCCGCTTCCAGACCGACGATAGCTGGACCGGCACCGACAAACTCGAGCACTTCGCGGTGTCCGCGCCGTTCGGCGCGCTCGGAGGCTGGCTCACGCGCGACACGGACCACCCGGTCGTGTATGGCACGCTGATCGGCACGGTCCCGGGACTCCTGAAGGAAACGCTCGACGGGACCTGCCGGACCAACGGCTTCTCCTTTAAGGACCTGTTTGCCGATACGCTCGGCGCCCTCACGGGTGCGTGGCTCGCACACTGGGCCCTCACGTATTCGCGCGGTTCGCACAGCCAAACCTTCGGACTGCGTTACGACAATGTATTTTGACGCTCGATGCCTCATGCGGCTCGCCTGCGCACAATGCCTTTGGCGTCAGGCAGTTAGCTTCGATATCCCAGGGTTATGAACAGGGGCTTCAACAAAAACTGTGGAAAAGTCAGCGCGGAAGTTACCCACAGTTTTTGTTGGCAGCCCTGTGGAAAAGCCCTGGAAAGCTCAGCCAACTCCTTGGCCCACAAGGAAATTCCGTTCATCAAACAAAACACGGCGCGTCGTTGCCGACGCGCCGTGTTTATCCTGCATACCTCACTAAACCCGAATCAAGGTTTGTTCGTTTCGAACAGATCCATGATTTGCTTCTTTTCCGTCGTGGTGACGCTCGGAGGCGTCATCCCGCCAGGGCCCATGCTGCCGGTCGCCCCGCTCGCATCGCTCGCCGCCCCCGCCGGGTTCGCCGAGTCCAGACCGATGCTCGCGACGAAGCCGTTACCCGGCGTCATGTCCGAGAAGAACAGTTCATCATTGATCGTCGTGAGGCCCTCGGGCATCGCCGGCTCTTCCTGCGGCACGCCGCGCAGCGCGCGCTGCATGTACTCCACCCAGATCGGCAACGCGAGCTGCGCGCCGAATTCGCGGCTGCCGAGGCTCTTCGGCTGGTCGTAGCCCATCCACGCCACGGCAACGAGCGTGCGCTGATAGCCCGCGAACCAGCCGTCCTTGGCGTCGTTGGTCGTACCGGTCTTGCCTTGCAGGTCGTTGCGATGGAGCACGTTGGTGCCCGCACCCGTACCCGCCGTCGCCACCGAATGCAGCAGGCTGTTCATCACGAACGCGTTGCGCGGCGAGAGCGTTTGCGGCGCATTCTGACCCGCCACGAGCGGCTGCGCGCGCAGGATCGGCTGGCCGTGCGCATCGTCGACTTCGGCGATCAGATACGGGTTGATGCGATAGCCGCCGTTCGCGAACACGCTGTACGCGCCCGCCGACTGCAGCGGCGTGACGAGGCCCGCGCCGAGCGCCATCGGCAGGTACGGCGGGGTCTTGTCCGCGTCGAAGCCGAAGCGCTGCGTCACGTAGTCCTGCGCGTACTTCGTGCCGATGTACGAAAGGATGCGGATCGACACGAGGTTCTTCGACTTCTGCAGCGCGAGCCGCATCGTCATCGGGCCTTCGGGCTGGTCGTCGTCCTTCGGCTCCCATGCGTCGCCGCCCGGCGTGCTGGGCGGGAAATAGAGCGGCGCGTCATTGATGATCGTCGCCGGTCCAAGGCCCTTTTCAAGCGAAGCCGAGTAGATGAACGGCTTGAAGCTCGAGCCCGGCTGACGCCACGCCTGCGTGATGTGATTGAACTTGTTCTTGTTGAAGTCGAAGCCGCCGATCAGCGCGCGGATCGCGCCGTCCTGCGGCGTGAGCGAGACGAGTGCGCCTTCCACCTGCGGCAATTGCGTGATCTGCCAGTTGCCCTTCGCGTCTTGCATCAGGCGCACGATGGAGCCCGGGCGAATGTGCAGCGCCTGCGAGGCGCGCGGCGAGAGCGCGGCCGCCACGAAGCGCAGGCCCTCGCCCGTCACCGTCACCGAGGTGCCGTCGAGTTGTTGTGCCGTCACCGACTTCGGACCCGCGTCGATCACGACCGCCGAGACGAGGTCGCCGTTGTCCGGGTGGTCGGTCAGCGCGTCTTCGATAGCCTGCTCGCGGTCGTCGCCGTCGGCAGGCAATTGCACGAAACCTTCCGGCCCGCGATAGCCATGGCGGCGCTCGTAGTCCATCACACCCTTGCGCACGGCCGCGTAGGCGGCGTCCTGGTCGGCGGAATCGATCGTCGTCGTGACAGTGAGCCCGCGCGTATAGGTCTCGTCCTTGTACTGCGCGTACATCATCTGACGCACCATTTCCGCGACGTATTCGGCGTGCACGTTGTACTCGGTGCCGGCGGTCTTCGTCTGCAGCGGTTCCTTCATCGCTTCGTCGTATTGAGCCTGCGTGATGTAGCCGAGATCGAGCATGCGCTTGAGGATGTACTCCTGGCGAATCTTCGCGCGGTGCGGATTGACGATCGGGTTATACGCCGAAGGTGCTTTCGGCAGACCTGCGAGCATCGCGGCCTGGGCGACCGTAATGTCCTTCAGGTCCTTGCCGAAGTACACGCGCGCCGCCGCCGAAAAACCATAGGCGCGCTGACCCAGATAAATCTGGTTCATGTACAGCTCGAGAATCTGGTCCTTGGTGAGCGCGCGCTCGATCTTGTAGGCGAGCAGCATCTCGTAGACCTTACGCGTGTAGGTCTTCTCGCTCGAAAGGAAGAAGTTGCGCGCAACCTGCATCGTGATCGTGCTCGCGCCTTGCGAGGCGCCACCGTGCATGAGGTCCGCCACGCCCGCGCGCAGGATGCCGACGAAGTCCACACCGCCGTGCTCGTAGAACCGGTAGTCCTCGATCGCGAGCACAGCCTTCTTCTGGATATCAGGAATATCCTGGAAGCGGACGAGCTGACGACGCTCTTCGCCGAACTCGCCGATCAGCACGTGATCGGCGGTATAGATGCGCAGCGGCACCTTGGGCTGATAGTTGGTGAGCGCGTCGAGCGATGGCAGCTGCGGCTCCATCACGACGAGCCCGTAACCCACGAGCAGCGCACCCACCACGCAGAGCGTACCAATCAGGCCGACGAACCAGAGCGCGAGCGTCGTTCCAATGGAGCGCCGCTTCGGGCTGCCATCGCGCGGCCCGTTGCCGCCGGAACCGCCGCCTGAGCCGCCACCCGATTCAGGACGGCGAGGCGGCTGGCGCCCGTTGTTGAAGGAGGGTTCCCGATCTTCGTTCGGGTACTGCGGTGAAGGCGGTCGTTTGATGATAGGCATGACTGGAATGATGGGCGCGTCTCGCGCGCGCCGGCTGCGCGCAACTCGCACGCATGGATCTCGACCACGGCGTCATGGCGCCAATGCGGCATACGACGTCGCCGGCTCAAACCCGGCGACGCGGCGCGACCGGCAACGCCCCCGTCCGGCCGCGCGGCGCGCACTACGGCACGCCACAGGCGAATACACGCCCGTTCAGGCGCCATTCGCGAAATGTAACAGCGCATTCTAAAGAAATCGCGGGCGGCGGGTCGCGCTTTTTTTGTAAGAGTTTCTTGGGAAGTGATTCCCGCCCGATTTTTTTGCGAGCGAGGCGATCGCTTGCACCGATCGCGCCTTTATGCGCGAAAAGTTTCGTTATCTGCCCTTATATAAGGCGAAAAATTACACAAATTTGTACAAAGAGCGGCAAATTCTTGCAGGCAGGGTTGTTCCCATCCGAGCACCTTCCGATTGCGCATCGGCGCACTCGTCTTATGATGAAAGATCTGCTACACGCCCCTGTTCGCGCCCAGGCAAGCCCGCACTTATTCTTACAAATCGCTGTGGCGCAGGCAGGAAAACGGACGTCATACGAAGCCGACCCAACGGCCCGCCGATTATGAACAAGCCTAGCGAACGCATCGTCGTCTTCGTCACGCCCGCGCAAAAGCGCGCGATCTCCGCTACCGCCGGTGAGCTTGGCATCAGTATTAGCGAGCTCATGCGCCGCGCCGTGATTGCGTTCAGCGCCACGAGCGATCAGGTGAAAGCCGCGAGCATTGTCGACCGGCTCAACGCGCCGCGTCAGCCCGACGCGCTCGCCCAGGTGCTGCAAAAGGCAGCGAAGCCGCTGCGCGCGGGCCGCGCAGGCGCGATCCGGCCATCCGATGGCGCGGCGGCGGCCACCGGTGCAAACGGCGCGAACCCGGACGCGCAGCAAAATGCTGCGCACGCGGATCGCGAGACAACTGCGCCCCTTCACGGCGCCGCCGGTCACGAGCCAGCGCCTCATGCGTCAGACGCTCCCCTGCCCGCCGCGCACACCGACGAACCAGACGTGAGCCATGCCGCACGCGAAATCGCGCAGGCGGTGGCTCGACTCAGCGCCGAAGCGGCTGCCGCAGACGAAAGCGCCGCGCTCGATGCAGCCGCCGCGCATTCGCTCGACGTCGAGCCGCTGCAACCGCTAAGCTCGGCGCCCTTCGCACGTTCGCGGCGCAACGCAAGCGACGCGGGCAACACAGGCGACGAAGCCCACAGCGACGACGGCGCGCCCGAAGGCGGAAAATTCGCCTGACACGGGCCGCATTCGCGCAGCCATACGCCTGTGTCACAGTCGGCGCTTGACACCTGCTTACCCGTTCGTGCGAGGGCTGTGCGCGGCCTGTTCCTTTAAGTCCCTTTTAAGACAGGCCGTGGTGTAATATCCGCGATCGATGGCGGCGCCCGGCCTCCAGCGGTACTCCCAGCCGCGCAGCCAGGCCTCGTTCTGACGAACATACGCGTGCAAGAAAACGCCGTCACGCTATTGCAATTGCCGCATTTGCCCCGATTTGCGCGGTGCATGTGCGCCAGGCGCAAAGCGGCGTAAGCTGGTAGATGGATCAGCCGTCGCCAGCCGGCCGGCGCGTGAGCCCAACCCGCATGCACGCACCTCGGCTCATCATGGCCGATCTCATTTCACTGGAGGAATTCATGTCGCTTTTCGACTCCATCTCCCGCACCGTCAAGGGCCTGCTCAACGACGCGGCTGACTCGGTGCAGGATCCGTCGCGCGACGCGCGCCAGATCGTGCGTGAGCTCGACGACAGCATCGCCCGCGCGGAGAACTCGCTCGTCGAGATCCAGGCGCAGGTCGCGACGCAGCAAAGCAAGCGCGACGTGGCCGCCGACAAGGCGAAGAAGTACGAAGACGGCGCAAAGCGCGCGCTGCAATCGGGCGACGAAGCGCTCGCACGCGAAGCACTCGGCGCGCAGCAAACCGCCGAAGCCGAGCGCGACGCGCTCGCGGGCGAACTGGCCAAGCTCGAACCGTCGGTCGATCAACTCAAGCAGCAGATCGACGACATGCGCCAGCGCCGCAACGACCTCAACGCACGCTCGAACATCCTGCAAGCGAAGCAACAGATCGCTCAGGCGAAGGACGTCGCAGCCACGGCGCTGGGCGGCATCGGCGGCAAGAATCTCGATGGCGACTTCCAGAAGCTGGAAGAGAAGGTCGCGCTGTCGAACGCGCGCTCGGACGCGCGGCTGAATTCGTCCGACCAGTCGAGCGGCAAGGCGCTCGACGACAAGCTCGCGGCGCTCAACAAGGGGCCGTCGGTAGACGAGCGCCTCGAGGCACTCAAGAAGCAGATGAACACGCCGGCGCAGTAAAGCGCGCCAGCGTGCTGGATGCGGCGCGGCATGGGCCGCGCTGCCGGCATAGCGCCGCATCCCCGTATCGAATGCCATGGAGACGGGCGTCAAGCCGCCCGGCCAGCAACATGAAAAAGTTTCTTGCCGCTGCCAGCATCGCTGTCGCATCGCTCGCCTTCACGGGCGGCGTGGCGTTCGCCGTGCCGAGCGTGCAGCAGATCGAATCTGCGATGTCCCAGGGCGACTGGCAGCGCGCCGACTCGGGCCTCACCGAAGTCCTGCAGGCGCATCCGGACAACGCGCGTGCCCACTACCTCTACGCGCAGGTGCTCAACCGCGAAGGCCGTTACGCCGACGCGCTCACCCAAGTCCAGCAGGCGAAGACGCTCGATCCGCAAATCCGCTTTACCCAGCCGCAGCGTTTCGCGCAGGTCGAAGCGAAGATCCGCGCTGACGCCACGCGCGCCGGCGCGGCGACGACGAGCAGATCGAACAACCCGTTCACGCAGCAAGCAGCGGCGGCTCCCACGCCGCAAAGGCAGGGTCCTGGTATGGGCATGTGGATTGGTATCGCCATTCTGTTGGTCGGCATTGCGCTCGTACTGCGCTGGACGCTGCGCCGCGCGAAGTCCACCGAAGACGCCAAGGCCGGCGACGACCGCCGCGACCAGCTCAAGCGCGCCACCGAACTGCTCAACGGCGTGCGCTCGCTCAAGCTCGACGTGAAGCTCTCGACCGCACCGGGCCACGAAGCGCTCGAAAAGGAAGTCGAAGGACTCGAAGCGCAGTTGCGCGGCCTCGTCGAAACGCTCTCGAACAGCGCGAATCCGCGGCCGCCGTACGAGATCGAGGACCTCGAACGCCAGTTCGCGAGCCTCAAGGCGCGCGCCGAAGGCCGCCCCGATCCGAACGCGCAGCCTGCCGCGCCGGACTACGGCAGCAACTCGAGCTACGCGCGTGAAGCCGATGCCGCGTTCGGGCGTCAGCCGCAGTATCCGCCGGCGCCGCCGCAGCAACAGCCGCAGGTGATCGTGCAGCAAGGCGGCGGTGGCATGGGCGGCATGGGCGGACTGCTCACGGGCGTCCTGCTCGGTGAAGCGCTGAACCATGGCCGCGACCGCGTGATCGAGCGCGACGTGTTCGTCGACGAGGATGGGCGCCGTGTTCAGCGCGACGGCAGCGGCAATGGCGGCGGCCTCGACTTCGGCCAGGGATCGAACGACTGGGACGACGGCTCGGGCGGCGGCGGTGTCGACATGGGCAGCAACGACAGCTCGGACGACTGGAACAACTCCTGAGGCTTCTCCAGCGCACACCGCTTACGCAAACGACGGGCTCCTTCACGGAGCCCGTTTTGCATCGGCGCGAATCACGCCATATCGCACACTACATCGCACATCACACGTAACGGCGGACGCACACATGGGCACCAGCAACGGGGCGGCACTGCGCATCGCCATCATCGGCAGCGGCTTTTCCGGCATCGGCATGGCGATCCGCCTGCGCAGTATGGGCGTGGACTCGTTCACGATCTATGAAGCCGCCGCAAGCCTCGGAGGCACCTGGCGCGACAATGCGTATCCAGGCGCCGCTTGCGATATTCCTTCGCACCTCTACTCGTTTTCGTTCGAGCTGAATCCGGCGTGGACGCGCACCTACGCGCCGCAACACGAAATTCTCGACTACCTGCGCCATTGCGCGCACAAGTATGACGTCGAGCGCTTCATCGAATATCGTTCGCGCGTGCACGCGGCGCGCTTCGTGCAGGCCCGCGGCGTCTGGGAAGTGGAGATCGAACGCGACGGCGCGATCCGGACGATCGAAGCCGATATCGTGATCGCTGCGAACGGCCCGCTCTCGCGGCCGGCGATGCCGCAGATCCCGGGCATCGAGCGCTTCGAGGGCAAGCTCTTCCATTCGGCGCGCTGGGACCATGACTATGCACTCGAAGGCAAGCGCATCGCCGTGATCGGCACTGGGGCAAGCGCGATTCAGTTCGTACCGCATATCCAGCCGCGCGCGGCTCAGCTCACGGTGTTTCAGCGCACGCCGCCGTGGATCATGCCGCGGCGCGATCGCGCCATCAGCGAACGTTGGCGCTGGATTTACCGGCACATGCCCTTCGCGCAACGCGTGGCGCGTGCCGCCATATACTGGCAGCACGAATCGCGTGCGCTTGGCTTCGCGGTGGAGCCGCGCCTGCTCAAGGCGCCGACGAAGTTCGCGCTAAGCTATCTCGCGCATAAGGTCAAAGAGCCCGAACTGCGCGCGCGGCTCACGCCGGACTACGTGCTGGGCTGCAAGCGCGTGCTGCTCTCGAGCGACTACTACCCTGCCCTCGCGCAGCCAAACGCAGAGCTGGTCACCGACGCGATCCGCGAGGTCGTTGCCGATGGCATCGTCACCGCCGACGGCAAGCACCGGCCTTACGACGCGATCGTCTGCGGCACGGGTTTTCAGGTCAACGGCGTCGACGCGCCTTTCCACGTGACGGGCGTAGACGGTCAGGACCTCGGCGAAACGTGGCGGCGCGACGGCCCCGAGGCGTACCTGGGCGCGAGCGTCGCGGGCTTCCCGAATCTCTTCTTCATGGTCGGGCCGAACACGGCGCTCGGGCACAACTCGATGATCTACATGATCGAGTCGCATATCGCCTATATCGCCGACTGCATCCGCGCGCTGCAGCGCTCGGGCGCGCGCACGATGGAGGTTCGCGCCGAGGCGCAGCGAAGCTGGAACGCGCGCCTGCAGGCGCGTTTCGCGGGCACCGTGTGGCAGTCGGGGTGCCGCAGCTTCTACCTTACGCAGGCGGGCAAGAACACCGCACTGTGGCCTGGCTTCACGTTCATGTTTCGCCGCAAAACGCGCCGCGTGCGCAGCGCCGACTACGCGTTCGAGCGTTAGACGCGCTGCGGATGCCCCGCGTACACGCGCGTCTCGTAGGCGAAGTTCACCGTACCGTTTTTTTGCGTCGCCTCGAACAACTCGCGCAGTGCCGCTAGCATCGGCTCGTGGCGCTCATCGCCGGCCCTTGGCGCATACGACGACGACATCAGCCGCCCGCGCAGGCTATCGAAGTCGAGCAACTGCGCATTCGGGAACACAGTCTGATGCTCGAAGCCGTCGCCGAACCAGTCGGCCATCGCGGCCGAGTCGGGATAGGTTTCGGCCACTTGCGCGTAGTCGGGGCAAAAACGCTGCAGCAGCGCCTCGTAGCCCGCCAGGAACGCCGAACCTTCGAGCAAGCGGCTGTTCCAGAACAGCACGATCTTGCCGCGCGGTTTCAGGATGCGCGCGAACTCGCGCTGCGAATCGGTCTTGTGGAACCAGTGGAACGCCTGCGCGGCGCTCACGAGGTCCACGCTCGCGGCGTCGAGCGTCGTCGCCTCCGCCGTGCCCGCGACACTGCGATAGCCTTTGTAGCCGCCTAGCATTTCGTCCGCCGCTGCGCGCATGGCCGCGTTCGGCTCGACGGCCGTGACGGGGTGGCCCGCGTCGAGGAAAAGCCTGGTTGAGAGGCCCGTACCCGCGCCGATGTCGGCCACGGGCGCACCCGGCGCAATGCCGCACTCCACGTGCACGAAGGTCGCCACTTCGCGCGGATAGGTCGGCCGGTATTTCACGTAGTCTGCGACCCGGTCGGTGAAACGCCGGGTGGAATCGTCGATCATCGTTCTGCCCTTTTGTCGTTCAACCGCCGCCGCCCAGGAGCTTCACCAGCTCCCAGAGGAAGCGCAATACCATCAGGATCAGCTCCCAGAGCTGGATCAGTTGCTGCCAGAGCGCGAGCGGCGCGCTCCCGCCGAAAATCGCTTCGATCATCTTGCTCCCATCGCGACGCCCCTGTGCTCCTCATTTCAGGCTTGCGGAGCGCCCGAGTTCCCGATCATAGCGCCAGGCGCCCCCCCTGCGCTCAAGTCTGCGTATTACGCGCCGTAAACAAAGTTCAGAAAGCCCGGCGATCGGACCTGCTGACGACTGGGCACGCCGCTTTTCACAGCGTTGCGCTTTTCATTGCGCACCGGGCAAGGAGACACCCGATGACACGTTTGCGTTTGCTGGGCCTGCGCGGTCGCCGCCGCGCGGGAAAATCCGCCGGCGTCGTTGGCGACATTGCTGCGCACGCCGGCAGGCTCGGAATCGAGATCTGCGACGTGGCGGGCCACGTCGACGAAGTCGCCGCGCGCGTGCAGCGTCAGACCGACGTGTGCCACGCCCTGCGCGAGTCGGCAGCGCACACGCTCGCCGGCAACCACCAGATCGCCGCGGCAGCGCGCGCCATGCGCGAGCTGAGCACGGGCACCGCCGCCACGGTGCAGCAATCGCAGCAGACCATCGAGGAATCACTCGCCGACATTCACGGGCTGGTCGAGAGCGTCACCGTCATCGAGACGCAGATCCGCTCGCTCAAGAGCGCGCTTGCGCATGTCTCGAAGGTCTCCGAGGAAATCTCGCTGATCGCGCGGCAAACCCAGCTTCTCGCGCTGAACGCGGCCATCGAAGCAGCGCGCGCGGGCGAGTCGGGCAAGAGCTTCGCCGTGGTCGCGAGCGAAGTGAAGAACCTCTCTGCGAAAACCGCGCAGGCTACCGGCCAGATCGAGCAAACGCTCGGGCAGCTCACGCAGCAGACCGAGCAGCTCATCGCCGAAGGCACCGCCAACACTGAACGCGCGCATCGCGTGCGCGAAGGCACGCACACCATTGGCGCGGCCGTGCACAGCACCGGCCAGGCGATCATGCAGCTCGACGAGCACGCCGGACAGATCGCCCAGCTCACGGGCGAGATCGAGACGAAATGCGACGGGCTCGAAAGCCAGGTGGGCGAGATGGTCGCCGGCGTCGAAGATTCGGGGCGCAACTTCGTGCAGGCGAAGGATCAGCTCGGCAAGTTGCTCGAGGTCTCGGAAACGCTCATCGAACTTTCCGCCGCCACGGGCGTGGAAACCGACGACACGCGTTTCATCGAGACCGTACAGCGCGCCGCCGCCCAGGTCAGCAAGCAGTTCGAAGGCGCGCTCGCGCGTGGCGAGATCGGCGAAGCGGATCTGTTCGACAGCGTCTACGCGCCGGTGCCGAACACGAACCCGCAGCAGCATATGACGCGCTTCACCGCCTTCACCGACCGCGTGCTGCCCGCGATCCTCGAACCGCTGCTCGCGTTCGACGAGCGCGTCGCCTTCTGCGTGGCGATCGATCCGCGCGGCTACATTCCCACGCACAATCGCAAGTTCTCGCATCCGCAAGGCGCCGACCCGGTGTGGAATGCCGCGAACTGCCGCAATCACCGCATCTTCAACGACCGTGCGGGGCGCGCCGCCGGCTCGCACACCAAGCCCTTCCTGCTGCAAACGTACCGTCGTGACATGGGCGGCGGCACGTTCGTGATGATGAAGGACGCCTCCGCGCCGATCTTCGTGAACGGGCGGCACTGGGGCGGGTTTCGCATGGGATACCGTCTGTAACGATCGATCGCCCAAAAGCAAACGGCGCGCGGACATGGCTGTCCGCGCGCCGTTTTTGCATGCGCCTCGAAGCGCGTTGGCGATCAAACGGCCATCGCCATCCGCTTGCGCTCCGCGCGCTGCATGAAATAGTTGCCGGCGATCACACCCACGGTCACGACCGCAATGAACAGCGTAGCGAGCGCGTTCATCTCCGGGTTCAGGCCGAGGCGCACACGCGAGAACACCACGAGCGGCAGCGTGGTCGAGCCCGGCCCCGAAAGGAACGCCGAGAGCACCAGGTCGTCGATCGAGAGCGTGAACGAGAGCAGCCAGCCGGCCGCAAGCGCCTGCGAAATGAGCGGCAGCGTGATCTGGAAGAACACCTTGAACGGCGTCGCGCCCAGGTCGAGCGCAGCCTCTTCGAGCGACGGATTCAACTCGCGCACGCGCGACTGCACGATGATGGCAACGTACGAAATACACAGCATGACGTGGCCGATCCAGATTGTGAACACGCCGCGCCCCGCGGGCCAGCCGATCAATTTGCCCATTTCCACGAAGAGCAGCAAGAGCGAAATGCCCTGGATCACTTCGGGAATCACGAGCGGTGCGTTGATCATGCCCGAGAAGAGCGTAAAGCCGCGAAAGCGCCCCATGCGCGCGAGCACGAAGCCCGCCCACGTGCCGATGAATACCGACGCGAACGCCGTCATCAGCGCGATGCGCAGCGAGAGCCAGGCGGCGGTGATCAGCTCGTCGTCGGTGATGAGCGCCTGATACCAGCGCGTGGAAAAGCGCGTCCACACCGTCACGAGTTGCGACTCGTTGAACGAATAGACGATCAGGCTCAGGATCGGGATATAGAGGAACGCGAAGCCGAGGCCTAGCGCGATAAACATCAGAACGCGATTCGGTTTCATTTGCCGCGGCCCTCCAGTTCCTTCGCCTGGTAGTGCTGGAACAGCGCCATAGGCACGAGCAGCAGGAGCACCATCGCGCAGGTCACGGCGGAGGCCATCGGCCAGTCGGCATTGTCGAAGAACTCGTTCCACATGACGCGGCCGATCATCAGCGTGTTCGCGCCGCCAAGCAACTCAGGAATGACGTACTCGCCCACCGCCGGAATGAACACCAGCAGGCAGCCCGCGATAATGCCGTTCTTCGAGAGCGGCAGCGTGATCTCCACGAACGCGCGCCACGGCTTCGCGCCGAGGTCGTACGCGGCTTCGAGCAGCGTGAGGTCCATCTTCACGAGGTGCGCGTAGAGCGGCATCACGAGAAACGGCAGATACGAATACACCATGCCGATATAAACGGCCGTGTTCGTGTGATAAAGCTCGAGGGGCGAATGAATGATGCCGATCGACATCAGGAAATTGTTCAGCAGTCCGTTGTTCTTCAGAATGCCGATCCACGCGTACACGCGGATCAGGAACGACGTCCAGAACGGCAGCATCACGGCCATCATGAGGATGTTGCGCGAGGCCGGATTCGAGCGCGCGATGTAATACGCCATCGGATAGCCGATGATGAGGCACAGCAGCGTCGAAATCGCCGCCACGACCACCGAATTCACGTAGGTCGCGAAGTACAGGCTGTCCTGGAACAGGAACGCGTAGTGCGAGAAGTCGAGCGCGATGTGCCATACACCGTCCGCGAACGACGCCAGCTCCGTGTACGGCGGAATGCCGAGCTGCTGGTCGGCGAAGCTGATCTTCACCACCAGGATGAACGGCACGAGGAAGAACAGCAGCAGCCAGATGAACGGACCCGCCACGACGGCCGTGCGGCCCGTCAGGTTGAAGCGTTTCGCGGGCCAGTTCAGAAAGTTGCGGAAAGTCGTCGTGCTCATGACGTCAGCACCACACCGGCCGAGGCGCTCCAGCGCACGTAGACTTCGTCTTCCCACGTGGGCGAGTCGATCTCGGAGAGCGCGAGGCTCGACATGTTCGCGATCACCGTCTTGCCCGAGTCGAGCTTGACGTGATAGAGCGAGTAGCCGCCCATATAGGCGATGTTCTTGACCACGCCCTTGCCCCAGTTGAACACGCCTTCGGGCGGTTTGCGCGTGAGCGAGATGCGCTCGGGGCGCACCGAGATCGTCACGGGCATGCCGAGCGGCCCGGTGATGCCGTGATTCACGTAAAGGCGCACCGGCAGTTCCGGGCACTCGACGAACACGTGATCGGGCTCGTCCTCGACCACGTTGCCGTCGAAGAGATTGGTCGAACCGATGAACTCCGCCGAGAAGCGGCTGTTCGGGAATTCATAGACCTGGTTCGGCGTGCCGAGCTGGACGATCTCGCCTTCGCTCATCACCGCGAGGCGCCCCGCCATCGTCATGGCCTCTTCCTGGTCGTGCGTGACCATGATGCAGGTGACGCCGACCTTGTCGAGAATGTTGACGAGTTCGATTTGCGTGCGCTGGCGAATCTGCTTGTCGAGGGCGGACATCGGCTCGTCGAGCAGAAGCAGCTTGGGGCGCTTCACGAGCGAGCGCGCGAGCGCCACGCGCTGCTGCTGGCCGCCCGAAAGCTGGTGCGGCTTGCGCTTGGCGAAGCGCGTCATCTGCACGAGTTCGAGCGCGTTCGCCACGCGGTCCTTGAGTTCGTCCTTTTTCACGCCTTCCTGGCGCAGTCCGAAGCCCACGTTCGACTCCACCGTCATGTGCGGAAAAAGCGCGTACGACTGGAACATCATGTTGACCGGCCGGCGGTACGGCGGCATGGAGGCCAGGTCCTCGCCGTCGATCAGGATCTTGCCTGACGTCACGGTTTCGAGACCCGCGAGCATGCGCAGCAAGGTGGACTTGCCGCAGCCCGAGCTGCCGAGCAGCGCGAACAGCTCGCCCTTCTTCACCGACAGGTTGACGCCCTTGACTGCCGCCGTTTCGCCGAACTTCTTGACGACATCGACGATCTGCACGAAGTTGTCCGCGGCCGAATCTGCCGCGGTGAAGCCCGAAGGCAGCGAACCGGCGGTTGCCGGCGCGCTCGACTGGTCACTCATGATTCTCTCTGCCCTGCCTGTTTCTGCGTGAATCTTGGACGGGGTTGACGAACAAAGCCCCCGGCATCGTGCCGAGGGCTCGGGGTAAAACGGGATTGGATTTCAACCGCGTCAGCGGCCCGACTTGAACTCGGTCCACAGACGCGTCTGCAGGCGCTGGATCTCAGGCGGCAGCGGCTTGAGCAGGAACAACGTCTTCAGGACTTCGGGCGACGGGTACACGGCCGGGTCGTTGGCGATGTCCTTGTCCACGTACTTGCGCGCTTCCGCGTTCGCGCTCGGGTAGTAGACCGCGTTCGTGATCGCTGCGTGAACCTGCGGCGTCTCGATGTAGTTGATCCACTCGAGCGCGGCCTCCTTGTGCTGCGCATCCTTCGGGATGGTCATCACGTCAAACCAGATCGGCGCGCCGCCCTTCGGAATGTAGTACTCGATCTTGTACGGCTTCTTCGCGTCGATGGCGCGGTGCTTGGCGATCACGACGTCGCCCGACCAGCCGTACGCGAAGCAGATGTCGCCGCCCACGAGGTCGTTGATATAGCCCGACGAGTTGAACTGCGTGATGTACGGGCGGATCTTTTTCATCATCGCGAGCGCGGCGCGATAATCGTCCGGGTTCGTCGAGAGCGGGTCACGGCCGATGTAGTGCAGCGCGGCCGCGAACATCTGGTCCGGCGCGTCGAGCACGGACACGCCGCAGGCCTTCAGCTTCGAGATGTTCTCGGGCTTGAAGAGGATGTCCCAGTTGTCGAGCGGCACGTTCTTGCCGAGGATCTGCTGTGCCTTCGTGACGTTATAGGCGAGACCAGTCGTACCGTACGCCCAGGGCACTGCGAACTTGTTGCCCGGATCCGCGCCGGCGACCAGCGCCATCAGCTGCGGATCGAGATACTTGAGGTTGGGGATCTTCGACTTGTCGAGCGGCGCGAAAATGCCGGCGGCGATCTGCTTGCCCGCGTAGTTGCTGGTCGGCACGACGATGTCGTAGCCCGAATTGCCCGCGAGCAGCTTGGCCTGGAGCGTGTCGTCGCTGTCGTAGTTGTCGTACTTGACCTGAATGCCGGTCTGCTTCGTGAAGTTCGGAATCGTGTCCTTGGCGATGTAATCGGACCAGTTGTACACGTTCAGCTGCGTGTCCTTCGCTACCGACGTCATCCACGGCGCCGCGCACAGTGCGAGCGCGACCAGTTGCGCCACAACCCCTTTCTTCATCCCGTTCTCCGATCCTGACCGGCTCCGGCCGGCCGCCTGCCTCGCTTCGTGCCGCGCCACGTGTCACCCGTGCACGGCTCCCCTGACTTTCCTAAAACCTACCATCAAACCCGCCCGGCAAGTAATAAAACGCGGGCGTGTCGCGCAAACGGAACATGGGCCATGGGAGTACGGCCAGCCGCGCGCGGACGGTAAATCGCGCGCAATTTTAGCCGTTTCACGGGCCATGTCCACAAAAAACCGCTCTAGTGGCGCATGCGCGCGACGGCCCGCTGCCCGCAGGGCGCGGCGCCTCGCTCCACCTTGCTATCGGCTTGCAGTCGCTTTGCCGATTCATCGCGCATCGCATGCCGCCGCGGCGCGAGCACGGGCGCGGGCGGCCGCCGCGCCCGGTATCGGTTAACATAGCGGCGTTTCGTTCCCAAGCCGGCGCGCGCGACGCCCGGCCACGCCCCAAGGCTCTTCAATGGCATCCAATCTCCACGACCTCCCCGACAGCCCATGCATTGGCGTGTGCTCGACCCTTTTCGACGACGTCTGCAAAGGTTGCGGGCGCACCGCCGTGGAAGTCTCCAACTGGGTCTTCCTGAGCGACGAGGAAAAGCGCGCCGTGTGGGAGCGCATCGAGCGCGAAGGCACGGCCATGCGCTTCCAGAAAGACCGCGCCTGAAGCAAAAAACGCCGGACAAGCCGGCGTTCGAAAGTCGGTGGAGGGGCGATCGCTCAGAACTTCATGCCGACGCCCAGCCCCACCACGAGCGGATCGATATGCAGCGTGCCGAGCGACGTGCCGCCCATTGACGCGTCGGTGTGCATCCAGATCTTCTTGATATCCGCGTTCACGAAAATCCGCTTCGTCACCTGGAAGTCGATGCCGAACTGCAGCGCCGGACCAAAGCTGTGGTTGTCGATCGAAACCGGCTGGCCGCCTGCGTGCAGACCGTTGTTGTAGAACAGCGTGTAGTTGATGCCCGCGCCCACGTACGGCCGCACCTTACCCGCGTTGTTGAAGTGATACTGCAGCAGCAGCGTAGGCGGCAGCACGCCCACGCCACCGAGTGCACCGATGTTCGACGTGACCTGGTTGCGCGACGTGCCGAGAATCAGCTCCACGCCGATGTTGTTGGTCGCCATGTAGGTGAAGTCGAGCTCGGGCACGATGGCGTTGTTCACGTCCGCGCCAATCGCACCGAGCGTACCGTTGCCGCGCGCGTCCGGCGCGATCTCGATCGCGCGCAGGCGCACCAGCCAGTCTCCCGCGTAGATGCCCGAGTCGGGCGAGCTGGCTGCGTTGGCGGGGGCCGCCAGGAGGGCCGCGCCCATGGTGAGCGCGGCGGTTGCCGCTATCTTTTTAATTGCTTGGTACATCGATAAACCCCGTGTCTGTTATGTAGCCGTAGGAAGGCCTACAAATTGTCAGAGACGGGGTCCGGTGCCGTTTTGATAAGTGTCAAGCCAGTGCGAACGCTGCGCGCTGTGCGACCGCGGGTCGCGCAGCGCCGGTCAGCAGCAGTTCCAGCAGGTCGCGAACGCTGCGGATGGCATTGCCAAACGGCAGCGCTTCGCGGCCGCGGAAGAACAAGCCGTTCGCGACGTCGCCACGCAACGCCGCCGCGAGGCGCGTGTCGATGCAAAAGTGGCCGAACTTCTCGATGCCATCGCGCAGCCCGCAGGCCGAAAGACATTCGAGCCCGGTTGGGCAAGCGAGCTTGAGCGAGCCGATCTTGGTGCGAATACGCGACTCGTTGCGCAGATAACGTTCGAGCCACGGCGTTTTCACCGCGCGTGCCGGCAAGCCCGTCACACTCACGAACTCGACGATGTCTTCAGGCTTTGCGTCGGCAAGCACGCGCTTGAAGTCGGGGTGCGCGTCGCCCTCCTCGGTCACCGCGAACGGCGTGCCGACCTGCACGCCGTTGGCGCCCGCTTCGAGCCATTTGCGCACAGCCTCATGGCTGTTGATGCCGCCGGCCACGACGAGCGGCACGTCGCGCCGCGAAATGCCGAGCGTGGCATAGACGCCTTCGAGTTCCTCGAAAATCTGGGTGAATGCGAAGCGCTCGTTGCCCATGTCGGTGATGTCGGTCACGCCCAGGTGACCGCCCGCGTATGCCGGATGCTCGATCACGATGGCGTCGGGCAGGCGGCCCTTCTTCATCCACTTCTTGAGCACGAGCGCGACACCGCGTGCATCGGACAGGATCGGTACGAGCGCGATATCCACGCCCGCCGTGAGGTCGGGCAGATCGAGCGGCAGGCCAGCGCCCATGACGATGGCGTCGGCGCCGTGCTCACAGGCGGCGCGCACATAGTCGGCGTGGGCGTTGACCGCCTTCATGACGTTCACGGCGATCATGCCGTTGCCGCCTGCCAGCTTGCGAGCCGCCGCAATTTCACGGCCAAGCGCGATGAGGTTCGCGCGCGCGAGCGTTTCGTGCTGCGGGTCGGCGCGGCACATGTCCATGAGATCGCTGTGGTGATGGCGCAGGTCGATGCTCGCGATCGTGCCGAGCGCGCCTTCACGCGCGACACTGCCAGCCAGCCGGTGTGCCGAAATGCCGACACCCATGCCGCCCTGCACGACGGGCAGGAGTTGACGACCGCGAATCTGGAGCGGAGCGAAGGAGTGGCCAGGAACCATGTTGTGCTCTGTCGATGACAAAGCGCCTATGGTCGCGCGTACCCCACATATGACATTGACATGCATCAAACAAAAACGCGGACATCTGTGAAGAAGTCCGCGATCATGATTTACATCAACACGTCGCACTAAAAGATTTGCGATAGCGCGCGACGAGATGCCTCATCAGCCCTTCGGGAGCTTGAACTGCATCGATTTGTATTCGAGGTACTCCTCGAGGCCGTACGCGCCGTTTTCGCGGCCGTGTCCGGACTGCTTGAAGCCGCCGAACGGCGCGGCCATGTTCCATGTGCCGCCGTTAATGTCGATCTGGCCAGTACGAATGCGGCGCGCCACGCGCATCGCGCGCTCGTCGCTGCCGGCCCAAACCGCGCCGCCAAGGCCATACAGCGAGTCGTTGGCGATCGCCACGGCGTCGTCCTCATCCTTCGCCGTGAGAATCGTGAGCACCGGCCCGAAGATCTCCTCCTGCGCGATGGCCGCGTCGCGCGGCACGCGGCCAAACACGGTCGGCTTCACGAAGAAACCCTGTGTCACGCCTTCCGGCATGCCGGGACCGCCGCTCACGAGCTCGGCGCCGTCGGCCATGCCTCGCTCGATGTAGTGCAGCACGCGCTCCTGCTGCACCTTCGAGGCGAGCGGACCGAGCTTCGCTTTCTCGTCGCGCGGGTCGCCCACGGTAAACGCCTCTGCGGCCTGCTTCGCCAGGTCTCGCGCTTCTTCGTAGCGCGATTCCGGCACGATCATGCGCGTGTGCGCCGAGCAGGTCTGCCCCGAATTCAGGAAGCATGCGCCCACCGTGCCCTTCACGGCGGCCGCAAAGTCGGCGTCGTCGAGCACCACGGAGGCCGACTTGCCGCCCAGTTCCAGCGCAACGCGCTTGACCGTGGCCGATGCGACTTCCGACACACGCTTGCCCGCGCGCGTCGAGCCGGTAAACGACACCATGTCGACGTCCGGATGGCGCGCGAGCACCTCGCCCACCACCGGGCCGTAGCCCGTCACGAGGTTGAACACACCCGCGGGCAGGCCTGCCTCATGGATGGCCTCGGCAAGCACGAATGCGTTGAGCGGCGCGACCTCGGAAGGCTTGAGCACGACAGTGCAGCCCGCGGCGAGCGCGGCGGCGACCTTGAGCGTGATCTGGTTGAGCGGATAGTTCCACGGCGTGATGGCCGCGACGACGCCCACCGGTTCGCGCACGACGAGCGAGTTGCCCACGCGCTCTTCGTACTGGAAGTCGCTTGCGAGCTTCGCGTAAGCGCCCCAGTTGTAGACCGGGCCGCCCACCTGGATGGCGCGCGCGAGCTTGAGCGGCATGCCCACTTCGCCAGCGATCAATTGCGCGAGTTCGTCAGTGCGGGCCTTGAGGTTGTCGGCGATTTTCTGCAGATATGCACCGCGCTCGGCGGCCGGCGTTGCGGCCCAGCCCTCGAAAGCGGCGCGCGCGGCGGCGACGGCAGCTTCGGCGTCCGCTTCGATACCTTCGGGAATGCGGCCCATCACCGCTTCGGTGCCCGAGTCGATCACGTCGATCGTGCCCTTGCCTTGCGGGGCGACCCACTGGCCGTTGATGTAGAACTGCGCGTAGTTGTTCATGGGCGGTGCTCCTGTCTCCGTGTTCGTTTGCGATTTCATCGCGGCGCTCGCCGCGGCGACAGTGCATTCTAGCCTGCTTGACGCATACGTAAAGCCGGCGTGCAGAAAGCGCATTACGACGCCGGAAAAACAAAACGGGCGACGCTCACGCGCCGCCCGTTTTCATTTCATGCCTCGATCAGCGACCGAGCCTCAATGCAGCCCCTGGCTCGCCAGGAAGTCTTCGTAGTTGCCGCTATAGTCCTTGACCGTGCCGTCGGTCTTCACCTCGATGATGCGGTTGGCGAGGCCATTCACGAACTCGCGGTCGTGCGACACGAAAACCAGCGTGCCTTCGAACTTTTCGAGCGCGATCTGCAGCGACTCGATCGACTCCATGTCCATGTGGTTCGTGGGCTCGTCCATGAGCAGCACGTTGTGGCGGCCGAGCATCAGCTTGCCCCAGATCATGCGGCCCTTCTCCCCGCCCGACAGCACCTTCACCGACTTCCTGATGTCGTCGGCGTTGAACAGCAGGCGGCCGAGCGTGCCGCGCACCGACTGCTCGTCGTCGCCTTCCTGGCGGTACTGGTCGATCCAGTCCATGAGCGTGACGTCGGCCGGGAACTCTTCGTACGTGTCCTGCGGCATGTAGCCCACGCTCGCGTTCTCCGCCCACTTCACCGAGCCGTTGTCGACAGCCAGGTTGCCCAGCAGCGAGCGCAGCAGCGTGGTCTTGCCCGCGCCGTTCTCGCCGATGATCGCGATGCGCTCGCCCGGCTGCACGCTGATGCTGAGCTTGTTGAAGATGCGGCGCTCGTACGTCTTCGTGATCTCTTCCGCGACCACGACGATGTTGTGCAGCTTCTTCTCGAACTCGAAGCGGATGAACGGGTTCTGACGCGAAGAGGGCTTGAATTCCTCGATCTTGATCTTGTCGATCATCTTCAGACGGCTGGTGGCCTGGCGCGCCTTCGACTTGTTCGCCGAGAAGCGGCGCACGAAGTCCTGCAGGTCGGCCACGCGCTCCTTCGCCTTCTGGTTCGCGGCCTGCTGACGCTCGCGCGCCTGTGCGGAAGCGAGCATGTAGTCGTCGTAGTTGCCCGGCCAGACCTTCAGCGTGCCGTAGTCCATGTCCGCCATGTGCGTGCAGACCTGGTTCAGGAAGTGTCGATCGTGGGAGATGATGATCATCGTCGAGTTGTACTCGTTCAGAACGTCTTCCAGCCAGCGGATCGAGTTGATGTCGAGGTTGTTGGTCGGTTCGTCGAGCAGCAGAACATCGGGCTTCGAGAACAGCGCCTGCGCGAGCAGCACGCGCAGCTTCCAGCCCGGCGCCACGCCACTCATCGGGCCGTTGTGGAAATCCGTGCCGATGCCGATGCCGAGCAGCAGTTCGCCCGCGCGCGCTTCGGCCGTGTAGCCGTCGTACTCGGCGAACTTCGCTTCGAGTTCGGCGGCGTGCATGTAGTCGTCGTCGGTAGCTTCGGGGTTTGCGTAGATCGCGTCGCGCTCGGTCATCGCGGCCCACATTTCCGTGTGGCCCATCATGACGACGTCGAGCACGCGCACGTCTTCGTAGGCGAACTGGTCCTGGCGCAGCTTGCCCAGACGCACGTTCGGCTCGAGGATGACGTTGCCCGAGCTCTGCTCGAGGTCGCCACCGAGGATCTTCATGAACGTGGATTTGCCGCAACCGTTCGCGCCGATCAGGCCATAGCGGTTGCCTTCGCCGAATTTGACCGAGATGTTCTCGAACAAGGGCTTCGGCCCGAATTGCATGGTGATGTTGGCGGTAGAGAGCACAGCGCGTCCCGGTAAGTAGATCGACGAAAAACCTGTAATTTTAGCAGGTTATGCCACTTCGCGCGCGAGTTCCAGCCGCACGGGCAGCTCTGGGTCGGGCCTGCCCCGCGCAGCATGACACGGCTAGAAGTGAGGAATGTGAAGCCAGCCGTGCGCGCCGGTTACAACGGGGCCACAACGCTTGCGGGCAGCACCTGCAGGCGCCCGCGCGACTCAGGATTCGCCGGTGCGCGGCGTCTGCAGCACGTCGATGAATCCCGAAAAATCGGCCTGCGCGAGGCCCATGGCCGCGGCCAGACGCAGCAATTGCTGGACCGTGCCCGAAACGGGCATGGGCGTGCCGGTCTGCGCGGCCGCAGCGGCGATCGTGTCCACGTCTTTCTGGAACGTCTTGAGCGCGCCGATAGGTTCGAGCCCGTCCTGCGTCATGCGCGGCACGAACGTGCGCAGCAGCGTTGAATCGGCCCAGCCGCCCGCGAGCGCCTCGGGCAGCTTGGCCGCGTCGATGCCGCTGCGCCGCGCAAGGCTCACCGCTTCGGCAATCGCGGCGACCGTGGCCGTGACGATCGCCTGGTTGCACAGCTTGGTGGTCTGGCCCGCGCCCGCGCCGCCCATATGGGTCACGCGCGCCGAGTAGGCAGCGAGGATCGGCGCAACGGCGGCGACGTCGGCCGCCGCGCCGCCCGCCATGATCGCCAGCGTGCCGTTCTGTGCGCCCGCCACGCCGCCCGAGACCGGTGCGTCGACCCAACCCACGCCGAACGCCGCCGCGCGCTCTGCGAGCCTTTGCGTTGCGTCCGGAGGGATGCTCGAGTGATCGACGATGCAGCGTACGCGCACGCTTTCGCCCGACGCAACGGCCAAAAGGCCGTGCTCGCCGAACACCACCTGCTCGACCGCCGCCGCATCGGCGACGCACAGCAGCACAACATCGGTCTCGCGCGCCAGTTCGCCGGGTGTCGCGGCCACTTGCGCACCGTCGGCGATCAACGCCTCGGCCTTCGCGGGCGTCCGGTTCCACACTCGCACCGCGTGCCCGGCACGCAGCAAATGACGGATCATCGGTGCGCCCATCAACCCTGGTCCGCAAAAACCCAGTACCTGCTCATTCATGCTTTTCGTCTCCTGCTTCCTCTGTTGCCGGCGTGTTGCGCCCGTTCCTGCCGGACACGCTCGATGCCCGGCTTCACGCGAGGCGCCATCATAACCGGCGCTGGAACCGTTCATGTTTGCGCTGGCGGTCTGTTGCCTATACTCGATTGACGCGCCCACGTCGCGCGTGCTCCCGAGGAGACACTGCCATGAGCGACCACGTCTACAAGCAGATCGAACTGACCGGCTCGTCGAAGGTATCGAGCGACGACGCCATCCGCTGCGCGATTGCACGAGCGTCGAAGACACTGCGTTATCTGCACTGGTTCGAGGTCGTGGAAACGCGCGGGCTGATCGAAAACGATCAAATCTCGCACTGGCAGGTCACGATCAAGGTGGGCATCCGCATCGACGACTGACGCGTCGCGGCTTCGGGCCGCGTCGGCGCATCGCCTTGCCGGATGACGATCAAGGCAAAACGGCTGCGCGAGCCTCGCGGGCTACACGCAGCCGTTTCGCGTACGCACGTCGAAATCGTACGAAGAAAGCGCACACGCCGCCGCGTGAGACGGCGCGTGCGCTCGCCCCATACTTATTTCGGCAGCGAGCCGTCCACGCCTTCGACGTACCAGTTCAGGCGTTGCAGTTCCGGATCGGTCAGCGACTTGCCGGCCGGAATCTTGACTGCGCCCGCCTGATCCTTGATCGGGCCCGTGAAGACGTCCCACTTGCCGCTCGCGATCTGATCGCGCTTCGTGGCAACGGCCTTTTGCGCGTCAGCCGACAGTTCGGACGTGTTGACGTCGCCGAGATCGACGGCCTTCTGCGGGATGCCCCACCACACGGGGTCGTTCTTCCATTTGCCGTCGAGCACCTGCTGGATCACGGCGACGTAGTACACGCCCCAGTTCGCCTCGACCGAGCCGAGGTGCGCGTTCGGGCCGAACTTCTTCATGTTCGAATCCCAGCCGAATGCGTGGACGTGCTTCTCTTCGGCCGTCGCGAGCGTGGCGCTCGAGTCGGTGTTCTGGAGCAGCACGTCGGCGCCCTGGCCGATCAGCGTTTCAGCCGCTTGCTTCTCCTTGCCCGGATCGAACCAGCTGTTGATCCAGATGACCTTGGTGTGCACCTTCGGATTCACCGAACGCGCGCCGAGCGTGTACGCGTTGATGTTGCGTACGACCTCGGGAATCGGCACCGAGGCGACGAAGCCGAGCGTGTTCGTCTTCGTCGCGTAGCCTGCCGCGACGCCCGCGAGATACGCGCCCTGATACATGCGCACGTCATAGGTGCCGAAGTTCGGCGCCTTCTTGTAGCCCGTTGCGTGGAGGAACACGGTGTCCGGGAAATCCTTCGCTACCTTGAGCTGGAAGTCCTGATAACCGAAGCTCGTGCCGAAGATGATCTTGTTGCCCTTGTTGGCGAGATCGCGAAACACGCGCTCCGAGTCCGCCGATTCCGGCACGTTTTCCACGCGCGTGATCTTGATCTTGTTGCCGAACTTCTGCTCGGCGGCCTTCGAGCCCTGATCGTGCGCGAACGTCCAGCCGGCATCGCCCGGATTGCCGAGGTAGACGAACGCGACGCCCGGCGCATCGGCGGCGTGGGCCGCGGGCGCGAGCGCCGCCGTGCCGCACGTGGCGGCGACGGCGAAAGCGGTCAGGATGGTTTTTTTCATCGTGGATCTCCTGTCGTGGATTGGAAAACGGCGAGCATTTAATGCGTGTTGTTTAGTATTCCGTACTGCCACTACATGCTTTGCGGCTACCTGCCAGGCGACCGCACCAAGGCGGCCGCACCTAGGTGGCCCCACCTAGGCGGCCCCACCTAGGCGGCGCCAAAGAACGGTTTGCCAAGCGAAGCCGGCGCGTTCAGGCGGATCGTGTTCGGGTTGCGCGAAATGAGCACGAGCACGACGATCGTCGCGACGTACGGCAGCATGGCGAGGAACTGCGTGGGCACCGGCACGCCCACGGCCTGCGCGTAAAACTGCGCGCCCGTGACCGCGCCAAAGAGCAGCGCGCCGATCAGGAGACGCCCCGGGCGCCACGTCGCGAACACAACGAGCGCAAGCGCAATCCAGCCGCGCCCTGCCGTGATTTGCTCCTGCCACAAATGCAGCTGCACCACGGAGTAATAGCTGCCTGCGAGCCCGGCCATGGCGCCACCGAACGCCGTCGCGCCATAGCGCACGCCAATCACGGGAAAGCCCACCGAATGCGCGACCTGCGGCGACTCGCCCACCGAGCGCAGCACGAGTCCGGCGCGCGTGCGATAGAGGAACCAGCCGACCACGGCGAACATGATGAACGCGAGGTAATCGACGGGCGTGAGGCTGAAGAACGCCTGCCCGACCACCGGCAGTTGCGAGAGGCCCGGAATCGGCCAGGTTGCGATGGTCGCCGACGTGGCGGCCGACGTGTACGGTTTGCCGACATATGCCGAAAGCCCGACGCCGAAGATCGTGAGCGAGAGCCCTGTCGCGACCTGGTTGGCGAGCATGGTGAGCACGAGAAAGCCGAACAGTAACGACATCACAATGCCAGCGGCCATGCCCGCTACGAGGCCAAGCCATGGGCTGCCGGTAATGGTCGTGACCGCGTAGCCCGTCACGGCGCCCATCAGCATCATCCCTTCCACGCCTAGGTTTAGGACCCCCGACTTCTCGGTGACGAGTTCGCCCACGCCCGCAAACATGAGCGGGATGGCGGCGGTGACGGCGCTCGATGCGAGCGAGCTGGCTTGCTGGATATCCATATCGTGTGGCCTGTTTCGTTGTTCTCAGGATTGCGCTGATCAGTTCGCGGCCGTGACCGAATGATGGCGGCGCACGCGATAGTTCACGAACAGGTCCGCGCCAAGCAGGCAGAAGAGCAGCAGCCCCTGAAAGACGCCGGAAAGCGCCTGCGGCAATTGCAGCGACGTCTGCACTGCTTCGCCGCCCAGATAGAGCAGCGCCATCAAGAGGCTCGCGAGCACGATGCCGACCGGATGCAGCCGCCCGACGAACACGACGATGATCGCCGTGAAGCCATAGCCCGGCGACCACGTCGCCTGCAGTTGGCCAATGGGGCCGGCAATTTCGCCCATGCCAGCGAGCCCCGCGAGGCCGCCCGAAAGCAGCAGCGACGTCCAGATCGTCTTTTTCTCCGAGAAGCCCGCATATCGCGCGGCGAGCGGCGCGAGCCCGCCCACGCTCATGCGGTAGCCCGCGAAGCTGCGGCGCATGAACAGCCACACGAGCGGAATGGCCGCGAGCGTGAGGAAGATCGACGCATTCAGGCGCGTGCCGCGCAGCCAGTGGATGCGCCAGTCGCCACCGAAGGTCGGATAAAGCGCGTCGCCGCTGAACATTTCGGAGAGCGGAAAGTTCATGCCTTGCGGGTCACGCCAAGGCCCGCTCACGAGCCAGATCAGCAGTTGCGTGGCGACGTAGGTGAGCATGAGGCTCGTGAGAATCTCGTTGGTGTTGAAGCGGCTCTTGAGCCACGCAGGAATCGCCGCCCACGCCATGCCGCCCAGCACGCCCGCGAACATCATCAGAAAGAGAATCCACCAGCCCGTGGATTGATCGAAGTAGATCGCCACGCCGCTCGCCGCGATGCCGCCCAGCACCATCTGCCCTTCCGCACCGATGTTCCACACGTTGGCGCGATAACCCGCCGCGAGACCGAGCGCGATCAGGCAGAGCGGCGAGGCTTTGAGCAAGAGTTCGGACCAGCCGTTGACGCTCGAAAGCGGTTCGATGAAGAACGCGTGCATGGCCTGCAAGGGATCGCGGCCCACAAGGCCGAAGATCAGGAAGCCAATCGCGAGCGTGAGCAGCGCCGCAATGACCGGCACGGCGATGCGCACTGTGCGCGAGGGCGTCGTGCGGGCTTCGAGTCGGTACGGGAAGATCATGGTCGTGAAATCGGTGGGGGGTCTCGAGTGGTTTATCAGCGTGCGCGTGTCGTTCTGTGCCGCATATCAGGCGTTCGCCACGGTCTGCGCGGGCGGCTCGCCGTTCGGCCGGCCGCCGCCTCCATGTTCGGTGCGCTCGCCAAAGAGCCCCGCCATCCAGCGGCCGATTTCCTCGGCGTTCGTCTCGCCAGTCAAACGCGCGGGGGAAAGGCGTCCGCCTGCGAGCACGGCAATGCGGTCGCAGATGTCGAACAGTTCTTCCAGTTCTTCCGAGATCACGAGTATCGCCACGCCGCGCGCCGAAAGGTCGAGCAACTGCTGACGGATGAACGCCGCCGCGCCCACGTCCACGCCCCAGGTGGGCTGTGCGACCACGAGCACCTTCGGCGCCTGGAGAATCTCGCGCCCGACGATGTACTTCTGCAGATTGCCGCCCGAGAGGCTCTGCGCGAGCGCGTCCGGGCCGCCGCAGCGCACATCGAACGCATCGATGCAGCGCTCGGCGAACGCGCGCATTGCGCCGGTCTTGAGCCACCCCGTGCGCACCATGCCTTCGCGGTGCGCCGTGAGCAAGGCGTTTTCGGCAAGCGACATGGCCGGCACCGCGCCGCGCCCCAGCCGCTCCTCCGGCACGAACGCGAAGCCGAGCTTGCGGCGCGCCCCGGCGGAAAGCCGTCCTGCAGGCTTGCCGCAAATCTTGACCGCATCGGCGCTCACGCCGTGGCGTGCCGCTTGCGCCTCGCCCGAGAGCGCCGCGAGCAATTCCGCCTGGCCGTTGCCCGAGACGCCGGCAATGCCGAGAATCTCGCCTGCATGCACGCTGAACGATACGTCGTTGAGCGACGTGCCGAATGGGTCGTCGCTCGGCATCGACAGATGCTTTGCCTCGAGTAGCACGTCACCAGGCGTGTGCGCGCGCCGCGTGTAGTCGGGCAACTCGCGCCCCACCATCAACCGCGCGAGGGAGGCGTGCGTTTCTTCGCGCGGAATAACGTGGCCCGTGACCTTGCCGCCGCGCAGCACGGTGGCCGTGTCGCAAAGCTCCTGGATTTCGTCGAGTTTGTGGCTGATATAGAGAATGCTGCAGCCTTCGGAGGCCAGCCGCCGCAGTGTGCCGAACAGCTTGCGCACGGCTTGCGGCGTGAGCACCGAAGTCGGCTCGTCCATGATCAGAAGACGCGGGTTCTGCAGCAGGCAGCGCACGATTTCCACGCGCTGCCGCTCGCCCACCGTGAGGCTATGCACGTGGCGCTGCGGATCGACATCGAGGCCGTATTGCGCCGACACCTCGCGAATGCGTTTGCCGAGCGTTTTCAGGTCGAACGGTTCGTCGAGCGAAAGCGCGATGTTCTCGCCAACGGTCAGCGTTTCGAACAACGAAAAATGCTGGAACACCATGCCGATGCCGAGCTTGCGCGCCGCAGCCGGATTGGCGATTTCGACCACCTGGCCTTCCCAGCGAATCTCGCCGGCGTCCGGGCGCACCGCGCCGTAGACGATCTTCATGAGCGTGCTCTTGCCCGCGCCGTTCTCGCCGAGCAAGGCGTGTATTTCGCCCGGCGCGACCGAGAGCGTGACGTCGTCGTTCGCGCGCACCGCCGGGTACTGCTTGGTGATGCCGGCAAGCGCGAGGCGCGGCACGCCGCTGCCGTCCTGCGCAAGCGTTGCCTGACGTGAAGAAGAATCACCCATGGAGGTTCCGCCGTTGTACGTTATTGCTGTCCGAAAACCGTTTGATGCTTACCGCTTTGCCCAGGCGCCGTGCGCCGCCGTGCGGGGGTGACGATACCTGTTAGCCCCCCGCAGGTCGAGCCGCCAAAAATCGCTGTTGCCTCGCTGCACGGGCCGCCCGGCCTATGTCTCGGGGTAAGCCTCGCTTGACGTCACTTTTTGTCCATATTAAAAACGATATACCCCCAAGCCCCATCGATCAGCCAGAACATATAATTCGGAGAATTCATGAGTCAGCAACGCGAGGCGATCGACACGTACCTCTTGCGCGTCTTGCACACGCTTCTGATGGAGCGCAGCGTGACACGCGCGGCCGTCAAGCTCAATCAGTCCCAGCCCGCAATCAGCGCGGCGCTGCGGCGTCTGCGCGACATCACCGGCGACCCGCTGCTCGTGCGCGGCAAGTCCGGCATGGTGCCGACCGAGTACGGCCTGCGCCTGCTCGAGCCCGTTCAGAACGCGCTGCGCGAGATCGAGCGCATCCGCTTCCAGCAACACAATTTCGACCCCGCCACTTCCATCCGCTGTTACCGGATTGGCTGTCCTGACTATCTGAACGTCCTGTTCGTGCCGACCGTGGTCGAGCGCTTTCGTCAGGCCGCGCCCAACGCCACGCTCGAGTTCCACTCGCTCGGGCCCGCGTTCGACTACGAGCTCGCGCTCGAGGAAGGCAAGCTCGATATCGTCATCGGCAACTGGCCCGAACCGCCCGAACAGCTGCACCTCTCGAACCTGTTCGTCGACCAGATCGTCTGCCTGATGAGCAACACGCACCCGTTCGCCAAGCGCGGCGGGCTCACACTCGACCAGTACCTGAACGCGCCGCATCTCGCGCCCACGCCCTATTCCGTGGGCCAGCGCGGCGCCATCGACGTGCACCTCGCCCGCGAGCGCCTCAAGCGCCACGTGGTCGTTACGCTCCCGTACTTCAATCTCGCGCCCTACGTGCTCGTCAAGTCGGACCTGGTCTTCACGACCACGCGCCTTTTCGCCGACCACTATGCGCGCTTCCTGCCGCTCACGGTCGTGCCCGCGCCGCTCGACTTCCCGCCGATGCAGTACTACCAGTTGTGGCACGAACGCTGTCATTACTCGGACGAAGTACGCTGGTTGCGCAGCCTCATCGCCGAAGCGACGAAGACGCTGATCGACAAGCCTTGAGTATCACGGCCGCAGGTTGCTGCGGCCGCCTGACTGCTTCTACACCCATGTGCGTTGCGCGCTGACCTGACTTAGCGCGCCATCTCCACGAGCTGCGCCGCGAGTCGGTTGTGCCGCTCGATGACCGGCCCGAGCTCCACCGTCTGCAACACGCCCTCCTTCACGACCACGCGCCCGCCGATCACGCTCAGCGCGACCTGCGAGGGTGCGCAAAACACCAGCGCCGCTACCGGATCGTGCAGTGCCCCGGCGAAAAGCGGCTGGCGCAAGTCGAACGCCACGAAGTCGGCCGCCATGCCGGGTGCGAGCGCGCCAATGTCGTCGCGGCCCAGCACCTGCGCGCCGCCCAGCGTCGCGATTTCGAGCGCTTCGCGCGCCGTCATGGCGTCCGGGCCGAAACCCACGCGCGCAAGGAGCATGGCCTGACGCGCTTCGGCCACCATCTGCGCGCCGTCGTTCGACGCCGAGCCATCCACGCCAAGTCCAACCGGCACGCCCGCGAGCCGCATCTTCTTCACAGGCGCGATGCCCGAGGCGAGCCGCATGTTCGAGCACGGGCAATGCGCCACACCCGTGCCGGTGCGGCCGAACAAACGGATACCGTGGTCGTCGAGCTGTACGCAGTGCGCATGCCATACGTCGCGGCCCACCCAGCCGAGATCCTCGGCGTATTCGGCAGGCGTCATGCCGAACTTTTCGCGGCTGTAAGCAATGTCGTTGACGTTCTCGGCGAGATGCGTGTGCATCGACACGCCGTAGTGCCGCGCGAGCACCGCCGATTCGCGCATCAGATCGCGGCTCACCGAGAACGGCGAGCATGGCGCCACCACGACGCGCAGCATCGCGTACCGGCCCTCGTCGTGATACGTCTCGATGAGGCGCTGCGTGTCGGCGAGAATCGCGTCTTCGCGCTCGACCACGGAATCGGGCGGCAAGCCGCCGTCCTTCTGCCCGACGCTCATGCTGCCGCGGCTCGCATGGAAACGCATGCCGATGCGTTGCGCGGCGCGAATGCTGTCGTCCAGGCGACTGCCGTTCGGGTAGATGTACAGATGATCGCTCGACGTCGTGCATCCGGAGAGCAGCAGTTCCGACATTGCCGTGAGCGTGGAGACCTCGATCATCTCGGGCGTGAGGTTCGCCCATACCTTGTACAGATTCGTGAGCCAGCCGAACAGTTCGGCGTCCTGCGCGGCCGGCACGGCCCGCGTGAGGCTCTGGTACATGTGGTGATGCGTATTGATGAGGCCCGGCGTCACGAGGTGGCCGCTCGCGTCGATCACCTCGTCGGCCGTGGCGGGCAACTCCGCCGTCGGGCCGACCGCGACGATGCGGTTGCCTTCGATATAGAGGCCGCCGCCGCGAATTTCGCGGCGTGCGCCGTCCATCGTCACCAGCATGTCGGCGTTTTTCACCAGCAAGGTCTTGCCGGCCTTTTGCGGGTCCTGGCCCTGTGCGAGTGTGCGTTCCATCGTCCTTGTTCGCTCCGTTGTCGTGCCGCCGCGAGCCCTTAGCCCTTCTCGCTCGCGCGGCGTGTGAACCAGACGCCCTCGCCTCACCCGCCGGCCTCGCCGGTCGCCCAGGCGCCCGGTGCCGACGCGTCCCGACGAGGACGCCGCTGGCCCGGTTACCCGGCGTCCACCGCCGTCTTCGGGACGCGCAGCACGCGCTGCGCATGGCCTCTACGATCCGCAACCAAAATAGTCATGGCAATTCGCGCCACTGCGATACCCACATTTACGCCACGCATATAAAGGTCGATTTTTGGCGTCGCTACGATGCAAACAAGGGGCGCGGCGTCGATCCGGGGCGCAATCGACGATTGGACCCATGTGGCACCCACGCGGCACCCAGGGCGTACCCTCATGCTCGCGGATTTATCTTTCCTATCGCTCGCGCTCGCCGGGGGCGATCGTTCTTAAAATGCGTTCACGGCGCTCGCTTCGATCCGCCGACGGGTATGTAGCCACTGACGTGGAGCCTCGATCCGCCGCAATGCATCATGCATGGGATCGAGAGCTGCCGCTGAAACCTCGCAATCGCACCAGGCACTCACAAGGAAAACTGCGAATGGGCAAGCTGACTACCCACGTGCTCGACACCGCGAACGGCCGTCCCGGCGCGGGCATCAAGGTCGAGCTCTTTGCGCTCTCGGGCGACGCGCGCCGCGCGCTCAAGACCGTGACCACCAATGACGACGGCCGCTGCGACGCGCCGCTGCTCGAAGGCGAGGCGCTCGCCAAAGGCGAATACGAACTCGTGTTCCACGCTGGCGACTACTTCGCCGCCTTAGGCGCGAACGTGCCCGAGCCGCGTTTCGTCGACCGCGTCGTGCTGCGCTTCGGCATCGCCGACGCCGGCTCGCACTACCACGTGCCGCTACTCGTGTCGCCGTGGTCGTACAGCACGTATCGGGGCAGCTGAGCGGCAACTGAGCGGCAACGGAACGACCACCGCAGCACATTCTCAGAGGGCATTGCGGGCGATATTCAAGCCCGATTCAACGAGCCCAAGGTCATACGAACAACAACGGCGGCGCGGCAGCGCGAGGGTCGGCGAACGGCCCGGGAACTGCACGGCGCGCTCATACCCCGCAGTTAGCGTGTGCGAACCAACGCGCGCGCCTTGCATCAGGACTGGAGACGTTTCATGGAAGGCTTTATTACCGACTGGCTGAACCTCGCACTGCGCTGGTTCCACGTCATCGCGGCGATCGCCTGGATTGGCGAGTCGTTCTATTTCGTCGCGCTCGACAACAGCCTCAAACCGCCCACGGACCCGAACCAGCGCCGCCGCGGCGTGTTCGGCGAGCTGTGGCACGTGCACGGCGGCGGCTTCTACAACATGCAGAAGTACACCGTGGCGCCGCCAGAAATGCCCGACGACCTGCACTGGTCGAAGTGGCCGTCGTACACCACGTGGCTCTCGGGCGCGTCGCTTTTCACCGTGCTGTATCTGATGGCGCCGAACACGTATCTCATCGACAAGAACGTGCTCGACATGGGTCCGGTCGTCGCGGTCTTCTCGGCGCTCGGCTTCCTCGCCGCGGGCTGGATCGTCTACGACTCGCTGTGCCGCGTGCTCGGTACGAAAGACAAACTGCTCGGCGTGTGCGTGGGCATCTACGTGGTGATCGCCGCTTACCTCGCCTGCCATATCTTCTCCGGCCGCGCTGCGTATCTCATCATGGGTGCGATGCTCGCGACGATCATGTCGGCCAACGTGTTCTTCGTCATCATCCCCGGCCAGCGCAAGATGGTCGCCGCGATGCTCAAGGGCGAAGTGCCGAACCCGATCTACGGCAAGCGCGGCAAGCAGCGTTCGGTGCACAACACCTATTTCACGCTGCCGGTAGTGTTCGCGATGCTCTCGAACCACTACGCCATGACCTACGCGCACGCCTATAACTGGGCCGTGCTCGTGGTGATCATGCTGGCCGGTGCGCTGATTCGCCAGTTCTTCGTGATGCGTCACCGCGGCCAGCAGTTGTGGTATCTGCCGATCGGCGGCGTGGCGCTGATGTTCGTCGCACTCGTGTGGACGCTGCCGCGTCCGGTCGTGCCGCAGGCCGAAGCCGCAAATGCGCCGGCGCTCAAGGTCTCGGACATCCAGCCGATCCTGCAGCAGCGCTGCGCGTCCTGCCACTCGGCTCACCCGACGATGATGGGCGCGGCGCCCGCCGGCGTGATGTTCGATACGCCCGATGAAATCTCGCAGAATGCGCAGCGGCTGTATCAGCAGGCTGTGACGCTCAAGGCGATGCCGCTTGGCAACGTCACGCATATGACCGACGACGAGCGGCAGAAGATTGCGATGTGGTTCCAGGGGGGCGCGAAGCAGTAACGTAGCCGGCAGCGCATATCGAATGATTCGCGCGCTGCCAACCAGGAAAGGAAGGACCCGAAGTGCGATACGCTTCGGGTCCTTTTGCTTTTGGGGGCGCGTTTCGAATAGCCTGCGTTTCGGGCAAGCCTGACGAGGACGAACTGCTCCAGCTCGTTGTCATAGCGCGCTATAAGCTGAACGCAGCCGGATACCCGATCGACGCCGTGCGTGCGCACAGCCCCAAAAGAAGCGTTCACCAAAGGTCGCTGCGCTTTGCGCACACATCAGATGGCGGGCAAGTTCCGCGCTTGCGTGACTGTTACGCGCGGCTGCGCCTGCGCGTGGGCGCATCGAAGCGTGTCGAGATTGAACCGGCGCTCGCGCTCGGCGGCCAAATCGATCCACGTATGCGCCCTCCTGAACCAACCGCGGCCTTCTTCTCGTGGGCGCCGCCCTCTCCCCGCGAAAGTGAAACTGTTGCGCAGACGCACAAGAATCTGGCGCAACGGCTCATCGAGCGAAGCGAACCGCGCAAACATAAAAAAAGCCACGACGTCGGTCGTGGCTTTTTGAACTGCTCGGGAATGCAGATGATCAGCGTATCGCCGCGTTCATCGCCTCTTGCGTCAACCAAAGCGACTCAGGCAAATCCTGCTCGTTGAGATTGAGCCCATCGCCGCCGCGATCGACGACGATGAAATCGGTTACCTCGCCCAAAGCGATCAGCGGATGGTGCCAAACGCCCTTCGCATAGTTCACGCCCTGCCAACCGCGTGATACGAAAGCGCGAATCTGCGTGACATCCAGATCGCCAGCCGGCGCGACCACCACGAGATACGGCTTCTCGTTGAGCGGCACGAACGCCTGGCTGCCAAGCGGATGCCGCTCGAGCATCTTCACTTCGAACGGCAGTTCGCGAGGCTGCCCGCGAAACAGATTCACGAGCGTGCGGCCGCCTTCGTCGGTGACATCCACTTTCGCGAGGTCGTGATAGCGGATTGTGGTACCGAGATTAATCGGAATCTGCTTTGCGCCTGCCAGCTCGATCACGTCGCCGAATGGCGCGAACGCCTCGCGCGTGAGCGGCTCGATGGTCAGCGTCGTCCTTGTTTCACTCATGATGGCCTCGTCACCCGATCACGCGAGCGTGCCCCACAGACGCACGCGCGAAACGCCGCCATCGGGGAAAATGTTGAAGCGTACGTGCGTAACCGGGCCGAGCGCGGCCAGCTCACTCTCAAAGTAGTGCTGCTTGTCCATTTGCAGCTTTTGCTCGCCGAGCAGCACCGGCCAGAACATGGCCTGGGTCACGAGCGAGCTGTCCGTGCCACCGACCACGCGCGCGGCCTGGAACGAGCAGCGGTCGGGGTAGTTGCCCTTGAAGTGCGCCGTATCGACTTCGATCTTCTTGATGATGCCCGGTTGCGCGAGCGCGATGATCGCCCAGTCGTTGCCAGGCTCGCGGCGGCGGCGCGTTTCCCAGCCGTCGCCCATGTTCACGCCGCGACCCGGCATGAGCAGCGTGGAGGCCATGCCAAAGTGCTGGTTGTTCGCGCCAACGAGGTACGCGCCGTTTTCCATCGCGGCCAGGTCAAACAGTTCGGTGCGGCTCGCGCCCGCCCAGTCCACTTGCGGCTGGCCATACACGCGCAAACGCGCAATGCCGCCATCGGGATAGATGTTCACGCGCAAGTGCGTGTACGGCTTCTCGCTCGATACTTCCACGTAGTGGTGGCTATTGCCGTTCAACGAGGTCGAGGGGACGATTTCCGTCCATTGCGTCGTCGCAGTGGGTGCGCCGTCCGCCACATACGCGCCTTCAACCGACGCCGCCGGCGGATAGTTGCCCGTAAAGTGGCTCGTATCGATATCGAGGCCCTTGATGACGCCCGGGCGCGCGAGCTTCACGATGCACCAGTCGTAGCCGGTCGTGCGCTTGCGGCGCGTTTCCCAGCCGTCCATCCACTTGCCGTGTTCGTCGTACTTGCCCGGAATGAAGACGGCAGCCTCCGGATTGAGCATGCGATCCTTCGGTGCGAAGAAGTCGTCGCTCGCCTCGAGCGCCTGCGCACCCAGGCGCGGGTCCGCGAGATTCACGAAGCGGCGCGTGAAATCAGGGGCGTTGGGGTCGAGAGTCGGGAGTGCCATCGTTGTCTTCCTTCGTGTCTTTTCTGTAGATCAAAACGGCGCTGCGCCCTCTCGCGAAAAACCGGAGGGCGCATCGCCACGTTACGCGTCGATCAGTTCATCCAACCTGAAGCGCGCAATGCGGTAAATCTGGTCGAGGCTCGCGCGCATTTCATCGGCGCGGCTGTTGTTCACGCGCGCCTCGAAGTTCGCGATGATGCCGTGGCGGTCATAGCCGCGCACAGCCAGAATGAATGGGAATCCGAACTTCTCTCGATACGCGCCGTTGAGCGCGAGGAGCTTGTCGAACTCTTCCTGCGTGCACTGATTCAGGCCCGCGCCGCTTTGCTCGCGCGTGGACTCGGCAGTCAGCTCGCCGCGCACGGCAGCCTTGCCCGCAAGCTCCGGGTGGGCGTTAATGAGCGCAAGCTGCTTGACCTCGCCCGAGGCTTCCACGGCCTGCGACATGGTGCGATGCAGCGCGTCGATGCTTGCAAACGGGCGCTGCTGCGCGGCCGCTTCGGCCACCCAGGGCGAGTGCTCGAAGATGCCCGAAAGCGCCGCCACGAAGGCGTCGGCCGAAGCTTGATTCAGCTGTTCGAGGGTGTAGTGCATTGCCTTCATGCGGCGGCCCCGCGGTGGTCGTTCTGCTGCGGTTGATAGGGATGATGCTCGCGCCAGTGGCGCGCGATGTCCACGCGGCGCGTGACCCACACGCGCTCATGTTTTTCGATGTGATCGAGAAAGCGCTGCAGCGCACGAAAACGCCCTGGGCGCCCGAGCAGCCGGCAGTGCATGCCGATCGACAGCATCTTCGGCGCCTCGTTGCCTTCTTCGTAGAGCACGTCAAACGCGTCGCGCAAGTACGTGAAGAAGTGGTCCGCCGTGTTGAAGCCCTGGGGCGACGCGAAGCGCATGTCGTTCGTGTCGAGCGTGTAAGGCACGATCAGTTGCGGCACCGTCTTGCCGCCCGTGACTTCCACGTCCATCCAGAAAGGCAGGTCGTCGCCGTAGTAATCGGAGTCGTAGAGGAAGCCGCCATACTCGGCCACCAGACGATGTGTATTCGGGCTGTCGCGGCCCGTGTACCAGCCGAGCGGGCGCACACCTGTCACGCGCTCGATCGCTTCCATGCCGAGCTTCATGTGCTCGGCTTCTTTGGCCGGCGAAACGTCCTGGTAATGAATCCAGCGGTAGCCGTGGCACGCGATCTCGTGGCCCAGCTCGACGAATGCGCGCGCGACTTCGGGATGACGCTCGATCGCCATGCCCACGCCGAACACGGTAAGCGGCAAACCGCGCTTTTCGAATTCGCGCAGGATGCGCCACACGCCCGCACGCGAACCATATTCGTAGATCGACTCCATGCTCATGTGGCGCGCGGGATACGCAGCCGCGCCCACGATTTCGGAGAGGAACTGTTCGGAGCCGGGGTCGCCGTGCAGCACGCAGTTTTCGCCGCCTTCTTCGTAGTTGAGCACGAACTGCACCGCGACGCGCGCCTGGCCGGGCCAGTTGGCCTGCACCGGATACCGGCCATAACCGATCAGATCGCGGGGATATTGGGGATCGAGTGGCATGCTGGTCGAATCAATCGAATAGAGAGGATGAGACGAAATATCCGCGCAACGGCAAGGCGCCGTGAAGCGGCCGCCGGCGCTGTCTGGCCAGGCGTGGCGGACGGTCCGCGCAACCTGCTTACAGGACCGGTTCAGTGTAGCGAAATCACCCGTACGCGCCCATACGCACGCTCAGATAGTACGGGTCAAGCGAGGTGTATGTGGCCGCCCGGTTTGCCGGACAGATGGGCGGCCACATCGGCTCACAGGCGTTACACGTTTACCCGTAGCGCAGCGGGCGCACGGGCGGCGGCGTCTCCGTGACCGGCGCGGGGTTGGTCGGGCTGAAGCGCGCGAAATCGCCGTCGTAACGCTTGGCCAGCGGCCGCGCGAAGTCACCCCGCTTGGCGGTCGTCAGGCGCAGTGCGACGAGCGCCTCCACCCATTTCACGGCGGCCGTCACACCGTCCACCACGGGCACGCCCAGCGCGTCCTCCACTTGCGCGCACAAACTCGTCATGCCCGCGCAACCCAGCACAATGGCGTCCGCGCCATCTTCCTCGAGCGCACGGCGGCACTCTTCGACGATCGCGCGGCGCGCGGCCGATCCCGGCTCATCGAGTTCGAGCACGGCCACGTCGATCGCACGCACGTTGCGGCAAAAGCGCGTCATGCCATAGCGCTCGGCGAGATGCCAGGCCATTGCGCGGGTGCGCGAGAGCGTCGTGACGACCGAGAAGCCGGGCGCGAGCACGCTCGCCGCATGCATCGCGGCTTCCGCGATGCCCACGACGGGCCCGCGAGCCAACTCGCGCGCCGCGTAGAGGCCTGGGTCGCCAAAACACGCGATCACGTAGCCGTCGAAGCCTTCGCGCTCGCCCGCCTCCACTTCGGCGAGCAGACCAGGTGTGGCGAGCGCCTCGTCGTAATAGCCTTCGATCGACGGCGGGCCCATCGTCGGGCTCACCGCCACCACCTCCGTGCCCGGTGCGATCACGGCACGCGCGCACTGCTCCATCGCCGCGGTCATACGCTGCGTGGTGTTCGGATTGATCAGTTTGATGCGCATTTCGATTCCTTCGCCGATGCCTGGTTTTGCGTGCCGCTCATGCCTTTGCGCGAGCGCGTTCGCCCATCGTGAGCGCGCGATAGAACAGCGCGCCGAGCGCTGCGCCAATGAACCACGAGAAGTTCGCGGCACCTCCGAGCGACGGCACCATCACGCAGAGAATCGCGATCACCGCTGCGGGCAACAAGGCCGACACCGCACGCCAGTTCACGCCGTTGCGATACCAGTACGCTCCCTTCGGCGACACCGAATAGAGATCATCCACGGCGAGACGTCCACGCTTCACGAGATAGAAGTCGATAATCAGGACGCCATACAGAGGCCCGATGAAAGCACCGAGTATGTCGAGCGTGTAGTGGATCACAGCCGGGTTGTTGAAGAGATTCCACGGCGTGATGAAGATCGAGGCGACGGCAGCGAGCATGCCCCCCGCACGCCAGCTGATGAGCCGCGGCGCGACATTGGAAAAGTCGAACGCGGGCGAAACGAAGTTCGCGACGATGTTGATGCCGATGGTCGCGATCGTGAACGTGAGTGCACCGAGAATCACAGCGGTGGGGTGGTCGATGCGGCCGACCGTTTCGACGGGATCAGTAATCAGTTCTCCGAACACAGGAAGCGTGGCCGACGTCGTGATAACCGTGACGAGCGAGAATGCGAGGAAGTTGACCGGCAGACCCCAGAAGTTGCCCTTGTGAACGCTTTTGAGCGACTTGCCGTAGCGCGAGAAGTCGCCGAAGTTGAGCATCGGCCCCGAGAAGTACGACACCACGAGCGAGATCGCCGTGATCATCACGGGAATCACTTCTGCACCGTGATACTTCACACCGCCGAGATTCAGACCAATGTTGTGCCAGCCCGCGCGATACACCATGTAGCCCGCAAGCGCGAACATCACGACATAAACCGCCGGGCCCGCGAAGTCGATGAACTTCTTGATGGTCTCCATGCCGTTCCAGAACACCAGGGCTTGAAGCACCCAGAGCGTCATGAAACCGGCCCAGCCGACAGCCGACAGCCCAAGCAGGCCGTGCTTGTGCACATCGGCATAAGGCATGAGTTGAGGAACGAACTTGAGCACGACGATCACGAGCGCGCTCGAAGCAAGATAGGTCTGGATGCCATACCACGCCACGGCGATAAGGCCGCGAATCACAGCGGGGATATTGGCGCCGAGCACGCCGAAGGTACCGCGACAGGCCACCGGGTACGGCACGCCGTGACGCTGGCTGGGCCGCGCGATCAGGTTGCAAAGCACGTTGACGATGGAGATGCCGACGATCAGCGCTACGAGCACTTGCCAGCTCGTGAGGCCAAGCGCGAAGAGGCTCCCCGCGAACACATAGCCGCCGACGCTATGCACGTCGGACATCCAGAACGCGAAGATGTTGTACGCGCCCCAGGTCTGCTCCTTGAGCGGCGCGAGGTCGTGGTTGTAGAGCCGCTCGCTGTAGCCGGCCGGCAAGCGCAGGTTTTCTGCGGACTCGCTGCTTTCGCCAGATTCGAAATTGGGCACTGCCGGACTGCCAGGTGACGCGCTGAACTGAGCCATGATCCGCTCCTTGGATGGATTTGCCGACGGAAAAAAGACGCCTGAACGCCTCGAAACGCGTGCGTACCGCCGCTGGACGCGGCCGCCGCGATATCCCCGAATGGTTTGGCCCTTGCAGGCACCGCACCGGTCGCCGCTTGCGGGCGCCCTGTAACGCTGTGCCTGTGTGAGCCGTACGCATGCACGGCATGCGCCCCACTCCATCCTTTTCAGCCGCGGCGGCCACCGTACGTCGTGAGCCGCCGCGCTTTACTGCAATCCTTTACCGCAATCCGCTTCAAGTCCCGCTTCAGTGCCGCCTCAGAAGACGCTCAGCGTCCGTGCGCAGCCGCCTCGCGAGCGCCGAACACTTCCTGTAAATCGACCGAAGCGCCTGCCGGCCGGTCAAGCATCCGGAGCTCGACACCCTGCAAATGGCGCACCATGCGCTCGACTGCCTCTTTCTCGTTTCCGGCCTCGAGCGCCGCGAGAATCGCCTCGTGGTCGTCGAACGAACACGGGCTGCGGCCCGGCGATTCGTAGAGCGCCGAAATCAATGTCGAACGCGCCACGAGTCCATTGAGGCAATCGCACAGCACCGTATTGCCGGTGAGCGTGGCGAGCGACGTATGGAATTCGCCTGAAAGCCGGATCCACGTCGGAAAGTCGTGCCCTTCAAAAGCCTTGCGCTCGCGCCGGATCGTCTCGCCGATGCTTTTCAAACGACGGTTGCCATGCTGCGCGCTGCAAATTCGCCCCACCACGGCCAACTCGATGATCCGCCGCATTTCAAACACCTCGTGCACTTCCTGCAGCGTCGGGCTTGCGACGAACGCGCCACGATTGGGCTCCAGATCCACGAGATGGTCCTTCGCAAGCAGCGCGAGCGCCTGGCGGATCGGGCCGCGCTTCACGCCGAATACTTCGCACAACTGTGCTTCCGTCAACTTCGCGCCTGGCGGCAGCCGGTGCTCGAGAATCGCTGCGCGGATTCGCGCGGCGATGGCTTCGGGCTTCATGCCGGTTGCTTCGGCGTCGATATCGGTCTTTGCCATGGCTCGGGTCTCTATGTTGGGTATCCTAGGTTGGACATAAATATTGTCAACAATTTTTTGGACGAACCTGGGGAAGATCCCCACGCACGCACCTGCTGCCACATGCTTCTTATCGGTGAAAGGCGCTTTATTTCGGGGAATTCAGCACCTGCATGGTGATTCCCCGCCCCAACTCGGTCACACTTTTTGTCAACAATTTACGGAAGAAGCGTTGCAATGAACATGGTCGGACGCCGCTTGGATCTGGCCGTTAGTTGCGTAATAACCCATAAAAAAAGCGCCCGAAAGCGCTTCTGTGGCAGTGCGGAATCAGCTCAAATACGGATAATCGCTCACGGTCAACTCGAAGCCATGAGCCGTGCTGCTCAGTTGTGCCGGCGCGCCCATCGGCAACGTGACCATATCCGGAATATGGCCGAACGGCAGGCCCGTCACCACCGGAATGCCAACCAAAGCGCGCACCTGCTCCACCATTTCACGCAGATCGTAGCCGTTGTCGTAATCGAACTGCTTGTGGCCCGAAAAGTCGCCCAGCACCAGCGCTTGCTGACGCGCGAGAATGCCGGCCAGGTGCAACTGGTAAATCATGCGCTCGATGCGAAACGGCTGCTCGTTCACATCTTCCACGAACAGGATACCGCCCTCGACAGGCGGCAGATAAGGCGTGCCGATCAACGAAGTCAGCACCGCCAGATTGCCGCCCCAGAGCGTGCCCGAAACATTCGTCGATTGAGCCTGGGGCGCATTCACCTTGAGCGTGTAGCTCGGTTTCGAGAGCGCGTCCCAGAAGTGATGCATCGTGAAACTACTCAGGCTTTCAGCGCCGAAGTCGCTGCACAGCATCGGACCGCCGAACGTCGTGAGCCCGGCGCGCGCGAGCAGCGCGAGCTGAACGGCGGTGAAGTCGCTATGCCCCACAAACGCAATGGGCTGGTCCTTCAAGCGCCGCTGCAGTCCGTCGTAGTCGAGGCCGTGGAGGATGCGCACTGCGCCGTAGCCCCCGCGCACGGCGAGCACGATGTCCGGCAAATCGCGCGACGGGTCGGCCAGGCGATTCAGTTCGGCCGCGCGCTGGCCATCCGTGCCGGCAAAACGCTGATAGCGCCGCTCGGTCGCCTGCACGCCGTCGACGTGATGGCCCTGCGCGCGCAACCGTGCGAGCCCGCGGTGCACCGCTTCCGGGTCGTGCGGATAACCAGACGGTGCGATCAGTTCGATGGTGCGATGAATGGTCATGTCGAATTCGATTCAACCGTGAGATTCAACCCGCGGGTTCGTTCGGACCGGCTATGCCGGTTCCTCCCTGCGCTTCCTCGGCCTGTGCGCGAGCCGCACGGCGCGCTTCCCGGCTCGCACGGCGCCGGTCGGCGAAGAACGATCGCAACGCCTCGCCGCACTCGTCCGCCAGCACACCGCCTGACACGCTCGTATGGTGATTCAACTGCTCGTTGGCAAAGGCATCGACCACGCTGCCGCATGCGCCGGTTTTCGGATCATGGGCGCCGAACACCACACGTGCGATACGCGCGTGCATGATCGCGCCGGCGCACATCAGGCACGGTTCAAGGGTCACATAGAGTTCGCAGCCGGGCAAGCGGTAGTTACCCAGCGCGTGAGCGCCCGCGCGCAACGCCGCCATTTCCGCGTGTGCAGACGGATCGTGCGCGCCGATCGGGTGATTGAAGCCCGAAGCAATGACTTCGTCACCGCGCACGAGCACCGCGCCCACGGGTACTTCGCCGGCAGCGCGCGCCTCTTCGGCTGCGGCCTGCGCGAGGCGCATGAAATGCTGGTCGCGCTCGGAGACGGGACCGGGTTGGGAGGCAGGTTGTGGGGCGGATTGTGAATCGTCCCCGGACGCCGGCACGAGCGAATCGGCGGGAGCCGGGCCAGCCTTCAGACTGGCAGCCGGGTGCGCCTCTTCACGCTCGCCGCCAGGGGCCTGTGGCTGAACGGGAGAGCCCGTCACGCCGCCCCCGCCGAGAGCGCCAGCTGGCCGGACTCGCCGGCGGCACGTTCGGACAGGCGCTCCGCAATGCGGCGGCGATATTCGTGCGGCACGACCATCGGGCCGCCGCGCAAGGATTCGAGCGCCATGTCGAGCGCGAGCATGCGCGCGCGCAGGCGGCATTGCGCGGCCTTGTCGCCCACGGCGGCGAGGTCGTCTTCGAGGTCGCGCAAGGCACGCAGCTGTTCGACTGCGGGCGGCACGAAACCCGCATTCTTCAGGATGCGGTGGGCTATGCGCACTTCTTCGGGCACGAGCAGGTCGTCGTCGAGCGCCTGCGGCGCACCGGCGCCGGGCAGGTCGTCGAGGTCACCGCGCGCGGCTGCGGCGGCAATCCGTTGTTCGACGAGGGCATCAAGCAATTTCATCAGCAATCCACTACGTTGCGGCCCACGCATTCTATCAGGGTAAGACCTGGAAGACCGTGCGCCGCTGGCATGTGTGTCATCGACTTCTTACGGCTTGACAGGCTTGCGGTTTGATGCGGGATGAATGGCCGCAGACGACGAAACCTGGAATTGTCTGATGGCACGGGGCTGCGGCCGAGGCGTATTGTTAAGCGGTTAGACCCGCCACGCCCTCTTCACCCTCGATGATGAAACAACACATCCGCCTCAAACGGCCCGCTACGCGGCGACTTCGCCTCGCCACCCTCTGCCTCCTGCTTACCGCCAGTCTTTCGGACTGCGGCGTGTTCTGCGGAGCGGCAGGCGGCAGTGGCGGCGGCATTGCCGGTGGATGCGGCGCCGGCATGCGATTCTGACCGCCAGATGCAAAAACGCCGCTGGAACGCCCGGCTTGTACCGGCTCCCCAGCGGCGCTAGAAGGATTGACGGGCTTTCGGCCCTGCCCTCAGTCCTTCATCACCTTGCCGACCGCGTCGACCACAACGCTCACGTTCTTCTCATTCAGCCCGGCCACGCACATGCGGCCCGAGCGCAGGATATACACGCCGAACTCTTCCTTCAGGCGCTCGACCTGCTTCTCGCTCAAGCCCGTATACGTGAACATGCCGCGCTGCTTCACGTAGCGCGCGAGCGCCGCTTCGCTCGCATGCGCGCGCAGGCCGTCGTGAATCGCCACGCGCATGCGCGCAATGCGCTCGCACATCGCCGCCAGCTCCTGCTCCCACGACGCCTTCAGTTCCGGCGTGCTCAGCACACGCGTGACGATCTTCGCGCCGTGAGTCGGCGGATTGCTGTAGTTCGAGCGCACCGAGCCCGTGAGCTGGCCGAGCACACGGTCGGCCGCCGCCGCGTCCTCGCAGATCACGTGCAGGCCGCCGCAACGCTCGCCGTAGAGCGAGAAGTTCTTCGAGAACGAATTCGCCACCAGCGCCGGCACACCGCGGCGCGAGAGCTCGCGCACCGCGAACGCGTCGTCCTCGAGGCCCGCGCCGAAGCCCTGATACGCCATATCGACGAACGGCAGCAGATCGCGCTTTTGCAGCACGTCGATCAGTTGCTCCCACTGCCCGCGGTCCAGATCAACGCCCGTCGGGTTGTGGCAGCACGCGTGGAGCAGCACGACGCTCTTCGCCGGCAGCGCGTCGATGGACGAGAGCATCGCCTCGAACTTCAGGCCGCCCGTCACCTCGTCGTAGTACGGGTACGTGTTCACCGTGAACCCCGCACGCTCGAAGATAAAGCGGTGGTTCTCCCACGTCGGATCGCTCACCCATACCTGGCTGGTCGCGAAATAGCGCTTGATGAAATCGGCGCCGACCTTGAGCGCGCCCGAACCGCCCAGCGTCTGCACGGTCGCGATGCGGCCGGCCGCGCGCGACGGGCACTCAGCGCCGAACACCAGTGCCTGCACGGCGTCGCGGTACTGCGCGAAACCCGCCATCGGCAGATACGGCTTCGGACCCGGCTCTTCGAGAATCGCCGCCTCGGCCTTGTGAACGGCCTTCATGACGGGCAGACGGCCTTCGTCGTCGAAGTAAATGCCAATGCTCAGATTGACCTTGTTCTGACGCGGGTCCTTCTGAAAGTTCTCGTTGAGCGAGAGGATCGGGTCGCCGGGGTAGGCATCGATGTGTTCGAACATGCTGTTTAACTCTCTGGACGAAATTCGGGACGAATATCAGCGCTTACGGAGCCGGCACGCCACGCTGCAGCGCCGGCGCCGACTTGCGGCACCACAGACGGTAGGCGAGCCCAAGCACGCCCAGCCAGACCGGAATCAGGTACACGGAAATCCGCAGATCCGGAATCAGATACATTACAACGAGAATCCCGCCGAGGAACACGAGACACACGTAATTCGTCAGCGGATAGCCGAGGCTGCGGAACGTGGTCGTTTGGCCGGTACGCGCCTTCTCGCGGCGGAATTTCAGGTGAATCAGGCTGATCATCGCCCAGTTGATGATGAGCGCCGACACGACGAGGCCCATCAGCAGTTCGAACGCCTTGCCCGGCATGAAGTAATTGATGATCACGCAGGCAGCCGTGACGAACGCCGATACACCGAGCGCCGTGAGCGGAATGCCGCGCCGGCTCACCTTGAGCAGCGCCTTCGGTGCATTGCCCTGCTGCGCGAGGCCGAACAGCATGCGGCTGTTGCAGTACACACCGCTGTTGTAGACCGAGAGCGCGGCCGTCAGCACGACGACATTGAGCACGTTGGCCACGAGGTCGCTGTTCATCGCGTGGAAGATCAGCACGAACGGGCTGCCGCCAGCCACGACCTTCTGCCACGGGTAAAGCGAAAGCAGGACGCCGAGCGCGCCGATGTAGAAAATCAGGATGCGGTAGATCACCTGATTCGTCGCGCGCGGAATGCTATGCGAAGGATCGTCAGCCTCTGCTGCGGTGATGCCGACAAGCTCCAGCCCGCCAAACGAGAACATCACGACGGCCATGGCCATGACGAGACCCGAAACGCCGTGCGGGAAGAAACCGCCGTTGCGCCAGAGGTTCGAGACGCTCGCCTCGGGACCGGCCGAGCCCGAAAACAGCAGCCAGCCGCCGAAGGCGATCATGCCGACGATCGCCAGCACCTTGATGATCGCGAACCAGAATTCGAGTTCGCCGTACGACTTCACGCTCGTGAGGTTGATGCCGTTGATCAGGACAAAGAACACGAGCGCCGAGACCCACGTGGGCAGCGTCGGCCACCAGTAGTGCATGTAGATGCCGACCGCCGAAAGCTCGGCCATGCTCACGAGCACGTAGAGCACCCAGTAGTTCCAGCCCGAGAGAAAGCCCGCGAAGGGGCCGAAATACTTGTCGGCGAAATAGCTGAACGAACCGGCGACGGGCTCGTCCACGACCATCTCGCCCAGTTGGCGCATGATGAAGAACGCGATGATCCCAGCAACGCCGTAGCCGAGCAGCACCGAAGGGCCGGCGGTCTGGATCGTCTGCGCAATGCCGAGGAACAGGCCCGTGCCGATCGCCCCGCCCAGCGCAATGAGCTGGATGTGGCGATTCTTGAGGCCGCGTTTTAGCTGGCCGCGATTTTCACGCATGTCGTTTGAAACCATGTCTCTTCCTGTCTCCGACTTATCGGCGCGAGGCCCAGGCATCCGGATAGGACGCCGGCTCCGCTCCACGAAATAAAATTGCACACGCAACGTTCTGCGTTGCCGTGCTGCCAGGCTTGGCGGTATGGGCCGCCAGCCCGATCGGGTGCGCCCAGTGTATAGTTGGCGCGGAAAAATATGATTTCATCTCGTACGCAGGCAAACCCTGATTGATACAATTCCCTCTCGCCTTAAACCCATCTCACGCAAGATAAATGCAAAATCTCGCGCTCGATACGATCGACATGCGGCTGCTCGCCGCACTGCAGGAACACGGCCGCGCCTCGAACCTCGAACTCGCGGCCGCGATCAAGCTCTCGCCCGCGCAGACGCTGCGCCGTCACCGGCGCCTCGAAGAACTCGGCGTGATCCGGCGCTACGAGACGCGTCTGGACGCGCAGGCGCTCGGCTTCGGCGTGGTCGCCTTCATTCAGGTAACGATGGAACGCGGGCACATGCGCGAGCTCATGAAGTTCAAGGAGCTCGTCGCAACGTTGCCGCAAGTGCAGGAGTGCTACTCCGTGACTGGCGATATCGACTACGTGCTGAAGGTGGTGGCGCGCGATCTGAAGGCGCTATCCGAATTCCTGCTCGATACGCTGATGCGCGCGCCCGGCGTGAACAGCGTGCAGTCGATCGTCTGTCTCGACGAACTCAAGGGGACGAGTGCGATGCCGCTGGAAGCCTGAGACTAACGCGCGCCAGGTCCGTCTGGCGGAGTTTTTCGGCGAAAACGCAATTTTATCTCATCGGCGCCCTTTTAGAGGCGCCGCAGGACCGGCTGATGAAATAGTCTTGCTAAAAGCCCCATCGTGCTCTAAAAAACAGGCTAGTCAGCATGTCTCCCGGCCGCCCTGGACACTGCAGCGAGCGGCTTCACAAGCGCGAGCGCGACAGTCCATGAGTCTTCTTGAACTCAGAGGCGTTTCCAGGCACTTCGGCGCCATTCAAGCGCTGACCGACGTGACGCTGAGCCTGGAACCCGGCCAGGTGGTCGGACTGATGGGCGACAACGGGGCCGGAAAATCGACGCTGGTGAAAGTCATCGCCGGCAACTTCCCGCCCTCCCATGGCGAAGTGCTCATCGACGGCAAGCCCGTTCATTTCAACCGGCCCGTGGACGCCCGCGCAAAGGGCATCGAGGTCGTGTATCAGGACCTTGCCCTCTGCGACAACCTCACTGCGGCGGCCAATGTCTTTCTCGGCCGCGAGCCGCGCCTCGGCATCTGGCCCTTTCGCGTGCTCGATCACGCGGCCATGTACCGGCGCGCCGCCGAGCTTTTCAAGGAACTGAAGTCCGAAACGCGCCCGCGCGATCTCGTCCGGCAGATGTCGGGCGGCCAGCGGCAGGCCGTGGCGATTGCGCGCACGCGTCTGTCCGACGCGCGGCTCGTGCTCATGGACGAACCCACGGCTGCGATCAGCGTGCGCCAGGTGGCGCAGGTGCTCGACCTCATCAAACGCCTGTCCGAGCACGGCATTGCCGTCATTCTCATCAGTCACCGCATGCCCGACGTTTTCGAGGTCGCCCATCGCGTGGTTGTCATGCGGCGCGGGCGCAAGGTGGCGGATAAACAGACCGCCGCGTCTTCGCCGGAGGAAGTCACCGGCCTGATTACCGGAGCCATTGCCGCCGCCTGAAGCCGACCCGCGCGACTGCGTTGCATGGGGCCGCACCAAGCGCTGAAGCGCCAGGTGCGACCGACAGGAGACCTGAAATTGAACGATGCGCCGCAAAGGCCAAACGCGATGCCAACAGTGCTTGACGATCCCCAATCCGCGAAGACCCACACTCGCTGGAGTGGACTGATCGCGAGCCAGGTGTTCTGGGTCGTGCTCGCTACGCTGATTGCCTGTGTCCTGCTCTCGTTCGTCACTTCGACGTTCGCCACGCAGCAGAATCTCTTCAACGTCACGCGCAACTTCGCCTTCGTCGCCATCGTCGCGCTCGGGATGATGGCCATCATCATCACGGGCGGCATCGATATTTCGGTCGGCTCGACGATTGGCCTGAGCGGCATCGTGCTTTCGGTCACCATGAACGCGGGCTATCCGATCTGGGCCGGCATTGGCCTCGGCCTGCTCACCGCGGGCCTGGTCGGCCTCGTGAACGGCCTGCTCATTGCGTATCTCAACATGCAGCCTTTTGTCGTAACGTTAGGGATGCTGAGCGTGGGCCGCAGCCTCGCGCTCGTGATCTCCGGCAGCCGCACCATCTTCGAATTCGGACCCGACGGCCACAAGCTCCTCGTGCTCGGCGGCGGCAAGACACTCGGCGTGGCCAATCCCGTGTGGTTCCTGATCGTCCTCGGCGTGCTGTTCTGGTTCGCCTTCGCCTTCACGCGCTGGGGCCGCTATGTGTTCGCGGTCGGCGGCAATCGTCATGCGGCGAATCTCACCGGCGTGCCGGTGCGGCGCGTGATCTGTTCGGTCTATGTGCTCGGCGGCCTGATGGCGGGCGTCGCGGCCATTCTGGAAGTGGGCTGGCTCGGCGCGGTCACCACCGGCCTTGGCACCGGCGACGAACTGCGCGTAATCGCCGCCACGGTGATCGGCGGCACCAATCTCGCGGGGGGCGTGGGCAGCGCATTCGGCACGATAGTCGGCGCCGCGCTCATCGAAGTGATCCGCAACAGCCTGATCCTGCTCGGCGTCGACTCGTTCTGGCAGGGCACTGTGGTGGGCGGCTTCATCATCATCGCGGTGCTGTTCAACCGGCTCGGCGGCGAGCGGCAAGGAGACTGAACCGTTTCAGGGAGGCGCGGCCGGACTGCACGCGGAACCGCCGGACGCCAGCCATCACACATAACGCAAGGTTCCGCAGGAAGCCCAAGGCACGGGCGCGGGCTTTCCTTCCGATGACGAAGACTGTACGAGACACGCGCGCCGCACAACCGGCGCCGAACAGGAGGAAACCATGAAGAAAGCGTGGAAGTATCTCGCTGCGATCGGAGGGCTCGCCATGCTGGCCTCTTCCGCCTACGCAGCCGACAAGACCCTCGCGCTGGTCGTGAAGGGCCTCGACAATCCGTACTTCGACCTCATGCACCAGGGCTGCGATCGGGCGAACAAGGAGCTCAGCAAACAGGGCTACAACTGCTACTACACCGGGCCCGCGACTGCAGCGGACGAAAGCGCGGAAGTGCAGATCGTCGACGACCTGCTGACCAAGGGTGTGGCCGCGATTGCGATTTCACCGTCGAATGCGCCGGCCATTGCCGAAGTGATCCGCCGCCGCAACGCGAAGATCCCGATCATCACCGCCGACGCCGATCTGCTGCCGAAGGACCAGTCGCTGCGCAAGGCGTATGTGGGCACCGACAACTACGAACTGGGCGTGAAGCTCGGCGAGCAGTTGAAGATGCTCATGCCCAAGGGCGGCAACATCTGCCTCGTGATGGGCAACCCGGCGGCCGAGAATATCAACCAGCGCGCCCAGGGGACACGCGATGTGCTTTCTGGCAAGAAGGGCATCAAGAAGCTTGCTGGCGAGAACAACTGGCATGAGATCAGCGCCTGCCCGCTTTACGTGAACGACGACGCCGCGAAAGCGAACCAGATGATGCAGGACACGCTCACGGCGAACGCCACCAGTCTCCAGGCGTTCGTGCTCGAGGGCGGCTGGCCGCTCTTTGCGCCTGAGGCGTATTCGCAGGTTGTCGCGCCGATCATGGACAAGATCAACAGCGGCCAGTTCGTGATCGTTTCAGCCGATACGCTTGGGCCTGAGTTGCAGGCGCTCAAGGAACACAAGGTCAATGTGCTGGTTGGGCAGCGGCCTGAGGAAATGGGCTATCAAGCGGCGATGGTGATGCGCGATCTGGCGGAAGGGAAGACGGTGAAGCCGATTATTCACACTGGGCTGGATACGTGTACGTGGAAGAATGCGGATACGTGCCTCAAGCATTGAGGGCGTGACCGTGCGCGGGCCGAGGCTTGGATAGCTCGGCTTGCGGTGCATGGGTTTGCCTTGCCACGTTCCTCCCGGAGGTGGCCGCGGAGCTCACCGCCTAGCCCTCAATCTGCGTTGCCCGGAACATCGTAAGCAATTGCCAGAGACGGAAGCCACCCTATTTCTCGGTCTTTCCACCACTACCCTCGCCCGGTGACTGCACCCGGCTGGCAACAAGCTCAAGCGCCAGCGGTTTTTCAGGATCCAGCTTCTTCGTCTCGATCACACGTTTCCACGCGCCGTCCGTACCAGGCTGCCGGTAGAACGCCACGACCGCCACGTACTTCGTGTCTTTATTCATCGGCTCCGAGAGGCTCGACGATGCGCCCGGATTTACGACTGCCGCCATGCTTGCATTGAGATCCTGCGCGAGTACCGTCTGATCTCGCCTGAGCAGATCGTCGTAAGATGCGCCGTCGAATCCCTTACGCTCCCTGAGCTGGTAGACACGCACGGCGACCGAGTTGGCCTTCCCGGCGTCGTCGGGATTGACGGCTCCGCGTGCCGTCAGATCAACATTGAGGACCTTGACCTGACGATAAAACACCGCATGGAATGCATTTGACGTGGTATCGGAAATGGTCTGCCAGGCGCCACAGCCCGAAAGCAGGAGGGTCGGCGCAGCAAGGGCGAGAACGGCAGCAAGACACCGTTGAGTCCAGGAGTTGGTTTCAGACATGTTGGGGAGTCAGATACGGATTGGGCGCAGGCGCAGGAATCGCTTCGTGGACGCCGAGCGCAATGGTAATCAGGCGGTCCTCTTCAGCGGGGAGGACCGTTGTCCAGCCGAGGCGCGGAGGGGCGTCTGCATGCACAGCAGCAATGGCCGGTTCCGGCACAAGCCGGGTGGACAGCTCCATACGCAGGTGCACGTCAGCCTTCTCGCCGATATAGAGCTGTACAAAGGCCTTCACCTCCCGGTGCAGCCACGCACCCGGCAAGAGATCGTGAGCCTGCTGCGCGTCGGCGGGGCGCAGTGTCACACGTACGGCGCGGCTACGGTATGCGAGGCGCTTGCCGAGCACATATCCGGCGCCCAACCCGCGGCGTGCGGCCTGCACCGGTTGAGCTGCTGGCTTTGCGGTGAGTGGCCGCGGGGCGCCGGTGTTGGCATATGCAGCGTGAAACTCCTCGACGCGTACTCCGACGCCGGGTGCGGCCAGTGCGATCACACCGGCGAGGCCCTCTGCCGTTCGCGTACGCTGGATCAGCAAGCCGAGCAGCGCGAGCATGCGTGAATCTGGGAGTCCGGCACGCGCCGGCTTCCCGCCCCAACCGAAGCCCCCGAGACAGAGCAGGTTACGGGAATGATCGTCGATGCCACCGGCGCGGAAGCTCTCCGGATAGCGATACTTCTTCCACACGCGGTAAAGCAGCGTGACATTGCGGTGATTGAACTGATCGAGAAACGCTTCAAGCGCCTCGTGCCCTTCTTCGCGCAACGCGATGTCGTCCACGAAATGCGGCGGCATCGCCGCATCGACGCCATAAAGACCCATGAACGTCGTACGTACGGTGGGCGGTGCATCAGGCCGTTCGTCATCGAACTCCACCGCAGCGATTTCGCCCGCCGGAAAACCCATGCGCGGCCGCGGCCGGAACCGCACAGGTTCACCGGCCGGGGTGTCCTGCGTGCCGAAGCCAGAGTGATCTGGCGCGCTGTGTTCCAGTAGCCTGCAGAGCTGCATGAAGCTCATCTGTGGCGCGCGGGCAAGCAGCGCCGCGACAAGCGGCTCGAGATCAGGTACGTCGCGCGGCTTCATAGCGCAGCCCTGTGTGTCTTGCTGCGAGGCCATGTCGTACGCGTTTGCGATGGGAGACTGACGATCGACAGTTTCGTGAACAGGTTGATCTCCGCGTACAGCTCGAAAAACCGGTGCAGCATCTCGCCAAATAACATGACGTCGCCCTCACCCGCGAACGCGTGGGAGTCGAGCGTCACCTCGATTAGCACGCCGCGCTCGACTGAGCCGCCCGACACCTCCTCGAGCAGCTCCTGTGAGACCCACAGGATGCCCGCAAGGCGTCGGCGGTTCAGCTCGTCGTTGGTCCAGTCGTAGAGGGCAAGCGCACCGCGCAGCACTTCGGCGTTCATCAGCGAGAGGAAATTAGGAGCAAGGTGCGAGAGCACCCGCCACTGGAAGCGGTCGCCGGTCGGCGGGTAAAGCGGCAGTGTGGGAGCGACCAGGTTGCGCACGCCCGCAACATCTGGTGTGCTTTCGGCAAGTTCGCAGATGCTTGCCTCACGCAGGCCCTTGCGCGGCAGCATGCCATTGGTCGCGGTCATCTGCAGCGAGAGACTTTCCTCCGGCAGGTTTTCCAGCGTATCCCATGCATGGCCACCGAGCACGAGCCAGGTCTCGTGCAGCCCCGACACCCCGGCACGTACCCGCGTATGGAAGTATCGCTCGGGCGCCTCATGTCGCAGCATGCCGCCACGATGCCGAAACGTCGCGAACGGGACATACTCGTAGCGGTTGGCGTCGAGGTGATCGAACGCCGAAACCTTGTCCACCGAATACGTTTCGATGTTGTTGTTCCCCTGCCCGGCCGGCACGACCCGATATTCTGTCTGGTGGTGGTCGATCGTCACCGGCTCGGCATCGACCTCGAACAGGTTGATGACAGGCGTGCAGTACAGCCGGATGTTTTCCGTCGTAAAGCGCTGGTCACCCGGGTACATCTCGCTGAGCACGATCTCCAGCTCGAAGCGGGTCGACCCAGGCGGAATTTTTTCGATGTCGAGACCGACAAGATCGACGAAGAGAAACTTCTCGCGGAACGTGAAGTATTCGAGGAGCAACTGGTAGCCCGAAAACGCCTCATCGGGTTTCGGCCACAGGCGTTCCTCAGTTGAGAAACCGGCGGATTCTATTTTCACCTCGCGCAGCGGCAGCAGTTCGCCGTTGCGCAACTCTGGAATCCGCCAGCCGATCGAGTCGACCTGACGCGTGAGCGCCAGATGCATCGCGAACGCCGTTGGCAGATCGGCGCTGAGGTGGAGGCGCACACGCGAGAGATCGGTCTCCTTGCGGCGGGCGGAGCCGTGGAGCGCGAAGGCCAGCCGGATCACCGAGCGGCCATCGTGCCGCACGCCTGGGGCCGCCTGTGTGAGGTTGAGCGGTTGCAGCGTCACGGGCTGCGTGGTGCGGTAGAGGCACTGGATCGTGCGCGGGGTCGCGCTTTCGGTACCGGTTGGCGACGGCACGGCGATCGGCGCGGAGCGCACCGGCACACCCGCGGGCAGAACTTCCGTCTTCTCGAGCTTTTCGGCGAGTGGCACAAGCTCGACCACAGAAAGCGACGGAATCATACGCAGGTAGTGTGGCCAGAGCAGGCTGACCAGGCCCTCCGTCAGTTCGGGAAATTCGTCGTCAAGCTTCTGCCGCAGTCGTCCGGTCAGGAAGGCGAACCCTTCGTGAAGCCGTTCGACATAGGGATCACGGTCACCGACGCGATCGAGGTTCAGCAGGCGCGCGCGGTCGGGGTGCGCGCGGGCGAACTCCTTGCCGGATTCGCGCAGGTAGCGCATTTCTTCCTCGAAGTACCGCAGGATGGGATCGTCGTCTTTCATGAGTATTTGAGTCATCTCTTGCGTCTTGCGTTAAAAGCCGCCAATGTCGTTGCAGGCCCGCACTTTGGGTGACGGGACCTTGTTGAAACCGTGCTGCCTCATGCACGAATCGAACTTTTGGTTAGCGGGTTCCCACGTCGTAACGTCAAAAATAGTCACCATGCGCTGCTTCTTCAAAAGCTCTTTGCATTCGAACGGTGTCATCCACTCTTCAAGATTCTGACCACTTGCACATCGATCTTTGAAGTCTTTGAGCATGCTTCGAATAACCTCATTCGATTGCTTGTTGCATTCGTCTTTGGTTTCAGACGTTCGCAAGGCAATCCAGAGATTTTTTGCTTTCCATTCCTTCTCGATCGAGTCATATGTTTTCGTCGCGAAAAGACAGAACTCACCGTTCGATGCAAAAAAGATCGTATATACGTACAGTCCAATCCCGATGATGATCGCAATAGCGCTCAGAGCAAGGCCGTATTTTTTCATTTCTGTCACAACGTCAGCGCGCGAGCCGGATCAAGCACGACCAGTTCTGCCTGCAACGCGCTGGCGCGATTCGCCAGCGTCACCTTGTCGGCGTCCTTGCGGCTCGCCAGTGATTTGAGTACACGCATGAGCTGTTGCTTGATCTCGAAGATGAGTGCCGGCTCCCAGCGCGCAAGCGGCAACTGATGCGCCATCGCGTCGAGTTCGATGAGCAGCGCACAGGCCATGTCAGCCCGACCGGCGTGCTCCGCCAGGCGCGCCATGATGAGGCGTTGCAGATAACGGTGGCGCTCGCCCTTCATGCCAGGAAGTGCCTCCAGCCATGCGAACGCTGCCTCCACGCCTTCGCGTGCGTTCATGTCCTTCGCCTGCGCTTCGATCTCCGGCCAGTCGCCGGCGGAGCCGTCGTCAGCTGCGGCCGACACAGGAAGCGGAGCGAGTGTCTCCCCCGCCTCCAGGTCCCGCACGACCGCGTGCCGCGCGATCCATTCGAGCGTGTTGTCGTCGGCGTACGCGGTGCCGTCGTTGAAGGCGAGGCGTTCGATACCCGGCAGTCTTTCGAGGAAAAGCGCAAAGTCCGCGCGCAGCTGTTCGCGCCACGTCTCATACGGCGCGCCAAGCTGGTCCAGCGCCATATGCTGGAAATACTGAAGGTCGAACCAGAGATGATTGACGCCCTCCATGAACGCGCCCTCGACGCGCTCGAGCAGTTCGGTCCACTGTTTCTGCAGCATGAGCCGTGTCATCTGCTGGCGCAGTTCGGCACGTGGCGGAACCAGGCGTGTACGTGAAGCGGCGTCGGCCGGTGGCACCTCGTGTAGCGTGTCCCATCGGACGCTGCGCACAAGCCGCACCGACGGCAGATAGCCGTTCTCCTGGTCGCGCAGCCAGGTGGCCATGACGCGCGCCTGCTCGAGAAGATCGCGCGTGGACGCAATGGCGCCCAGCGGGGCGGTTGCCGGCACAGAAACGGACGGAGATGGCGACACCTGAGTCGACGTCGCGACGTGCTCCTCGTTGCGCTGGAATCGCGAGACAAGCGGCTGCAGATCAGGACGTGCCGCCTCCGGCCACGCCTGCGTACGCGCGACGAGCAGGTCGAGTGCCGCGATCGCCCGCTCCAGGTCTCCCGACGAAAACTCACCGCGGCGCTCGAGCAGATCCACCATGCGCGTGGTGGCCAGCATTTCGAGCGCACCCTTCTTTGCCTCCGGGCGCGCTGGCATGACAGATTCACCGAAGCGGTCGGCAAGCGCGGCGGCCAGCTCGAGTCCGTCGGCAAAACCCGCCGGCCCGTCCTGACGCAGCCTTGCCTGCGCGTAGTAGGCCGCCACACGCAGATCCTTGCCGGTCTCCTTCGTGAGGCGCTCACAGGACGCGACGATGAGCGCATCGTCGATATCCGACAGTTTTGCCGCCTCGTCCCTGAGGTGGAAAAACGTGTCCTCGTAGCCCGGGTCACGTCCCACGCCGGTTTCGCCGGCAAGCGGCTGGAGCCAGTCCGCCCAGGCATCAAGGCGCTCGCGTGCGACCTGCTCCACGTCGCGCGAGGGAAAGAGACTTCTGAAAATGTCTCCGAGCTTCATTCGTCCTCCGGCGCCGCGCCGCCCGGCAGCGGCGTCGCCGCACGCTTGCCCGCTGCGATTGCCGCTGCCGGCAACGGCGGCGGACTTGCGCCTGTCATTGCCGTTCCGGATGAGGGCGACGCGCTGATAAAAATCCGCTCCGGCAGCGTGAAGTGGCGCAGCTTGAGCACGTCGAGTGGTCCGGTGCCCGCCTCACTGCGCATCAGGATGCGCAGCGGGACCGCCTGGCTTGCATCGGGCTTCCAGGTTAGCAGCCAGCGCGCGCTATCCTGCTGTTCGGCCTGTGCGCGCTCCAGCAGACGGATAAGACCAAAGCGGCCCTGCGCGTCGAACGCCGAACGCAGTCCGCCCTCGGCCGTCTGCCACTCAATATGCGAGATGTTTTCCAGCGACTGCCCCGGCCACTCGAACGGCTGCCACTCTTCACGCTGGTTGAAATAGTGCAGTTCGTTGCCCGAAAGAACGATGCGCATATCCGTGATGCCCGGTGTCGGTACACCACGCAGCTCGAAGCGCAGATGGGCGTCGCCGGTGGGGAACAATACGTTTGCGACACGCGTGAGCCGGTTCAACCCGTCAAGGAACGCGGGATCGAGCGTGAGCGAGCCGCGGTTGGCGCCCTGCACTGCCACCCAGCGATCCCCCTGGCGCTCGACGACGCCCGCGAGCTGCGTCGTGACGAACTGCGTGATCACGCCGTTGTCGGGTCGCATGATGCGCGCCATCTCAGGCAGCGAGGCCTCGTTGTCGGAATCAAAGAACGGATACCGGCCGCCAAACGAACGGTTCCAGTCGGCGACGATCGAGCGGCGCCAGATGTCATTGAGGCTTGCCGCGGCCGGCTGAACGACGACACGCCAGTTCTGGTCGAGCGGCGCGCGAAATAGCTCGCCAAATCCGGCCCATTGTTCGCCCAGGCTTGCCGCCAGGCGGCTCGCGTACTCGCGGCTGTCTGCGATGTCCGATGGGCGCCCCTGCAGCACCGCCTGAGCCGCCTGGCGCGACATGGCCTCTGCGTCGGGGCTCGAGGCAATCTGCTGTGCCTTCAGGCGCATGGCGGTGACGCGCTCGAGATAGCGCGCGAGGCTCAGATCGCTGGTTGCAGCGAGCCTCGCCGCATCCTTGCCTGTTGCCGCTGGCGCGCCGCTCACGAGATCGCTACCCGTGAGCCTGAGAATCGGGCCGAAGCCCGCAGCCAGCGGCGCAACCGGTGCCTGCGCCTGTGGCTGTTTCGAGGGATCTTTCTCGCCGCCGCCCACAAGCTGCTGTGCCTTGCTGATGAGCGTGTCGGAAAGCGACTGCGAACTCGCACCCGCCTCGGCCTGGTAGGCAATCACGTTCATCAAGGCGACGAGCGGCGAGCGTTGCGGATCGCCCAGCAATGTGAGCTGGTCGACGGTGCCCGTCAGGCTTGGTGCGCTCTGCCAGCGCATGCTGTTGAGAAACACCGCCCACGCACGCAGGTAGTCGTCAAAATAGCGCTGACGCAGCGCATCGCGCAGTGCTGAGGGTGCCGCGTTGTTTGCCTGCACATCAGAGAGCACCCAGTCACCGGCCACCTCGCGTTGTCCGCTTGCGTCGTCGATGGCCTTCGAGATGCGCTCGTCCCATGCGGCACGCGTGAACACACCAGGGATCGTTGCTGAAGTGGTGAAGAGGCCGCGGCTCGTGGTATCGCCCAGGAGCGTCGCCAGCGTGACGGGCGGATATTTGGACTGCGCCTCGGCGATGATCTGCTGGTAAAGGGTATCGGTCGAGTTCTGGATACCGCGCACGCCGATCACCGTTTGCCGCGCACTAGCAACGAGTCCCACGTCAGGTGTGATTGCAAGCGCCGCGCCTGCGCTCACCGGGTGTCCGATGTGATTGGCGAAGAATGTGATCGTGTGCTCGCGCAGATCCTGCCAGGTGCCGGCCGAAATTGGCGCGTTCAGCGGGCGCGCCGGTACGTCGGTTGCGATGAGTTGCGGCGTGAGGAAACTCGCGAGCGCACGCGTGGGTTGGGCGAGCATCAGGTAGGTCTTGAGTGTGTCGTAGGCTGCCTGGGCCTGGGCTTCGCCGCCACTGGCGATTTCGGCATCGGTGAGTGAGGCGAGCTGGCGCAGACGTTCCTCGAGCTTCTCGCGCATCGGTGCGACGAGCACCCGTGAGGCTGCGATGTCGTAGCCGGGCCAGAGCGCGTCGAGCAGCGCGCGGTCGTGATTGAGCCCAAAGCGGGTGATCCACGGTGCGCCGTGTTGCTGGCGATACTCGAGCGTGTCGATCTGTTTGTCGAGGCTGTCAAGGAGTTGCAGCGACTGTGTGCGGTCGGTGGTGGCCGTGAGCTTTTCGAGTGTGCCCGATGCGGTGTTGATCGTGGCGCGGTTCGAGAACCCTGAGATCATCGTGCCGACAGTCCACATGCCGACCGCCGCCGTCGCGACCCACGCGGCCGTGGTCGAAAACGAGAAGCCGACGCGACGGCCGTGAACATGGCGGCTGTGATCAGCGATGAACTGCCAGACTGTGCGGTGAACGGTTTCAGGTGTTCCAGTTTCGTCAGGCTGCTCCTTTGCTTCAGGTTTCTCCTGGCCGCCTTCGGGCGGTCGCGGATCACCCGCTGCATCGCGCGCCTTGAAGAGCGGTGCGAAGAGCAGCCCGTGAATCGAAAAGCGCCAGTAGCGCGACTGTGCCGTCTGCTTGACAAACTGCAGGATGTCAGTGCGACGCGCGTCAATGTGCCTGGAAAGAAGCGCCGGATAGCGATCACGATGATTTCGGGTCAGGCGGACGACGCCCGCATCCGCGAGCGTGTGTGAGAGACCTCGCAGCGAGTGATCCAGATCTTCGGCATGGACACGCGGAGCCGACCATGTGAATCCGATCGGTTCGTCTTCGATGGATTCGTCACCCTCAAAATCCGTGGCGTTCAGGAGATAGACCGGCGCAGCCCAGCGCAGGGCACGGGCATGGCGCCCGAGGCGCTGGGCAATGGCATCTGCCTCGAAACCAGTCTTAACGGAACTGCTGGCGCGCGCCACTGCAACGATTGCATCAACGGGCCGGCGACGGCGCAGCTGACGAATCTGATCAAGCCTGCTCGTGTCAATCGTTGTGCTGGTCTGATTTGCATACAGCAGTATGGTGTCGCCCGTGAAGGCATAACCTAGTTCGGCAAGACCTGGTGCAATGCGTTTGACGATTGGGAGGTCCCCAGCGACGAGCACCCAACTCTCCCGGTAACGCCAGAAGAAACCGTGCCGTTCGCGGAGCATCTGCCGCAAGCTGTCAGCGAAATCCGTTGGAACTGATTCGTCGCCGGCTTGTGCCTGTTGTCCAGCCGAACCGGCACGGTGGTTGACGTCATAGTGGGTAAGCCAGCGCGCAGCACGCAGCGTTGCGATCTGTAGGAGAATCAGCTCGAAGAACTTTATTAAAATAAGTAATGCCAACCAGATGATGACAAGCACAAGTACGATAATGATCCTGGTTGAGCTAGACCATCCTTGTCCAAGTCCTTCGAACCAAACCGCGAGACCGACTCCCCAAAAAAGAATCGTCAACGCAAGTCCGACGTAAAAAGGTGCGGCAGAACCGCTCTTGCTTTCGTTACCAGTCATGTTTTTGTTCTGCATACAAGGGCTGTGAAACCATTACCTTCACCTGAGATCACGAGCTGCTCTTTACCGCTTGCGTTGGCGCATTCGGCAGCCATTGCCAACGCGAGCCATGAACCAGCACCCGAGCAATTGCCCACCGACTCTTCAAGAGCATCAACTTTCAATCGATCGCCCGAATTACGCTCCAAACGAAACTCGTTCAACTGCTCGATCGCTACGCCATGTGACCAAACAGGGCTGACGCATGCCGGTGTTGTTCGCCCCCAACGGGTCGCAAGGCCGAGTACGTCGCTCACACTGTCGAAAGGTCCCTGCGCAGGGCGATGCAAACGCACTGACGACTGGAACGCGTCCCGCGTAAACTTTACTGGACTCACGAGTAGGGCCACACCCGTTTCCGCTATTCCGTCTGAAATGAGACGACTGATCGCATCATGGAGCTGAAGGGCAATCAACAGAATGATGCTGCCGTTTCGACGACCGTCAAGCCAGGCGTCCGCCGCGAAAAGCGGAAGCACAGCGTCAGTGGTCGAAACATCGAACCGCAGGGATGGAGCGGTCTTTTTCAATTGTTCATCGACCAATACATCCAGCTCACTGATTGCGAGCCGCGTTTGCCCATGCACTAATACCTGTATTCGGGTGCCTGACGGAAAATCATGAAGTTGAGACTGGATCTTGGCGATCAGGTTTTCGAGTATCCAGCTCGCCGCAGCACGGTGCCTCGCAGATTCTGAAAGGGCGTTACCTGGAAAAAAAGGTGAACCTGGCAGATCAATCCAACGCGCGAGCACAACCTTATCGGGTGCATATGCACTGTTGCGCGAAGCCAGCTTCAACGTGCCGCGCCGCGAAACCTCTGCGGAATTCTCGTTGTCGTCTGAGGAAAAACACCATGCCTGCCCAAGGACCGCGATCGGCTCGCTGGCGGAACTGTGGCATGCCATCTCGGCTTCATCGCTCACGCGATTTTTCGCAATTGCCTGACTTCTGCGCACATGGCCGTGCGCCAACCACAAGGCGAGAAGGAATGCCCAAGCCAGCAATGGATAGGCACCAGCTCGCATTGCGAATTTCAAGGTATCTCCAGGATGGTTCGCCGACCAGTGTTCAGCAGAGAACGTAAAGCTTGCCGCGAGCACAATTGCAAGCAGCAGGCCCCAGGGCACCACTGATACCCTCGGCGCAGGTGGCACGGCGACGCGCGGCGGGATACGGTTGAAATCGACTGGCATCAGTCACTCACCCGTGCTCCGCAGCCGGAAGAAATGAGCGTTGCTCCACAGCGAGTATGATCGCCATCGCGCGAAAGCATGATTTGACCATCCTTCACTCGACTGCTCCCCTCGATGATCTCGTTATCCCCGTGCAATGGGCAGGAAACCCGGTCTCCTACACGCGCCGCCCGTCGGCCTTTCACCTTGATGCTGCCCGATCCAGACAGCACCTTACCGCCGTGGCTGGTAGCATCACCTTCATATACGAAGTTCTTCATTCAATACTCGTCACTGAGATATTTGAAAAAACGAAAGGCAAGTCCAGCACTTCGCTCAATGTACATCCACCCTGGAAGGTGCTGCTTGATTTATTCCATCAAAAATTTTATTTGAAAAACTCTTGTAGCGCGAAGCTTTACATTCTTTATCGAAGATAATTTTATTGTTTCTTGATACATATAACCCAGCAGGCCAAACGGACGAAATTACATAGATATATTTATTGACGGAAAATTTAAGATGCAATCCATGTATAGCTCCCTCAGAAACATCGGATAAAATAAAATTATCGCCGGGAGGGAGATTTTTTTTAGGGTATTCGATAATATCATTTTCAATGCCATACTTGTATCGCACATACCCGCGATTCGGTGAAACGTTGCCTTTTGCGCAGATGGAAACGATTTTTCCATCTTTCAGTGGACAATTAAAATAAATGTCTTCCCCTTCGCTGCAAAGAGTCATTTCACTTTGTGGCGGCTGTGTTAGCGCGCCTGCAAAAGAAATTTTGACCACGAAAATCGAGATTGTGAATAAAATCAATAAATTTAATACTACCACCCTCAGTTTTAGAAAAAACAGTAATTCAGAAGAAAATGATCTTGATAGCATAAAGACATAATGGTGTTGTTAAATAAATATCATCTGTCAACACCTAACAACTACCTTCCCTCATCAAAGGGCTGTCGTGAGTCTCTAGCCGTCCACAGCATCGTTCAGTGATTCTCAATTTGATCGCGCATCGACTGCAAGCGCGCTGCATAGCAACCACATCTGTACTGCCTTCTTACCCCCGTTATAGCTGATTTGACACCACCCGGCCGTGGCCTTGTCAACAGTGACCTTATCTCCCGCTATAAGATACTTCTTTGTTTCATCCTTAATGCTCGGCAAATCAAAGAGATAACTCTTATTTTTAACTTTTGCACTAATAATTTTATCACCATTCATTAATGACGCGAATGATGAATCCACTGCCCGTCGAACATCTTTCTTTGTTTGATAAGGAAATACATATGTTACTCGCCGATTGTTAGATATCCAGCTGTAGTCGGCTCCAAACCAATCAGAGGCACGCTCATCACGGCGAAGGTTGTTGTCGGCTATGACAAAAACAGAAACTGAATAGAATTGTCCAGATGAATTTTCCTCTACAAGAGACTGGCGCACATCCACAGAATGAATCACGGCTATTCTGTTATTATCCTGATCAGTAGCCAACGGAAATGAATCGACGATTTTACCAGGCGATTCATCATAGAGAAGGCCTCGCCCCATCGCCTTTACTGGAGCATTACCATTAGATATATAATATAGAGAAATTGCGTCTTCGCCAATCGGCACCCCAGTATTCGAATTCAGCACAGGCTCCTGAACAAAACAGACTATTCCATTTGTCAAGATTAATGGGTGAAAACCTTGTTTTCCTTGAATATCCGAGCACCTGCTTTTCGCGAATATCGAACCGCTCATCAGGAAGATCATGACGAACTTCAGGAGATTAGTCATCGGTACATTTCAAAGCGAGTTCTCTACTTCAGATGAAAGAAATTTCTCTGCGATATAATTTTCGACTGAAAAATCCCTACAGCCTGAATTCGTCGGGCGAGTTACCGAAATATTCAACGCGCGCGCACTCTGGCTCGCTCCGGAATTTTAGAAGCTAGTCCACGGTTGGTCATTTCAATAACGTATTGAGCGTAAGCTATTTTAGCGTCGTTTTTATAACCATTTTTCCAATACGCGTCTGCCAGATTTAACTTGGCAACAACCCGCGTGGGAAAGTCTTGATTAATCGTCAACAGAGCCGGAAGTGCGTCGAATGCACGTCCTGCATCTGTAAGATAGAAGGCGAGGTCGTTAATATCTGAGACATTATCCGTAGTGATGTAGTGCGCCAACTCTCTTGCGTCAAATGGTGACAATGAATTCAAGAATTTTTGGAGCATCTGTTTCGATTCCCGCGCACGATTGAATCTGGCGAGCTCAGTAGTGACATCCTTGGATACCTCGGCGGGGGATTCATACGTATATGGGCCGCTTTCGCCAAGCAGCGGGCAGTTTAAAACTCTCTCGATCTGCTCGGATGGTATTAATTTACCGGCAGGTACATCCGGCCTTTCACCGGTTATTTCCCTGATTAAACACCAATTCCTCTTCATATTATCCCATTGATAGACATTTTGAAAAATTTGACCGCCGTTGCTCGCACAACTTCCATCGACTACAATTTGAGGTAGATGCGGGACAACGTACAACGATAATGAGCTACATTCATCAAATTTTGCGACTGCATAATTGAAGTTTTGATTCAGCGATGATGAGTGATACTTCACCATCAAGCCGCCTTCAGTTTGGCGGTATAAAAAATGACTCGGCATTCCATTGCCTTCGAACACACCAACAATGGAAAATTCAGTGCCAGCGGATCTAGCTTGAGAACCAAGAAGGAATGTAAATATTAATAATATCGCGATCCTTAAACCACGATGATGACGATTCTTGAATATCATTTTCCGACACCTAATGCAGATAAACGACCTTCGGCGTACGTTCGAACTTTTGTTTTCTCTCCTATTAAATACCAACCGCCATCGAGAGGGTTTCCTTTCTCATCAGTTGGCCTTCCCGCAGCATCATCCAGCTCAATATATCTTTTATATCCCTTGATAGCTTCTTCATTCGTTTTGGTCGTAATCCCCTCTTTTTTCAAAAATGGGTCATTCCAAAGCCCCCAAGCAAATGAAGCTCTTTTTTCGTTGTAAGCAGCACTTTCTTCAAATTTATAAACGCCGTTGTTGTTCAATTTTAAACATCCTTTTATTTCCATGGCCTCCACAGCCCTGTTAAAGTAATTTAATCTTTTTGAGTACCCGTTGAATCCACCATTCACCACTCTCGTAATCCAAATGAAATCATCCTTCTCACTAGCGGTCAGGAGATTATGACGAATTGCAAAAAACCATGCTGCCGAAAGCACTGCATCAGGATTTTTCTCAAGTTTCTCCATTGCATTTGAACTGGATGTAACATCCATTCCAGAATATTTTTGATATGCAGTGTAATTTTCTTTGAGAGTAACCTGGATGAGACCTCGGCCGCGCCACGGATCGTAAGGGTGGTGATCGCCTTGTTCCTTGGTATAAGCAAATTCTGCACTTTCGGTTATGGCCTGCGATAGAAAATGTGCCCGGGAAAGGCAAGAATCAAATTTATAATCAACAAACGATTTGTTAATTCCATCAATGAACCGTTTGATAGTCGCATTGGACGCAATAGTCGTAATCCTGCCAACTGTCTCTACCGATATTTCCTTGTTTGCGCAAGTGCAATTATCGGAGAGGAAATTTGCCACTAACGCGATAGGATGTAAATGGTAGACATCGGACGTCGGGAACTCCTCGATACCTGCTGCCACATCCGTCCACCAGGCCAGCTTGTCAATGCGCTCTTGCTCGCAGTCGTACTGCGCCTTGTTGTCTGATTTCTCCTCAAGCGCGACAATCAGTTCTTTCCACTTGCCCGGGTTCGCCCACTCGCTTTCGTGTTTGACGATAAGACGGGAAGCTGCCTCCATGAGCCACGGGTACTGGTTGCCATCCGGCTTCGACATCGTGCACAGATCCACAGCAGCCTGCTTGCCGTCACCCTTGGGAAAGAGCGCGGCGTACACCTTGGTCATAAGTTCGCTGAGCTTCGTGCGATCACCCAGACCTGCCGCGTCGCTGCCACCTGCATAGTCCACCCATTCGTCTGTGGTAGAGAATATGCTGTGCGCGTGGTCCGACTCACCGTCAAGTGGCAGAAAATCTATCCAGCTCTGCGCGAACTCCCGTGTGACCTTACCCTTGGGAAAATTGAACTCACGCACCCAGCCTTCAATTGATCTTCTCAATGTGTCAGCGCTATCGACCTTCCACCAGTTCACCTTGTATTTAGCGCTTGCGTCCGTTGTCTTCTCAGTAAACGGATTGTCCTTTCGCTTTTGCAGTGCCGCGAGCGAATAGACCCGCGTGACATCGGTAACTGGCGCATTTTGCCCTTGCCCAGCCAGCGTATGGTTCTGAAAGAGCGGAGTCTGGGTCTGCACGCGCAAAATGGTTGGGCTGGCAGTTAGCCCCAGACCTGCCCAGTCTTCCGAGGTGCGACCAGGTTGATTCACCCATTTGCGCCCCTGCTCGATAAACTGCACGATGCCGTCGTCACTGAACACTTCGATGTGTACCATGCGCGAACCACTTGTGCGCAATCTCAGCGAGTCGTAGCAGCCGAGGTGCCCGATCAGTTCTCCCGCCTTGATAGCGATGCCCTTGCCATGGGAGTCAAGTGTGATCGTCACCTTGTCACAGCCGGAATCGTCCAGATCCTTGGGCCAATATGCAGGAAGTTTTCGTTTCGGTGTACTCGCGTATTCTCCGTGAGCCATCAAATGCATGTAGAGGCTGTAGAACGTGAGACAGTTGCCTTTGGGAAACTCCATCTGATGACGCACCAGTGTGAATGCGGTGCTGTAGTTCGAGGTGTAAAACGCATTGCCGGGAGTGCCTGAGAGGCCCGCCGCAAACGACGGCATGGGAATGGGAAGGTAACTTGCAAGCGGCCACTTATTAATTCGATAAGCCACTACCTCTCCGTCCGCGATACAACGTACCCCTGAGTCAAGGTCAAGCGATTGCCCGGCACCGGCCTCCGTAACGTGAATGCCGCCATGCCACATTCCGCTCGGACTCACGAGATAGAAGCCGCCAGGTTCGTGCTCCGCGAGGAGCCGATAAATGTCGTGCTCGTCAGCGAACGGAATTCCTTTCCCATCCGCTGTCTGCCCCCGCTTAAGAAACGGAAACGCGAACGAAAGTTGCGCCACGCGTGTATTCGCAGATGCGGGAGCCTGCGCGGGAGTCTTTATCGGAGGGTGCGCCATGATTGCCTTTACTCAGAAAATCCGAAATTCAAAAGGCCCTTAACGTCTTTGACAGGCGTCGCGGTCCAGGAAGGGAAGCTGAAATTGCCGCCTTCGGCGCCGTTGACCGTCAAATTGCCCTTAAGCTCGATTTCGCCGGCGGGACTGGCAAGCGTGATCTTCCCGCCGGCGAGCTTGATGTAAGCACCAGATCCATCGCCGATGGTGACGCCCTTGCTGCCAGTGATGACAGTCTGACCGTTTGACGAACTTACATTCATGTCTTGCATGGACATGACCTCCATTGCGTCTCCCTGTGACTGAATCTGAATCTTGCCTTTCGCGCTGAAGATTCGAATGCCGAGTCTCGCGGAGAAGATCGAAATCGCTTCACCAGCTGCAATAGCGATACGCTTCATAATGCCGATATCCATCCCCGCGCCAGCTGTGGCGAAAAGCTGCTTGCGTGCGGAAATCTGGAAATGAGCCCCACTGGAAATGCCCACGCCGTCAGGGGCACTAGCGACTATCACCGACTTCTTGAGATTAGTGAGATTCTCTTCGACAAGCGTTCGTTGCCAGTCGATTTCAGCGAGGATTGCTTTCGCTGCCTCCGCGCTGTCATTAAGAGACTTGAGAATATCCTCGGATTGCCTGAAGGTCGCGTCCGCATCCTGCATAGCAAGCTGCTGACCGGCTGCCGCCGGTTGCGCCTCCGCGGAGATAAGGACGCCTTTTGCGCCCCGCACTGCCACCCGTTCGTCCGAACGCAGTTCAGCGCCCTGTCCCCGCTCCTTGCGGTCCCCATCCACCATATGCCCCAGGTTCAGCTCGCTCGTCTGGAACGGTGTGGTCAGGTGGATGTGCTCGATACCTTCCTTGTCCTCCATGCGCAGTTCGTTCTGCGCAGCGGTGCGGATCAGGTTGCGGGTGTTGTTCAGGTTGTTGACGAGGTCCGGATGCGAGCTGTCGTGCATCGCACCCATGATCACCGGCCGGTTTGGATCGCCCGCCGTGAAGATGAGACCCACTTCCACCGGATCGATGAGCGGGAAGTGGTGGCCGTAGTTGTCGCCGCTGTAGGGTTTGGCCAGCCGCACCGGACGGCTTGTACCACCCGGACTCCACGTGTCCAGGTCGAACGGCAGGATGACAACGTACCAGCCCTGCTCTGTCAGATATGCATATTTGTAATTCCCAGGCGACGTCACGCGCGCCGGGAGGATACCCTCGATGCGTGGCTGTGCGACCGACGAGAGCGACGTACGCCACACCCGGTCAGCGGGAATGCCCTCGAACGTGATCCAGAATGGCTTGCTACGGCCACCGGAGAATGTCACCGACGTCACGAAGATCCCGTACGGTGCGTCGACGGGCTCCGGGTCGATGCGCATCACCTCACCCGCTTCGAGCCAGAACGGATTGCCGGTTCCGTGATACGTGATCTGCGTGGCGAGCCACGCCTCATGGCGCAGGCGCGCGATCTGACGGCCCTCAGCAGGCGTCTCGTAGTGCTCGCCCCAGTGGTAGTCGACCGCATTGGTCGTCGCGTCGTTGGGCGCTGCATTGGCGTCCACCAGCAGCGAGACATCGGCCTGACGGTGGTTATAGTCCTTCAGCTGTACCGACTCCGGCACCCGCCGTGTACGCCGCTCGAGTGTCTTGATCGCTTCGGCGCCCGAACTCTCGAGCCCGGAGTCCGACCGTAGGGGTACCACGCGCTGCTTGCGCGAATACGCGTCAAGGTCGTCACCAAAGACGAGCACCGCGCGATCCTTCTTCTGTTCCCAGCGAAACCATATCCCCTCCTCGGCGCACAGGCGCTGGATGAAGGCGAACGTCGTTTCGTGATACTGGGTAATGTACTCGTGGCGCTTGTACTTGCCGCGCAGATTGAATTCGAAATCCACACCCGCACGATATTCATAGTGGCGCAGCGTGTCGGTAATGATCTCTTCGGCCGACTGCTTCTGGAACAACCGACTCGTCACGCCTCTGGCCAGATCGGCCATCTTCGGCTCCAGCACCGCCCGGTAGAGCGTCTGGTCCGCCGACGTACCCAGCTCCTCGAAACGAGTGATGATGCCGTACACGCTATAGGGCGCAGGCGCCTTGCTGAACTGCGCCGCGTTCTCGCCGAACATCTTTCGCAGGCCGTCCATGTTCGGGTCGACCGGGGTCACCACGAACTTCGCGGGACGCCCTAGCACCTGATCCATCGGTATGGCCGCCACCGGGCTCGTGAAGCGGACATCGTACTGGTAGAGCTCGCTGATGCCGTCGCTCCCCTCGAATTCCTGCACCGAGAACGGCGCTGGCTGGGGCGCCACGATCAACTGATAAGCCTGCAGGTACTGGTCGTTCGACATGCTGCGACTGCGCCTCAACTGGAAGGATCTGGATAAGCCAACGCCGGAGCGCCCGGGTGGACGCTCCGGCTTCCCCTGTTACCGCGGCTGACGCCTGGCGACGTTCAGCTCTTCGCCTTCGGCATCTGCGACACAAGCGAGAGCCCGATATCCATGCCTTCCACCTGGAAGTGCGGGATGATGAAGAGCTTGATTCGGAAGAAGCCCGGGTTGTCCTCGATGTCTTCAACCGTCACCTTGGCGTCCCGCAGCGGATGCGAGGCCTGCAGTTCATCGCCCGGATCCTTCATCTCGGTCACAAGCCCCTTGATCCAGTTGTTGAGCTCGAGCTCAAGCAGACGCCGGTCCTTGGTCGTGCCGATGTTCTCGCGCTGGATCAGCTTCAGGTAGTGAGCGATGCGCGAAAGCAGGAAGATGTACGGCAGACGCGCATTGATGCGGCTGTTAGCCGTGGCTTCCTTCGTCTCGTACAGCGCCGGCTTTTGCGTCGAGTTCGCCGAGAAGAAACAAGCGAAGTCGTGGTTCTTGTAGAACGAGAGCGGGATGAAGCCCAGGTTCGCGAACTCGAACTCGCGCGTCTCGGGAATCAGCACTTCCGTCGGAATCTTCGGCTGGATGCCGGTACCGAGGTCGTAGAGGTGCACGGGGAGATCGTCGACCTTGCCGCCGGCCTGCGGGCCGCGGATCTGCACGCACCATCCGTTGTTCACGAAGCTGCGCACCATGTTGGTCGCGAATGCGAACGACGCATTGACCCACAGATACCGGTCGTGATCCGGGCCCTTGACGGCCTCCTCGTAATTAAATGCGCGCACCGGCGTGGTGTCCTTGCCATAAGGCAGGCGACCCAGCACGCGCGGCATCGTGAGGCCCACATACCGTGCATCGTCCGTGTCGCGGAAGCCCTTCCACTTCAGATACTCGGCACGGTCGAAGTAGTTGCCGATATCCTGGATGGCGGCCACCTCGTCCATCGACTTCTTGCCGAAGAACGCTGCGCCCACCGAACCAATGAACGGCATATGGGCCGCCGCGGCCACCTTCGAGATGTTGCGCAGCAGGGCGATATCCTGCGGCGAGTTCTCGAACTCGTAGTCGCTGATCATCGCGCTGACGGGCTGGCCACCGGGGGTATCGTATTCGTCGATATACGTATGGCGGTAAAGGCCGCTCTGGATGACCTCCGGTGTGTCTTCGAAGTCACGCTGTAGTGCATCCTTCGAGACGTCGAGCACCTCGATCCTCGCGTTCTTGCGGAAGTCCGTGCGCGAGACGAGCATCTTCAGGCCACGCCAACGACCTTCGAGCGCCTGGAACTGCGGGTTGTGCATGACCGCATCGAGCTGCCGGCTGATCTGCCGGTCGATCTGACCAATGTGGAAATCGAGCAGCGACTTGTCGAGACGGTCAACAGGCTGGCTCGACTTCGAGACCAGTTCGAGAAACGCGCCCATGCCGCGCGCGATGCGCTCGTCGGCCGATGCCTCGGAAAGCATGTCGCTGTCACGGAACGCTTCGAGCGGACGCGCCTGAGCAACCGGCTTGAGATTGATCTTGCTGCACAGCGCCGCGTACACGCTGTCGGCGGCCGCTGCCGGGGCGTCATGCACGACGGTCTCTGTCGCACCCTGGCGGGATTCATTCTGTTTCATGTCCTTACCTTTCTGCTTTCGTGTGGTTCGTGCGACTACGTAAGTTCGGAATGCGGTGAAGGCCTGGCGGGCCTTGCCCCGTTCAGGCATGACCTTCCGGCTGGGTGGCTGCCGTGGCGATCTGCGCGAGCTCGCCACGCAGCTTGTCAGACAGGCCCTTGTCCTTCAGGACCTTTTCGAATTCGCGGCGGAACGTCCCGTTATCGAGCAGGTTCGACTTGAGATCGCGCAGCAGATTGCGCATCGCGAGCAGCGCACGCAACTCGGGAATCTGGCGGGCAACGTGCTCGGGTTCGAAGTCCTTCATCGAACGGAACGAGAGATTCACTGGCAACTCGGTGCCATCGGCGGCAAGCGTGTTCTCCGCTTCCAGTCGCAGGTCGGGCGCATAGTCAGCGAGCACCGCATCGAAATTGTTTTTGTCGATGCTGACTTTCTTGCGTGCGGCAAGGGCTGCCTGTTCGCGTCCAGCGCTGAAGTCGCCGGCAACCAGCAGCTTGAGCGGCAGTTCGACTTTCTTTTGAGCGCCCCCGGTATGGAGGTCAAGCGTAATTGAGACCCGTGATTTTGGGATTTCTCTTTGAAAGCTGTCCAATTTGGGCTCCACGAATATATTCGATTAATTCCCGCAGAAATCCCCAGATTCTCATGGCAGTGGCCCATATTTCGGATTTATCCAATTCAGGACAAGTTACCTCGAGACACCTACTCCAGTTTTCGCTGCGGCCTCATGCGGCAGCCATTTAATAGTTCAAACCGGCAGCTGTCAATTCGAGGAATCATTCGAAAAAACACACCCCATCCATGATGTCAGCTAATAAATTTTCTCTCTATGCATTTTGATTTTCGGCATGCCGATCAATCTGATTGATTTTATTTTGGTATAGATGTCTGCCTTGCTTCCCATCTCGCCGAGCACTATATGCTTTTGATCCATCTCAAATAACGAAACAAATGCATTTCAGTTTCTCGAAAGATCCTTTTCATCATCTCCTCACAATCATAGTCACTAAGTAGTCCATATCAACCAGAAGCGGGTTCACCGGTGGCATCATGCAGCGCGATGCGTTCGAATCGGGACGGCACCGGGATGTGCGATACGTCCGAAGCGACGCCTGCCCCCCACAAAAAGCCCGCAGATCAACAACAGCAAAGACCACCTCACCCATGCGAATCGACAAACCGCTGTGGCACGAAGGGCTGATCCTTTCCCAGCAACATTTCCAGCAGCAGGATCGCTATACGGGGTTCGCGATGCAGCAGATCGCGACGGCCGCTCTGGCCTATGCCTGGGGCACGCTTGCCGTCTCGATCGACGACGAGGCACTCGAGACGGGACGCCTGAAGCTCGTCACCCTGAAACTTCGCTTTCCTGACGGCACACCGATCGACACGTCGCTCGCTGACGCATTGCCGCCCGCGCGTGATCTCAACCAGGCACTGATCGCAGACCGGCAGAGCATGGTCATCTACGCGGCTCTTGCACTCGCGGACGCCAATGGCAACAACTGCCGCATGGATGAGACGCCGCTCGCGCGCCCGCGGAGGTCATATCGGGAGTACGCGAAGGTCAACGACCTGAACGGGGCGAGCGAAGCCGAAATCTCTGCCGAGCGGTTGGCCGTACGGCTGTTGTTTGATTTCGAGGAGCACGCCGATGACACGGTCTGCGCGGTTGCCCGCATCACGCGTACAGCAAGCGGTCAGTTTCGCGTCGACGAGAAGTTTGTGCCAGCCTGCCTGACACTCGCGGCGCATCCGTTGCATGCCGCGCGTATCAATCGTCTCGAAGACATCCTGCTCGCGAAAAGTGCAGCGCTTGGCGCTCGTCGTAGCGAACGCGTTGGCGAAGTGACCGAATATGGTGTTGCGGATGTGCAGCTATTCTGGTTACTGCACTGCATCCATAGTGCATGGCCGGAGCTACGTCACTACGCGACGAATCTCACCCGGACACCCGAGCAGCTATATCTGACGCTCGCACGGCTTGTCAGCGCGCTCGCGACTTTCTCCACAACGGCGCTGCTCACGGACATTCCCGTCTACGATCACGTGCGCGCTGACGAGGTATTCACTAAGCTCGAATCAATGGTCCGGGATCTGCTGGACGCCATCATTCCGTCGCGCGTGGTGGCAATTGGCCTTGTGAGTAAAACGCCGACCACATGGGCGGCGCAGATTCTCGACGAACGTCTGCTCGACGGCGCCGTCGACTGGTATCTGTCCGTGCACGCTTCGTCTACCGCCTTCGATCTCGTCGAACTGGTACCCAAACTTTGCAAGATCGGCGCACCAGACGACGTCGGACAGATCGTCAACGCAGCGCTGCCTGGCATTCCACTGAAGGCGGTGCAGCGTGTGCCGGCCGCGATTCCTGTGCGGCTGGACAACCAATACTTTGCACTGGATGCAGGTAGCGCTGCCCATGCGCGCATGCTCGCGGCACGTGCCGCCCAAGTCTATCTGCCCTCGTCGATACCCGACGCCACGCTTGAACTTTACGCGGTGCTGCGCTCATGATCGGTCTCAATTTCAGGCGAAATTTCAACCGCACGGAGCCTGCATTGCAGACGGGCCGTTCGAGGGACGTCGTCGCGGCACCCGGCGAGCCCCCTGTCAGCGGTATCCGCGATCTGTTGCGCAACACAGCCTTGCTCGTGACCTCGGTTGCCGAAGGCGGGATCGCCCAAACGGCCGGGAGCATGCAGAAGCGTTGCCGCGAACTCATCCACGACTTTGCTGACGGGCTCCATCAACGGGGCTACCCGGACGACGTGTGCATGGATGCGAGAATCGCGCAATGCGGCCTGCTTGACGAAGTCGCCCTGCGTCACCTCGACGGCAATGACCGTGCCACGTGGGAGCTGCGCCCCCTGCAGGTCGAATTCTTTGACATGCATGACGCGGGCGAGCGTGTGTTCGAGCGCCTTGAGAAGCGCCTGCGGGACCCTGTTGCCAACGTCGATCTGCTCGAATGCTACTCAAGCGTGCTCGGCATGGGCTTTACCGGTCGCTACGCGCTCGACGGCGGGGCCAGGCTCGATGAACTGACCAGCACACTGATTACGCGAATCAACAAATCGCGGGCAGCGGCTACCCCCTCCTTCACCACAGATCACACCGTGCGCCGTCCTTCGGACTGGCTCTACAGGCTGTCATCGTGGGCGGTCCTCGGCATCTGCTGCGTAGTGGCAGCATTGCTGTGGCTCGTATGGCATGGGGGCCTTGACATGCAGCTTGCCCATCTTCTTTCGGGGAAGTCGCGTCCGTGAAGTCTGCCCCGCTCAAAGGAAGCGAGGGACGCGCCCACGGGCGCACGTACCCGCTTCGCCTCAATGTCCTGCTCGCCGTCATTCTCGCGCTCTCGCTGATCTGGCTCGTGCTGCCGCTCGCGCGCGCTACCGCCTGGGCGCTCACGACCGTTGCCATTGCCGTGGCGATTGGCCTTTTCGTGTGGCGCACCCGTCAACTCGCACTGGCACGCCGGCAGAATGCGCAGGTTCTGGCCGCCCTTGGTGCAGCGATGACCGCCATCCCTGACGGGCTACACACCGGCATGCCGCTTGTCATGCTCACGGGTGACGCGCTGCCTGCGCTGTTTGACCGTGACGGCACCTCGCGCCTCGTCTGGATTGGCGACGGTGCAATCTGGCTGCGTGTCGACGACCCGCGCGATCTCCCGCGCCTCGCCATTGCGGTGCGGCACTGGCGCGACGGTCGCTCGCCCGATGGCGTTGTGCTGAGTATTGCTCCCGCAATACATCCCAACACGGACGCACTCACACAGAAACTGCGTCTGGCGCGCCAGTCAGTAGCCGACGCCTGCCGCATGCTCGGCACGCGTCTGCCAGCCTATGTGTCGATCTATCAGCGTCTGACGAGAGGCACGCATGCCGCCGTAGACGGTACGCGTGTTGACGGCCCTGTCGCCGCGCAATGGCACGGCGTAACGACAAGCGCGCCACACACCGGCTCGTGGAATTTCGAGGTGGCTGTGCGTGCCGCCGGGGAGGCGATTGAAACTGCCGCCAGCAGGCGTGAGGCCGCCACGTTAGTTGCACGCTCAGCCGGCCTTGATTCCCTCATCAATTGGACGCAGCGTGTCGTATTGGGGACGCTCGCGGACCGACAACAGCCCGCCGCCCCGTGGCCGCTATATGGTGCGGGCTGGATCGACTGCGGACCGGCTAGCGGGCCAGCGTGCCTCTGGGAGCGCGAAGTCGAACAGCGTACGACGATCGCCCCTGCTGAAGTCGTCGCCTCCCCAACGCCATGGCCCCTGCCGCAACCGCTGATCGAGGCACTGCCTGCTCCCCGGTGGGTCTCGCCCTGGATGAGCGCCTTCGCTCATGCGCTCACACTCCTCACTTGCGCGGCGGGCATTGCATTCTGGGGCGCCGCGAAGAATAACGAAGCACTCCTCACGAGGATCGGCGCAGACCTCGCACGCTTTCGCTCGATACCTGCGGCGCACGACGCACCACGGCGCGACGCCCTGCAATCGCTCGTGGCCGATCGCGATCAGCTCGACCGTTATGCCCGGACTGGTGTGCCGTTGAACCTGTCATTTGGGATGTACCACGGCGCGGGTTTGATCCCGCCGCTCGACGACGCTATCGCCTCGTACGTGCCGCCTCCGCCGCCGCCCACCATCGTGTCCCTCGACAGCATGTCGCTCTTCGACAGCGGCAAGGCGCAGCTCAGGGACGGCTCGAACAGGGTCATGGTCGGCGCCGTCGAGATGATCCGCGCGAATCCTGGCAAGCGCATTCTCGTGGCTGGTCACACTGACATCGTCGGCGACCCACGCGGCAATCTGGCGCTGTCCGTTGCGCGCGCAGGCGCCGTGCGCGACTGGCTCGTCGATGCGTCGGGCATTCCCGCCACCCAGTTCGCCATCCAGGGCTATGGCGATACCCGTCCGGTCGCGGACAACAACACACCAGAGGGACGCGCCCGCAACCGCCGGGTCGAGATCACACTCGTTCCGGACGATATCGCCGCCCACCCGGCAACAGCTGCGGCCGCGCCACAGGTTCGTTCGGCAAACACACCGGGGTAGTTCTTTTTAGCCCCCGAAGCGCAGGCTTCGGGATGTTGAAGCCCGATCACTGATTCCGGGCGAATGTCGCAGCAAAGAAGAAGGGAGTGGTAAATGGCAATTCCGTCATACATGTGGCTCAAGGACGATGGTGGTGCGGACATCAAGGGTTCGGTGACCGTCCAAGGCCGCGAGGGCAGTATCGAAATCACGCAGTTCGATCACAGCCTGCATATTCCGACCGATGGCAACACCGGCAAGCTGACAGGCACGCGCGTTCACGCGCCGATCACGCTGATCAAGGAAACCGACGCGTCGACGCCGTACCTCTACAAAGCCGTCACCAGCGGCCAGACGCTGAAGTCGGCGGAGATCAAGTGGTACAAGATCGATGACGCGGGCAAGGAAAAAGAGTACTTCAACACGAAACTCGAGAACGTGAAGGTCGTCGCCGTGCGTCCGAAGATGCTCGACATCAAGGTGCCTGACTTCGAGAAGCACAACCATCTGGAGGAAGTCGAGCTGCGCTACGAAAAGATCACCTGGTCGTACAAGGACGGCAACATTATCCATTCGGATACCTGGAACGAGCGTTCCTGATCCAACGGTAGTCTGGAGGCCTGCCACGCATGGACGGCCTCCTTTTACCAGTCTGCCCTCGGGCAGACTGGTTTTTTCCCGCAAGGGGCGACCGCTTTCAGTTGGCGCGCCCCTTCTTCCGATGTACCAACAGCTCGACCATGACCGTGCACCACGACCGAAACTCCTACTTTCGCGACGCCAGCCAGCTTCTGCAGCGGCTCAATCCCCACTGCGCAAACACGCTCGAGGCCGCGGCAAGCCTGTGCCAGACACGGCTCGCAGACGAGATTACGGTCGAACACTGGCTGCTCAAGCTGATCGAGGCCGGGGACGGCGATATCCCGGCGATCATGAACCACTATGAACTGAATATCGACGCCGTATGGGAAGCACTGCTCAAGGCAATCGACCACACACCACGCAACCTGCGTGGCCGCCCCAGCCTCTCTCCGCACCTCGCCGCCGTGCTTCAATATGCATGGTCCAACGCGTTGAATCTGGCCGACAGAGGCGAGACGACCATCCGTTCGGCCAATATCCTGCAGGCCATCGTCGAGGCGCCCCATGTCCTGCGCGCGACCAATGCGTGGCAGTTGCTGTCAGTCAGCACCGCACAGATTGAGCGCCTGCTGCCCCGTCTCGGGCTGCGAACCTGCGAGAACGAGCGGGCGGAGCCAGAAGTTCCCTCTGACCAAACCGCTGTCCCGAGTCAGGTCGGCTCGGCTAATAAGGTTACCGAAGCAAAACCAGCGCAGGCTACGAAGCGCAGCGTAGAAGGCGACGCCCTGGCACGCTTTGCAATCGATATAACGGAAAAGGCACGCGATGGGAAGATCGACCCGGTGTTCGGGCGCGACCGCGAAATCCAGCAGATGGTCGACGTGCTCGCGCGGCGCCGCAAGAACAACCCGATTCTTGTAGGCGAACCTGGCGTGGGCAAGACCGCGCTCGTCGAAGGCCTTGCGCTGCGCGTGGCCGAGGGCACCGTGCCCAACGTGATCCGCGATGTGCGCATCCTCACGCTCGACCTGGGCCTGCTGCAGGCTGGCGCGGGCGTAAAGGGCGAGTTCGAGCAGCGCCTCAAGAACGTGATCGACGAAGTGCAGGCATCAAGCGTGCCGATTTTGCTTTTTATCGACGAGGCGCATACCCTGATCGGCGCGGGCAATGCAGCTGGCGGCGCCGACGCCGCCAATCTGCTCAAGCCGGCATTGGCACGCGGCGGGCTGCGCACGATCGCAGCCACGACGTGGTCGGAGTACAAAGAATACTTCGAGCGCGATGCCGCGCTCGAGCGTCGCTTCCAGATGATCAAGGTCGGCGAGCCCAATGACGCGGCAGCCTGCCTGATGCTGCGCGGTCTCAAGGATCGCTACGCGACGTACCACAATGTCCACATCCGCGACGAGGCGCTGGTGGCCGCGGTCAAGCTATCCCGCCGCTACATTCCTGCACGGCAGTTACCAGACAAGGCGGTTGACCTTATCGACACGGCGGCCGCGCGCGTGCGAATGGGTCTCGAATCGCCGCCGGCGGAATTGCAACGCGCCCACGCCGCGGTGGCCGCGCTGAAGCTGGAATTAGCCACCCTCGAAGACGACGCGCGCGCCGGCATCGAAAGCGCACCAGGGCGAGGTGCTTCACTCGATGTTGCCCTCATCGATGCGAACGCCCACATGGAAACGCTGCAGAAGCGTTACGGACAGGAACTCGGCCTCGTACAGGCGCTGCTCGAACAACGCGGCGCTGGGGCTGCCGGCAGCAACGCTTCACTTGTCGAAACGCGCGAAGCGCTCGCACAAGCGCAGGGCAAAGCACCGTTGATCTTTGCCGATGTGGACGCTCAGGCGATCGCGCGCGTGGTGGCTGAATGGACCGGCGTACCGGTTGGCAATCTCCTCGAAGACGAGTTGCAGGGCCTGCTCGCGCTGGAGACCCAGCTCGCGAAACGGGTCGTCGCGCAGGACGAGGCGCTTGCTGCGCTCGCGGAGAGTCTGCGCACGGCGAAAGCAGGTCTCAAGAACGAACACGCGCCACTCGGCGTATTCCTGCTCGCGGGTCCGTCGGGCGTCGGCAAGACGGAGACCGCCCTCGCGCTCACGGACCTGCTCTTCGGGGGCGAGGCTGCACTCACGACAATCAACATGTCGGAGTACCAGGAATCGCACACGGTATCGCAACTCAAGGGCTCGCCTCCAGGCTACGTCGGCTATGGCCGCGGTGGCATCCTGACCGAGGCGGTGCGCCAGCGCCCTTACAGCGTCGTGCTGCTCGATGAAGTTGAAAAAGCCCACCGCGACGTGCTGGATATCTTCTACCAGGTGTTCGACCGCGGGACCATGCGAGACGGCGAAGGCCGTGAAATCGACTTCAGCAACTGCGTGATCCTCATGACCTCCAACCTGGGCAGTGAACAGATCGACGAAGCTGTGCTGGATACACCGCAGATTGCACACGCGGCCCTGCTCGACGCGATCCGGCCACAACTTCTCGCACACTTTCAGCCGGCCCTTCTCGCGCGTTTCCAGACCCTGGTGTATCGCCCCCTCGACGTGCACGCACTCGCCACGATCGTGCGGCTGAAACTGGCAAAGGTCGACGAGCGTCTTCGCAGACAGCATGCGGTCGAACTCGTCTGCGACGACACGCTGATTGACACGATGGCGCAGCTATGTCTCGAACGCCATTCTGGCGCGCGCAATGTGGACGCGTTCCTGAACCAGCGCATCTTGCCATCGGTTTCCCGTGAACTCCTCACCCGCATGGCCAGCGCCACAGTTCCGGCGAAGATCGTGCTGTCCAGTTCGACCGACGGAAATCTCACGATTGATTTTGTCGACCGCGAACAGGCAACAGCAGAAACGGGCACGCCTGCTCACGCCGAAGGCTGAGGACAAACCCAATGTCCACAGGACCGTCACTCTACGACATGCTCCTCGGCCAGATCGGCGGGGAATCGCTGGACGCATACGACGATCGCACGCTTGAATGCCTGAGCGTGCAGCATAACGTGCAGCGGATCCTGAACACTCGCGCGGGCTCGCTCAAGCACCTGCCCGATTATGGCCTGCCTGACTTGACGAACATCTATATGGCGCTGCCAGCCTCGGCACATCAGCTCCGGGACCAGATGCAGGTAACGCTGCTAAAGTACGAGCCGCGTATCCGGTCGATCGATGTCTCGATCCTGGCAAACGACGACCCCGGTGTGCTAGTCAGCTTCGAGATGACCTGTCATTTGAAAAAGGCGGGCCTCGTGCGGTTCGGAACGTACTTCGAGCCGCCGGGGCGCATGCGTCTCACACGCCGGATACAGAGGCAGGATTGAACGCGACCGACGCGACGCCGTCATAGATCGAGGTGTGGATGTGAAAAAGCCCGCAACATCGCGGGCTTTTTCATTTTTCTACCAGTATCTGCCTCGCCTGGCCAGATTACAGCTCAGATTGGTGTCACTCCCACTCAATCGTCGCAGGCGGCTTGCCCGAGATGTCGTACACCACTCGGTTGATGCCACGCACCTCATTGATGATGCGATTCGACACATGCCCAAGCAACTCATGCGGCAGATGCGCCCAATGCGCCGTCATGAAATCGAGCGTCTGCACCGCGCGCAGCGCAACGACATACTCATAAGTCCGCCCATCGCCCATCACGCCCACGCTCTTCACCGGCAGGAACACAGCGAACGCCTGGCTCGTGAGTTCGTACCACGACTTGCCGGTTTCCTTGTCGATCGTGTTACGCAGCGTCTCGATGAAAATCGCATCCGCACGGCGCAGCAGATCCGCAAAATCGCGCTTCACTTCGCCGAGAATCCGCACGCCAAGGCCCGGGCCCGGGAACGGATGGCGATAGACCATTTCGTGCGGCAGGCCGAGCTTCACGCCCAGTTCGCGCACTTCGTCCTTGAAGAGTTCGCGCAGCGGTTCGAGCAGCTTGAGGTTGAGCGTTTCCGGCAGGCCGCCCACGTTGTGGTGGCTCTTGATCGTGTGCGCGGCATTCTTGCCCTTGCCAGCCGACTCGATGACGTCCGGATAGATCGTGCCTTGCGCAAGCCACTTCGCGTCGCTGAGCTTGCCCGCTTCGGTCTGGAACACCTCGACGAACTCTGCGCCGATGATCTTGCGCTTCGCTTCCGGGTCGGTCACGCCCGCGAGCTTCGACATGAACGCTTCGCTTGCATCGACGTGGATGACCTTCACGCCGAGGTTGTCGGCGAACATCGTCATCACCTGCTCGGCTTCGTTCAGACGCAGCAGGCCGTGATCGACGAACACGCAGGTCAGCTGGTCGCCAATCGCGCGGTGCAGCAGCGCCGCGGCCACCGACGAATCCACGCCGCCCGAGAGGCCGAGAATCACGTGCTCGTTGCCCACCTGCTTGCGGATCGTTTCGACGGCCTCGTCGATGTAGTGGCCCATCTCCCAGTCGGCCTTGGCGCCGCAGATGCCGAGCACGAAGCGCTCGAGCATCGCGCGACCCTGCACCGTGTGCGTGACTTCCGGGTGCCATTGCAGGCCGTAGAAGTGGCGCGCTTCGTCGGCCATCGCCGCGATCGGGCACGATTCCGTCGAGGCCATCAGCTTGAAGCCCTGCGGCATTTCCGTGACCTTGTCGCCGTGGCTCATCCACACCTTGAGCATGCCGTGGCCTTCGCTCGTGCGGAAGTCTTCGATGCCTTCGAGGAAGCTCGTGTGGTTGCGCGCGCGCACTTCGGCGTAGCCGAATTCGCGCAGGTGGCCGCCGTCGACCTTGCCGCCGAGCTGTTCGGCCATCGTCTGCATGCCGTAGCAAATGCCGAGCACCGGCACGCCCAGTTCGAACACGGCTTGCGGCGCGCGCGGGGTATCGGTGTCGGTGACCGAGTTCGGGCCGCCCGAGAGGATGATGCCCTTCGGTGCGAATTCGCGAATGAACGCGTCGTCCACATCGTACGGATGGATTTCCGAATAGACGTGGGCTTCGCGCACGCGGCGCGCGATGAGCTGGGTGACTTGCGAGCCGAAGTCGAGGATCAGGATTTTGTCGTGCATGGCTGCGGACGAGACCTAAAAAAAGAACGGATACGGAAAGCCGCGCGACAATAAAAACGCGCGCAGCGTGAATTCATCGGGACCAGGGCAGCGCACTACGGCGGAACCGGGTAGCGCAAATTCGGGTGAGCTTTGGACGCTGCTGTGGACGCATTAAGTCTGGTGTTTCGGAGGCCGGGTCTGAGCGCGGCCTCAGCCACGCAGCGGGGGCCTCGGTGCGTCGGCCGCTTCGTCGCGAGCCGCCTGGCGCGCCTCTTGAGCTTGCACCGCACTGGCGGCCGGCGGCGCAACCGTCGCTGGACGCGGCGTAACCGGCGGAACCGCTGCGGGCGTCACGGTCGGCACTTCCACGACCGGTTCGACCGGCGCCGCCGGCCGTTTCGCCTCGCGCGCACCGCCCCACGCCATCGTTTTCAGAAAGCCCGGCTTCGCGTACGTTACCGGCTCGTCACGGCGTTCCGGCTGCGCCTTCGCCGCCTTACGCTGCTGCACGGCGTTGCCGCTCGCCTGCCCCTTCTGGCGCTTGCGCACCGCGCCCGCGAGCCGGACGCCGCCGAGGCCGAGGAGGATCAGCCACACGCCAACCGCGCCAGCCACCAGTTGGCCCAACCCGGTGAGCTGCGGCGCACGCAACCCGATCAGCCAGACCAACATCAGCACGCCGGCAATCCAGTTGACGTGCCCCACGGTGCGGCCCACAGGCACTGTCATCTCCCCGTGGAAGGCCGCACGCAGCGCAAGCCACGCGAAGCCCAACAGCACCACACCAAACGCCTGCCCAACGAGTGCCGGCTGCGTTTGCACCAGTTGCAGCGCGTTGTACACCAGGGTCGAGGGCGTGAGAACGAACAGCACGCCAAACCCCAGCAACGTCAACGCATCGACAATCAGCAGCACGCGCAGCAGCGGCTTCATCGGGGCTTAGTCCACGTGGTAGTTGGGCGCTTCCTTCGTGATCTGCACATCGTGCACGTGCGATTCGTTCAGGCCGGCGCCAGTGATCTGCACAAACTCTGCCTTCGCATGCAGGTCGTCGATCGTGCGACAACCGCAGTAACCCATCGAGGCGCGCACCCCGCCGATCAGCTGGAACAGGATTGCGTTGATGGGCCCCTTGTAGGCAACACGGCCTTCGATGCCTTCCGGCACGAGCTTGTCGATATTGGCCGAGTTGTCCTGGAAGTAGCGGTCCGCGGCGCCGTCCTTCATCGCGCCGACCGAGCCCATGCCGCGGTACGACTTGTACTGGCGGCCCTGATACAGGAACACGTCGCCCGGCGACTCTTCGGTGCCCGCGAACATGCTGCCCATCATCACAGCGTTCGCGCCGGCTGCGAGCGCCTTCGAAACGTCACCCGAGTAGCGCACGCCGCCGTCGGCGATGCACGGCACGCCGGTGCCCTTGAGCGCTTCCGAGACATTGGAAATCGCGCTGATCTGCGGCACGCCCACGCCTGCCACGATACGCGTCGTGCAGATCGAACCCGGGCCGATGCCGACCTTCACGCCGTCCGCTCCGTACTCGACGAGCGCGCGCGCCGCATCAGCCGTTGCGATGTTGCCGCCGATCACTTCGACGTGCGGGAAATTCTTCTTGACCCAGCGAACGCGCTCGAGCACACCCTTGCTGTGGCCGTGCGCCGTGTCGACCACGATCACGTCCACACCGGCCTGCACCAGCAGCTCGACGCGCTCTTCGTTGTCCGGACCCACGCCGACGGCCGCGCCTGCGCGCAGCTTGCCGTGCTCGTCCTTGCAGGCGGCCGGGTGCTCGGTCTGCTTCGTGATGTCCTTGACGGTCATGAGACCGCGCAGTTCGAACGCGTCGTTCACGACCAGCACGCGCTCGAGGCGGTGGCTGTGCATGAGCGCCTTGGCTTCGGTCAGCGGCGTGCCTTCCTTGACGGTCACGAGGCGCTCGCGCGGCGTCATGATCGAGCGCACCGGCTCGTCCAGACGCGTTTCGAAACGCAGGTCGCGGTTCGTGACGATACCGACGAGCTGCGCGCCTTCCACGACCGGGAAGCCCGAAATGCCATGCTGCTGCGAAAGCGCGATGACGTCGGCGACCTTCATTTGCGGCGGAATCGTGATCGGATCGCGCACCACACCCGACTCGAAGCGCTTCACCTTCGCGACCTCGCGCGCCTGCTCGGCCGGCGTGAGGTTCTTGTGGATGATGCCGACGCCGCCCTGCTGCGCCATGGCGATCGCCAGACGGCCTTCCGTGACGGTATCCATAGCGGCCGACACGAGCGGAATGTTCAGGGAGATATTGCGGGTCAGCCGGGTCTTCAGGCTGGTGTCGCGCGGGAGAACGTCGGAGAAGGCGGGAACGAGGAGCACGTCATCGAACGTGAGTGCTTTCTGGATCAGACGCATGGCAAATCCTATAGGCGCAAAAGCAGATTATACGCGATAGCGCCCTGGAAATCATCAGCGCTAACAGTAGCTTAGCGCCGTTTTCGGGATTATTTCCACGCTCGGGCCCGGCCGGCGCAAGGCGTGCGGGTGCGCCACGCCTCCGACCCGAATATCGGGCACACGGTGCAGGATTGAACAAGACGGCCACGCACGCCTCCAGTTAAGCTTCGGCCGTCCTGTTAAAACGGCCCGATTGGGTCACCCGAAGTTTCTGGAGGCAATACAAATGCAGCGTGGTGTGTTGTACGGCGTGCTCGCCGGCGCGTTATGGGGAACGGTGTTCGTCGTGCCCCGGCAACTGGCGGAATTCTCGCCACTGCTCCTGAGCGCGGGCCGCTACGTCATGTATGGGCTTGTCTCGCTCGCCGCGCTCCTGCCCATGCTGCGCCGGGTCTGGCCACGCTTGACGCGTGCCGATCTCGTCGCGCTCGTGAAACTGGCGCTCGTGGGCAACGTGCTCTATTACCTCTTTCTCGCGAGCGCCATTCATTTGGTAGGCATTGCGCCGGCCTCGCTGATCGTCGGCGTGCTGCCCGTCACGGTCACGCTGCTCGGCCGTCGCGACCACGGCGCCGTGCCGCTTTCACGCCTGATCTGGCCGCTCGCCATGATCGCGGCCGGCATCGTCTGCATCAACGTGGACGTCTTCACCGCGGCTGGCGACGCGGGCGGCGCGAGCATCCTCACGCGCATTGCCGGCATTGGCTGCGCCGTCGGCGCGCTCGTGTGCTGGACCTGGTTCGCCGTCGAGAACGCCCGCTATCTGCAGCGCAATGCGCACTTCGGCGGCAACGAATGGTCGGTGCTTTGGGGCGTGGTGACGGGCGCGCTTGGCGGCCTGCTCTGGCTCGGCATTCTTGTCGTGCCGTCGCACTGGGTCCAGGAAACCGTCGACGCCGGCCGCTGGACCACGTTCTGGCAGTTGAATCTGGTGCTCGCGATCGGCGCCTCGTGGCTCGGCAACGGCCTGTGGAACGCCGCCGCCAAGCGCCTGCCGCTCACGCTCTCGGGTCAGATGATCGCCTTCGAAACGCTGTTCGCCCTGCTCTACGGCTTTATCTATGATCACCGGCTGCCGCGCGGCCTGGAAGTCGCGGCCGTCGTGCTGCTGGTGGCGGGCGTAAGTTGGTCGGTACGCCAGCATTCGGGCGGCCCCGCAGAGACCGCGCACGGCGACGGCATCGTGCCGGACGGCGATCTACCAGGAATCGGCAACGACAGCCGCCTCACGCACTCCCATACCGACGCGAAGCGAAGCGGTCGGACTACCACCGCCTGAGCGCGATGCCCCAAAAGGCCAAATGGGCGAGACAGCACATGCTGTCTCGCCCATTACGTTTGTGCGGCCGCCCGTGGGCAACCCGCTTCGAGCCCTAGCGCGAGTCCTTGGGCAACCACTTGCGCCCTTCGATCGAACCTTCCTTGCGGGTCTTGTCGACGCGGCGCTGGCGCGCCATCTTCGGGTCGACGATCAGCGGCCGGTAGATTTCCACGCGGTCATGGTCGGCGAGCACGGTGTCTAGCGGCTTGAGCTTGCCGTACACGCCCACCTTGAGCTTTGCCAGATCGATCTCGGGATGGCGTGCGAGGATGCCGCTCGCGTCGATGGCCTGCTGGACGGTCGCGCCGGGCGGCAGCTCGATGCTGATGAGCGTTTGCGCGTCCGGCAGCGCATAGCAGACGTCAACAGAAAGGTTCGCGCTCATGGCTTGCCGTAGCGCTGGTCGGCGCGCTTCACGAAAGAGTCGACGAAGGTGTTCGCGATGTGATGGAACACCGGCCCGATGAGTTTTTCGAGAATGATGTTTGAAAACTCGTAATGCAGCGCAAACTCGATCTTGCAGGCGTCGGCGCGCAGCGGCGTGAAGCGCCAGTAGCCCGTGAACTTGCGGAACGGGCCGTCGGCGAATTCCATGTCGATGCGTTCGGGCCGCTTTTGCGAGTTGCGCGTGGCGAAGTGCTGCTTGATGCCCTTGAAGTTGATGTCGATTTTCGCCTCCATGCCGCTTTCGTCCTGACGGCGAATCTCGACACCGCCGCACCACGGCAGGAAGTTGGGGTAGTCGGCGACGTCGGTGACGAGGTCGAACATCTGCTCCGCCGAATGGCGAATCAACACGGTTTTCTGGACATCCGCCATAAATTGCGCAATGCGTGGCTAGGGTGAAAGCGCCACGGGCTTTCGGGAGCCCGCTTTGCTAAAATCGTAATTTTAAACGAGTTGGGCCGATCCCATTTTCCTATGAGCATCATCGACAACAGAAAAGCGTTCTTCGATTACTTCATCGAAGAGCGTCACGAGGCCGGGCTCGTGCTGGAAGGATGGGAAGTCAAGGCCATGCGCGCCGGGCGAGCCAACATCAAGGAAAGCTACGTCATGATCAAGGATGGCGAGCTGTATCTGATCGGCACGCACATCAGCCCGCTGCCCGAGGCCTCGACGCACATCCAGCCCGACCCCACGCGCATCCGCAAGCTGCTGCTGAAACGCGAAGAAATCGACAAACTGATCGGCAAGGTCGAGCAGCGCGGCTTCACGCTCGTGCCGCTGAACTTCCATTACAAGGGCGGCCGCGTGAAGTGCGAGATCGGCCTCGCTAAAGGCAAGAAGCTGCACGACAAGCGCGAAACCGAGAAGAAACGCGACTGGGAGCGCGAAAAGGCGCGCCTGATGCGCTCGCCCACCTGATTCTTCCGGAATCGTTCAGATGAAAAACGGGCCGCTCATGCGGCCCGTTGTCATTTTCGGCGGTCTCGGCGCCTATGGACCCTTTGTCGCACCGGCACCGCTGATCTGCCCCTCGCGCAAACCCGCCCGGTTCACGATCGTGAGTGCCGAAGCGATCATCGTGCTCAGATCGCCCATATTGCCTGGCACGATCAGCGTATTACCCTGCTTCGCGAGATTGGCGAAAGCATTCACGTACTGCTCGGCCACCTTCAGGTTGACGGCATCCATACCGCCCTGCGACTGGATCGAGTTGCCGATCTTCTGGATGGCCTGCGCGTTCGCCTCGGCCACGGCTAGAATGGCGGCCGCTTGACCTTGTGCCTGGTTGATCGCCGCCTGGCGCTCGCCTTCGGACTTCTGGATCGCCGCCTCGCGCGCCCCAGCCGCCAGGTTGATCTGCTCCTGCTTGCGACCCTCCGAGGCCGCGATGAGCGCGCGCTTTTCCCGCTCGGCGGTGATCTGCGCCTGCATGGCGTGCAGGATTTCCTTTGGCGGCGTCAAATCCTTGATCTCGTAGCGCAGTACTTTCACACCCCAGTTCGAGGCGGCTTCGTCGAGCGCCGACACAACGCTATGGTTGATGAAGTCGCGTTCCTCGAAGGTCTTGTCGAGTTCGAGCTTACCGATGACCGAACGCAGCGTGGTCTGCGAAAGCTGCGTAATCGCGAAGACGAAATTGCTCGACCCGTACGACGCTTTCATTGGATCGGTCACCTGGAAGTACAGCACGCCATCCACCTGAAGCTGCGTGTTGTCGCGCGTGATGCAAACCTGGCTCGGCACGTCGAGCGGAATCTCCTTCAGCACGTGCTTGTAGGCCACCCGATCGACGAACGGCAACACGATCGTCAAGCCTGGCGTGAGCGTGGCATGGTAACGCCCAAGCCGTTCGAGCACCCAGGCATGCTGCTGCGGCACGATCTTGATGGTCTGCGCGATCAGCACGATGACGATCACGAGCAGAATCAGGCCGACGACTGGGACTTGCATACGGGACCTCCGTTCGCTTCTGTGTAGTTTGCTGGTGTGAGTTCGAATGCGACCCGCTATGCGTGGCGTGCGCCGTCTTGAGCGGTGCCGGACGCCTTGGCTTCGCGGTGCTCGCGCTTCGCCGCAACGATCAGGCAACTGCCGCGCACCGCCTTGATTTCATAGAGCGGCGCATCTTCGGGCTCGCCAGGTGCGAGTTCGACATCCCATTCGGCGCCGCGATACATCGTGCGCGCGCGGCCATCGCGCCAGGCGGCGACGGCGAGTGTTGCGCCAATATCGAGATTCACGCCCGGATCGGTCGAGGCATCGGTCATGCGCCGGCGGCGGCCGAAACGAGAGCGCCGCAGCGTGACCACAGCTGCGAGCCCAACCACCGCCGCGACAATCAACTGGACGTCGAGCGGCGCGCCAAGCTCATAGCTGAGCGCGCCTGCGAGCAAGCCTAGCGCGATCATCAAGAGGTAAAAGGTGCCGGTCATCAGCTCGGCGACGATGAGCACGCCGGCGGCAATCCACCAGAACAAACCATGCGGACCCACGGCGACCTCCCAAAGTAAAACACCCCGGATAGACCGGGGTGTTATAGCACGAAGCTGACACTTTTTTCCGCAGCGTGTAACGCCGCTCAGGAAGCCGCATCAAGCTCCCCCGAGGATTCGCACCCTCGGCAATACGCTTACTTCGACTGCGACTTCGCCAGCTGCTGCCACGTCTCGACAACCGAGTCCGGGTTCAGCGAGATCGAAGCGATGCCTTCTTCCGCGAGCCACTGGGCGAAATCCGGGTGGTCGGACGGGCCCTGACCGCAGATGCCGACGTACTTGTTCAGGCGGCGGCAAGTTTCGATCGCGCGCTTGAGCATGAACTTCACGGCCGGATCGCGCTCGTCGAAGTCGACGGCCAGCAGTTCCATGCCCGAGTCCCGGTCGAGGCCGAGCGTGAGCTGCGTGAGGTCGTTCGAACCGATCGAGAAACCATCGAAGTACTGCAGGAACTCTTCGGCGAGAATCGCGTTCGACGGCACTTCGCACATCATGATGAGCTTGAGATCGTTCACGCCGCGCTTGAGGCCAAACTTCTCGAGCAGGCCCACCACGCGCTCAGCCTGCTTGAGCGTGCGCACGAACGGCACCATGATCTCGACGTTCGTGAGACCCATCTCTTCACGCACGCGCTTGAGCGCCAGGCACTCCATTTCGAACGCTTGCGCGAAGTCCTCGGCGATGTAACGCGACGCGCCGCGGAAACCGAGCATCGGGTTCTCTTCGTCCGGCTCGTAGCGCGAACCGCCGATCAGCTTCTTGTACTCGTTCGACTTGAAGTCGGACAGACGCACGATGACGGGCTTCGGATAGAACGCCGCCGCGATCGTGGCGATGCCTTCCGTCAGCTTGTCGACATAGAACGCGCGCGGCGACGCATGGCCGCGTGCAACGCTTTCCACGGCCTTCTTCAGGTCCGCGTCGATGTTCGGGTACTCGAGAATCGCCTTCGGGTGAACGCCGATGTTGTTGTTGATGATGAACTCGAGACGCGCGAGGCCAACACCTGCGTTCGGCAGTTGCGAGAAGTCGAACGCGAGCTGCGGATTGCCGACGTTCATCATGATCTTGACCGGAATGGCCGGCAGCTCGCCACGCTGGACTTCGCTGACCTCGGTTTCGAGCAGACCGTCGTAAATGCGGCCTTCGTCGCCTTCCGCGCACGACACCGTCACGAGCGCACCGTCCTTCAGCACGTCGGTCGCGTCGCCGCAGCCAACGACTGCCGGCACGCCCAGCTCACGCGCGATGATCGCCGCGTGGCAGGTACGCCCGCCACGGTTCGTGACGATCGCCGCCGCACGCTTCATTACCGGCTCCCAGTTCGGGTCGGTCATGTCGGCGACCAGCACGTCGCCCGGCTGCACGCGTTCCATTTCGGACGGATCGTGAATCACCTTCACGCGGCCCGCGCCGATCTTCTGGCCGATTGCGCGGCCCGTTGCCAGAACCTGCGACTGGCCCTTGAGCTTGAAGCGCTGCTCGACCTTGCCCGCGGCCTGGCTCTTCACCGTCTCCGGACGCGCCTGGAGAATGAAGATCTTGCCGTCGAGGCCGTCCTTGCCCCACTCGATGTCCATCGGACGCTGGTAGTGCTGCTCGATGATGACGGCGTACCTGGCCAGCTCGATCACGTCTTCGTCGGTGATCGAGAAGCGGTTGCGCTGTTCGTGCGTAACGTCGACCGTCTTCACGCGGCCCGGTTCGCCCGGTTGCGTGAATTCCATCTTGATGAGCTTCGAGCCGATCGAGCGGCGGATGATCGGAGCCTTACCCTGTGCGAGCGTGGTCTTGAAGACGTAGAACTCGTCCGGATTCACGGCGCCCTGAACAACCGTTTCGCCGAGGCCGTAGCTCGACGTGATGAAGACGGCGTCCTTGAAGCCCGATTCGGTATCCAGCGTGAACATCACGCCTGCGGCGCCGCGGTCCGAACGGACCATGCGCTGCACGCCAGCCGACAGTGCGACTTCGGCGTGGGTGAAGCCCTTGTGGACGCGATAGGAAATAGCGCGGTCGTTGTAGAGCGACGCGAACACGTGCTTGAGGCGATCGAGCACGTCTTCGATGCCTACCACGTTGAGGTAGCTTTCCTGTTGACCGGCAAACGATGCGTCGGGCAAGTCTTCCGCCGTTGCCGACGAACGCACGGCAAACGACAGCTCAGACGGCGAACCGGCCTGCAGCGTTTCGAAGCCGGCGCGGATGTCCGCTTCGAGCTTCGGCTGCAGCGGCGCGTCGATGATCCATTGACGGATCTCCTTGCCAGCTTCGGCCAGCGCCTTCACGTCGTCGACGTCGAACGTCTCAAGACGAGCGGCGATCCGTTCGGTCAGGTTGTTATGTTTCAGGAAGTCGCGGAACGCCAGCGCAGTCGTCGCGAAGCCCGTGGGCACACGCACGCCTGCTTCAGCCAGTTGGCTGATCATTTCGCCGAGCGAGGCGTTTTTGCCGCCCACGATCTCGACATCGGTCATCCGCAACTGCTCGAAAGGCACTACATAAGCCTGATCCTTGGCAACGGTGTTAGTCATACAAGCCCCTAAGTGTGAAAAAAATTCACGATTGCGCAAGTGGGCTCGAACGCGGTCCGCCCATTGGAAGCGGATTCGCGTCTTGCGCAACCTGTTGGAGAAGCAATCGCTCAGGCGCCGAGCGAATTTCCGTTCAATGGAAAAGCACGAAGATGCGCGCGATTACATGGAGTTAGATGGAATCGCTGCAAATTGACACCAGAATGCGCCGCGATAGGCGGCTGTTTGGCGCGGTTGCACTGCAATTGCTTATCCAACAGGTTGCCGCTATTCTACCGTGCCGACTCTGGAATTTGTGCCAGTCGGCGAGAATTGCCCCTCGGTCCCGCCGGACGGGGCTTTCCGGGCGCCCAAGCCTGTCCCGAGCGGCCCTGCAGCTCACGTACCCAGCCTCAACCGATGCCGCCAACCGTATTCATCGTCTCCGACGGTACCGGGATCACTGCCGAAACCTTCGCGCATTCGATCCTGTCGCAGTTCGACCAGAAATTCCGCCTCGTGCGCGTGCCGTTTGTCGATTCGACCGACAAGGCCTACTCGACCGCCGAGAAGATCAACGAAGCCGCCGTGCAGGAAGGCCGCCGGCCGATCGTGTTCACAACGCTCGTGGACAGCAATTCGAACGAAATCGTCAAGCGCGCGAATGCGCTCGTGATGGACATGTTCCAGACCTTCGTGGAGCCGCTCGAGCAAGAGCTGGAACTGAAGTCGAGCCACGCGATGGGTCGCGGCCACCAGAACGCCGACACCGACGAATACAAGAACCGTATCGAGGCGATCAACTTCTCGCTCGCGCACGACGACGGCCAGTCCGACCGCAACCTCGCCGACGCCGATGTGATCCTCGTGGGCGTGTCACGCAGCGGCAAGACGCCTACCAGCCTCTACCTCGCCATGCAGTACGGCGTGAAGGCCGCGAACTATCCGCTGATTCCCGACGATTTCGAGCGCGGCAAGCTGCCGAATTCGCTGCTGCCGCATCGCACGAAGATTTTCGGCCTTTCAATTGACCCGCAGCGTCTCACTGAGATCCGCAACGAGCGGCGTCCGGGCAGCAAGTACGCCGCGCTGGAAAACTGCCGCTATGAAGTGAACGAAGCCGAGGCGATGATGCGCCGCGAAGGCATCAAGTGGCTCTCGTCAACGCACAAGTCGATCGAGGAAATCGCCACCACGATCCTGCAGGAAATTCGCATCGACAAGCCGTCGTATTGAAACGGCCTGCCTGAAATAAAAAAGCCCGCGTCACGACGCGGGCTTTTTTATTACTGACTGCTGCGAGCGTCAACGCGCATGCCGTTGCTGCCGGCATTGCTCGAACACGCACACGGCCGCCGCCGCCGCGACGTTGAGCGACTCCATGCCGCCCGGCTGCGGAATCGTCACGCGCAGCGCCGCCGCGTCGCGCCAGACCTGCGACACGCCCGCCCCTTCGTTGCCGAACACCCATGCGACCTGGCCCGTGAGATCGGCCTCGTCGATCGCCTGCGCCCCGTGCGAATCGGTGATGACGACCGGCACGCCAAGCATCTCGACGAGCGCTTCGGCCTCCACGTTCTCGAACACCTGCAGGAGAAAGTGCGCGCCCATTGCCGAGCGCAGCACCTTTGACGACCACACATAGGCCGTGCCCGGCGTGCAAAAAACCTTGTCGATGCCGGCGGCGGCCGCGCTGCGCAGGATCGAGCCGACGTTGCCAGCGTCCTGCAAGCCGTCGAGCACGAGGCAAGTCGAGCCGACGCGTTCGGGCAGTTGTGCCTCCGGCATGTCGACGAGCAGCAGCAGCCCTACGCCATGCACGACGTTCGAGAGTTGCCCGAAGAGCGCGTCGGGCAGCGTGATCACGCGGCGCTCGTCCACGCGGGCGACGATGGCCTGAGCCTCCTCATGCGTGAGCGCGCCTTCGGTCACCACGCAGAATTCGGGCTGCGAACCACCATCGAGCCAGGCGCTCGCGAGGTGGAAGCCTTCGAGCAAAGCCTGGTGGCTGCGCCGCTGTTGATGCGTCGAGCCGGCCAACGCCTTCAGGCGTTTGTAGAGCGGATTGTCGCGCGAGGTAATGGCTTTCACGGGCGGGCCTGGCGTGTCTAATGAGGATCGAGAGAAAGAAGAACAGCGGCGCCTGCACTACGCACTATGGCGCCCGCTCGCGCGGGACGCCATTAGCGGCTCAAGACAGTGGCGCGAAGGCGTCGCCTTCTTCCGGGCCGGCAGTGACCACCGTCGAAGCACCGGCGAGGACGATGCCGTGCAATGCGTACGCGTCGCGCACGGGCGCGAACGAGCGCCGGTGATGCTCGCACGGACCATGCACGCGCAACGCTTCGAGATGCTGCGGCGTGCCGTAGCCCGCGTGGGCGTCGAAACCGTAATGCGGATGCGCCTGGTGCAGATCGACGAGCATGCGGTCGCGCGTGACTTTCGCGATGATCGACGCCGCCGAAATGCTCGGCACGAGCGCGTCGCCGCCGATCACCGCCTCGCTGCGCACCGGCATCACCGGGCAGCGATTGCCGTCGATCTTCGCGAGCGTTGGCACGATGCTCAAGCCTTCGACGGCACGCCGCATCGCCAGCATCGTTGCGTGCAGGATGTTGAGCGTGTCGATTTCCTCGACGCTCGCGGAGGCAACGCACCACGCGAGTGAGCGTTCGACGATGCGCTCGTAGAGCGCTTCGCGAGCCTGCGCCGTCAGCACCTTCGAGTCGTCGAGCCCGCGAATCGGCCGGGCCGGATCGAGGATCACGGCGGCCGCGACCACGGGCCCGGCCAGCGGCCCGCGCCCCGCCTCGTCCACGCCGCAAATGACATCGTCTGGCGACTCGAACAGCAGCCCGGCTTGCCGCGCTGCCTTGCGGCGCGCAGCAAGCTTGAGTGCTGCCTGCGACGGCGGCTTTTTCACGGCCGGCGCTTTTGCGCGCTTGATCGTACCCTCGCTCATGCCCGCCCCTTGCGGCGTTCGACGATGCTCGCGACCACTTCGGCCGCACGCTCCGCCGTGTTCTGGCGCAGGGTCAGATGCATCTGCGTGAACACCTCGGTCAGCGTGCGCCGGTTTGCCTCGTCCTGCAACTGCGTGAGCGTCGCGTCGGCAAGCGCCTCCGGCGTCGCGAAATGCTGCAGGATTTCCGGCACGACGAAGCGGCCCGCGAGAATGTTCGGCAAACCCACGTAAGGCAGATAGGCCTGGCGGCGCATGATCTGCCCCGTGAGCCAGGGCACCTTGTAGGAGATGACCATCGGCCTCTTGAGCAGCGCCGCTTCGAGCGTGACCGTGCCGCTTTTCACGAGGATCGCGTCGGCGGCCGTCATGGCGAGTTGCGACTGGCCATCGATGATCGTGAGCGCGAGACCCTGGTGCGCGTTGGCGAGCTCCTGCAACTGCGCGTGGATTGCAGGCGTCGCCGCCGGCATCACGAAGCGCAGCGCCGGCTCGCGCCGTTGCATGATCTGCATCGCGTCGAAGAAGGTCGGCCCGATCAGATTGATTTCCGAGCGGCGGCTGCCCGGCAGCACCGCGATCACCGGGCCGCTTTCCGGCAGGCCGAGCGTGCGGCGCGCGCCGGCCATGTCCGGTTCGAGCGGAATCTCGTCGGCGAGCGGATGCCCCACATACGACGCCGCCACCCCGGCCTTCTCGAGCAGCGCCGTTTCGAACGGGAACACGCACAGCATGTGATCCACGGCCTTCTGGATCTTCTTGATGCGACCGCCTCGCCACGCCCAGATCGACGGGCAGACGAAGTGGATCGTCGGAATACCCGCGTCGCGCAGCGCGTGCTCCAGACCGAAGTTGAAGTCAGGCGCATCCACGCCGATGAAGGCGTCAGGCGGATCGGCCAGCAACTGATGCTTGAGCTCGTTGCGGATGCGCAAAATCTCGGGAATGTGCCGCAGCGCCTCGACGTAGCCGCGCACCGAGAGCTTTTCCATTGGCCAGTGCGCGTCGAAGCCGGCTGCCATCATGCGCGGGCCGCCGATTCCGTAGTACTGCGTAGTATCGGGCAAGCGGGCCTTCAGACCCGCGAGCAGCGATGCCGCAAGCAGGTCGCCGGACGGCTCGCCGGCGACGATCGCGAGGCGCAGCGGACGCGTTTGCAGCGCCATCGATCAGCGAATGATGCCGCGTTGCGACTGCTCGACGAAGTCGAGCAGCGCCTTCACGTACACGTCGCCGTCGCCGCCCGCCTGAGCGAGATCGGCGAGCTGCACCTTCGCCTCTTCGAGCGAGAGCCCGTTCTTGTAGAGCGTGCGATACGCCGAGCGCAGCGCGGAAATCGCGTCGGGCGAGAAACCGCGGCGGCGCAGACCTTCGACGTTGATGCCGTGCGGCACCGCCTTGTTCCCGGCGGCGATCACGAACGGCGGCACGTCCTGCACCAGCGCCGAGGCGCCGCCGACCATCGAGTGCGTACCAATGCGCACGAACTGGTGCACACCGGTCATGCCGCCGATGATCGCGTGGTCGTCGACGATCACGTGCCCCGCGAGCTGCGCGTTGCTCGACATGATGATGTTGTTGCCGAGACGGCAATCGTGGCCAACGTGCACGTAGGCCATGATCCAGCAGTCGTCGCCGATGATCGTGACGCCAGTGTCCTGCACCGTGCCCGTATGCAGGGTCGTGAACTCGCGGATCGTGTTGCGGTTGCCAATTACGAGCTTCGTGGGCTCGCCCTTGTACTTCATGTCCTGCGGACGGCCGCCGATCGACGCGTAGTGGCCGATCGAGTTGTCTTCGCCAATCGTCGTGTGGCCTTCCAGCACGCTATGCGAGCCGACCGTCGTGCGGGCGCCGATGGTGACGTTTGCACCGATGACCGCGAACGGCCCGATTTCGACCGATTCGTCGATCTGCGCGCCCGACTCGACGACCGCAGTGGGATGGATCCTGCTCATTGGTCCTCGCTCTCCGATTCTGTTTCCGTGCTGCGGCGCCTCGAGGTCAAGGCGCGCTGCGGCATGCGGCGGCGCTTCTTATTGCGCCGCGTCCATTTTCTTGACGGTGCACATGAGTTCCGCCTCGCAGGCCACGGAGCCTTCGACTTCGGCTACCGCCTTGAACTTCCAGATGCCGCGCATGTAGCGCTCGAACGTCACGTTCAGGATGAGCTGGTCGCCCGGCTCGACTACGCGCTTGAAGCGCGCACCGTCGATGCCCACGAAGTAGTACAGCGTATTCTCGAAGTCCTGCTCTTCCTCCGAGAACGTGAGCAGCGCGGCGGTTTGCGCCAGCGCCTCGAGAATCATCACGCCAGGCATCACCGGACGCTGCGGGAAGTGCCCCGTGAAAAAGGGCTCGTTGACCGTCACGTTCTTCAACGCCTTGATGCTCTTGTGCGGCTCCAGCTCGAGAACCCGGTCCACCATCAGGAACGGATAGCGGTGCGGCAACAGCGTGAGGATCTTGTGGATGTCGAAGTTGAGTTTTTCGATGTTCATGGTGGTTCTGCTCACGCAGGAATTGCGCGTGTGACTTTCGATTTCGATATTCGAGGCGCTTGACCAAACACGCCCGCGCTGACGCGAAGTATGCGCCACGCCCGGGCTCCCGTGCATGAGGATTGCCCCGGGCGGGTAGCCCCAGGCGGGCAACTTTGGTCGTTCGCTAGGCAAAGCGGCGCGCCGCTTGCGCGACACGCCGCCCTCCACCTCGATACTGCTTTCTTATTCGCCCTGCGGCTTCTGGGCAACCGCCGCCTCGAGCGCCTTGATACGGTCGCGCAGCTTGTCGATGTTACGCAACAGCGCGGCGCTCTTGTTCCAGTCGGCGTGATCGACCGCCGGGAAGGCGCTCGTGTAGATGCCGGCCTTCGGCAACGACTTCGAGACGCCCGACTTTGCCGTAACGATCACGTAGTCGGCCAGCGTGACGTGCCCCGCAATGCCCACCGCGCCGCCGATCATGCAATGGCGCCCGATCGTCGTGCTGCCCGCAATGCCGGCACAGCCCGCGATGACCGTGTACGCACCGATCTTGCAGTTGTGGCCGATCTGCACGAGGTTATCGATCTTCACGCATTCTTCGATGATCGTATCGGCCATCGCGCCGCGGTCGATCGTGGTGTTCGCGCCGATCTCGACGTCGGGCCCGATGGCCACGCCGCCCACCTGCGGAATCTTGACCCAGCTACCCGTGCGTGCGTCGCCCTCGCCCGTGAAATCGGGGGCAAAACCAAAACCGTCCGAGCCGATCACGGCGCCGGCATGCACGATGGCACGCGCGCCGAGCTTGCAGCTGTGGTAGACGGTCACGCCCGGATACAGGTGCGAGCCCTCACCCACCTGGGTGCCGCGGCCAATGAAGACGTTCGCGTCAAGCCTGACGTTTTCGCCGATCACGGCGCCCGCTTCAATCGTGACGTTCGGGCCGATCACCGCGCTCGCGGCAACCTGCGCCTTCGCGTCGACGTGGGCACTGGCGTGGATGCCGGGCTGCGCCTTCGGCGCGGCAAGGTCGATATACGCCTGCGCGACACGCGCGAAGTAAGCATACGGATTCGGTGTGACGATGAAGTTGCGTCCCTCGCGCGATGCGAGCTTCTCGAGGTCGCCGGGGCTGATGAGCACAGCGCCCGCGCGGGTCGTCTCCACCTGGGCGAGATACTTCGGATTCGCGAGGAACGCGAGCTGTTGCGGACCCGCCTGGTCGAGCGGCGCCAGCGAACTGACGCGTTGCGTCGCATCGCCCACCACCTCGCCGCCGAACCGCCCGACAATGTCCTCAAGCGTAAATGCCATGCGCGTGCTGCTCCTGCCTTAGTTGCCTGTAGTGACTTTTCGTTGCTTTAGTTGCTGCTGCTACCACTGCCGGCGCTGTTCGCCGCGAGCGCCTTCAGCACCTGATCGGTGATGTCGATGCGCGGGCTCACGTACACCGCTTCCTGCACGATCAGGTCGTAGTGCTGCTGCTCGGCGATCTGCTTGATCACCTTGTTCGCGCGGTCGAGCACTGCCGCCAGTTCTTCATTGCGGCGCTGGTTCAGGTCTTCGCGGAATTCGCGCTGCTTGCGCTGGAAGTCGCTGTCGAGCGCGGAAAGGTCGCGCTGCTTCTGCGCGCGATCGGTCGGCGACATCGACGGGCCGTTCTTGTCGAGCGAATCGGACATCGACTTCAGGCGTTGCGCCATGTCCTGCAGATCCTTGTCGCGCTTGGCGAACTCGGCTTCGAGCTTGGTCTGCGCGGCCTTCGCGGGAGCCGATTCGCGCAGGATGCGATCGGAATTGACCGCCGCGATCCTGGCTTCCTGCGCCTGCGCCACACCCATGCCAACACCGAGGAGCGCCAGCGACACGGCAATCGCCCCGATCGTCCGTCTGGAAAACATACCCGTTAGCAAAGTCATCCTCTCGTTTCCTGGATTCCGGCGCTGCGCGCGGTGCGCGCAACAGCCGGGCAAAACATACGTCAGAACGCCGTCCCGATCTGGAACTGGAACTTCTGGTACTGGTCGCCTTCGTGCTTGACGAGCGGGAAGCCAAGGCTCAGCTTGAGCGGGCCGATCGGCGAAATCCACGCGAGACCGAAACCGTAGCTGTAACGCAGGCCGTTCGCGCCAGTGCTGTTGCCTTCCGTGCCCCAGACGTTACCACCATCGACGAACGTAAAGACGCGCAGCGTGCGGTCATAGCCCGTGCCCGGCAGCGGGAAGGTCAACTCGACGTTACCGACGATCATCTTCGAACCGCCGATCGGGTCATTCGTGGTCTTGTCGCGCGGACCGAGCGAACTTGGCTCGTAGCCACGCACCGAACCAATACCGCCCGCGTAGTAGTTCTTGAAGATCGGGTACGGCTTGCCGCTCAGGCCGTTACCGTAGCCGCCCTGGAAGTTCAGGCCCAGCACGAAGCCGCGCGCGAACGAGTAGTAGTACTGGGCCTGCACGTCGGCCTTGTAGTACTGCGTACCGCCAACCGGCGTGCCGTACTCGGCATTCGCCTGCGTGAAGTAGCCCTTGCTCGGCACGAGCGCGCTGTCACGCGCGTCGCGCGACCAGCCCACCGTGAGCGGCACGTTGTTCGACACGCGGCCGAACTCGTTCACGTAGTCGATGTAGCTCTGCGGCGTGTTCGAGTCGACGTCGAGCGTGTCCTGCTCGAAGCCCGCGCCGAAGTAGACCGTGTCGACTTCCGAGAACGGGATGCCGAACTTCAGGTCGCCGCCCATCGTGATGATGCGGAAGCTCGAATCGGTCGAGTAGTACAGCGGCTGGTACGTACGGTAGTAGACGTCGGTAATGCGCTTGATGCCGTCCACCGTGAAGTACGGGTCCACCTGCGTGAGGGCCAGCGTGCGGTACGTCTTCGCGGTGTTCACGTTCAGCGAGAGCGACGTGCCCGAACCGAACACGTTGTCCTGCGACACGCCCGCCGACAGCACCACCTTGTCGGTTGACGAGAAGCCCGCGCCCAGTGTGATCGCGCCGGTCGGCTTTTCGGCAACCTTCACGTTCACGTCGACCTGGTCGGCCGTGCCCTCCACGGGCACCGTGGTCACGTCGACGTCGGTGAAGTAGCCCAGACGGTTGATGCGGTCCTTCGAGAGCGCGAGGCGGTTCGAATCGAACCACGAGCTTTCAAGCTGGCGCATTTCGCGGCGCACGACTTCGTCGCGGGTACGCGTGTTGCCCACCACGTTGATGCGGCGCACGTACACGCGGCGGCTCGGATCGACCTGCAGCGTGAGGTTGACCGTGTGATTCGCCTGGTCGATCTGCGGCAGCGCATTGACGGTCGCGAACGCGTAGCCGTATTCGCCGAGCTTGTCGACGATGGCCTTGGTCGTGGCTTGCAGCTTCTCGGCCGAGAAGGTATCGCCCGGCTTGATCTTGATGAGCTTCCTGAGTTCGGCCTCGCGGTCGAGCAGGTTGCCCGACAGCTGGACACCCGACACCTTGTACGGCTCACCTTCGTGAATGCCGATGGTGAGGTACATGTCCTTCTTGTCGGGCGAGATCGAGACCTGCGTCGAGTCGATGTTGAACTCGAGGTAGCCGTGATTCAGGTAGTACGAGCGCACGTTCTCGAGGTCGCCCGTGAGCTTTTCCTTCGAGTAGAGGTCGTTCTTCGTGTACCACGAGAACCAGTTCGGCGTGGACAGCTGCATCTCCGAGAGGAGCGTGCCGCTGCTGTACGTCTTGTTGCCGATGAAGTTGATCTGGCGGATCTTCGCGCTCGGACCTTCGACCACCGAGAACAGCAGACCGACGCGATTGCGGTCGATCGGCGTGACCGTGGTCGTGACCTCGGCGGCGTAGAAGCCGCGCGTGAGGTACTGGCGCTTGAGCTCCTGCTCGGCCTTGTCCACGAGCGCCTTGTCGTAGTAGCGGCCTTGCGAGAGACCGACCGCGCGCAGCGCCTTGGTCAGGTTGTCCTTGTCGAATTCCTTGATGCCCGCAAAGTCGATCGTGCCGATGGCCGGGCGTTCCTGCACCTGCACCACCACCACGCCGCCTTCAGCGGCGATCTTCACGTCGTTGAAGAAGCCCGTCGCATAGAGTGCGCGGATGGCCTCGGACGCCTTGTCGTCGGTGAAGGTGTCGCCCTGCTTGATCGGCAGGTAGGCGAACACCGTGCCCGGCTCGACGCGTTGCAGCCCTTCGATGCGAATGTCCTGAACCACGAAAGGCGTCGTTGCTGCGTGCGCAACGAGTCCATGTGCGGCGATCGCCGCGGCCGCAACCGTTTTTGGAACCAAGCGATGAGGTCTAAACAACGTGCTTCCCCAATTATGTATAGCTGCATCAGGTCAGGCGGCCCGCCCTCGGACGCCGCCAGACATCTTTAAAAATGGATTAACCGAGCCAGATCGTTGAACAACGCGATCGCCGACAGTGCGACGATGCAGGCAAGTCCCGCGCGCTGCAGCACGAGCTGCCAGCGGTCCGAGACGGCTTTGCCCGTTACGGCTTCAACCGCATAATATAACAGATGCCCCCCGTCCAATACCGGAATTGGGAGCAGATTCAATACGCCGAGGCTGATGCTCACGAGGGCGAGGAACGACAGGAACGCGGAGGGGCCCAGTCGCGCGCTCTTGCCGGCATAGTCAGCAATCGTCACCGGCCCCGACAGATTCTTCAGCGATGCTTCGCCCGTGATCATGCGGCCGAACATCCGCAGCGAATACACCGCGATGTCCCACGTGCGATACGCACCGAGCCGCACGCTCTCGAGCGGTCCGTAACGCACGTCCACGGAGGGCGCCTGTGCCGCAAGCGCGGCGCCGATTCGGCCCACGTCTTCGCCGGTCTGCGCGTCGCGCTGGAGCGTCGGCGTGACGGTGAGCGTAAGCATCTGCTGGGTGTTCGGTGCAGCGTCGCCGCGCGCGACCGTGAGTTGCACGGGCTTGCCCGCGTGCGCCTTCACGTAGGCGATGAAAGTGCTTGCGCTGTCCACGGCCCGGCCGTCGACGGCGCGCAGTTGATCCCCCGCTTGCAGCCCGGCATGTTGCGCCGCACTACCCGCTTCCACTGCCGCTACCTTGAGCGTGTTGCCGCCGGCCTCGAGGCCGAGCTTCGCCATGAAGTCGTCGTCGAGATCCTTGCTGGTCAGTTGCGAGAGATCGAGCGGGAAATCGTAGGTGCCCTCGCCGTCACGCGCGGCAAGCACGACATGGCCCTGATCGAACGCCGTGCTGAGCAGTTTCCAGCGCAGGTCGGACCACGAACGCACGGGCTCGGTGCGACTGCCGTTTGCATCGCTCACCGAAAGAATGGTTTCCCCGCCCTGGAAGCCGGCCCGCGCCGCCGCCGATTGCGCGGGCGGCGCCGCGACGATGGCCTTCTGTTCGGTCACACCGCTCGCATAGACCACCGCAAAGAGCGCGATAGCCAGCACGAAATTGGCGATCGGCCCGGCCGCGACGATCGCAATGCGCTTGCCGACCGACTGGCGGTTGAACGCGTGGGGCAAATCGCTCGCGGGAATCTGGTCGGGCGACTCGCGCTCGTCGAGCATCTTCACGTAGCCGCCGAGCGGCAGCGCCGCGATGGTCCATTCGGTGCCGCTCTTCTTGCTGACCCACTGGACGAGCGGCCGCCCAAAACCGATCGAGAAACGCAGCACCTTCACGCCGCACAAGCGCGCGACGCTGTAGTGCCCGTATTCGTGCACGACGACCAGCACGCCGATCGCGACGACGAATGCGACCAGTTCGGTAAGCAGGTTCATGAGCGCCTCCTGGGCTGGAAGCAGCGCACCGGTGCGGGAGCGGCCCCGAGGTCGGGCTCGCGTGCCTGAGGGGCCACAAGGGCCCTTCCGCAAGCCCCTCGCTGACCTGTCAGGCCGGCACCGGCAGGCTGTCGATGATGGTGTGAGCCGCGCGGCGGGCGGCCGCGTCGGCTTCGAGCACGACTTCGAGACTCGACGCGTTGCGGTTCTCGAGCGCGTTGAGTACGGCATCTACCGTCTGGGCGATGGCCATGAAGCCGATGCGCCGGTTCAAAAAGGCTTCCACGGCGACTTCGTTCGCCGCATTGAGCGCCGCGCTCGCCACGCCGCCGGCGGACAGTGCCTGCATGGCGAGCGCGAGACACGGAAAGCGCGCGTAGTCGGGCTTTTCGAACGTGAGCGTCGCGATTTGCGCGAGATCCAGTTGCGCCACGCCGGAATCGACACGATCCGGGTACGCGAGCGCGTGCGCGATCGGCGTGCGCATATCGGGGTTGCCTAGTTGCGCGAGCACCGAACCGTCGGCGTACGAGACCATCGAATGGATCACGCTCTGCGGGTGAATCAGCACGTCGATGCGCTCGCCCGGCAGATCGAACAGGTAGTGCGCCTCGATCACTTCGAGGCCCTTGTTCATCATCGTGGCCGAGTCGACGGAAATCTTGCGGCCCATGGACCAGTTCGGGTGCTTGCAGGCCTCGTCGGGCGTGACGTTCACGAGCGTCAAGGGCTCGCGCGTGCGGAACGGGCCGCCCGAAGCGGTCAGGATGATCTTCGTGACGCCGTCACGCTGCGCGCTCTCGTGCGGAAAGCACTGGAACACGGCATTGTGCTCGCTGTCGAGCGGCAGCAGCACGGCGCCGCTGTCGGACACGGCGTTCATGAAGATGTCGCCCGACATCACGAGCGCTTCCTTGTTGGCGAGCAGGATCTGCTTGCCAGCCTTCGCCGCTGCCAGCGTGGGCGCAAGACCCGCCGCGCCGACGATGGCCGCGACCACCGTGTCGCAGCCGTCGCTCTTCGAAACTTCGACGAGCGCCTGCGGCCCGTAGGTCACGACGGTCTTCGAACCGGCCTCGCGCAGCTTGCGCTCGACCTGTGCGGCGGTATCGGCGTCGCCGACCACGGCCACTTCGGGCGCAAAACGCAGGCATTGTTCGACGAGCTTTTCGCCGTTACGGTGCGCGGTGAGCGCATAGACCGAGAAGCGTTGCGGATGACGCGCGACGACGTCGAGCGTGCTGTCGCCAATGGAGCCCGTGGAACCGAGCAGTGTGAGTCGTTTTTGCATATTCAAATCTCTAACCGAGCGTCTCTAGCCAGGCGCCTTTAGCCGAGCAGCAGCATGGCAAGCGGCAGCACGGGCAGCAGCGCGTCGATGCGGTCGAGGACTCCGCCGTGGCCCGGCAGGAGGCCGCTCGAATCCTTCACGCCAGCCTGGCGCTTCAGCATCGACTCGAACAGATCGCCGATCACGCTGAACGCGACCAGCACGGTAAGTACGAAAAGCGCGCGCCCAAACCCGTTCTGGGCGGCGAGCGCGGAATACAGCGTGGGTTCGAACGCGTGCAGCGCGATCGCCGCGCCGGACACCACCATCACGGCGGCCCAGCCGCCCACGGCGCCCTCCCAGGTTTTGCCGGGGCTGATCGAAGGAGCGAGCTTATGCTTTCCGAATGCCTTACCTGCAAAGTATGCGCCGATATCGGCCAGCCACACCACGAGCAGCAGGGACAAAACAAACGCCACGCCCGCCGCGCGCGCCGCTACGAGCGCGTGCCAGCAGGCCGCGAAGATAACGAGCCCCGCGGCCAGCAGGAAAGCGCGCCAGGCGCCTGCGGCTAGCACGGGCTTGCGCAGCAGGACGTACGGGCCGGCGATCACCCAGAACACGCCCGCCGCCTGAAAGAGCGGCCGGGGCGCCGGCAGCCGCGTACTGAGCGCGACAACGGCCGCCGCGATCACGGCATAGACGATCGAGCCGGCCGCGCCCGCCTTCAGGAGGCGCGCCCACTCCCACGCGGCGAACACGACCACGACACCGATCAGCGCGCCGAACGCCGCCACGGGCGCGAACAACGTGATGGGCAGGAAGACTGCCAGCAGGACGAGCGCCGTAATGACGCGGGTCTTTAGCATGAAAGGGAATCGGCGTTCTGGGAGACGACCTGCGCGCTCGTGCGGCCAAAGCGGCGCTCGCGCTCGGCATACGACGCAATGGCGCGGCTGAGCGCTTCGGCGTCGAAATCCGGCCAGAACGTGTCGGTGAAATAGAACTCGGCGTAGGCGAGTTGCCAGAGCAGGAAGTTGCTCACCCGCTGCTCACCGCCCGTGCGTATGAAGAGATCGGGTTCGGGCGCATAGGCCATTGCCAGATGCTGGGACAACGTGTCTTCGGTGACCGCCACTGGCTGACCCGTGGTCGCGGCCTCCTCGACGAGCTTGCGCGTGGCCTGGAGGATGTCCCAGCGGCCGCCGTAGTTCGCGGCGATCGTGAGCGTGAGACGGGTGTTGCGCGCGGTCTTGGTTTCCGCGCGGCGAATCAGGTCCTGGATGCGCTCGTTGAACATCGACAGGTCGCCGACCACGCGCAGGCGGATGCCGTTCGCGTGCAGGCGCGCCACTTCGCGCTCGAGCGCGGTGACGAAAAGACGCATGAGGAACGACACTTCGTCGGTCGGACGGCGCCAGTTCTCGGAGCTGAAGGCGAACAGCGTGACGTATTCGACGCCGCGCTCCACGCACGATTCGACAACCGAGCGCACAGCGTCGACGCCGCGCGTGTGGCCTGCGACGCGCGGCAGGCGGCGCTGGGTTGCCCAACGGCCATTGCCGTCCATGATGATCGCGATGTGGCGCGGCACGGCCGCCACCTCGGGCACGCGAACGGTTGAGCTGGTATAGGTCATGGCCGTCGGACTGTAACTGCGGTGAAAAAGGGAAAGCGCCGGAAATCTGGCGAATCTGGAAGCCCTAAGGCTTCAGACCGTCATGATCTCGGCTTCCTTCGTCTGGACGAGCTTGTCGATCTCGGTCACGAAGCGGTCAGTCAGCTTCTGGACTTCGTCGCCGCCACGGCGCTCGTCGTCTTCGGAAATTTCCTTGTCCTTCACGAGCTTCTTGAGCTGTTCGTTCGCGTCGCGACGCAGGTTACGCACGGCCACCTTCGCCGTTTCACCTTCGTTCTTGACGACCTTCGTGAGCTCCTTGCGGCGCTCTTCGGTCAGTGCGGGCATCGGCACGCGGATCAGGTCGCCATGCGTGGCCGGGTTCAGGCCGAGATCCGACTCGCGGATCGCCTTTTCGATCACCGGCACCATCTTCTTTTCCCACGCCTGAACGCCGATCGTACGTGCGTCGACGAGCGTGAGGTTGGCGACTTGCGAGATGGGCACGGGCGAGCCGTAGTAGTCGACCTGGATGTGATCGAGCAGACCGGTATGGGCGCGGCCCGTGCGGATTTTCGCCAGATCGCTCTTGAACGCGTCGATCGAGCGCTGCATTTTCTGCTCGGCGCCCTTCTTGATGTCAGCCACAGCCATTTTGATACCTCCGAACCTTCATAACGGAACGGGCCCGCCAGCGCGCTGATGGGCGGCGCGGCCCGTGTTCGAACCTCTCGTAAGACGAGAGTTTACACGTGGACGAGCGTACCTTCGTCTTCGCCCAGAACGATGCGCTTGAGCGCACCCGGCTTGACGATGGAAAAAACCCGGATCGGCAGCTTCTGGTCGCGGCACAGTGCGAACGCGGTGGCGTCCATGACCTGCAGGTTGCGGCCAATTGCCTCATCGAAGCTGATCGTCGAGTAACGCGTGGCGGTCGGGTCCTTCTTCGGGTCGGCCGAGTAGACGCCGTCGACCTTGGTGGCCTTCAGCACGACTTCGGCGCCGACTTCCGAGCCGCGCAGCGCAGCAGCCGTGTCGGTGGTGAAGAACGGGTTGCCCGTGCCCGCGGCGAAAATCACGACCTTGCCTTCTTCGAGCTGGCGGATCGCACGGGGGCGGATGTACGGCTCGACGACCTGGTCCATGCGCAGCGCCGACTGCACGCGCGCCTCGATACCCGCGTGACGCATGGCGTCCTGCAGCGCGAGCGCGTTCATCATCGTGGCGAGCATGCCCATGTAGTCGGCCGTTGCGCGGTCCATACCGGCTGCGCCGCCCGCGACGCCGCGGAAAATGTTGCCGCCGCCGATCACGACTGCGAGCTGGGTGCCGAGACGCACCACCTCGGCCACGTCTGCCACCATACGTTCGATCGTGGCGCGATTGATGCCAAAAGCATCATCGCCCATCAGGGCTTCGCCGGAAAGTTTGAGCAGGACGCGTTTATAGGCGGGTGTGGGCATGGAGGTATCCAGGATCGCGCGCAAAGGGCAATAACTTGAAACTGTAGGGGTGAAATACGGCTTCGGGCAAGCGCCGCCAGAAATAGCGAAGATTTCCGACGCCGCGCACGGCGGGGGACTACCATGCGCGTCGTCGCTACGCTGCCCGCCATGGCAAATTGCTTCGCCACGGCTTACAACTCAACCAACTGCGATGCTGCAACAACTGCGGCGCCACCTGCCGCGTAACACACGGCAGGCGGGCTTTCCGTCCTTATTGCTGCTTTGCAGCAGCGACTTGCGCGGCCACTTCGGCAGCGAAGTCGTCCTGGCGCTTCTCGATGCCTTCGCCCACCACGAAGAGGGCGAACTTCTGCACCGTCGTGCCAGCAGCCTTGAGCATCTGCTCGATCGTCTGCTTGTCGTTCTTAACGAACGGCTGGTTCAGGAGCGAGACTTCCTTCAGGTACTTCTGGACCGAACCTTCAACCATCTTCGCGACGATCTCAGCCGGCTTGCCCGATTCGGCAGCCTTCTGCTCGGCGATGCTGCGCTCCTTGGCGATCAGGTCGGCCGGAACGTCGTCCGACGACAGCGAGACCGGCTTCATCGCGGCGATGTGCATCGCGACGTCCTTGCCCACTTGCTCGTCTGCACCCGTGTACTCGACCAGCACGCCGATACGCGTGCCGTGCAGGTAGGCAGCCAGCTTGTTGGCGGTTTCGAAACGCGCGAAGCGGCGGATCGAGAGGTTTTCGCCGATCTTGCCGACGAGCGCGAGACGCACTGCGTCGACCGTCGAGCCGTCCAGCGGCAGTGCCGAGAGAGCCGCGACGTCAGCCGGGTTTTGCGTGGCGATCAGTTCGGCGATCTTCTTCGAGAAGTCGATGAAGTCGTCGTTCTTCGAGACGAAGTCGGTTTCGCAGTTCAGTTCGACGATCGCACCAGCGTTGGCACCGATGAACGAAGCGATCACGCCTTCAGCCGTCACGCGCGAAGCGGCCTTGCTGGCCTTGTTGCCGAGCTTCACGCGCAGCAGTTCTTCAGCACGCGCCAGGTCGCCGTCGGCTTCCGTCAGCGCCTTCTTGCATTCCATCATCGGCGCGTCGGTCTTCGCGCGCAGTTCTGCCACCATGCTTGCGGTAATTGCCGCCATCATTCGCTCCTTGAGTCTGTCTGGTACACGCCGCCCGCCTTTCGACGCGGCCGGCAGAAATTCGTTTCCGTTTCCGCCTGCGGTGAAACGCTTTTTTACAGCTGCTTCTACAGGGCTACGGTGCCGCGCATATGACGCGGCGACGAAAGTCGTGGCTTAAAAAAAAGGGGCCTATGGAAAGCCCCCTTTTCTTGCCGGACACGGGGGCAGCTTACGCCTCCGGGTTGACCTCGACGAACTCGTCGTCGCCGTCGTTGCCGCGCACAGCTGCAACCACTTCGTTCACCGAGTTTGCACGGCCTTCGAGGATCGCGTCAGCCACGCCTTGCGTGTACAGCGCGACAGCCTTGCTGGCGTCGTCGTTACCCGGGATGACGTAATCGATGCCTTCCGGCGAGTGGTTCGTATCGACCACGGCGATCACGGGGATGCCCAGCTTGTTCGCTTCCGTCACGGCAATCTTGTGATAGCCGACGTCGACCACGAAAATTGCGTCCGGAATGCCGCCCATGTCCTTCACGCCGCCGATCGACTTTTGCAGCTTGGCGATTTCGCGTTCGAACAGGAGGGCTTCCTTCTTGCTCATCTTCTCGAGCTCGCCCGCTTCCACAGCTGCTTCCATGTCCTTCAGGCGCTTGATCGAAACCTTCAGCGTCTTGAAGTTGGTCAGCATGCCGCCGAGCCAGCGCGCGTTCACGAACGGCATACCAGCGCGGTTTGCCTCTTCAGCGATCGTGTCACGCGATTGACGCTTCGTGCCGACGAACAGGATCGTGCCGCGGTTCGCTGCCAGTTGACGCACGTACTTCAGCGCGTCGTTGTACATCGGCAGCGTCTTTTCGAGGTTGATGATGTGAATCTTGTTGCGATGGCCGAAAATGAAGGGGGCCATCTTCGGGTTCCAGAAGCGCGTTTGGTGACCGAAGTGGACACCGGCTTCCAGCATCTGGCGCATGGTAACTGCCATGTTTCAATTCTCCGCAAGGGTTTGGGTCTGAAGCCGGCTGCCGTATCGGTGCGCCCTCCCTTTTCCGGAGATCGACGCGCCCGACACCCTGGGTGCGCCGGCTTGCGAGTGTGCTGCCTGAAGAAGATGCTTCCGAATGTTCTTCGCGCACCCGCCAGGATTCACTCCCGGCAAAGCACTCCGCGGCAACGGCGGATTCAGCCACTCTCCCGCACAAATCCCGAAGATGAATTCGAAAGACATGGGAAGCGACTTAGCCGAAGAGTATAGCACGCAAACTGCCCCTTACTCAAGACAGCTATTACCCGCGGAATATGGCACGAAAGCGCGTGGCGGATCGCGCCCCGCCTTTGCGAAAGTCAGCGACCACCCGCATTAGGTGCGATAATTCAATATTCGACTGCATTTTCGGGCGCATACCATGGCCATTTCGATCAAGAACGAACAAGACATCGCGCAAATGCGCGTCGCCTGCCGCCTGGCGAGCGAGGTGCTCGACTACATCACGCCGTTCGTCACCGCTGGCGTGACGACAGGTGAACTCGACCGCCTGTGCCACGAATACATGACCAATGTGCAGGGCACGGTGCCCGCGCCGCTGAACTATCAGCCGCCCGGCTATCCGCCCTACCCGAAGGCGATCTGCACCTCTGTGAACGACGTGATCTGTCACGGTATTCCGGGCGACAAGGCGCTGAAGAACGGCGACGCGCTCAATATCGACATCACCGTGATCAAGGACGGCTATTTCGGCGACACGAGCCGCATGTTCATCGTCGGCGAAGGCTCGATCCTCGCCAAACGCCTCGTGCAGACCACGTATGAATGCATGTGGCTCGGCATCGACCAGGTGCGTCCCGGCGGCCATCTGGGCGACATCGGCCATGCCATCCAGCGCTACGCCGAAAGCCAGGGCTACAGCGTGGTGCGCGAATACTGCGGCCACGGCATCGGCACGGTGTTCCACGAAGACCCGCAGGTGCTGCACTACGGCCGCCCCGGCACGGGCATCGAACTCGTACCCGGCATGATCTTCACCGTCGAGCCGATGATCAACGCCGGCCGCCGCGACATCCGCACCATGCCGGACCAATGGACCGTCAAGACGAAAGACCGCAGTCTCTCGGCGCAGTGGGAGCACACGGTGCTCGTGACCGAAACGGGCTACGAGGTCCTGACTGTCTCGGCGGGCACGCCCGCCAAGCCGGCTATCGTCGCGCAGATGGCGGGCACGGCGGCCTGATTGCCCTAAAAAGTGCCGGGAAGCGCTTCGTGGCGCGATCCGGCGCACAATGGACGTGTTCGTAGAAAACGTCCTGCACTTCGGGCGAGTACGCCCAACGCGAGCGAGGCACCGCACGCGAAAGCCTCCCGGCGCCAGCAGCACGCCAGGGCAGCCTGCCGAGCCGCCAGGAAAGCAGCCTGTAAAGCACCCGACGCACTAACAGACGAACCCACGCGGCCACCCGCCAAACGCGAGACCCGTCGCGCGCACGACCGGCCGCCTGCCCAACCACGCCAGACACGATCCGAGCCCATGAGCGTTCCCGCTGTCGCCGTTCCTGATACGTCGTCGCTGAAGTCCGACTACAAGGCCGCCAAGGCCCAGTTGCTCGAGCGCTTCAAGACCGCGACCAATGTCGATTCGTTGATGCGCGCCCTCGCCCGCACCACCGACGACACCTTGCGCAGCGCCTGGAATCTCTGCGAGCTGCCGGACACGCTCGCGCTCGTGGCGGTGGGCGGTTTCGGGCGCGGCGAACTTGCGCCCTGGTCAGACGTCGACATCCTTGTCCTGCTGCCGGACGACGAGCCGCTCGCGCTGCTCGAAGACCGCATCGAGCGATTCATCGGCCTTGCGTGGGATCTCGGACTCGATATCGGCAGCAGCGTGCGCAGCGTCTCGCAATGCCTCGAAGAAGCCGCCAACGACGTCACCGTGCGCACGTCGCTCCTCGAGGCGCGCCGCATCACGGGCAGCGCAGCGCTCTTCGGCGACTTCGCGCAGCGCTATCGCGACGCCATGGACCCGCGCGCGTTCTTCCAGGCGAAAGTGCTCGAAATGCGCCAGCGCCACGCGCGCTTCCAGGACACGCCCTACTCGCTCGAGCCCAACGTCAAGGAAAGCCCCGGCGGCCTGCGCGACCTGCAGCTGATCCTCTGGATCACCGAGGCCGCGGCCTTCGGCAGCAGCTGGAAGGAACTGGACCAGCGCGGCCTCATCACCGGGCGCGAGGCGCGCGAACTCCGCCGCAACGAGGCGTTTCTCAAGGCACTGCGCGCGCGCCTGCACGTGATCGCGGGCCGCCGCCAGGACATCCTCGTGTTCGACCTGCAAACGGCAGTGGCCGAGAGCTTCGGCTACAAGGCAAGCGGCGCGCGGCGCGCGAGCGAGCAGCTCATGCGCCGCTACTACTGGGCAGCGAAGGCAGTCACGCAGCTTTCCACGATCCTGATCCAGAACATCGAGGCGCAGCTCTTCCCGAGCACGAGCGGCATCACGCGCACGCTCTCCGAGCACTTTGTCGAAAAGCAGGGGATGCTGGAAATCGTCAGCGACGACGTGTTCGAACGCGAGCCGCACGCGATTCTCGAAGCCTTCCTGCTCTACGAGCAGGTGCCCGGCGTGAAGGGCCTGTCGGCGCGCACGCTGCGCGCGCTCTACAACGCGCGCGAGACCATGGACCAGAACTGGCGCCGCGACCCGGAGAACCGCCGGCTCTTCATGGAGATCCTCAAGCAGCCGGCTGGCATCACGCACGCCATGCGGCTCATGAACCAGACGAGCGTGCTCGGCCGCTATCTGCTGAACTTCCGCCGTATCGTCGGGCAGATGCAGCATGACCTCTATCACGTCTACACGGTCGATCAGCACATTCTGATGGTGCTGCGCAACATGCGCCGCTTCGCCGTGGCCGAGCATGCGCACGAGTATCCGTTCTGCAGCCAGCTCATCGCCAATTTCGAACGCCCATGGGTGCTCTATGTCGCAGCGCTGTTCCACGACATTGCCAAGGGCCGGGGCGGCGACCACTCCGAACTCGGCATGGCCGACGCGCGGCGCTTTTGCCGCGAGCACGACATCACGGGCGACGACGCCGACCTGATCGTCTGGCTCGTCCAGCAGCACTTGACGATGAGCCAGGTCGCGCAGAAGCAGGACATCACCGACCCCGAGGTCGTGAAGCGCTTCGCCGACCTGGTGGGCACGGAGCGGCGCCTTTCGGCGCTCTACCTGTTGACGGTCGCCGACATTCGCGGCACGAGCCCGAAGGTCTGGAACAACTGGAAGGGCAAGCTGCTCGAAGACCTCTACCGCTCGACGCTTGCCGTGCTCGGCGGCGCCAAGCCCGACGCGCACTCGGAGCTCAAGACGCGTCAGGAACTGGCGCTCGCGCTGCTGCGTCTCGAGACCGTGCCGGAGCACGCGCACCGCGCGCTTTGGGACAAGCTCGACGTGGGTTATTTCCTGCGCCACGACGCCGCCGACATTGCCTGGCAAACGCGCGTGCTTTATCGCCACGTCGAAGCACCCGAGCCGGTCGTACGCGCGCGCCCGTCGCCCATCGGCGAGGCGCTGCAGGTGCTCGTCTACGCGCAGGACCGACCCGACCTCTTCGCGACGATGTGCGCGTACTTCGACCGCAGCGGACTTTCCGTGCTCGACGCGCGCGTGAGCACCACGCGCCACGGCTATGCGCTCGATAATTTCATCGTCGCCCACACCGAGGGCGACGTGCACTACCGCGATATCGCGAACCTCGTCGAACAGGAACTCGCGGCGCGCCTGAAAGCGACGGACAATACCTTGCCCGAACCGTCAAAGGGCCGGCTCTCACGCCTGTCGCGCACCTTCCCGGTGACGCCGCGCGTCGACCTGCGGGCGGACGAGCGCGGCCAGTACTACATCCTGTCCGTGTCGGCGAACGACCGGCCGGGCCTCCTCTATTCCATCGCGCGCGTACTCGCGGAGCATCATGTCGGCGTCCATGCGGCGCGGATCAATACGCTCGGCGAACGTGTGGAAGACGTGTTTCTGCTCGACGGATCGGGACTTTCCGACAACCGTCGGCAGATTCACGTCGAAACCGAACTGCTGCGCGCGATCGCAGTGTGAATGACCCAAGCGAAATACCCAGATCCATGCGAGCCAAACTGACAGCCAAACATCCGCGCCCGACCACTCCGGAACGCGCCCCCGTCCGCCGCGGCAGCACGACCGCGCGTAAGCCGGTGCGGCCGGCTGAGGTGCGGCCGGCTGAGGCGCGGCCGGCGGACGCTCGGCCGGCGTCGGCTGCGAAGACATCGGCGGGCAAGCCTGCGCGCCCCTCGGGCGAGCGCACCGCGCCTCGCGCCGGCGACACGCGCCCGGCACGGCCAACCACGGCGCGTGAACGCGACGGTTCGAGCCGTCCAGCGCGGCCTGCTCGCGAAGGCGGCTACGGCGACGAGCGCCGCCCCGCCCGTCGCACCGGCGACGAAGCGCGTGGATTTGCGCGCGGCCGTGACGAGGGTGGAGACCGGCGCCCGCCGCGTGCTCGTGAGGAAGGCGGTGAGCGTCGTTTCGCTCCCCGCGCTCAAGGCGACGATCGCCGTCCGCCGCGTAGCCGCGAAGAAGGTAGCGCACGCCCCTACGCGCGCCGTGCCGAAGGCGAAGATCGTCGTCCGCCGCGTGGTCGTGAGGAAAGTGGTGCACGTCCGTTCACGCGCCGTGACGAAGGCGACGACCGCCGTCCCCCGCGCAGCCGCGATGAAGGTGGCGCACGCCCCTACGCACGGCGTACTGAAGGCGACGACCGCCGCCCCCCGCGCGGCCGCGATGAAGATAGCGCACGGCCTTACGCACGGCGCACTGAAGGCGACGACCGCCGTCCCCCGCGTAGCCGCGAAGAAGGTGGCGCACGGCCCTACGCACGGCGCACCGAAGGCGACGACCGCCGCCCCCCGCGTAGCCGCGAAGAAGGTAGCGCACGGCCTTACGCACGGCGCACTGAAGGCGACGACCCCCGTCCCCCGCGTAGCCGCGAAGAAGGTAGCGCACGGCCCTACGCACGGCGCACTGAAGGCGACGATCGCCGTCCCCCGCGTAGCCGCGAAGAAGGTAGCGCACGGCCCTACGCACGGCGCACCGAAGGTGACGATCGCCGTCCCCCGCGCAGCCGCGAAGAAGGTGACGCACGGCCCTACGCACGGCGCACCGAAGGTGACGACCGCCGCCCCCCGCGCGGCCGCGAAGAAAGTGGTGAGCGTCGCTTCGAACGACGTACCGAAGGTGACGACCGCCGCCCAGCACGCGCCCGCGACGAGGGAACGGAGCGACGCTTCGCGCGCCCGGTGAAATCCGTCCGAAGCGATGACCGTGAGGGCGGCGCGACGCGCACACGCCGCAGCGCCGAAGAAAGCGGCGGCGCACGCCAGACTGCCCGCCCCGTGACGTCGGCCGGGAAGCCCCCGCGGCGTACCGACAACGCCGAATCCGCACCGCGCCGCACGCCGCGAGAGGAAGTCGACGGCGACAACACCCTGCGCCTGTCCAAGCGCATGTCCGAACTGGGCCTGTGCTCGCGCCGTGAAGCCGACGAGTGGATCGAAAAAGGCTGGGTGTATGTCGACGGCGAAGTCGTCGACACGCTCGGGGCCAAGGTCACGCCGAATCAGCGCATCGAGGTCGATCCGTCAGCGCTCGCCGCGCAGGCGCGCCAGGTGACGATCCTGCTGCACAAGCCCGTGGGCTATGTGTCGGGCCAGGCCGAGGACGGCTACGAGCCCGCCGCCGTACTGATCACCGGCGAGAATCATTGGGACGGCGATCACTCGGGCATTCGTTTTTCGGCCAAACATCTGCGCACGCTCGCACCGGCTGGCCGGCTCGACATCGACTCGACCGGTCTGCTCGTGCTGACCCAGGACGGCCGTGTGGCCAAGCAGTTGATCGGCGAGAGCTCGGACATCGACAAGGAATATCTCGTACGCGTCACCTACAACGACATCGAGACCGAAATCGATCAGCACTTCCCGGCCGAGTTGCTCGCGCAACTGCGCCACGGCCTGTCGCTCGACGACGTGCCGCTCAAGCCCGCGCAGGTGAGCTGGCAAAACGGCGAGCAGTTGCGTTTCGTGCTGCGCGAAGGCAAGAAGCGCCAGATCCGCCGCATGTGCGAACTGGTCGGCCTCAAGGTCGTGGGCCTCAAGCGCGTGCGCATGGGCCGCGTGCTGCTCGGCGCGCTGCCGCAAGGCCAATGGCGCTATCTGGCCGCTGACGAGGCGTTCTAACGCCGCATCGGCGCCAAACGCCGCGTTGCATGAAAAACGGGAGCCAGATGGCTCCCGTTTTTCATGATGCTTCGATCTTCAGTCGTCGCTGTTCGGATCGAGTTCCGGAAACAGAACCTCGGTAAAGCCGAACTTCGAGAAGTCGGTAATACGCATGGGGTACAGCTTGCCGATCAGATGGTCGCATTCGTGCTGAACGACCCGCGCGTGAAAACCCTCCGCCACACGCTCGATGGGCTGGCCGTACTGATCGAAGCCGTCATAGCGAATCATCGAATAGCGGCTCACGGCACCACGCATGCCCGGCACCGAAAGACACCCCTCCCAGCCCTCTTCCATGTCGTGCGACAGAGGATGGATGACCGGGTTGATGAGCACCGTTTGCGGCACGGCCGGCGCTTCGGGATAGCGCTCGTTCTGTTCGAAACCGAAGATCACCACCTGCAGGTCGACGCCGATCTGCGGGGCGGCGAGGCCTGCGCCGTTCGCCGCGTGCATCGTGTCGAACATATCGGCAATGAGTTCGTGCAGTTCGGGCGTATCGAAGTGATCGACCGGCCGGGCAATGCTGAGCAGGCGCGGATCACCCATTCTGAGAATTTCGCGAATCATGTCGTTTGCCCCTCCAGGAGCTTGCGCATTGCTTCTTCGTCGAGCACCGGCACGCCGAGTTCCTCGGCTTTTGCGAGCTTGCTGCCCGCGTCGGCGCCCGCCACCACGTAATCGGTCTTCTTCGACACCGAGCCGGCCACCTTTGCGCCGGCCGCCTCCAGCATTTCCTTCGCCTCGTCGCGCGAGAGCGTGGGCAGCGTGCCGGTGAGCACCACCGTCTTGCCGGCCAGCACGCCCACTGGCGCCTTCGGCGCGGGCGGACCTTCCGCCCATGTTACTTTGCCCGGCGCGCGCAGTTGCTCGATCACCGTGCGGTTATGCTCTTCCGCAAAAAACTCGTGAATGGCGAGCGCGACGATCGGCCCCACATCGTTGACTTCGAGCAGTTCCTCGACCGAAGCGCTCATGATCGGATCGAGCGAGCCAAAGTGTTTGGCGAGATCCTTTGCCGTCGACTCACCCACGTGCCGGATGCCGAGCGCGTAGATAAAACGCGCAAGCGTCGTGGACTTGGCCTTTTCAAGCGAGTCGAGCAGGTTTTGCGCCGATTTGTCGGCCATGCGATCGAGCTGCGCGAGCGTGCCGAAGCCGAGATTGAAAAGATCGGCGGGCGTGCGCACGAGGTTCTGGTCAACCAGCTGGTCGATGATCTTCTCGCCCAGGCCGTCGATATCGAGCGCGCGGCGCTGGGCGAAGTGCCAGAGCGCCTGCTTGCGTTGCGCCGGACAGAAGAGACCGCCTGTACAGCGAGCGATCGCCTCGTCGGGCAGACGCTCGATGCGCGATCCACAGACCGGGCATTCGGTCGGCATCACGAACTCCTGGGCGTCGGCCGGTCGGCGGTCCATGAGCGCGCTGACCACCTCGGGAATCACGTCGCCAGCGCGCCGCACGATCACCGTGTCGCCGATGCGGATGTCCTTGCGGCGCACTTCGTCTTCGTTGTGCAGCGTGGCGTTCGTCACCGTCGCGCCGCCGACGAACACCGGCTCGAGCCGCGCAACCGGCGTAATCGCGCCAGTGCGGCCCACCTGCACGTCGATGGCCAGCAGCTTCGTGAGCGCTTCCTGCGCCGGGAACTTGTGCGCGAGCGCGAAGCGCGGCGCGCGCGAAACGAAGCCGAGCGCGTCCTGCTCGTCGCGGCGATTCACCTTGTAGACCACGCCGTCGATGTCGTACGGCAGGCCATCGCGCTTCTCGCCCACGGCGCGGAAGAATTCCAGCAGACCTTGCGCGCCTTTCACGACCGCACGCTCGGAATTGACCGGCAAGCCCATTTCCGCGTACCAGTCGAGCAGTTCGCTATGGGTGGCCGGCATCGGCTCGCCCTCGAGAACGCCGATGCCGTAAGCGAAGAACGAGAGCGGCCGCTGCGCGGTGATCTTCGGATCAAGCTGACGCAGGCTGCCCGCCGCCGCGTTGCGCGGGTTCGCAAATTCCTTGTGGCCGGCGTCGCGCTGACGCTGGTTCATGCGCTCGAAGTCGCGGCGGAACATCAGCACCTCGCCACGCACGTCGAGCACCTTCGGCACGCGCTTGCCCTTCAGGCGCAGCGGCAGCGAGCGGATCGTGCGCACGTTCTCCGTGACGTTCTCGCCGGTCGCGCCGTCGCCGCGCGTGGACGCCTGGACGAACACGCCGTCGACATAGCGCAGCGAGATGGCGAGGCCGTCGAACTTGAGTTCAGCGGCGTATTCGACTGCGCCGACTTCGGCGCCCTCGATCTTGCCGAGCGCATCGGCCACGCGCTTGTCGAACGCGACAATGTCCTCATCCGCAAAGCCGTTGTTCAGCGACAGCATCGGCACGTCGTGCACCACGGGCTCGAAGCCCCCGGCGACTTCGCCGCCCACGCGCTGAGTGGGCGAATCGGGCGTGATGAGATCGGGATGCGCGGCCTCAATTTGCTGAAGCTCGCCGAACAGCTTGTCGTATTCCGCGTCGGGCAGCTCCGGCTGGTCGAGCACGTAGTAGGCGTGATTCGCACGCTCGAGTTCGGCGCGCAACCACACCGCGCGCTGCGCAGCGGTGGCTTCTTCGGGAGGACGGGCGGGATGACGGATCATGCCTTGGGCGACTCGCAGATGGAAATGATTTCGGACGTCAGATTATCTCAGGAAGCGGCGCGTGTCGCATCGGCCGAAAGGCTAACTTCGGGCATTCTTCGTGCGCCGCCGAACGGGCCTCCCCAAGGTCCTGGCCGAATGGCTAACGCTGCATCGGCAGCATTGACGCCGGGGTCCGGCAGTGCGAGCTTGAACGCACTACATCACTTGTGCCGGTAACGGCGCTCGCCCCTCCATGACCGATCACCCCTATCCGCCCGTGCCAAGCGCGCCGCGCCACGCGCACGCAAAAAAGGCGCGGCGCCTTTACGGCACCGCGCCTTGTCTGCCGGCCGGCTACAGGCCTGCGGCGTTACTGGCTGAACAGCCGCCGCGTGGCCGGCGAGCCGGCCGGAATGCCGGCCTGCTCCAGCTTCGCGTAAAGCGTCATGAGCTGTTTGTCGATCGACTGCAGCACGGACTCCGGCAGCGGCCGGCGCTGGTCGTCGACCACGCGCCCGCCAATGCGCTCCGCAAGCGACTTCGCGTAGTCGCACATGAGGCGGAACGGCAGGATGTCTTCATCGGCCACGGGCACGTCGAGGATCAGCGTAATCAACTCGCCGCCCTTGTACGTGAGGTCGTCGCGCAGGAAGTTGGTGTCGCCGAACTGCAGCATGAACACGGGGCTCTGCTTCGCGTCGAGCTTCACGAAGCGGGTGCCGTCGCGCGAAAGCAGCAGGCCGTCCTGCGCGGCCACGGCCTGCACGTAGTTTGCCGACCAAGGCGCGCCGTCCGACATCACATTGATGGAAAGTTGCGCGTCGCATTGCGCCGCGAAGCCGTCCAATTCGCGCGCCATCGCAACCGTTTCCATCATGTCCGGAAACTCGGGCGCGGCATCGAGCGCGTCGGCAAACTGCTGCACGCCAGTCACGAATTCGGAAAACTCGAGTTCGTTGAGCGGGCCGTTGCGGTTCGCGAGTTGCGCAGCGGCGCGCAGCTCCTCGTAGCGCACGCCGCTTTGCAGCAGCTCCCAGCCGTCGCCCCCTTCGGGTTTGCCTTCGATGTGCACCGGCTTGCTGCCCGCGCGGCGCAAGCGCTGCGCAAACGGAATCACGCGCTCGCCCGGCACAGAAGCACCAAGCCGGATCGGCACAATACAGTCGATACGTCGGTCGACCACGGCCGGCGGCGCCGAAGAGATCGTCGTGGCGGCCGGCATGACGGGTTCGATGCGCTCGGCTTCGTCGGCGTCGTCCTTCACGGATTCGGGAACAGCCGCGCTTGCGGCTGGCGCCGTTTCACCGCTCTCCTCGGTAGCCGCTGCTTCCGCAGGAAAGCCGTTAGGGGTCGTCGTTTCCGCCTGGATGTCGGCCGGAGTGTCGAGCGGCGCCACAGTCCCAAAGCCCGGCTCCACGCGCTCGGCCTCCGCTGCGCCGGCGAGCGATGGCTCGCGACGCGACGGTGCATGCGCCGGCTCGATGAACGGGCTTTGCTCCTGGAACTCGTCGCGCTGCGGCGCCTCGACCGCCTCTTCGGGCATTGGGCGCGGCATGCGTCGGCGCACCCTCGCGCCTTGCCACGCGTTGTACACCACCACGCCCCCGACTACCACGGCGCCCGCGCCGATCAACCCGAGAGTCAACTCATCCATGCATGCTCCATCAGCAATTCTTATTCGACAGCGCGCTCGTTGTGCGCGCCGTTTCTGTGGCAAGCGCATTGCGCGCGGCGGCTGCCTCACCGATGGCGCCGCCGGCCGCGCAACGCGCGCCGTCCGTTAGACCGTGTAAATCGATTAGACCGTATTCTGGGCGAAACCCGCCGCCGTTTCCATGTCGACCGCGACGATGCGCGACACGCCCTGCTCCTGCATCGTCACGCCAATAAGCTGCTGCGCCATCTCCATGGCAATCTTGTTGTGCGAAATGAACAGGAACTGTGTTTTGTCCGACATCGCGCGAACGAGGTTCGCAAAACGTTCGGTGTTCGCGTCGTCGAGCGGCGCGTCCACTTCGTCGAGCAGACAGAAAGGCGCCGGGTTGAGCTGGAACATCGCGAACACGAGGGCCGTGGCCGTGAGCGCCTTCTCGCCGCCCGAAAGCAGGTGAATCGTCGAATTCTTCTTGCCGGGCGGCTGCGCCATCACCTGTACGCCCGCGTCGAGAATCTCGTCGCCGGTCATGATGAGCTTCGCCTGGCCGCCACCGAAGAGGCGCGGGAACAATTCGCCGAAATGACGGTTCACTTCGTCGAAGGTGCCTTGCAGCAGCGTGCGCGTTTCCTGGTCGATCTTGCGGATCGCGTCCTCGAGCGTCTCGATCGCGCTCGTGAGGTCGGCCGACTGGGCGTCGAGGAAGGTCTTGCGCTCCTTCGCCGCGGCCAGTTCGTCGAGCGCCGCCATATTGACGGGCCCGAGCGCGGCAATCGCATTGTTGATGCGTGTGACTTCGCCTTGCAGGTACGACGGCTTCATGTCGGCCGTGAGCTTTTCCTGCAGCGCGGCCTCGTCTACGCCAGCCGCCTGAAGCTGCTCGACGAACTGCTCGCCATTGAGGCGGGCCGCCTGTTCCTTCAACTGAAGCTCGGTGATACGGTCGCGCAATGGCTGCAGCGCGCGCTCCGCGGCGAGGCGCGTTTCGTCGGCGGCGCGCAGCTTTGCGGTCAGGTCGTCGAGTTCAGCGCGCGCAGCGCGCAGCGTGTCTTCCTTCTGCGCACGAATTTCCAGCGCGTCCTGCAGGCCGGTGTGCGCGGTCTGCTCGTTGATCGTTTCGAGTTCGGCGCGCGCGTCTTCGAGCGAAGCGGCCACGCGTTCGCTCTGATCGTGCGCGACCTGGATGTTGCGCCTGAGCTCTTCGATGCGGTTCGCCATGTTGCGCGCCGCAAAGCGCGCGTCCGCGGCCGCGCGTTCGAGATCGCGCGCCTCGTTGCGCGCCGCGCCGAGTTCCTCGTCGAGCGCTTCGAACGCGAGCTGGTTGTCCTCGAAACGGGCTTGCAGCTCGGCGAGTTCGACGTCGTGGCGTTCGAAGTTCGCTTCCGACTCCGCCCGCAGCGCGCGCTGCTCTTCGATCTGCGTGCGAATCTCGTCCAGTTCTTCGCGGATCTGCGTGCTGCGCGCCGTGTAGCGCTCATGCGCCTGCGTGAGCTTGAGCACATCCATCTGCAGGGCGTGCACCCGCTGGGTCGCGCGCTCGGCCTGCTGGCGCACTTCCGTGAGCACCTGCGCCGCTTGCGTGTGCGCGGCTTCCGCGCGCACGACAGCGGTGCGTGCCTCGTCGGCGAGCAATGCTTGAGCGCGCACCTGGCGCTCGAGATTCTCGATTTCCTGCTGACGCGCGAGCATCCCAGCCTGCTCGGTGTCGGCAGCGTACAGCTGCACGCCCACGCGCGTCACGACGTGACCGGCCTTCACGACGAACGCGCCGCTAGCCGGCAGTTGCGCGCGCTGACCAAGCGCCTCGGCGAGATCGTTGGCAACGTAAGTCGAGCCGAGCCATTCGGTGAGCACGGCACGCAGGCCCGCGTCGTCGATACGCACGAGCGAAAGCAACGGCGTGAGGCCCGCAGGCGCGGCGCTTGCCGGCCCCGCGGCAGGCGGCGAATAGAACGCGAGCTTCGCGGGCGGCGCGTCGCTCGCGAATGCCTTCACCCAGTCGAGGTTCGACACTTCGAGCGCGGCGAGCCGCTCGCGCAGCACGGCTTCGAGCGCCGTTTCCCAGCCCGCTTCCACGTGCAGCTTCTTCCATAGCCGCGGCAACGCGCCCAGTTCGTGACGCTCGAGCCACGGCTGGATCTTGCCCTCCGTCTGTACGTTTTCCTGCAACTGCTTGAGTGCGGCCAGACGCGCTTCGAACTGGTGGATCTGCGCGTTTTCAGCCTGCACGCGCTCGTGCGCGGCGCGGCGCTCCGCGTCGAGGCGCGGCACCGTTTCCTGCGCATCCGCAAGACGCGCTTGCGCTTCGTGCAGCACTTCTTCCTGCTCGGCCAATTGCATGCGCAGCTCTTCGAGCTGGGCTTCGTCCGGCGCGTCGAGCCCGCCTTCCTCCGACTTCAGCCGCTCATGGCGTTGCTGAAGCTGCTGAAGCATCTGGTCGGCGTTGCGCTGGTGCGCGGCTTCGAGCTTGATGGCCTGCTCGGTGCGCGCGATGCCCGCGCGCTCGTCGTTCAGTTGCGCCTGGGCGTCGCGCCAGCGGTTTTCGAGCGCGGGCAAGGCTTCCTGCTTTGCCGCTGCGTCTTCCTCCGCGAGCGCCGCCTTTTCCTCGGCGATCGCCAGTTGCTCTTCGGCGTCTTCGATATCGTCCTGCGCCTTCTGCGCCTGGACTTGCCATTGCTCGCGCTGCGCGGTGAGCGCGGCGATCTGCGCCTGCACGCGGTTGCGCGACTCGACGATGAACTTGATCTCGGCTTCGAGACGGCTCACCTCGGCGTTCGCTTCATAGAGCGAGCCCTGTGCGCCCTGCATGGCGTCGCTTGCGGAGTAGTGCGCCACGCGCAGTGTTTCGAGCTGCGCTTCCACTTCACGCAGCTGCGCGGTATGCCGCTCGAGGTCGATCTGCGCCTGCTCGATCGCGCGCTGCTGGCGTTGCTGCTCGCCCGCCGCCTCGTTCTTGCGCAAGAGCCACAGAAGGCGCTGCTTTTCCTCGCCCTCGGACTGCAGCTCGCGGAATTTCGTGGCGACGACTGCCTGCCCCTCGAGCTTTTCGAGGTTGTTGGACAGTTCGCGCACGATGTCCTCGACACGCGTGAGGTTTTCACGCGTGTCGTGCAGACGGTTTTCGGTCTCGCGGCGGCGTTCCTTGTACTTCGAAACACCCGCGGCCTCTTCGAGGAACACGCGCAGCTCTTCGGGCTTCGCCTCGATGATCCGCGCAATCATGCCCTGCCCGATGATCGCGTAGGCGCGCGGGCCGAGGCCCGTGCCGAGGAAGATGTCCTGGATATCGCGCCGGCGCGCCGGCAGGTTGTTGATGTAGTAGCTCGATGTGCCGTCACGCGTGAGCACGCGCTTCACGGCAATCTCGGCATACTGGCCCCACTGCCCGGCGGCGCGGCCGTCCGCGTTGTCGAACACCAGTTCGACGCTCGCGCGGCTGCCCGGCTTGCGCGCGGTGGAACCGTTGAAGATGACGTCCTGCATCGACTCGCCACGCAGCTCGGACGCCCGGGATTCACCCAGCACCCAGCGCACCGCGTCGATGATGTTGGATTTCCCGCAGCCATTCGGCCCGACCACTCCGACGAGTTGGCCCGGAACCTGGAAATGCGTGGGATCGACGAATGATTTGAAGCCAGCGAGTTTAATCGAGGTCAGACGCACGGCGATATCGCTGTTTGAATAGTGGTGAACGGGACCGCCCGTGCCGTACGTCGCTTGCCGCCGCGAATCCGGTATCGATCGCACGGCGGCGCAGTGCGCGCAAGGCAGGCGCCACGGCTCGCCGCACGAACGCGCATGCGCGCGAGCGGTCGGCGGGAATCAGCGGCAATCATACCATCGCACGCGCGCCATTCCGCGCGCGGGAAGGCCCTGGACCCGAGCCGCCGCCTGGGTTGCCATCGCCGTTGCCACCGCCGTTGCCATCGTCGCCGCCGGGGCCGTTACCGTCGGCGTCGTCCGCGTCATCGGTGCGGCTTGCGTCGGCATGGGTCATGACGCTCGCGTCGGCGCTCACGTGTGCGCCGCGCTTGCGCGTGTCCTGCGCGCGGTGCACCCAGCTCGACAGCAACGAAGCAAGCACGATACACGCGCCGCCCGCCCATTCGCGCGGGCCCGGCGTCTCGCCCGCGAAGAGCCACGACGTGAGCGCCGTGACGACGATCTCGAACAGCATGATGATCGACGCGCGGTTAGCCGGCACGCGGGCAAGCCCGTACTGAACCAGCATGTTGTTGGTGCCGAGCACGATGCCGAGCGCGAGCACCAGCAGCACGACGCGCGCGAGATGCTCGCCAGCCGGAGCGGCCGACATCGGCTCGAAGCACGAAGTCAGCGCGCCGAACAGCGCCGCGCCCGCGAAGATCACGGCGGTGCGCATCTCCGGCTTCATATGCGGCAGCACGCGGCTCGTCTTCACCACGAGCACATTGCTCATCGCGAAGCCCATGCCGCCAATCAAACCGGCCCATTCGGCGGCGTTGGCGGGCAGCGGCACGCCGAGTTTCGGCGACCAGAGCATCAGGATCGCACCCAGCAGCGAAAGCGTCGCGAGCGCGCCTCCCGCCCAGTTCAGGCGTTCGTGCAGGATGAAGTGCGCGAAGATCGCCGTCCACGCCGGGGTCAGATAAAAGAGCAGCAGCACGCGCATCACTTCGCCGTGAATCGCGCCCCACACGAAACCCACATTGGTCACGCCCGCAGCAAGCCCGAGCATCGGCAGGACCCAGTGCCAGCGCACGGTCGCGAGCGAGCGCCAGCGCAGCACCAGCACGAAGAGGCAGCCGGCTGCGCTCGTCGCGGCGCTCGATGCCGTGCCGGTGAGCCCGGCGGCCGCCAGCATGCGCAGCGGATACCAGACGAAACCCCATACGGACGCGCCAATCATGATGGCGAGCGTCGGCCATGCGGCGCGCAAGCTGGTGCTCTGGCTCATTGCTCGCGTTTCCCTTGGCCCGGCCGCGCGTTCACAGCGCTGGCGCCGCTGTTCGGAACGTGATTCGAAAATTCCATGCTTTTCCTTTGTCTCGTCGTCCGGCGAGCACCGGCTGCGCCAGGGCGGGTTCCGGCTGGCGCCCGCAGCAGCAACGACGCCACGCTATAATCGAGCGCTTGCAGTTCCAAGGCCGCGCCTCTGTGTTTTTCGCCGAGCCAAGCCGAGCGCAGCGCAACTGGCTCGCCGGCTCGCACCGGCCGCTCCCATCCTGCGCGCCACGCCATCCGTCTTTCGCCCACGCCTGTCCGACGCCCAAGTGAATCCGCTACTCGACACCCTTCAGTCCTATCCCTTCGAAAAGCTGCGCGTACTCTTCAAGGACGTCACGCCGAACGCCGGCCAGCGCCATATCAGCTTCGGGATCGGCGAGCCGAAACACCCCACGCCTGCGCTGATCCGCGACGCCATCGTGGCATCGCTCGATGGCCTCTCGTCGTACCCAGCCACGGCGGGCACCCCGGCGCTGCGCGAGTCGATTGCGAACTGGGTGAAGGCGCGCTACGGACTGCCGGCCATCGACGCGAACACGGAAATCCTGCCCGTCTCGGGCTCGCGCGAGGCGCTTTTCGCACTGGCGCAGGCCGTGGTCGACCCGACAGCGGGCGTGAAAGATCCCGCAAAGCGGGCGATCGTACTCTGCCCGAACCCTTTCTACCAGATCTACGAAGGCGCCGCGCTGCTGGGCGGCGGCGAGCCGTACTTCGTGAACAGCGATCCGGCCCGCAACTTCGCCTGCGACTATTCGCAGGTTCCTGAAGAAGTCTGGGCGCGCACGCAGCTGCTGTACGTGTGCTCGCCGGGCAACCCCACGGGCGCCGTGATCACGCTCGACGACTGGCGCGAGTTGTTCGCGCTCTCCGACCGCTATGGCTTCGTCATCGCCTCGGACGAGTGTTACTCGGAAATCTATTTCGACGAAGCGAATCCGCCGCTCGGCGGTCTCGAAGCGGCGCACAAGCTGGGCCGCGACTTCGAGCGTCTCGTCATGCTGTCGAGCCTTTCCAAGCGCTCGAACGCGCCCGGCATGCGCTCGGGCTTCGTGGCCGGGGACGCCGCCATCCTCAAGCAGTTCCTGCTGTACCGCACCTATCACGGCTCGGCCATGTCGCCGGTCTGGCAGTCCGCCAGCATCGCGGCCTGGGGCGACGAGGCGCACGTGCGCGAAAACCGCGCGAAATACCTGAAGAAGTTCTCGACCGTCACGCCCATGCTCGCCGACGTGCTCGACGTGAAATTGCCCGACGCCGCGTTCTACCTCTGGGCCAACGTCGCGCGCACCGGCCTCTCGGACACCGCGTTCGCCCAGCGTCTCTACGCCGACTATAATGTGACGGTTCTGCCCGGCTCGTTCCTCGCGCGCGAGGCGCATGGCACGAATCCGGGTAAAGACTTCGTCCGCATGGCGCTCGTCGCCGACGTCGAGGAGTGCATCGAGGGCGCGCAGCGCATCGTCGAGTTCTGCCGCTCGCTCAAACCGTAAAGCTTTTGCCTGCGCGCCGGGGTCCTGCCTCGCTGCGCGCAACACCGCTTTCAACCATTACTCTCACGAAATCACCACCATGTCGCAACAACTTCAGCAGATCATCGACACCGCCTGGGAAAACCGCGCCGACTTTTCGCCCAAGTCGGCCCCGAACGACGTGCGCGAAGCCGTCGCCCACGTCATCGCCGAACTGGACAAAGGCGCGCTGCGCTGCGCCGAGAAGAAGGACGGCGACTGGGTCGTCAACCAGTGGGTGAAGAAGGCCGTGCTGCTGTCGTTCCGCCTGGAAGACAACGCGCCGATGCCCGCGGGCGGCTACAGCCAGTTCTACGACAAGGTGCCCTCGAAGTTCGCCAACTACACGGCCGAAGACTTCGCCGCGGGCGGCTTCCGCGTGGTGCCGCCGGCTATCGCGCGCCGCGGCTCGTTCATCGCGAAGAACGTCGTGCTGATGCCGTCGTACACCAACATCGGCGCGTACGTCGATGAAGGCACGATGGTCGACACGTGGGCGACGGTCGGTTCGTGCGCGCAGATCGGCAAGAACGTGCACCTCTCGGGCGGCGTTGGCATCGGCGGCGTGCTCGAGCCGCTGCAGGCCAATCCGGTCATCATCGAAGACAACTGCTTCATCGGCGCGCGCTCGGAAGTCGTGGAAGGCGTGATCGTCGAAGAGAACTCGGTCATCTCGATGGGCGTGTACCTCGGCCAGTCGACCAAGATTTACGACCGCGAAACCGGCGAAGTCTCGTATGGCCGTATTCCGGCGGGCTCGGTCGTGGTCGCGGGCAACCTGCCCTCGAAGGACGGCTCGCACAGCCTGTACTGCGCCGTGATCGTCAAGAAGGTCGACGCGAAGACGCGCGCCAAGGTCGGCCTGAACGAGCTGCTGCGAGGCGACTGATGGCGAAGTCCGCCAAAACCGTTGTCTACGGCATTCCGAACTGCGACACCGTGAAGAAGGCCCGCGTGTGGCTCGAAGAGCACGGCGTCGAGTTCGAGTTTCACGACTTCAAGAAGGCGGGCGTTTCGAACGCACTCGTCCAGGACTGGCTCAAGGACGTGTCGCTCGATCAGCTCATCAACAAGCGCGGCACGACGTGGCGCGGCCTGTCGGACGTGCACAAGGCCGAAGCCGACACGACCGCCGGCGCGATTGCGCTGATGATCCACAAGCCGTCGATCATCAAGCGGCCCGTAGTCGTGGTGAACGGCCGCGTGAAGACGCTTGGCTTTTCCGCCGACCAGTATGCGGAGCTGTTCGCCTGAGCGCCGCATGAGACCGGTGCGCCCGATCTGCTCCATGGAAGATCGAGCGCATACGGTCATGACAAGTTGTTGCCGGCCCCTGCTCCGTCAGCTGTGCCGGCATTTTTATTGAAAGTGGTCTTTTTATGTCCGCCACCCTCGCCCTTACCGAAGCCCTGATCGCGCGCGCGTCCGTCACGCCCGACGACCAGCACTGCCAGCGCATCATGACCGAACGCCTTGGCGCGCTCGGCTTCGCGTGCGAAACGATCGAATCCAACGGCGTGACGAACCTGTGGGCCGTCAAGCGCGGCACCGCGGGCGCGCAAGGCCCGCTGCTTGCCTTCGCGGGCCATACCGACGTCGTGCCGACCGGCCCCATCGAACAATGGAGTTCGCCTCCGTTCCAGCCCTCGCACCGCGACGGCGTGCTCTACGGCCGTGGCGCCGCCGACATGAAGACCTCGCTTGCGGCCTTCGTGGTGGCAAGCGAAGAGTTCGTGGCGGCGCATCCGCAACATCGTGGCGCGATCGCCTTCCTCATCACGAGCGACGAGGAAGGCCCGGCGACCGACGGCACCGTGAAGGTCGTCGAGGCGCTGCAGGCGCGCGGCGAGAAGATGGATTACTGCATCGTCGGTGAGCCGACCTCGACCAACACGCTCGGTGACTGCGTGAAGAACGGCCGCCGCGGCTCGATGTCGGGCAAGCTCGTCGTGAAGGGCGTGCAGGGGCATATTGCCTATCCGCATCTCGCGAAGAACCCGGTGCATCTGCTGGCTCCCGCGCTTGCCGAACTCGTCGCTGAAAAGTGGGACGACGGCAACGAATACTTCCCGCCCACCACGTGGCAGGTCTCGAACATGCACAGCGGCACCGGCGCGAGCAACGTGATCCCGGGCCATGCCGACGTGATGTTCAACTTCCGCTTCTCGACCGCCAGCACCGTGGAAGGCCTGCAAAAGCGCGTGCACGCCATCCTCGACAAGCACGGCCTCGAATACGACCTGCACTGGAGCGTGAGCGGCCTGCCCTTCCTTACGCCGCGCGGCGCGCTCTCGAGCGCACTCGAAAAAGCGATCCACGACGAAACCGGCGTCACCACCGAACTCTCGACCACGGGCGGCACGTCCGACGGCCGCTTCATCGCGCGCATGTGCGAGCAGGTGGTCGAATTCGGGCCGCCCAACGCCAGCATCCACAAGATCGATGAGCATATCGAAGTGAAATTCATCGATCCGCTCAAGAACATCTATCGTCGCGTGCTCGAACAGCTGATCGCCTGACGGCCAACCGAACACGCTCCGGAGTCCAGAACATGACCCATCCGCTAGCCGCTACTTTTGCCACTGTGCGCGACCTGCTGCGCTACGGCGTCTCGCGCTTTTCGGCCGCACAGCTCGCCTTCGGCCACGGCTCGAACAACGCCTACGACGAAGCGGCGTACCTGATCCTGCACACGCTGCATTTGCCGCTCGACCTGCTCGACCCGTTTCTCGACGCGCGCCTCACGCCCGAGGAAATCGACAAGGTGCTCGGCGTGATCGAGCGCCGCGCGACCGAGCGCGTGCCCGCCGCCTACATCACGCAGGAAGCGTGGATGCACGGCCTGCGCTTCTACGTGGACGAGCGCGTCATCGTGCCGCGCTCGTTCATCGGCGAGCTGCTCGCAGACGGCCTGCAGCCCTACGTGGAAGATCCCGAGCAGGTCACCGCGGTGCTGGAACTGTGCACCGGCTCGGCCAGCCTCGCGATTCTCGCGGCGCACGCGTTCCCGAACGCCGATATCGACGCCGTCGACCTCTCCGCGCCCGCGCTCGAAGTGGCCAAGCGCAATGTGCACGAACACGATCTCGACGAACGCATCGCCCTCTTCGAAGGCGACCTGTACGCACCGCTGCCCGAGCGCCGCTACGACGTGATCATCACGAACCCGCCGTACGTGAACGCCGATTCGATGCAGGCGCTGCCGCCCGAGTACCGCCACGAGCCGGAAATGGCGCTTGCGGGCGGCGCGGACGGCATGGACATCGTGCGCCGCATCATCAAGGACGCACGCAACTGGCTCACCGACGACGGCGTGCTGGTGGTCGAAATCGGCAACGAGCGCGAGCACGTGGAAGCGGCGTTCGGCGGCCTCGAGCTCGTCTGGCTCTCGACGAGCGCCGGCGACGATCAGGTTTTCCTGATCCAGGCCTGTGACTTGCCGGTCTGAGGATCTTAGGGTCTAACGGTCTGAGCGCAATGCGCGAACACGACGCGGCGCCTGTGCGCCGCGTCTCGCTGTGTGCAGGACTGGGCCGATAGCCGTCGTCGCAACGGGTTCGGTAAGATTGAGCCCTCCGGCCGTGCGCTTCCCGGCGCGGGCCGGCCCTGCGTTCGGCTGAAGGAGCGTCCCACGCATCTATGCGATTCGACTGGTTACACCTCGGCACGCTGCTCGCGATCATCCATCTGTTTGGGCTGATCGCGGCGTGCCACGCAATCCTCAACACGCGCACCTCGCAGGGCGCGATCGCCTGGGCCGTCTCGCTCGCGACGATGCCCTACCTCACGCTCGTCCCGTATCTCTTTCTCGGCCGCAGCAAGTTCGCGGGCTATGCCGACGCACGGCGCCTGCGCAACGAAACGTTGCGCTCACGCGCTCCCGCGCCCGACTGGGACAAGCTAGTCTCCGCGGGCGAATGGCCAGCCGACGAACTGGGCGTACGCGTGATCCGCACATTCGCGCGCCTCGGCGGCATGCCGCTCGTGCCGGGCAATGCCGTGCGCACACTCGTGAATGGTGATGCGACCTTCTCCGCCATCTTCGATGCAATCGAACGCGCCCGGCACTACGTGATCGTGCAGTTCTTCATCGTGCGCGCCGACGCGCTCGGCGACATGCTCAAGGACGTGCTGCTCGACTGCGCGAAACGCGGCGTGCGCGCGTACTTGCTGTATGACAGCATCGGCTCGTTCGACCTGCCCGCCAGCTACGTGCACGAGTTGCAGGACGGCGGCGTGGAAGTGCACCCGTTTTCCACGAAACGCCACTTCGTCAACCGCTTCCAGCTCAACTTCCGTAACCACCGCAAGATCGTCGTGGTGGACGGCCAGCACGCGTTCGTGGGCGGCCACAACGTAGGCATCGAATACCTCGGCGCGAATGCACGCCTCTCACCCTGGCGCGATACGCATATCGAACTGCGCGGACCAGCGGTCGCCAACGTGCAGTTCGCCTTCACCGAAGACTGGTACTGGGCCACCCAGCAACTCCCCGGCTGCGAACCGCCCCCCGTTGTGCCGCGCGACGGCGACGACATGTACTGCCTCGTCCTGCCCACGGGTCCGGCCGACCGCCAGGAGACCTGCTCGCTCTTTTTCGTCGAGGCGATCAATGCCGCGAAAAAACGCCTGTGGATCACCACGCCCTACCTCGTGCCCGACGAAGCCGTGTTCTCGGCGCTGCGCCTCGCGGCGCTGCGCGGCGTGGACGTGCGCATCATGATCCCGAGCCGGCGCGACCATTACGTGGTTTTCGAAGCGTCCATGCTGTACGCCTTCGATGCGGTGCGCGCAGGCATCCGCATCTTCCGCTACAAGCCGGGCTTCCTGCACCAGAAGGTCGTGCTGATCGATGACGTGGCCGCGGCCATCGGCAGCGCGAATCTCGACAACCGGTCGTTTCGCCTGAACTTCGAGATCATGGTGCTGACGGTGCATCGCGGCTTCGCGGCCGAAGTCGAAGCGATGCTGCTGCGCGACTTCGAAGAGACGTTCGAGATCGACCGCAGCGAGTACCGCGACGCGCCGGCGTGGCGCAAGATCACGATGCACCTCGCGCGGCTCTTCGCGCCGATTCTATAACGCGCGCCTTTGCCGCCAGCCGCCGCTCAGAGCTGCTTTTCGATGTCCGCTGCAATGGCCTCGGGCTTCGTCATGGGCGCGTAGCGCTTCACCACGCTGCCGCTACGGTCGACCAGAAATTTCGTGAAGTTCCACTTGATGCCTTCGAGCCCGAGGAGCCCCGGCGCCTCGCCCGTGAGCCAGCGATACAGCGGGTGCGCGTTCGCCCCGTTCACGTCGATCTTCTCGAACATCGGAAACGTGACGCCGTAGTTCTTCTCGCAGAAGCTGCCGATCTGCGCGGCGTCGCCGGGCTCCTGCTTGCCGAACTGGTTGCATGGAAAGCCGAGCACCGCGAGCCCGCGCGCGGTGTACTGGTCGTGGAGCTTTTGCAGGCCCGCGTACTGCGGCGTGAACCCGCACTCGCTCGCGGTGTTGACGATCAGGAGCACCTTGCCCGTATAGCGCTCGAGGCTCACCGGCTCGCCGCCGCCGAGCGGTTGCGCCGAAAACGAATAGATCGAAGTCATCTGGCTCTCCCGTGGAAAAGCGCCAGTCTACGTGAGAAAGCGTGGAATTAGCACTCGACCAAACGGCTAGCCGTTCGGCCAATGCCGGCCGGAGCCCCACACAGTCTAAAATAGCGCTTTCCTTCGTTTTCTTCCCGCCGGCGCCGTCGTGATCCGCTTCAACCAATTCAGTCTTGCCCGCGGCACCAAGCCGCTTTTCGAACAGACCTCGTTCACGCTGAACCCCGGCGAAAAGGTCGGTCTCATCGGCGCGAACGGCGCGGGCAAATCGACCCTGTTCGCCGTGCTGCGCGGCGAACTGCACGCGGACGCCGGCGACTTCTCGCTGCCGCCGTCCTGGCGCATCGCGCACGTCGCGCAGGAAACCCCGGCGGTGGACCGCACCGCGCTCGACTACGCGCTCGACGGCGACGCCGCGCTGCGCGAAATCGAGGCCCGCATCGCCGCTGCGTCGGCCGCACACGACGGCGCGGCCGAAGCCGAAGCGCACGGCGCGTTCGCCGACGCCGACGGCTACACGGCCCCCGCGCGCGCCGAAGCGCTGCTGCTCGGCCTCGGTTTCACGCTCGAGCAAACGCGCCAGCCCGTGGCGAGCTTCTCGGGCGGCTGGCGCATGCGCCTGAACCTCGCGCAGGCGCTCATGTGCCGCTCCGACCTGCTGCTGCTCGACGAACCCACGAACCACCTGGACCTGGACGCGATCGTCTGGCTCGAAGACTGGCTGCACCGCTATCCCGGCACGCTCGTCGTGATTTCGCACGACCGCGAATTCCTCGATTCGATCTGCAATGTCACGCTGCACCTGGAAAACCAGCAGATCAAGCGTTACGGCGGCAATTACTCGCAGTTCGAGATCTTGCGCGCGCAACAACTGGCGCTCCAGCAAAGCGCGTACGAAAAGCAGCAGCGCACCGTCGCGCATCTGCAAAGCTTCATCGACCGCTTCAAGGCCAAGGCCACCAAGGCGCGCCAGGCGCAAAGCCGCGTGAAGGCACTGGAAAAGATGGAGCTGATCGCGCCCGCGCATGCAAGCTCGCCGTTCACATTCGAGTTCCGCACGCCCGACTCAGCACCGAACCCCATGCTCGTGATGGAGGACGTGCGCTGTGGCTACCGGGCCGAGGACGGCGGCGAGACGCCCATCGTCGAACGCGTCACGCTCTCGATCCAGAACGGCCAGCGCATCGGCCTGCTCGGCGCGAACGGCCAGGGCAAGTCCACGCTGATCAAGACGCTCGCCGGCACGCTCGCCGCGCTTAGCGGCGAACTGCGCACCGGCAAGGGCCTGCAGATCGGCTACTTCGCGCAACATCAGCTCGAAACGCTGCGCCCCGACGACTCGCCGCTCCAGCATCTCGCGCGCCTCGCGCCCGACACGCGCGAGCAGGAACTGCGCGACTTCCTCGGCGGCTTCAACTTCCCCGGCGAGATGGCCACGGCTCCCATCGCGCCATTCTCGGGCGGCGAGAAGGCGCGCCTCGCGCTCGCGCTCATCATCTGGCAAAAGCCCAACCTGCTGCTGCTCGACGAGCCGACCAACCACCTCGACCTCGAAACGCGCCACGCGCTCACCATGGCGCTCGCCCAGTTCGAAGGCACGCTGATCCTCGTGTCGCACGACCGGCATCTGCTGCGCGCGACGACCGATCAATTCATGCTGGTGGCGAAGCATCGTCTGCAACCGTTCGACGGCGACCTCGACGACTACCGCGACTGGCTGCTCCAGCACGCAGCCGAGCAACGCGCGGCGCTCAAGGAAGCCGCTTCTGGCACGGCGGATGCGGCAAACGGCGCCAATAGCGCCGACAACGTCAATCGCAAGGAACAGCGGCGCCAGGAAGCGGAGCAGCGCCAGAAGGTTGCGCACCTGAAGAAGCCGTTACAGGCGAAAATCGGCAAGATCGAAAAGGAAATGGATGCGCTCAACGGCGAAAAGAGCACGCTCGACGCGTTCGTCGTCGACCCGGCGAGCTACGAGCCGGAGCAGAAGAGCCGCCTGACCGAAGCGATTCGCCGCCAGGCCGAGGTTGCCTCGCGCCTCGAAACGCTCGAAGCCGCATGGCTCGACGCGCACGAGGAACTCGAGCAGATCGGCTAGTGCAGCTTATAGTGGCCACTGTGGTTGCCACTGAGGTCGTCACTGCACCACCATCGCGCCGCTAGCCGCGCTTTTCGCCAAGAATCTTCGCCAGGGAGCCACGAGTGTCGTCACCCGCCGCATTGCAGGGCCTTCGCGTACTGGATCTGACCCGTCTTCTGCCCGGGCCCGTGGCCACCTTGCGGCTCGCAGAAATGGGCGCCGACGTCCTGAAAATCGAACCGCCTGGCGCGGGCGACGCGGCGCGCGTGATGATGCAAAGCGCAGTGGACGAAGTGGCCGCACGCCCTGGTGCGTTCTATCGCCTCGTCAATCGCGGCAAGCGCGAAACCCGCGTCGATCTGAAGACCGAGAGCGGCCGGTCGGTGTTGTTCGCGCTCGCCCGCGACGCCGACGTGCTGGTCGAAAGTTTCCGGCCCGGCGTGATGGACCGCCTCGGCGTAGGCTACGAGACATTGCGCAAGGTCAATCCGAAGCTCGTCTACTGCGCGATCACGGGCTATGGCACGACCGGCCCGTTCGCCGGCCATCCGGGCCATGACATCAACTATGTGGCCTATTCTGGCGTGCTCGACCAACTGGCTTCGCGCGACGGCACGCCGGTGCTGCCCAATTTCCAGATCGCCGACCTGCTCGGCGGCGCGCTCAGCGCGGTCACGCAGATTCTCGCAGCGCTCTGGCATGTGGCGCGTGGCGGCGAGGGCCGTTTCGTCGACGTTTCGATGGCGCACGCGAGCTATGCGCACAATGTGGTCGCCCAGGTCGCGTTGGCCAACGACGACGCCGCGGCGCTGCAGCCTGGCGGCGGCCTGCTCAACGGCGGCGTGCCCTGCTACAACCTCTATCGCACGCAAGACGGCCGGTGGCTCGCCGTCGGCGCGCTCGAACTGAAATTCTGGCAGACGCTGTGCCAGGCCATTGGCCGCGACGACTGGGCCGAGCGCCACTGGAGCCTCGGTCAGGCGATCGGCGGTGCGGACGCCGCCGCGCTCACGCGGGAGCTGGCGGCCATCATCGAGTCGGAGTCGCTGCAGACATGGATCGATCGTCTGGAGGCGATCGACACCTGTGTTTCGCCGGTCCTCACACCTGGCGAGGCTTCGCGCCATCCCCTATTCAATGCCGAAGTCCTGCAAGCCATGATGGACGAGATGTCCGCCCGGCAAGCGCAGCAGACCGCGCCCGGTATGCAGGCGGCAGCTTTTCAGCCAGCCGGCCAGCCGCAAGGCGCGCACTCCGTCCAGTCAGCCCAGCCGGTCCACGGCGCCGAAACGTCGGGCGCACCTGGCGGGAAAAAACCCTTCTCCTACGGTCCGTGGGGCTAGTTCACGCGGCGCACGCCGCGCCGAGCGTCAGCACAAAGCAAAATGGGCGCCTTGCAGCGCCCATTTTTTCGTTTAGCGTCGCGGCAGCGTTTGCCGCGGCGAGCGCTCGTCGTCGTACATCACGTACTTGCGGCCCTCAACGTGGTGCGCAATGGTGCTGCGCACCTCAGCCGCCGTCACGTCTTCCGCCACGACGCGGCGCGAAATGCGCCCGTCGCCATCGATCCACTCGACGATCCGGCAGGTGCTGCCCCAAGGCTGCATGAGCGGCTCGGATACCCGGCAGCCGCGCACGACGATCGAACGACCGCCGAAGGACGTATCAGTCTGTTTCAAGTCGCTATCCTTTCCGCTCGACACGGGTTGAACATCGCGCCAAGGATAGGGAAATCGCAGTCTGAAATGGTTACAGCCGGAACCAGGGTTGTTACTAATCATTACGCGACAGTACACGGCTTCCGCACCCGCGCGCCACGCTCATTCCAGCTCGCGTACCCGGTCGATTGCTTCCTCGAGACGCTCCACGGCAATCACCTGTAAACCTTCGATTGGCTGTTTCGGTGCATTGGCGCGGGGAATCAGCGCGCATGAAAAACCGAGCTTCGCAGCCTCCTTCAGACGATCCTGGCCGCGCGGCGAGGGTCGGATCTCGCCCGCCAGACCGACTTCGCCAAAAACGATCAGACCCTTGGGCAACGCCTTGTTACGCATCGAAGAGTGGATGGCGAGCAGCACGGCGAGATCCGCGGCCGGCTCCGTTATTTTCACGCCGCCCACCGCATTGAGGAAAACGTCCTGATCGAAGCACGCAATGCCGGCATGGCGATGCAGCACCGCCAGCAGCATCGCCAGCCGGTTTTGTTCGAGGCCGACGGCCAGACGCCGCGGATTCGGCACGTGCGCTGTGTCGACGAGCGCCTGCACCTCGACGAGCAGCGGCCGGGACCCTTCCTGGGTCACGAGCACGCATGAGCCCGGCACGCTCTGCTCGTGCTGCGAGAGAAAGAGCGCCGAGGGATTCGCCACACCGCGCAAGCCTTTCTCGGTCATTGCGAACACACCCAGTTCGTTGACCGCGCCGAAGCGGTTCTTGAATGCGCGCACGAGACGGAACGACGAATGCGTGTCGCCTTCGAAATACAGCACGGTGTCGACGATATGCTCGAGCACGCGCGGCCCAGCGAGATTGCCCTCCTTCGTCACGTGGCCGACCATGATGATCGCCGTGCCCGACTGCTTCGCGATACGGGTGAGCTGCGCCGCGCACTCGCGCACCTGCGCGACGGAGCCCGGCGCGGAAGTCAGCGCTTCGGAATAGATCGTCTGGATCGAGTCGATGACCGCGACATCGGGCCTCTCGGCCTCGATCGTCGCCTGGATCTTTTCGAGCTGAATCTCGGCGAGCAGTTGCAGTTCGCTCGCCATGGAGCCGGGATCGAGCAGCGCCAGTCGTTGCGCGCGCAACGCGATCTGCGCAGCCGACTCTTCGCCGCTCACATAGAGCGCGCGACGCTCCGCCGCGATCTGCGCGAGTGACTGCAACAACAGCGTCGACTTGCCGATGCCCGGATCGCCGCCGATCAGCACCACGCCACCCGCGACGAGACCGCCGCCCAGCACGCGGTCGAACTCGCCCACGCCGGTCGTGAAGCGCGGCACGTCGGACGCCTCGATATCGGCGAGACGCCGCACCGGCGCGCTCTTCGCGAGCGACTGAAAGCGGTGGCTGCTCGCCGATTCGGCAACGCCTTCCACCAGCGTGTTCCACGCGCCGCACGCGGGGCACTGGCCTTGCCACTTGGGCGCCTGGCCGCCGCATTCGGTACATGTATACAGTGTCTTGACCTTCGCCATGCTCTTTGCCATGGCGTTATTCGGCCCGCACCGGTACGCGCGGTGCAACGGCGCACATCAGCTCGTAGCCGATCGTGCCACAGGCTTTCGCGACGTCGTCGATCGGCAGGTTGTTGCCCCACAGTTCCACACGGGCGCCTACGCCCGCGGTGTGCACGGGCGTGAGATCGACGGTGAGCATGTCCATGGAGACGCGGCCCACGACATGCGTGAGCACGCCGTCGACGATCACCGGCGTGCCTTCGGGCGCGACGCGCGGATAGCCGTCCGCATAACCGCACGCCACCACGCCGATGCGCATGGGCTTGCGCGCCGTGAAAATCGACCCGTAGCCGACGGTCTGCCCTTCGGCGACGTGCTGCGTGGCGATGAGTTCGGACGCGAGCGTCATGGCCGGCTGCAGGCCCGTGCCTTCGAGCGCCGAGGAGAAGCCCGAAGGCGAAGCGCCATAAAGAATGATGCCGGGGCGCACCCAGTCGAAGTGCGTCGAGGGATGCCAGAGCGTGGCGGCCGAATTGGCGAGGCTGCGTGTACCCGCTATGCCTTGCGCGCCGCGCTCGAACGCGGCCATCTGCTCGCTCACGCCGCGCGGCGTGTCGGCGTCGGCGAAGTGCGTCATCAGCGTGATCTGGCCGATGCCGGCACAGGCGCGCGCGCGCTCCCACGCGGCGCGGTACTTCTCGGGCGTATAGCCGAGCCGGTTCATGCCGCTATTCATCTTGAGCTGAACGTTGACCGGCTTCGAGAGACGCGCCATTTCGAGCATGCGCATCTGCTCGTCGCTGTGCACGACGGTCGTGAGGCTGTAGCGGTCGATCACATCGATGTCGGTCGGCCGGAAAAAGCCTTCGAGCAGGAGGATCGGACCTGCCCAGCCGAGCTCGCGCAGCTTGACGGCCTCCTCGAGGTCGAGCAGGCCGAAACCGTCGGTTGCGCGCAGACCGGGGAATGCGCGCGCAAGCCCGTGCCCGTAGGCGTTAGCCTTCACCACGGCCCAGATTTTCGACTTTGGCGCGTACTTGCGGACGACGGCGAGGTTATTGGCGAGAGCGGCGGTGTGAATCGTTGCTGAGAGGGGGCGCGGCATGGGAGATTTTTTCGCAAAGACGCTTTCGAATCAGGAGCTTACAGGGTGTTTTCAGCGCCCCGCAGGCCCGCCTGACGGGCGCTCAAGGATTGTGCTAGTCCGAATACGCCTATTTTCGTGATATAAAGCCCTGCGCACAACCCATTTCGAACGTAATAAGCCCGGATGCCTCCCACCCGTCCGGGGCGGACGGACCGCAGCGAGGAAAGCATCGCATCAGATGAAAAAAGGCTTTTACACCATCATGGCCGCGCAGTTTTTTTCGTCGTTGGCCGACAATGCGCTCCTGATCGCTGCGATTGCACTGCTGAAAGATCTCCACGCCCCGAACTGGATGACGCCGCTGCTCAAGCTGTTCTTCGTCCTCTCCTACGTCGTTCTTGCCGCCTTCGTCGGCGCCTTCGCAGATTCCCGCCCCAAGGGCCGCGTGATGTTCATCACGAACACGATCAAGGTCGTCGGCTGCGCCATGATGCTGGCGGGCACGCATCCTTTGATCGCCTATGGTGTAGTGGGTTTCGGCGCGGCGGCGTATTCGCCCGCCAAGTACGGCATCTTGACCGAGTTGCTGCCGCCTGAGCGCCTCGTCGCCGCCAATGGCTGGATCGAGGGCACGACAGTCGGCTCGATCATTCTCGGCACCGTGCTCGGCGGCGCGTTGATCAGCCCCCACATCGCCTCGCATGTGCTGCGCCATACGCCCGCCGCGATCAGCACGCCGGCCGAGGCCGCGATGGTCGTGATCATGGTGATCTACGTGATCGCCGCCCTCTTCAATCTGCGTATTCCCGACACCGGCGCGCGCTATCCGCGCCAGCAGCACGGTGTCATCCGCCTCATCACCGATTTCGCCGACTGCTTCAACATCCTCTGGCGCGACAAGCTCGGCCAGATCTCGCTCGCGGTCACGACGCTCTTCTGGGGCGCAGGCGCGACGCTGCAATTCATCGTCCTCAAGTGGGCCGAAGTCTCGCTCGGCATGTCGCTCTCCGAAGGCGCGGTGCTGCAGGCCGTGGTGGCCGTGGGCGTGGCGGCCGGCGCCATGATCGCGGCCGCGCGCATTCCGCTCAAGAAGTCGCTCTCGGTGCTGCCGGTCGGCATCATCATGGGGCTTGCCGTCATGCTCATGGCGTTCTACACGCGCCATCTCTTTCCGCCGCATTGGGGCCTGCATGTCGGCCATTTGCGCGTTCCCGGCTACCTGATTTTCGCGTACATCTTCCTCATGATCGTGGGCGGCCTCTCGGGCTTCTTCGTCGTGCCGATGAACGCGCTGCTCCAGCATCGCGGCCACGTGCTGCTCTCCGCCGGCCACTCCATCGCCGTGCAGAACTTCAACGAGAATCTTTCGGTGCTCGTGATGCTGTGCCTCTATGCCGTGCTCGTGTGGCTCGACGTGCCGGTGACCATCGTGATCGTGCTGTTCGGCACGTTCGTCTGCCTGATGATGTGGCTCGTGATGCGCCGCCACCAGGCGAATCAGCGCTCGTTCGACTCGGTCGCACTGATCGGCGAAAATCACAGGCATTGATGGGCGTGCGTGGTCCGACGTAATCGGGCCGCCGCCTCCGCCGAACCGAATTTTCCCTGCGCCCGCGCGGCCACACGCCGCGCGCGACGCGCATCTGACGCTGCCATGACTTCATCGATTTCCAACGTTCTCACGATCGCCGGCTCCGACTCGGGCGGCGGCGCGGGCATTCAGGCCGACCTCAAGGCGTTCTCCGCGCTCGGCGCGTACGGCGCGAGCGTCATTACGGCGCTCACCGCGCAGAACACGCGCGGCGTGACCGCGATCCACGCGCCCGACGCAGGGTTCGTCACCGCGCAGCTCGACGCCGTGTTCGACGACATCCGCATTGACGCCGTGAAGATCGGCATGCTCGCCAATGCCGACATCGTGCGCGCCGTCGCCGATGCGCTGCGGCGGTACAAGCCAGCGCGTGTCGTGCTCGACACCGTCATGATCTCGAAGAGCAATCACGCGCTGCTCGCGCCCGAAGCGGTCGCCGCGCTGCGCGAGGAGCTTCTGCCACTGGCTGGCGTCGTCACGCCGAATCTGCCGGAAGCCGCTGCGCTGCTCGGTGTGGCGCCTGCCGCCGATGAAGCCGCGATGGTCGAGCAAGGCGAAGCGTTGCGCGCGCTAGGTGCGCAGGCGGTGCTGATGAAAGGCGGCCATCTGGGCAGCGCGGACAGCCCCGACTGGCTCATCGAAGCCGGTGGCACGCTGCGTCTTGCCGGCCCACGCGTGCCGGTCACGAATACGCACGGCACCGGCTGTACGCTCTCTTCCGCGATTGCCGCGCTGTGGCCGCAGCGCGGCGCACTCGCACCGGCCGTTGGGGAAGCCAAGCAGTATTTGACGGCGGCGCTGGAGGCCAGTGAGCGGCTCGACGTCGGTCATGGCGTCGGGCCGGTGCATCACTTCTGGCGCTGGTGGTAAGCGCGCTTTCACGCGCTTGTTGACCGGCAGCTCACTGACGCGAAAATGCCGCGGCGCGCGCGGGCCAATCGTCGGGAACGATGAAACCGCGCGACATTTCGCGGTAGCCGCCCGCGCCGTCGGTCGCGAATGCCGCAACCAGGACCGGGTCATCCGGCCGGGCTAGCGCGGTGACCAACGCGTTGGGGTCGATGGGCGACGCTGTGCTTGCGGTTGCTTGCGCTGCGCCCGGCGCGGCCGCCAGCCTGCGTGGCGCGAGCCACGCGAGCCTCGGCAACACGCTCCAGCCGTCGGCCGCCTGTTGCCGCGCGAACGCCGGCCAATCCGAACGCGTGACCCACCAGCCGCGCCCATGATCTGCGGCCAGCTCAGGGGCGTCCTCCACGCGTGACGGCGCCGCCGCTCCCGCCCGGTAGAAAAGCCAGCCCTTCACGAACATCTGCGCGAGCCACTGGCCTTCGTAACCAAGCGAGGCGAATTCTTCGCATGCGCTCATACGCAGCTGATGGTCGCGCAGATGCGTCAGCTTCAGATCGAAGCGATCGCGCAAGTTCGGTCCGACGAATTCGGCAAGCGATGCGCGTGCGGCATCGCCGGGTCCTGCGTGCAGGTAACACTTCACCGCCAGTTCCCAATGCAGGCGCGCACCCGCACGCGTCTGCACAAGGAAATCGCACTCGCCGAGCGTGATGCCTGCACGCCGCAACGGCACATTTTGCGCGACGAGTTGGGCCGCAGGTCCATTCGCGAGAAACCATCCCAGCAGATTTTCGGCATAGCGTCCAAGGCGATGCGTCGGCGCGGCCATGAGCGCTTCGTGCAGATGCGCCGGGTCGCGATCGAGTTGCGCGAGCCAGTCGCACGTGGCGCGAGCTTCGTGCGCATTGGCGCACCATTGCGCAAGCGGTGCGAGCGGTGGTTGCGCACGCAACAGATCGGGGCTGAAGAGCAGCCACGCGAGATCGCGCACAGCTGGATCGGCGAGGCGATCGATTAGCGCCTGGTCCGCGCAAGTGCCGGGCATGCGCTGCGACCCGGCATCGTCTCGCGGCCCGCCTTCGCCCGGGGCACTGCTCGCACCGGATAAGTCGTCGGGCCGCGCGGCGTTCATTGCTCGCCGCCGGAGGCTGCTCGCCAGGTGTCGCGCGCGAGGCAGAGGTCGGTCCAGGCCTTCGCCTTGTCGTGCAGGCTGCGCAGCAGATACGCGGGGTGATAGGTGACGATGACGGGCACGCCCTCGTACTCGTGAACGCGTCCGCGCAGCGACGCAATGCTGCCGTCGGTCTTGAGCAAACTCTGCGCCGCGAAACGCCCGAGCGCGACGATGATCTTCGGCTTCACGAGCGCCACCTGACGCTGCAAATACGGCTCGCAGCGCGCGACCTCGTCGGGCTCCGGATTGCGGTTGCCAGGCGGGCGGCACTTGATCACGTTCGCGATATAGACGTTCTCTCCGCGCGCGAGCGAGAGCGCACGCAGCATGTTGTCGAGCAGCTTGCCCGCCTGACCGACGAAGGGCTCGCCCTGACGGTCCTCATTCTCGCCGGGCGCCTCGCCGATCAACATCCAGTCGGCCTTGCGATCGCCCACGCCGAACACGGTGTTGGTGCGTTTCTCGCACAGACGGCAGCGGGTGCACGAGGCGACGCGCTCGGCGAGCGCGTCCCAGTCGAGCGTCGCGACGTCGTTGCGGGGTGCGCCGCTCGTTTGCGCAGGCTCGGCCTCGTGCGGCAGAACCGGCTGGGCCACCGAGTCGAACCACGCGAAATCTTCGTCCGTGAGCGGCGGCGGTTCATCGGATGAATGCGGCGCGGGCTGCGAGGGCGCGGCGGCGCGCGCAACGGATTGCGGTGGCTGGGGGGCGGCCGGTTGTGCTTCGGCGGGCTGCACCGCGGCGGCCGGACGCGCCGCTTGCAACACTGGCGCTTCGATTTCGACTTCGACTTCGGCGCGCGTCACCGCGGGCGACGGTGCGACGGCCGCGTCATTAGGAGACGCTTCGAGCGACGCGCCACCCTGCGCTCCCTTACGCACCCAGCGTGGCGCGAGCCCAAGCTCCTCCAGCGCGATTTCATCGAGCGGCATCCGCGCCCTCCCCTGCAAAAGAAAAACGCATCACGAGTGCGTCCTCGCGGCTGTGGTGCTTCGCCGGATAGTAGTTCTTGCGACGGCCGATCGTGACGAAGCCGAACTGTTCGTACAGCCGGATTGCCCGATGATTCGAAGGCCGGACTTCGAGCAGCAGGCCTTCGAGACCTTGCGAGCGCGCAATGCGCACCGCCTCGCGCAGCATCGCGAGCCCGGCGCCCGCACCCTGCGCCTGAGGCGCGACGCAAAGATTCAGCAGATGCATCTCGTCGACCACGGGCATCAGCACGCAATAGCCGACCAGCATGCCAGTGACATGACGCATGCACAGACCGTAATAGCCATTGCGCAGCGAGTCTTCGAAATTGCCGCGCGACCACGGAAACTCGTACGCCGAGCGCTCGACGATCGCGACTTCGTCCAGGTCGCTTTCGGTCATCGGCGACAAATAGCGGTCGGTCATGAGCACGCCGCTCATTGCGCGCCCTCGCCGCCCACGCCACCTTCACCCGCTCCGCCCGCACCACGTTGCGCCGCGGCCTTCGCGGCGAGGCGTTCGGCCGTGGTTTGCGCGACCTTGTTGCGCACGTATTCGGGCGCGGCCTGGTCGGCGGGTTGCGTGCGGCCCGCGCGAAACGCACGCAACGCCGCGTGCGCGAGCGGCAACGCGTGCGGGAGCGCCTCGGCGTCGATCGTGCGCGCGGCGGCAGCGGCTGTCAGGCGCGCGCCGAACGCGGCGGCGGCGTTGCCCGCCAGCGTGAACGGTGCGTCGGGCGCGGCGATGTGCTCCGGCGAGTCGAGCGATGCCGGCTGCAACGTGCGCCAGTCGCCAACCGCGGCGTCCCATTCGAAATCGGCCCAGTAGGCTTCGTCCATGCGCGCGTCGAGCGCGGCCAGCACGCGGGTCGCGGCGCAATCGCGCAGCCGTGCGCTCTCCGCACAGACGAGCAACGTGCCCACCGGCACCACCGGGATATCGAGACCGAACGCGAGCCCTTGCGCCACGCCCGTCGCCGTGCGCAACCCCGTGAAGGAGCCCGGACCCGCGCCGAACGCAATCGCGTCGCAGTCGGCGAGCGTGAGGCCGGCTTCGTCGAACAATTCAGCGATGGCGGGCAGCAGCCGCGTACTGGAGACGGCGCCCGTGGCTTCGTGGCGCACCCAGACGCTGACTTCCGACAGCGATCCGGAGGCGGTCTCGCCGCCGGTGGAGGGGGAACGATCTGCGCCGCCGGGGGCGACGCGAAGCAGCGCGACCGAGCAATATTCGGTCGAAGTATCGAGGGCAAGCAGCACGGTTTCGGTCATGAGCGCTATTGTAATGCCCCGCCCCCCGCGCGGGCCCCCGGCTCTCGCCATCTGGCGGTTGCGCGGGCGCCCTGCCGCCCCTTGGCTCATTCGGGCCAGCCATCAGTGGAGGAATCGCTCCAGCTTTTTCGGGATTTGCGCTGCTACCATCGGCGCGCTGACCTGAACCACCAAGCGGAGGAAACAACATGAGCGACGTGAACACGCAGTTCGCCCAAGCCCAGCAAGACGTGCAGCAACTGCCGGAGCGCCCCGGCAATCTGACGCTGCTGCGCCTCTACGCACTCTTCAAGCAGGCGACCGAAGGCGACGTGCACGGCGACAAGCCCGGCTTCACCGACATCGTCGGCAAGTACAAGTATGAAGCGTGGGCCGCCCTGCAAGGCACGACGCAGGAAACCGCGAAGCAGCAATACGTCGAACTCGTCGAATCGCTCAAGAGCGGCGCCACGAGCTGATCCAGCCCTTTCCTGAGAACCGCCTGGCGCACGCCAGGTAAAAGCGGTGCGTGACGACACGGGCGACCCTCCCCGCTGCGTCATGCCGCCGCGCCCGTACCCTCGCGGTGCGTCGCTCTGGCGCGCCGCAACAAAACGAGATATACTGCGTGCTGCGTTGCGCTCCGGTCGCTCGTTCGATCAGCACAACGCCTCGTAGCGTTAAGCTCCAATCCAGTTTAGAACCTGTCCCCCCCTGCTTGGCCCTGTTTTCGGGCCGTCAAGTATCAGGCTGGCGACTGGCCAATCCCGGCCGAAGTCGCACCCAAAACAGCTTCTAACGAAAAATCCGCCATTGCGCGCGGATTGCCCCCGTTTTTCGATTTGTTCGCAAAATCCGACGACTTGGGTATGCCGATTGGCGCCGACGTTCTATTTCCTGTGTAACAAGGATTTTCATGACTTCGAGCAATACCCAAAGCCCCCTGGACGCAATCGCCGATCAGGCCCTCGGTCTTCCCGCCGCCGCCGACGCTTCCGCTGAAGCCCCCGCGCAGGCCGCAGATGCAACCGACGGTTCGGAATTCGCGTCGCTCGGTCTGTCGCCGGAGATCGTCTCCGCGCTGATCGCAGCGGGCTACAAGGCCCCGACGCCCGTGCAGGAACGCGCCATTCCTGCCGCCATCGCCGGCCGCGACCTGCTGGTCTCGAGCCCGACCGGTTCGGGCAAGACCGCAGCATTCATGCTGCCCGCCATCGAGCGCTTCGCGCAGATCCAGAAGGCCCAGGCCGCCCAGCCGCGCGAACCGCGTCCGCAAGGCCAGAACGGCCAGCAAGCCGATCGCCGCCAGCGCCGCCCGCAACCGGTCGCGCGCCCCGGCCTCCTCGTCCTCACGCCCACGCGTGAGCTCGCGATGCAGGTGACCACGGCCGCTTCGACGTACGGCAAGCACCTGCGCCGTCTGCGCACCGTGAGCATTCTCGGCGGCGTGGCCTACGGCCAGCAGCTCATGCTGCTCGCGAAGAACCCTGAGATTCTCGTGGCGACGCCTGGCCGTCTGCTCGATCACCTCGAGCGTGGCCGCATCGACCTGTCCGAACTGAAGATGCTCGTGCTCGACGAAGCCGACCGCATGCTCGACATGGGCTTCATCGACGATATCGACACAATCGTCGCCGCGACGCCCGAAACGCGTCAGACGATGCTGTTCTCGGCCACGCTCGACGGCAAGATCGCTTCGATCACCGGCCGCCTGCTGAAGGACCCGGAGCGTATCGAGATCGTGCGCAAGGTCGAAGCGAACTCGAACATCGCGCAAACCGTGCACTACGTGGACGACCGCGATCACAAGGATCGTCTGCTCGACCACCTGCTCCGTGACGAAAGCCTCGACCAGGCCGTGGTGTTCACCGCCACGAAGATGGACGCCGACCAGCTCGCCGGCAAGCTTGCCGACGCTGGCTTCGAAAGCGCCGCACTGCACGGCGACCTGCCGCAAGGCGCGCGTAACCGCACGATCCGTGCGCTGCGCGAGCGCCGCGTGCGCGTGCTCGTCGCGACCGACGTCGCGGCGCGTGGTATCGACATTCCCGGCATCACGCACGTGTTCAACTACGACCTGCCGAAGTTCGCCGAAGACTACGTGCACCGTATCGGCCGTACCGGCCGCGCCGGCCGCTCGGGTGTGGCGGTGAGCCTCGTGCATCACGCCGAGCAAGGCGCGCTCAAGCGCATCGAGCGTTTCGTGCGCTCGCCGCTGCCCGTGAACGTCGTGGAAGGCTTCGAGCCGCGCAAGGCGCCGCCGGCTAACCGCGGCTTCGGCGGCCGCGGCCGTCCGGGTGGTGGCAATGGCGGTGGCCGTCGCTTCGGTAACGGCAACGGCAAGCCGGGTGGCTACGGCGCCCGTGGCGGCAATGGCGGCAACGGTGGCGGCGATCGCAACGGCAACAGCTGGGGCAACAAGCCGGAAGGCTCGCGCGGCGGCTACGGCGCCCGCGAAGGCGGCTACGGTTCGCGTGAAGGCGGCTTTGGCGGCGGCTCGCGCGGCGGTGAAGGCAACCGCGGCGGCTACGGCCAGCAACGCGAAGGCTATGGCCGCTCGCGCGAAGGCGGTGGCGGTTACGGCGCGCGCCGTAACGACGGCCCGCGTGGCGCACGTCGCGACAGCTAAATCGTCGACAAGCGGCGCACGGCGCGGCCTTTGAGCCGCCCCGCCGCCGCAGCAACAGGCTCAGGACCGGTGCTTAGGCACCGGTCTTTTTTTTATCTCCGCCCGGATTTCACGATATGAAAAAATTTTTTGCCTCGTAAAAAATCGTGCTGCGTGGCACAAAGCGCTCGATTGCAAGATGGAAAATTGCCTTTCACATTGCAAAAATAATTTTTTAACTCGTTGATTTTACTGAAATAAAAAAGCACAAAAAAGCCCATTAGCCGTCTGTTGCTGGTCGATCGATTTGCCTAGACTCTTATATAAGAGTTCACGAAACGAAACGCTCAAATCCAGAAGCTGGCGCCTTCGTTTCGCGAGATTCAGCGGTTCAGCAGTTTCGCTTCAGCGATCCACGATCAGGCAAACGAAGGAGCACATCATGTCGACTCGTCAACAGCAAGCCCGGCAACTCCAGCAGCAATGGGAAACCGATCCGCGCTGGAACGGCATCAAACGCAACTACAGCGCTGACGACGTGGTGCGCCTGCGCGGTTCGATCCAGCCTGAGCATACGCTCGCGAAAAGCGGCGCCGAAAAGCTCTGGCAAGGCGTGAACACCGAGCCGTTCATCAACGCATTGGGCGCGCTCACGGGCAACCAGGCCATGCAGCAAGTGAAGGCCGGTCTGAAGGCAATCTATCTGTCAGGCTGGCAGGTCGCGGGCGACGCCAACCTCGCCGGCGAAATGTACCCGGACCAGTCGCTCTACCCTGCAAACTCGGTGCCGCAGGTCGTCAAGCGCATCAACAATACGCTCACGCGCGCCGACCAGATCCAGTGGTCCGAAGGCAAGAATCCCGGCGACGAAGGCTACACCGACTTCTTCCAGCCGATCGTGGCCGACGCTGAAGCCGGCTTCGGCGGCGTGCTGAACGCGTTCGAACTGATGAAGGCGATGATCGAGGCGGGCGCGGCGGGCGTGCACTTCGAAGACCAGCTTGCCTCGGTGAAGAAGTGCGGGCACATGGGCGGCAAGGTGCTCGTGCCGACGCGCGAGAATATCGCCAAACTCACGGCCGCGCGTCTGGCCGCCGACGTCTGCGGCGTACCGACCGTGCTGCTCGCCCGCACCGACGCGGAAGCCGCCGACCTCGTGACGTCCGACATCGACGACAACGACAAGCCGTTCCTCACCGGCGAGCGCACCGTGGAAGGCTTCTTCCGCACGAAGAACGGCCTCGAGCAGGCCATCTCGCGCGGTCTCGCCTACGCGCCGTATGCCGACATGATCTGGTGCGAAACGGGCAAGCCGGATCTGGAGTTCGCGAAGCAGTTCGCCGAAGCGATCCACAAGCAGTTCCCGGGCAAGCTGCTCTCGTACAACTGCTCGCCGTCGTTCAACTGGAAAAAGAACCTCGACGACGCGACGATCGCCAGATTCCAGCGCGAACTGGGCGCAATGGGCTACAAGTTCCAGTTCATCACGCTTGCGGGCTTCCACTCGCTCAACTACTCGATGTTCAACCTTGCGCACGGCTACGCGCGCCAGAATATGAGCGCGTTCGTCGAACTCCAGCAGGCCGAGTTCGCCGCCGCCGAAAAGGGCTTCACCGCTGTGAAGCACCAGCGCGAAGTGGGCACGGGCTACTTCGACGCCGTGACGCAGACGGTCGAGCGCGACGCCTCGACCACGGCGCTGCACGGTTCGACGGAGGACGAGCAGTTCTTCGACAAGAAGGTGGCGTAAGACCACCGGCAGTAACGGCAGTAACGGCGGCGCAAGCCGCCGCGCACGAACAGGCAGCTGGCACGCGTACCTTGGCGGGGCGCGCCGGATGCCCACCGGCGCGGCCCGGGCGCATGCCGCAAGGCGTTTCAGGGAGGAAGCGGTAGAGGACACAGGCCGCGCGTGCCGGACAGAATCCGGCTCGTGGCTCGCCCAGCCAACGCACCGGGCGAGCATGGCCTTGTGCTTCATCGCGAATCGGCGAAATAGCACCCGCCCCGAACGGCGCCTGCATCCCATTAAAAAGACTAGCGATACACGATCACCGGAATCTTCGTATGGGTGAGCACGCGCTGCGTCTCGCTGCCGATCAGCAGGCTGCCGAGCCCGCGACGCCCGTGCGAAGCCATGAATATCACGTCGCAGCCACCGGATTCGGCGGCTTCGATGATGCCGAGATACGGTGCGGGATGCACGCTCGTGAGGCTGTCGCAGATCACGCCCGCATTGCGCGCCGCCGCCTCGATTTCGTCCAGATGCACTCGCGCCTCTCGCTCACTGCGCGTCTGGAAGTCCCCGGGCGGCTCGATCACCACGTCGGCGTATGGCGAGTACGGATATTGCGGCAGGCACGCGTAGGCCGTGACGCGCGCGCCCACAGTGCGTGCGAGGTCGATCGCGCCGTCGATCGCCTTCTTCGACAGCTCCGAACCGTCAGTCGGTACGAGAATGTGCTTGAACATGGCGCCCTCCGTGGCGTGGCGGATTACGGGCAAGACAAGGGTCAAACGCGGTCAAACGCGGGATTCGAAACGCAGGCAAGCAGTCAGCCAGCGTCTCGCGCAGGCGGGCGCCTTGGCCCACAGGTCGATTGTAGTGCTCGAAAAATCGGCGCAAGCCGTGCGTGCGGGTCAATCCGGATATCGGAAACACGCACGGCGGCCCCTATCCCCAGTAACCGGGTTGACCGTAGGTATGCTTGAGAAAGTCGAGAAAGAGGCGCACGCGCAGCGGCAAATGGCGGCGCTGCGGAAACACGGCGTGGATGCCGATGGGCGGCGCGGCGAACGCGTCGAGCACCGTCACGAGGCGGCCCGCCGCAATATCCTCGCCGACTTCCCACCACGAGCGCCACGCCAGACCGTGGCCAGCGAGACACCACTCGTGCAGCACCGCGCCGTCCGAGCATTCCATCGTCCCCGCCACACGGATCGACACCACCTTGCCCTCCTGCTGAAACGCCCAGCCGCGCTGCTGGTTCAGGCTCGCGCCGAAAGCGAGGCAGTTGTGACGCGCGAGATCGGCGGGCGCTTCGGGCTCGCCGCGGCGCGACAGATACGCGGGCGCCGCCACGCACACGCGCCGGTTTTCGCCGAGCTTGAGCGACACGAGGGACGAATCGGGCAATTCGCCCAGCCGCACGGCGCAGTCGAAGCCCTCGTTCACGAGATCGACGAGCCGGTCCGAGAGATCGAGCGCGATGCTCACGTCCGGATGCGCGACCGTGAAATCGGGCACGAGCGGCGCGACGTGCCGCCGCCCAAAGCCTGCCGGCGCGGACACGCGCAGGTGCCCGCTCGCCTTCACGCCGCCCTCGGACACGCTCGCCTCCGCGTTCTGCATGTCGTGAATGATGCGCTGGCAGTCCTCGAGGAACGCCGAGCCTTCGAACGTGAGCGTGATGCGCCGCGTGGTGCGCACGAGCAGCTTCACGCCGAGCCGCTCCTCGAGCGCATCGATGCGCCGGCCGATGATGGCAGGCGCCACGCCCTCGGCCTGGGCGGCGGCGGAAAGGCTGCCCTTGGCGGCCACGGTGACGAAGGTCTCGATCTGTTTAAAGCGGTCCATCAGCGGTCATGGCGCGCACTGGGCGACAGAAACAGTGGAAAAGAGAGATCAGGCCGACAGATTAGGTGGGTAAAAGTAAAAGATCAAGTGATCAATCCCGCCTTTTTCAGTGATACGACTCATGAATACAATCAACCTCGACCTCTGAAGATGGAGTGCAAGGCTATGTCGGCCACAACGACACTATCGACAACACGATTTCCGAAGGCAGTGATCTTCGACGCGTACGGCACGCTCTTCGACGTGCATTCGGTCGTCGCTGCCGCCGAGCAGATGTTCCCCGGCCAGGGCGAGGCGCTCTCGCAGCTCTGGCGCCTCAAGCAGATCGAGTACACGCAGCTGCGCACGCTCTCCGACCCTGCCGGCGCGCGCTACCGCCCGTTCTGGGACATCACGCTCGACGCGCTGCGTTACGCCGCGCGCCGCCTGAACCTGTCGCTCACGGGCGCGGGCGAAAAGCGTCTCATGGACGAATATGCCTGCCTCTCGGCCTTCCCCGACGTGCTGCCCGCGCTGCGCCGCCTGCGTCAGATGCACGAAGGGCGCGAAGACGGCACGCGCATGGGCCTTGCGATCCTATCGAACGGCAACCCGCAAATGCTCGACATCGCGGTGAAGAGCGCCGGCATGAGCGGCCTTTTCGACCACGTGCTGTCGGTCGATGCCGTGCGTGCCTACAAGCCGGCCGCCGCCGCATATTCGCTCGGCACCGATGCGTTCGACGCCGCGCCGCGCGACATCGTGTTCGTGTCGTCGAACGGCTGGGACGCCGCGGGCGCCGGCTGGTTTGGCTACACCACGTTCTGGATCAACCGCCAGCGACTGCCCGCCGAAGAGCTCGGCGTGGCGCCGCATGGCACGGGCGGCGGCATGGCAGAACTCGCCGCTTTTCTCGAAACCGCTGCGCCCGAAAGGCAAAGCCGCCCTCGCCCCAGCCCGGGCGCGTGACGGACAAGCCGCTCGACGCGAGCCACAACAACCACACATTCACAGTCTGACCGACCAAGGAGCAAGCAAATGGCGAACACGTTGCAACTGCCGCAAGGCATGCAGATCACGGCTGAAATCCAGCCCGGCTTCGAAACGATCCTCACGCCCGAAGCGCTCGAACTCGTTGCGAAGCTGCATCGCGCGTTCGAGCCGCGCCGCCAGGAACTGCTGAAGGCACGCGTCGAGCGCACGAAGCGCCTCGACGCCGGCGAGCGCCCCGACTTTCTTGCCGAAACGAAATCGATCCGCGAAGGCGACTGGAAGATCGCGGCGCTGCCGAAGGATCTCGAATGCCGCCGCGTGGAAATCACGGGCCCGGTCGAGCGCAAGATGATCATCAACGCGCTGAACTCGGGCGCGGACGCGTACATGACCGACTTCGAGGACTCGAACTCGCCGAACTGGGAAAACCAGATCGTCGGCCAGCTCAACTTGAAGGACGCCGTGCGCCGCACGATCTCGCTGGAACAGAACGGCAAGACCTACCAGCTCAACGACAAGACCGCCACGCTGATCGTGCGACCGCGCGGCTGGCACCTCGACGAGAAGCACGTGACGGTGGACGGTCAGCGTGTGTCGGGCGGCGTCTTCGACTTCGCGCTCTACCTCTTCCACAACGCGAAGGAACTGATTTCGCGCGGCAGCGGCCCGTACTTCTATCTGCCGAAGATGGAAAGCCATCTCGAAGCGCGCCTGTGGAACGACATCTTCGTCGCGGCGCAGGAAGGCGTGGGCATCCCGCGCGGCACGATCCGCGCGACGGTGCTGGTGGAGACGATCCTCGCCGCGTTCGAGATGGACGAAATCCTCTATGAGCTGCGCGAGCACAGCTCGGGCCTCAACGCGGGCCGTTGGGACTACATCTTCTCGGCAATCAAGAAGTTCAAGAACGACAAGGACTTCTGCCTCGCCGACCGCTCGCAGATCACGATGACGGTGCCGTTCATGCGCGCTTACGCGCTCGAATTGCTCAAGACTTGCCACAAGCGCAACGCACCGGCTATCGGCGGCATGAGCGCGCTGATCCCGATCAAGAACGACGAGGCCGCCAACGACAAGGCCATGGGCGGCGTGCGCTCGGACAAGGCGCGCGACGCAACGGACGGCTACGACGGCGGCTGGGTCGCGCACCCGGGCCTCGTGCCCATCGCGATGGAAGAGTTCGTGAAGGTGCTCGGCGACAAGCCGAACCAGATCGGCAAGCAGCGCCCGGACGTGAACGTTGCGGGCAAGGATCTGCTCGACTTCCGTCCGGAAGCGCCGATCACCGAAGCCGGCCTGCGCAACAACATCAACGTGGGCATCCACTACCTCGGTTCGTGGCTCGCAGGCAATGGCTGCGTGCCGATCCACAACCTGATGGAAGACGCGGCGACCGCCGAAATCTCGCGCTCGCAGGTGTGGCAGTGGATCCGCTCGCCCAAGGGCAAGCTCGAGGACGGCCGCAAGGTCACGGCCGAACTCGTGCGCGATCTGATTCCGCAGGAGCTGGACAAGGTGAAGGCGTCGGTGGGCGGCGACACCAAGCCGTACGAGCGCGCCGCGCAGATCTTCGAGCAGATGTCGACGTCGGAAAACTTCGTCGAGTTCCTGACGCTGCCGCTGTACGAAGAGATCTGATTCATCGGTATTGCTAACGAATAGCCGATGCAAAAGGCCCGACGGATGAGAATCCGTCGGGCCTTCGTGTTTTCATGCGCCGCGCTCACGGGAGCGCCGCGCGTCTTCGGGTCAGCGCGCGCGCCGATGCGTGACCCAGTCGCCGCCCGCAATCTCGGGGCGTCCTGCAATGGCGGCAGACGCAACCGGATAGTAGAGGCAAGCAATGCGTTCGCCCTGCACCTCGATATCCACTTCCTTCGACACGAAGAGTCCATCCACGCCCGGATAAACCTGCTCGATTTCGTCGAGTACGGCGAGGAGCGCGTCGTCGATTTCGTAGACGTCGCCGACGACCGACGAATGCGCATCCGGCGCTTCGGCCACCATCCCCGGATAGCTGCCGAAGTCGAAGAGCCGACCGGCGAGCGTGGTGAGACCGAGGTGACGCGGGCGCGCGATCGCGTTGCGATCCGCCGCGAGGTTGATGTCGTTGATCTCGCCCGCGCGCAGCGTGCCGTAGACGAACACATATTTCATGGCTTTTTTTCTCCTTCAGGGTGGCTCGCGCCGCACGAGCACGCTATCGATCCGTCCACATTATGCCCGGCCATTAATGCATGCGGCCCAGGCCGCCGCGCGCGAGACGTCTACAATGGGTGCGCCAGACTTGGCGACCCCGTCGCCCAACCCGCCGCACCGTGCCCGTCATGCCCGAGGATTCGCCCAACGCTACGGTTAAAACCGCGGCCAGCACCGCAAGCCACCTTGCGCCGCCGCGCGCCGAACTCATCGATATCCCGCCCGAGTTCGCGCCTACGCCCACGCATCCTATCCGTGTGCGCTCGCGGCCCATGCCGGCCGGGGTATGCATCGCGCAGCACACGCACGCGTGGGCCCAGCTCGCCTACTCGTCGCGCGGCGTGCTGCGCATGGCAACGCCCGGCACGACGTGGATGGTGCCGCCCTCGCGCGCCATCTGGGTGCCGCCTCACATCACGCACGAAGTGGCGATCGTCGAGGATGCGTTCCTGCGCACGCTCTACGTAGACGAATCGGTGATTCCGCCCGGCCTCGACGCGTGCCGCGTGGTCGAGGTCTCAGGTCTGTTGCGCGAGACGATCGCCGCGCTCGACGAGCGTGGCATTCCTACGGCGCGCGAGCGCCTGCTCGGCGCGCTGGCGCTTGACGAGATCACGCGCTCGGCGCCGCTGCCGCTCGCCGTGCCGATGCCTGAGGAAAAACGCCTGCGCGCGCTGTGCGAGGCGCTGATCGCCGATCCGGCGGGGCCCGGCTCGCTCGAATACTGGGCCGCACACGTCGGCGCGAGTACCCGCACGATTGCGCGGCTCTTTCGCCAGGAACTCGGCGTGAGCTTTTCACAGTGGCGCCAGCAGGCGATCCTCGCCCGCGCCATTCCGCTCCTCAATCAGGGACGCCCGATGGCCGTCGTGGCGCAGGAACTCGGCTACCAGAGCCAGAGCGCGTTTTCAGCGATGTTTCGCCGCGCATTCGGCGAGAGCCCGCGCGCCTTCATCGCGCGCGGCTCGGGCGATCGCGACGAAGACGAACCCGAAGATTCCGTGACCGCCAGTCGCAACGATCATCGTGACGAATAGTGCGCGTTGAACAAGGTACCGGCTGCGTTCAGACCAGCCGTGTCATGTGGCGAATCGAGCCAAGCCGCGCAAGCCTCGGACCCGCCACGCGGTACCCCATGCGCAGATAAAGACGCGCGGCCGGGTTATCGACGAACACGCGCAGTTGCAGTTCGCGCAAGCCCCGCTCGCGGGCCCATTGGTGCGAGATGTCGAGCAGGAACGTGCCGGCGCCGTTGCCGCGATAGCCTTGGGCGATCTGCACATCGCGAATGTGCAGCGAGTCGCCCTCCTGCGTCACGCGCAGCACGCCGATCGCCTCGCCGTCGAGTTCGAGAATGAAATTCTCCGACTCGCGATAGCTCGCCAGAAAGAGATCGCCGCGCCAGACGAGGTGATGCCGCAAATAGTAGCCACCCATGTTGTTGCGCGTGAGCGTCTCCGCGAACTCGAAATCGTCCATGGTGGCGCGGCGCAGCTGAAACGGCGACGCAATGTCGTTGGGTGCGAACATGTCGGCAAGCGGGGAAACGAGGTTTCGACAACGCTACGATAACGCGCGACCGTCGGCAATCGCAGATTGTCCGTACGGAAAAATGAAATGGCGCGTAGGGAAAGAATGAGGAGAGAAGGAAGAAACGTCTGCGGAAAAAGAAAAAGCCCGTTGGACGTATCCAACGGGCTTCATTCTGGCGGAGCGGACGGGACTCGAACCCGCGACCCCCGGCGTGACAGGCCGGTATTCTAACCGACTGAACTACCGCTCCAGCTTGCTGCTCACCGGCGGGCGTCGGTCGATTCCCGCTGGCGGCGTCGCCACACTACTTTTTTGGCGCCGCATTTTCATTTGGCGTCCCCTAGGGGATTCGAACCCCTGTACTCACCGTGAAAGGGTGATGTCCTAGGCCTCTAGACGAAGGGGACAACACAGGCTTACGCCTTTTGAACTGCATTCCGCTCGCTACTACCGAACGGCTTTGAATCTGGCGGAGCGGACGGGACTCGAACCCGCGACCCCCGGCGTGACAGGCCGGTATTCTAACCGACTGAACTACCGCTCCAGCTTGCTGCTCAACCTGCGGGCGTCGGTCGATTCCCGCTGGCGGCGTCGCCACACTGCTCGCAGTGTTACTTCTTTGGCGCCGCATTTTGATTTGGCGTCCCCTAGGGGATTCGAACCCCTGTACTCACCGTGAAAGGGTGATGTCCTAGGCCTCTAGACGAAGGGGACAACACGTGCTTGCGCCTGTAATCGTCACTTTAACTAAAAAGCCCGCTCACAGTTTCTGAACGGGCTGGATCTGGCGGAGCGGACGGGACTCGAACCCGCGACCCCCGGCGTGACAGGCCGGTATTCTAACCAACTGAACTACCGCTCCAGTTCGACACAGCCAGATGGATGTCAATTGACTCCCACCTGGTACCTCGCCAATCTCATTGACGACGCTCATGTCTGGCGTCCCCTAGGGGATTCGAACCCCTGTACTCACCGTGAAAGGGTGATGTCCTAGGCCTCTAGACGAAGGGGACATGATCTTTTCAGATAATGCCGTTACCACACTCTACTGCGTACTACACGTTCTGTTGGTGGAGGTAAGCGGGATCGAACCGCTGACCTCTTGCATGCCATGCAAGCGCTCTCCCAGCTGAGCTATACCCCCTTGCAGAACAGAAGCGAGATTTTAAACATCAATTTCGCTTTCGTCAAGAGCTTTTGAATCGTTTTTTGAAGCGCTTCGAGGTTTCTTTGAAACATCGTTGCCCGATTCTGGGGCTCTTTGCGTGAGATTTGCTGCTAATTCGCGGCTATCTCGCGCTCCGTATTCAACGGAGCCCGAATACTACAAGAACTGCCGCCCGGGCGCTAGGGTCCGGGCGAAAAATTCTTCAAAAAATTTACTTTGCAGCCGAAATGCCCTTCTCGATACGGCTCACCACCGCATCGCGGCCGAACAGCACGAGCACCGCATCGACCGACGGCGTATGCGTCGTACCGGCCACGAGCAAACGGGCGGGCATCGCGAGCTGCGGCATTTTCAGCTTGTGCGCGGCGAGCGTGGCCTTGAGCGCGGCCGAGACGCCCTCCTTCGTCCACTCAGCGCCCTTGAGCGCGGCGGCGAGGTCGGCGAGCGCAGGACGCACCGCTTCCGTGATGTGCTGCGCGAGCGCTTCGGCTTCCGGCTGCGGTTCGCGGTAGAACATCATCGCGCTCTCGGCGATCTCCTTGATCGTGTTCGCGCGGTCCTTGAAGAGCGAGACCACGCCTTCGAGCGACGGGCCCTTGGCAAGCGCGGCCTCGTCCACACCGAGCGCAGCGAAGAACGGCCTGGAGAGCTCGGCGAGCCGCGCGTTGTCCACTTCCTTCAGGTAGTGGTTGTTGAGCCAGTTGAGCTTGTTGTGGTCGTACTGCGCGGGCGACTTGCCCAGATGCTCGAGGTCGAACCACTCGACGAACTGCTCGCACGTGAACACTTCGGCGTCGCCGTGCGACCAGCCCAGACGCGCGAGATAGTTGAGCACCGCTTCGGGCAGATAGCCGGCGTCGCGATAGCCCATTACGCTCATCGCGCCGTGGCGCTTGCTCATCTTCTCGCCCTGCTCGTTGAGCACGGTGGGCAGGTGCGCATAGACCGGTGGCTCGCCGCCGAGCGCGCGCAGGATGTTGATCTGGCGCGGCGTGTTGTTCACGTGGTCGTCGCCTCGAATCACGTGGGTGATCTTCATGTCGAGGTCGTCCACGACCACGCAGAAGTTGTAGGTCGGCGTGCCGTCCGGGCGTGCGATCACGAGGTCGTCGAGCTCCTCGTTCGAGATCTCCACGCGGCCCTTGACGGCGTCGTCCCATGCCACCACGCCCGTGAGCGGGTTACGGAAGCGCAGCACCGGCTGCACGCCCTCCGGCGGCGTGGGCAGCACCTTGCCCGGCTCCGGGCGCCACGTGCCGTCGTAGCGCGGCTTTTCGCCGGCGGCGCGCTGGCGCTCGCGCAGTGCGTCGAGTTCTTCGGTCGACATGTAGCACGGGTACACGAGACCCTGCTCCTGCATCTCTTTGAGCACTTCGCGGTACCGGTCCATGCGCTGCATCTGGTAGAACGGGCCTTCGTCGAAATTCAGGCCGAGCCACTCCATGCCTTCGAGGATCGCGTCGACCGATTCCGATGTCGAACGCTCGAGGTCGGTGTCTTCGATCCGCAAGACGAAGACGCCCTTGTTGTGGCGCGCGAACGCCCACGGGTACAGCGCGGAACGGATGTTGCCGAGGTGGATGAAGCCAGTCGGGCTCGGCGCGAAGCGGGTACGGACGACAGAGGTAGTCATGGGCGATTACTCGAGGACGATGCCATCCGCGGCGCGGCGCTGGCGATAGAAGCAGCCACGGCGGCGGACGGCCGGGGTTCGCGGCGCATTCGGCCCGCGCGGCAGCGCCGGGGCGCACAAGCTCGCGCGCGAACGGGAATCCGGAAAATTAGAGACGGGATTATACCCGCCAGGCACGGCTTCGGCCTGGGGGCGCGGTCCGGCGCACGCCTGTCGGTGCTGCGCTTCTCTCATGCGAGTCTTACTCAAATCTCGCGCGGACGCCCGCGCGCTCGCAAACCGGCAGGCGCTTTGTCACCTTCCGACACATCGCGTTACATGCACGCTCGCTAAACCGGCCGCGCTTTGCCTTATGATGTCGGCGCGCCGCCACCACGCTGCGGCGTCGCGCGCGCAAACACAGATACTCAGCCGCCCGCGCGAGCAGACCGGGGTACCGCATCGTTCCTGACCGAACACGAACGCGGACCGCATGGAGAACCTTCTTGAAGCAGTCATCGCCTTCGTTGAGCCGCCGCCACTTTTCGCTTGCGGCCGCCTCCACCGTCCTTGCCGCCTGCACGACCGCGGGCACGCAGACCGCCAGCGTCCCGCCGCCCGTCACCACTGCGCCCCCGCCGCCGGTCGGCAAGCCGACGCGCCCGATTCGCGTGGGCCTCGCGCTTGGCGGCGGCGCCGCGCGCGGCTTCGCGCATATCGGCGTGATCAAGGCGCTCGAGGCGCGCAATGTGCAAGTCGACTTCGTGGTCGGCACAAGCGCGGGCTCGGTCGTCGCGGCGCTGTACGCCTCGGGCATGAACGGTTTCGCGCTCAACAAGCTCGCGCTGACGATGGACGAAGCTTCGATCAGCGACTGGGCGATGCCCTTCCGCACGCGCGGCCTCCTGCAGGGTGTGGCGCTGCAGAACTATCTGAACACCACGCTGCGCGAGCGCCCCATCGAAAAAATGGCGAAGCCGCTCGGCGTTGTCGCGACTGACCTGCGCACGGGGCAGCCCATCCTGTTCCAGCGCGGTAACACGGGTATTGCCGTGCGTGCGTCGTGCAGCATCCCGTCGATTTTCGAGCCGGTGAAGATCGCGGGCCACGAATACGTGGACGGCGGCCTCGTGAGCCCCGTGCCGGCCTCGTTCGCACGCAAGATGGGCGCCGATTTCGTGATCGCCGTGGACATTTCGTCGCGCCCGGAAACGGCCTCGACGCTCAGCCAGTTCGACGTGCTGATGCAGACCTTCACGATCATGGGCCAGACGATCAAGACCTACGAACTCGACAAGTACGCCGACGTCGTGATCCGCCCGAACCTCAACGCGATGTCGAGCAGCGACTTCACGCAGCGCAACGCGGCGATTCTCGCGGGCGAGGAAGCGGCGGCGCGCATCATGCAGGAACTCGAGCGCAAGCTTGCAGCGGCGCGCCTGACGGCCTGACCGCTAGACCCCAAGCGCCCCTTGGGCGGGCGTGCAAACACAAAAAGCCTGCTTCGCGAGAAGCAGGCTTTTTAGCTACCGGGTGCGCTACAAAGCCCCGATCAGTTGCCGCCGTTGGGGTCGAACTGTGCGCTCACGCGCTTGAGGCTTTGCTGCTGGTCCGGCGTGAACGACGTCTCGACACGGCGTGCGCCCGTGAAGCGCTTTTCCCAATAGCCGTCGTCGAGGTCGTCAACACGGATCGTGCTGCCGGTGGACGGCGAATGCACGAACTTGTTGTCGCCGATGTAGATACCGACGTGCGAGAACGTGCGGCGCATCGTGTTGAAGAACACGAGGTCGCCCGGCTTCAGGTTGCTCATGCTGACCTTCTCGCCCACGCGGCTCATTTCTTCGGCGCGGCGCGGCAGCGACATGCCGAGCGTGTCCTGGAACACGTAGCGCACGAAGCCGCTGCAATCGAGGCCGGAGTCAGGCGAGTTGCCGCCCCAGCGGTAACGCACGCCAATCATATTGAGTGCGCCGACAACGACGTCGCCGGCTTTGCCGGCCATGCCGGAGAGGAACGCCTTGGCGCCGCCTTCGGTCGGGGCCGGAGCCGCCGCCGGGGTCGCCTGGTTGGCATTCTGAAGTGCGTTCTGAACTGCAGGGATGGACTGCGGATTCGCCGAGCTGCTCGGCGAAAATGAGGCATTCTGGTTAAAGCTGCTTACTTCGTCGGCGAACGCGCCGGGAGCTGCGGCCATCAGTACGCCGATGAACATCCCGGCGACGACGCGCGTGCAAGCCTGGGTCAGGTATCGGTGCTGCATTGGTCGGTAGAAATTGCCCGTAAATCAGGGAGTTAGTAGAAAAGTTTGGACGATACTAGCCAGTAAGTATTTGTGTGTCAAAACAAATAGAAAAATTCAATCGCGACATTCACCTCATTGGTGAATTTCACCGAAATTCACCCTAAAGTTCCGCCAAAGCCTAGCGATCGAATGCGGCTTTCAATAATTTTCGGGTGTAAGGATGCGCCGGTCTATCGAAGATATTCGAGACCTCTCCCGACTCGACGATTGCCCCGTTCTGCATCACTGCGATCCGGTGCGCCATCGCGCCGATCACCTCCAGGTCGTGGCTGATGAACACGTAGCCCAGGTTGTACTTGCGTTGCAAATCCGTCAACAATCTCAACACCTGTTGCTGGATCGACACGTCGAGCGCACTGGTCGGTTCGTCGAGCACAATGACGCGCGGCTCCAGTACCAGCGTGCGCGCAATGGCAATCCGCTGGCGCTGGCCGCCCGAAAACTCGTGCGGGTATCGTTGCAAAGCGGTGCGATCGAGGCCCACTTCGCGCAGCACGCCGACCACGCGCTTGCGCCGCTCCTCGGTGGAGAGATCGGGCCGATGCAGCGCGAGCCCCTCCCCCACGATGCGCTCGATGGTCTGGCGCGGAGAAAGCGAACTGAACGGATCCTGAAAGACAACCTGCAGATGCGAGCGCAACGAAAGCCGCTCGCGCCCCTGATAGCTCGCGATCGGCCGCCCCTGGAACTCGACGACACCGCCCGCCGTTCGTTGCAACCCCAACATCGCCATCGCAAGCGTCGTCTTGCCCGAGCCGGACTCGCCGACGATGCCGAGCGTCTCGCCCTGGCGCACCGCGATGTTCGCGTCGTTCACGGCGCGATAGCGCCCCTTCTGCCACCAGCCGCGAAAACCCGGCAGCTTTGTTGAAAAGTCGACGATCACGTCCTTCGTCTGCAGCAGAACCGGCGCGATCGGCAGCACGGGGAGCACGTGGCGCTCCGGCCGGCTCGCGATGAGCCGCTGCGTGTACGGGTGCTGCGGCGCCTCGAAGATTTGCTCGACGCTGCCCGACTCCACGAGCCTGCCCTTCTCCATCACGGCCACGCGCTGCGCGAAGCGGCGCACGAGGTTCAGGTCGTGCGTGATGAGCAGCACCGACATACCGCGCCGCGCTGCCTCCTCGCGCTGCAGTTCGAGCAGCAGATCGACGATCTGGCCGCGGATCGTCACGTCGAGCGCGGTGGTCGGCTCGTCAGCGAGCAACAGGCGCGGACGGCACGCGAGCGCCATGGCGATCATCACGCGCTGTCGCTGGCCGCCCGAGAGCTGATGCGGATAGCTCGACACGCGCCGCCGCGCCTCGGCAATGCCCGTGCGCTCGAGCAGCCCCACCGCCTGCTCGTAGGCCGCTTTCTTCGACACGCCGTCGTGCAGCACGATGGTTTCCGCGATCTGCTCGCCGATCGTGTAGAGCGGATTGAGCGCCGTCATCGGCTCCTGGAAGATCATCGCGATGTCGCTGCCGCGCAGGCCGCGCATCGCGCGCTCACTTTTCGCGAGCAGATCCTCGCCGTCGAGCCGGATCGTTCCGCTGATCTGCGCGTCCTGCAAGAGCCGCAGAACCGCCAGCGCAGTCACAGTCTTGCCCGAGCCGGATTCGCCGACGAGCGCCACGCGCTCGCCGCGCCCGATCGCGAGCGTGATGTCGTCGACGGCAAGTGTCTCGTCAAAGCGCACGCTCAAATGCTCGATCGAAAGCAGCGGCGCGGCGATGTTTTCCGGCTGGGCGCTCACTGGTTGCCTCCGGCCTTCATGGCGTCGGAAATGCGCGTATCGAGCGCGTTGCGTAGCGCGTCGCCCATGAACGTGAGCAACAGCAGCGTGATGACGAGCACGCCGAATGTCGACATCGAGATCCACCATGCGTCGAGATTGCCCTTGCCCTGCGCGAGCAATTCGCCGAGGCTCGGTGTGGGCGGAGGCACGCCAAGGCCGAGGAAATCGAGGCTCGTGAGCGCGAGAATCGCTCCGCTCATACGGAACGGCAGAAACGTAATGACCGGCGTGAGACTGTTGGGCAGCACGTGGCGCCAGATGATCTGCCAGTTCGAAAGACCCATTGCGCGCGCGGCGAGCACGTAGTCCTGGTTGCGGTTGCGCAGGAACTCGGCGCGCACATAGCTCGCGAGCCCGATCCAGCCGAATAGCGACAACAGGACAATGAGCAGGATGAACCCCGGCTCGAAGATCGCCGCGAAGATGATGAGCAGGTAGAGCTCCGGCATCGAGTTCCAGATTTCGATCAGCCGTTGCCCGACGATATCGACCTTGCCGCCGAAATATCCCTGCACCGCCCCCGCCAGAATGCCGATAACCGTACCGATCGCCGTCAGCACGAGCCCGAACTCCACGGACACGCGAAAGCCATAGAGCAACCGCGCGAACAGGTCGCGTCCGCTCGCGTCGGTGCCGAGCCAGTTCTGCCGCGACGGTGGCGCGGGATTCGGCACCTTCGAAAAGTAGTTGAGCGTGTCGTAGTAGTACGGATTAGGCGGATAGATCGCGAAGTTGCCGGGCGCGTCGAACCGGTGGCGGATATACGGATCGAGGTAGTCGGCAGGCGTCGGGAAGTCGCCGCCGAACGTCGTCTCCGGGTACGCCTTGAAGAGCGGAAAGTACAAGTGACCGTCGTAGCGCACGACGAGCGGCTTGTCGTTGCACCAGAGCGGCGCCGCGAGGCTCGCCGCGAAGGCCACGACAAAGATGATGAGGCTCCAGTAGCCGAGCCGTTGCTGCTTGAAGCGCAGCCACACCCGCCGCGCGGGCGTGGGCGACTTGAAGGCGCGCACGGACTCGGTGCGCAGCTCGGACTCGGCGCCGGCACGGACTCGGTTCAACTCAGCGCTCCAGTTGTTCGAATTGAATGCGGGGATCGACCCACACGTAGCAAAGATCGGAGATCAGATTCGTCAGGAGTCCGATCAACGTGAAGAGATACAGCGTGCCGAGCACGACTGGATAGTCGCGCCGCACGACGGACTCGTATGAAAGCAGCCCGAGCCCGTCGAGCGAGAAAAGCGTTTCGATCAGCAGGCTGCCCGTGAAGAACGCGCCGATGAACGCGGACGGGAAGCCCACCACGAGCGGCAGCAACGCGTTGCGAAACACGTGCTTCCAGAGCACGGTGCGCTCCGAGAGGCCCTTGGCGCGCGCCGTCAGCACGTATTGGCGGCGGATCTCTTCGAGAAAGGCGTTCTTGGTCAGCATGGTCGTGACGGCAAAGCTGCCCACCACCGAGGCTGTAACCGGCAGCGCGATGTGCCAGAGATAGTCGAGAATCTTGCCGCCGAGCGAAAGCGTGTCCCAGTTATCGGAGGTGAGATTGCGCAGCGGAAAGAGCTGCAGGAACGAGCCGCCGCCAAACAGCACAAGCAGCAGCACGCCCAGCACGAAGCCCGGAATCGCATAACCGACGAGCACGACGAGGCTCGTCACGAGATCGAAGCGCGAGCCGTTGCGCACCGCCTTCGCGATGCCCAACGGCACCGATATCAGATAGGTGAGGAAGAAGGTCCAGAGACCAATGCTGATCGAAACCGGCAGCTTCGAAATGATGAGCGACCAGACGCTCTGGTGATGGAAATAGCTCTGCCCGAGATCGAAGCGCGCGAAGCGCCCGAGCATCAGGAAATAGCGCTGCAGCGGCGGCTTGTCGAAGCCGTAGAGCTGCTTGAGCTGCGCGATCTGCTGCGCGTCCACGCCCGAATGCGCGCGCATGCCGAACGGCATGCCCTGCTCCGCCCCGCGTCGCAACTCTCGCACTGCCTGCTCGACGGGGCCGCCCGGCACGAACTGGATCACGCCGAAGGTCAGCGTGAGCACGCCGAACAGCGTCGGGATCATCAGCAGCAGGCGTTTGACGATGTAGCTCCACATGATTCGTTGCTTCCGTCGTGTCCGTTGTTAATGACCAGCGGCTTGCTGCCCGGGTTGCGGCCGGGGTGGTGACTTCAGCCACCACGTCGAGATGATCCAGTCATTCGCGCCATAGTACAGCGGCAATTTCGCCGGATATGCCAGCGTGTTCTTGAACGCCACACGGTGCGTCGCGCTGAACCACTGCGGCACCACATAGTAGCCGTGCATCAGCACCCGGTCGAGCGCATGCGTGGCGTCGAGCAGTTGCTCGAGCGTTTGCGCCTGCGTAAGCGCCTTGAGAATCGCATCGACGGCGGGCGACTTCAGGCCCAGCAAGTTGCCCGAGCCCGGCTCGTCGGCGGCCTTGCTGCCGAAGCGGTCGACCTGTTCCGCGCCGGGCACCTGAACGTCGGGGAACTTGATGGTCGTCATGTCGAAGTCGAACGCGTCGAGCCGCTTCTGGTAGAGCGCAAAGTCGACCGAACGATAGTTCACCTGGATCCCCAGCCGCTTGAGCGCCTGCGTGTACTGCGCCATGATCGGCGCCCACTGCGCCGAAGCGCTCGTGTCGTCGAGCACTTCGAACGTGAACGGCTCGCCCTTCGCGTTGCGCAGCGCGCCATCGCGGTAGGTCCAGCCGGCGTCGGCCAGAAGCGCGCGCGCCTTGAGCAGATTCGCGCGCAGCGAGCCCGGCGGCGTCGTATCGGGCTGCAAGGGCGGCGGCCCGAACACGGCGGGGTCGAGCGACTTGCGCCACGGCTCGAGCAAGGCAAGCTCGCCAGGCGACGGCAGGCCCTTGGCCTGCAGCTGCGTGTTCGCGAACCAGCTGTCGATGCGACGGTACTGGCTATAGAACAGCATGCGGTTGAGCCACTGGAAATCGAGCGCGAGGTCGAGCGCGCGGCGCACGCGCACATCCTGGAACACGGGCTTGCGCAGATTCATGACGAAGCCCTGCATGCCCGTGCCATTGTGCTGCGGGAATTCGCGCTTGATGAGCTCACCGCTGTCGAAGCGCTTGCCGACATCGCGCCGCACCCAGTTGCGCGCGACGTATTCGACGAGCGCGTCGTACTCGCCCGCCTTGAAGGCTTCGAGGCGCGCCACGTCATCCGAATAGAGCTTGTAGGTAATGCGCTCGAAATTGTTGGTGCCCACACGCACCGGCAGATCCCTGCCCCAGTAGTTGGCGTCGATTTTGTAGGTGATCGTGCGGCCGTTCGAGTAGCGGTCGATCACATACGGGCCGCTGCCGATCGGCTGCTCGAACGCCAGCTGATCGAAGGCGATGCGGCTGCCGTCCGGGCGCAATCCCCACTTGTGCGAGAACACGGGCATGCCGCCGGCAATGAGCGGCAGCTCGCGGTTACGGCTGCGGAACTCGAAGCGGATCGTCGCGGGATCGACCACGACCGCGCGCGTGATCTCGCTGAAATACGCCTGCATGGAGGGCGCGGCCTGGCGGCTCTTCAGGGTATCGAGCGAAAACTTCACGTCTTCGGCTGTCACCGGGTCGCCGTTCGAAAAGCGCGCTTTCGGGTTGATGTGAAACGTCACCGAAAGCGCGTCGGGCGCGATACGGATATCGTCGGCGAGCAGACCGTAGGCGGAGGCCACTTCGTCGAGACTTCCCGTCGTGAGGCTCTCGAACAGCATGCCGAGGCCCGGCGCCGGATTGCCGCGTAGCGTGAACGGGTTGAACTTGTCGAAGCTCGTGAGGCGGTCGGGGTTGGCGAGGACGAGCGTGCCGCCCTTGGGCGCATCGGGATTCACGTAGTCGAAGTGCGCGAATCCTTGCGGATATTTGGGCTCGCCATACTGTGCGATGGCGTAGACCGCGTGCGCGGACGGCATGGCCATCAGCCAGAATGCGAGCGCCAGACACGCGGCCGCCAGCCTTTTTCCAGGCGCGAACCATGCCGCAGGAACGGTTGCCCCAAGCGCGCCGCGCGCCGTCCTGCCTCGCGTTCCTGTCGTCATAGATCGGTAATTGTCCGGGCTGCCTTGTCAGTTGTGAGAGAATTCTACCCAAACCACGCGGCGCCGCCCTTACAGGCGCCGGGCGCAATGACCTGATTTAGGAGAATTCATGGGCTTCCTCGCTGGCAAACGCATTCTGTTGACCGGCCTGCTGTCGAACCGTTCGATCGCATACGGCATCGCGCAGGCATGCAAGCGCGAAGGCGCGGAACTGGCGTTCACGTACGTCGGCGACCGCTTCAAGGACCGCATTACCGAGTTCGCGCGCGAATTCGAAAGCGACCTCGTGTTCCCCTGCGATGTGGCCGACGACGCGCAAATCGAAGCGCTCTTCACCGACCTCAAGCAGCACTGGGACACGCTCGACGGCCTCGTCCACTCGATCGGCTTCGCACCGCGCGAAGCGATCGCGGGTGACTTTCTCGACGGCATGACCCGCGAGAACTTCCGTATTGCGCACGATATTTCGGCGTACAGCTTCCCGGCGCTCGCCAAGGCCGCCAAGCCGATGCTCGCCCAGAATGCTTCGCTGCTGACGCTGACCTATCTCGGCGCCGAACGCGCCATCCCGAACTACAACACCATGGGCGTCGCGAAGGCCGCACTCGAAGCGAGCGTGCGTTATCTCGCGGTGGCGCTCGGCGGGCAAGGCGTGCGCGTGAACGGCATCTCCGCTGGCCCGATCAAGACGCTTGCGGCAAGCGGCATCAAGGGCTTTGGCAAGATTCTCGACTTCGTCGAGCAAAACGCCCCGCTGCAACGTAACGTGACCATCGAGCAAGTCGGCAATTCTGCCGCGTTCCTGCTCTCTGACCTGGCAGCCGGCGTGACCGCCGAAATCATGCACGTCGACTCGGGCTTCAACGCCGTGGTTGGCGGAATGGCCGGACTCGAGTAAGCCTGCCTTCGCGTCTACCCGTTGTGCGCGCCTCGTTGCGCGTGCAACGACAGACAAGCAAAAGCCGCCCAATGGGCGGCTTTTCTTTTGGCGCAACGCGTTACCCGTGTCACACGCGTTACGCCAGCAACCAGCCTCGCGGCTTAGTGCCAGTGTCCCGGAGGACCACCGTGGTCGCGGTCATAGTGACCACGGCCCGGGCCGTCGTAGCCGCCGTGGTGACGATACCAGTCGTCGCGCCCCCAGTAGCGGCGGCCGTCCCAGTAACGGTCGCCATGCCAGCCGATCACGATGGCCGGCGGCGCCGCGTAGACAGGAGCCGGTTGATAAACGACCGGCGGCGGGGGCGGCGGTGCGTAGACCGGCTGCGGAGCGACATAAACCGGGGCCGGAATACCGATGTTGACACCAACGCTCACGCCAGCCATAGCAACGCTCGATGCGCCGATAGCCACGCCCCCGAGCAGCATTGCAACAACACGTGGGAACTTCATGGACTCACCTTTCGGGTTTGATGTTTTGTTGAAACCAATATAACGCACGGTCTTGGCCGGCGTATTTCAAACTTGTAATAACTGATGCACAAACCTGCCCTGCGTTCGATGTCGTTACGTCTCGTTACACCCACGCGAAGGCTGGCGGCGCGCAGCGCAGTGCGAATGCGCACATCGCTCGCGTGCTTTTCGCGACCCAGTGTTGCCGTGAGCATGGGCAACGCGGCGAACGACGGCGCAGCGGAGGATATCACCGCTGGCGCCAAAGCGTGCGGGCGCCAGCAGGACCTTGGGTCATGAGTGCGGCATGCACGTGAAAACGCCGTTTCATTCGCATGACGAACGACTTTGCGCACACCCCGCTCTTCCACCAGGCGTTGCGCACGACTCGATGTGGGACCCCATATCGCTTCCCTGACATACATCCATCGCAGTCCTGATTAAATGAATCCTGGAAATCGGGAATCGACAACGGAGCCGCCTCGACGGCGGCAAGAAGCAATAAGCGGCCGATCAAACACCGACTTCACGCACAACGTGGGCCAAAAAAACAAAAACCCCGCAAGCCGAGACTTGCGGGGTTTCGCCGCCATTACTGGCGGAGACGGAGGGATTCGAACCCTCGATCCAGGTTTTGGCCCAGATGCTCCCTTAGCAGGGGAGTGCCTTCGACCTCTCGGCCACGTCTCCCGAAAACTTCGTTCGCGCCAGGGAGGCAGCGCAACGAAGCCAAGATAATAGCGGGTTAGCGCCTTCCGGTCAATTCATACGACGCTTTTTTGCAAAGTTTTTTCTGCAAGCGCACAACGAACGTCGCGCGCGGCATCTCAAATCAGAATCAAGCGGAAAAACTGCGTCACATCCGCGTCATACAACCCAGACCCAACGCCAATACAACGCCAACCCAGCGCGATTTACGCGTGCTCGAGGTCGAATGCCTTGTGCAGCGCGCGGACCGCCAGCTCCATGTACTTCTCGTCGATCAGCACCGAGATCTTGATTTCCGAAGTCGAGATCATCTGGATGTTGATGCCCTCTTCCGAGAGCGTGCGGAACATCTTGCTCGCCACGCCCACGTGCGAGCGCATGCCCACGCCGACCACCGAGACCTTCGACACCTTCGGATCGCCCAGCACCTGCTCGGCGTTCACGTGACCCTTCACCTGGTTGTTCAGGACATCCATGGCGCGCTGATAGTCGCCGCGCGGCACCGTGAACGTGAAGTCGGTCTTGCCGGCCACGCTCTGGTTCTGGATGATCATGTCGACGTCGATATTCGCGTCCGCCACCGGGCCGAGGATCTGATACGCGATGCCCGGCTTGTCGGGCACGCCCATCACGGCAATGCGGGCCTCGTCGCGCTGGAACGCGATACCCGAGATGACTGCTTTTTCCATGGTCTCGTCTTCTTCAAAAGTAATCAGGGTGCCCGAGGTCATTTCCTCGTCGAGGTTCATCATCGGGTCGGTCAGGCTGGAGAGCACACGCGTCTTCACCTGATACTTGCCCGCGAATTCCACCGAGCGGATCTGCAGCACTTTCGAGCCGAGGCTGGCCATTTCCAGCATCTCTTCGAACGTAATGCGATCGAGACGGCGTGCGTCGTCGACCACACGCGGGTCGGTCGTGTACACGCCGTCCACGTCCGTATAGATCAGGCATTCGTCGGCCTTCAGCGCGGCTGCGACTGCAACCGCCGAAGTGTCCGAGCCGCCGCGGCCGAGCGTGGTGATATGGCCTTCCGGGTCGATGCCCTGGAAGCCCGTGATCACGACCACCTTGCCTTCGTCGAGGTCGGCCAGCACGCGCTCGCCGTCGATGTCGTTGATGCGGGCCTTGGTGAACGAGCTGTCGGTTTTGACCGGCACTTGCCAGCCGGTGTAGCTGATGGCGTCGACGCCTGCATCCTGCAGCGCGATCGAGAGGAGACCAACGCTCACCTGCTCACCGGTCGACGCAATCATGTCGAGCTCGCGCGGGCTGGGCTGCGGCGAAATTTCTTTCGCGAGACCGAGCAGACGATTGGTTTCGCCGGACATCGCCGAGGGCACGACGACCATCTTGTGGCCGGCCTTGTGCCATTTGGCGACGCGCTTGGCGACGTTCTTGATGCGCTCGACCGAGCCCATCGAGGTGCCGCCGTATTTGTGTACGATGAGTGCCATTGTCGTTCTGAACTGGAGATGTTACCGCGCTGGCGCACCGAAGGACCGGGCCGCCCGGACGCTTATGGCCATGGCGGCGGCTTCAGCGCGTGCAGCACGCGCGGGTTTTGCCCTCAGGGGCGCGAAGGCCGGCGCATCGTGTCGATTGGTGATGCGCGCTTGTACCTTCTCGTGCCTTCTTGTGGCTTGCACTTGCGCCCTGCCCGCATGCCGCTACGACGTCCCTGCAACCGTCGGATACCGCTCGAAGGAAAAATCGCGCCTTCATGGCACACGCCGCTTTTGACGGCGTCCGTGAACGCGAAAAAGCGGGCTGGACAAACGACTTACACTACCCGATTGACGTCAAAATTACAAGACGAAACAGGCTTGCGGAGGGCGAAAAAGGCTTGCGGGGCAAGGATTTGCGGGGGAACGATCACGCTTGCGCCGATCGGTTCAGCCACGGCCGTGCGGCAACTGCGCACCAACTGCGCGGTGACCGCGCGCGTGAATTCAGGCGATCAGTAAATCTTCGCGCCATTCGATGCGACGCCAGGCCACGCCCGGCTCGCCTGGCGCCGCACCGAACGCCGACCGGTTGACGCCGATACGGGGCACGAACAGCAGCGTCTCTCCCGTGAAGAGCAGCGGCACGTCGCGCTCCCATGCGGGCACGCCACGCGTCTGGAACAGATTCTTGAGCGTGCGGCTCACGTTCGCAGCCTCGTCGCGCAAACGCTCGCCGCCGCTACGCTCGCGCGCGACGAGCGGAGCGCTCGCGAGCACATGCTCTGGGACGGCGTCGGGGTCGTCGGGCGCGGCAGGCGCAAAAACGTAGGTGCCGCGCCACGATGGCAGACGCCAGATTTCCTCGCCGCGCCACTTCAACGACACAGGCGCACGCGAATGCGTGGCGCCCTCGCCTGCGCGTTCTTCGCGTACGGCTGCGGCTTGCCACGTGACGATGCCGCGATACGCGCGCAAGCGGTGTCCGGCGTGATCGACGCGCAATGCGTGAGCGTTCAGGTCGTCGCGCGCAACCTCGCGCAACTGCCGCAACATGTCGGCCAGCCGCGCCGCCGATGCCGCCGACAGGCCAAGCGAGCGCATCCAGTAGCGCAGCACATTGAGCGCGCGCGGGTCGTCGAGCGCGACCAGCGCGGTGTGTGAAAGCGCACTTGCATCATCGAGTCCAACGTCGCGCAAATCGATCCGCGCCAGATCGTCGAGCAGACGCTGCGAAGCAGCCGCATGCGCCGCCGTGCGCGCGAGCGCGTCGCGATAGCCGGGGAAATGGGCCGAGAGCGCCGGCATCACGTCGTGGCGCAAGGCGTTGCGTGCGTAACGCGTGTCGTCGTTCGACTCGTCCTCGATCCACTGCACGCCATGCGCGCGCGCATAGCGCTCCAGTTGCGTGCGCAACAGAGCGAGCAATGGCCGCATGCGCACCGCGCCATTGCCGCTCGCGCGCGCAGGCGCCATCGCCGCGAGCCCCGCGAGTCCCGCGCCGCGCAGCAACTGCAGCAGCACTGTTTCCGCCTGATCGTCCGCATGCTGCGCGAGCCAGAGCACCTCGACACCATGCACCGCGCACATCGCGTCGAGCGCGCGATAGCGGGCATCGCGGGCGGCCGCCTCGACGCCGCCCGCGTCGTCGCGCGCCAGCTCCACACGCCGTGCGTCGAACGCCACGCCGTGGCCGCGCGCGCTCGCCTCGCAATGGGCGAGCCATGCGTCGGCGTTCGGGCTCAGTCCGTGATGCACATGCAGCGCAATCAGACGCGCAGCGCCGGCCGCGCGCACTGCGGCATCGAGCAGCACCGACGAGTCGAGCCCGCCGCTATACGCGATCGCGATGCGTGCGTCGTTGGGAAGCGCGGAAAGCACAACGCCGAGCGCATCGAGAATGATGCGCCCGGCGTCGGATTCGGGATGGTCGGTCACAGCACGACCGCAGACGTAATAGAGCGTTGACGTCGCGCGCCTTACGCGCCCGGCGTCGTTTCCTTGTACTTGCCGTAGGCCATCAGGCGCTCGAAACGGCGCTCTTTCAGGTCGGCGATGCTCATGCCCTGGAACTGGCGCAGTGAGTCGGCAAGCGCGCGGCGCAGCAGCGCAGCCATGCCCTTCGGGTCGCGATGCGCGCCGCCGAGCGGCTCGTTCACGATCTTGTCGATGAGACCCAGCGCCTTCAGGCGGTGCGCCGTGAGGCCCAGCGCTTCCGCGGCTTCCGGCGCCTTCGCAGCGCTCTTCCAGAGAATCGATGCGCAGCCTTCCGGCGAGATCACCGAGTAGGTCGAGAATTGCAGCATCATGACCGTGTCGGCAACCGCGACGGCGAGCGCGCCGCCGGATCCGCCTTCACCGATGATCGTCGTGATGATCGGCGTCTTGAGTTCGGCCATCACGTAGAGATTGCGGCCGATCGCTTCCGACTGGCCACGCTCTTCCGCGCCGATGCCCGGGTATGCGCCCGGCGTGTCGACGAACGTGAAGATGGGCAGACCGAACTTCTCGGCGAGGCGCATGAGGCGTTCGGCCTTGCGATAGCCTTCCGGGCGCGGCATGCCGAAGTTGCGCGCGGCACGCTCCTTCGTGTCACGGCCCTTCTGATGACCGATCACCATGCAGGCCTGACCATTGAAGCGCGCGAGGCCGCCAACGACAGAAAGGTCGTCCGCGAACGAGCGGTCGCCATGGAGTTCGTGAAAATCGGTGAAAAGCTCGTGCACGTAATCGAGCGTGTACGGACGCTGCGGATGACGCGCGATCTGCGAAACCTGCCACGGGCTCAGGTTCGCATAGAGGTCCTTCGTGAGCTGCTGGCTCTTCTTCGACAGCCGCTCGATTTCTTCCGAAATATCGACGGCCGAATCGTCCTGAACGAAGCGCAGTTCTTCGATCTTCGCTTCCAGTTCAGCGATCGGCTGTTCGAAATCCAGAAACGTGGTCTTCATGTGTGGGAATCCTTCACTTTGCGGCAGCGCGTATTCTAACCGCGCCAGCCCGCGCCGAAATCGGCTCAGAACTATCGATTTCTTCGATCGATAGGATTTTTCTTAAAAATTAACGGCTGACTCAAGCCTCACGACGGCTCGAGGCTGCGCCACATGTACCACGTCGCGACAGTACGCCACGGCTCCCAGTTGGCCGCGACTTCGCGCGCTTCGCTGCGCGTGACCGGCTCGCCACTGAAATAGTTGACGCTGATCGCGCGGATCAGACCGAGATCGTCGAGCGGCAGCACGTTCGGGCGCGCGAGATTGAAGATCAGGAACATCTCGGCGGTCCAGCGGCCAATGCCGCGAATTGCCGTGAGCTCCGCGATCACGTCCTCGTCGTCCATCGACGTCCACTTGCCGACATGCAGCGCGCCCGAGACGAAATGCTGCGCGAGATCGAGAATGTATTCCGTCTTGCGTTTCGAGAGCCCGCACGCGGCGAGCTTTTCGTGACCGAGTTTCAGGAACTGTTGCGGCACGAGCTTCGGACACGCGGCTTCCACACGCTGCCAGAGCGCTTGCGCCGCCGCCGTCGAAATCTGCTGGCCGACCACCGAACGCGCGAGCGTGACGAACGGATCGTCGCGGCTCAGCAAATGCACTGGGCCGAACTTCGGAATCAGCTTCTTGAGAATACGGTCGCGCTTGACGAGGTCCGCGCAGGCCTTGTCCCAATAGTCGGGACGCTGCACTTCGAATTCGAGATCGCCGAGCGCATTCGCCGCCGGCTCCACGGCTTCGAGCACCGCCGGACCATTGGAGAGCGCGGCCTCGATCGCCGCGCCGTCGAGCGCCTCGTGCGATGTGGACGCGCCGTTTGCCTTACCACGCGCCGCCTTGGTAGCCGGCTTTGTCGCTGCCTTGCCGCCCGCGCCATTGAGCGCGCGCTTTGCACCTGCGGGTGCGCCCGCAGTTCCGCCCGTTAGCGACGCAGACCGCCTGGTCTGCGTCTTCGTGGCCGTTGCCATCCTGCCTCCTGCCTCGCGAATCGATCAGTGGAAACTGGACAGCCCGCTTACACGCGGCGCCACTCGGTCAATCCGCCCGGTTTGTCTTCGAGCGCGACACCGGCTTCGAGCAGTTCGGCCCGAATCCGGTCCGCCTCCGCATACTGCTTCGCCTGCTTGGCCGCCGTGCGCGCCGCGATCTTCGCTTCGACCGCTGCCACGTCGAGCGCGCCCGCCTCTTCTGCGCCCGCAGCCTGTTGCAGATACACGCGCGGCTCGCGCACGAGCAGCCCGATCACGCGTGCGAGGCGCTGCAGCTGACGCGCGAGCACGGCGTCGCGCGTACGATTCACCTCGCTCGCGAGTTCGAACAGCACGGCGATCGCCACCGGCGTGTTGAAGTCGTCGTTCATTGCCGCACGAAAACGCTGTGCGTACGGCTCATTCCAGTCGAGCTCACCGGCGTCGGGCGTCACGTCCTTCAACGCCGTGTAAAGACGCGTGAGCGCGTTGCGCGCGTCGTCGAGATGCACGTCGCTGTAATTCAGCGGCGAGCGGTAATGCGCGCGCGCCATGAAGAAGCGCACCACTTCTGCATCGTACTTCGCCAGCACTTCGCGGATCGTGAAGAAGTTGCCGAGCGACTTCGACATCTTCTCGTTGTCGATATTCACGAAGCCGTTATGCATCCACGTATTGACGAACGTCTTGCCGGTCGCGCCTTCGCTCTGTGCAATCTCGTTCTCGTGGTGCGGAAACTGCAGGTCCTGGCCACCGCCATGAATGTCAAAGTGCTCGCCAAGCAGCGTGCAGCCCATGGCCGAGCATTCGATATGCCAGCCCGGACGGCCGCGCCCGTACTTCGAGTCCCAGCTCGTGTCGGCCGGCTCTTGCGGTTTTGCCTGTTTCCACAGGACGAAGTCAAGCGGATCCTGCTTGGCATCGTTCGTCGCCACACGTTCGCCCGCGCGCAGGTCCTCGATCGACTTGCCCGAGAGCGCGCCATAGTTCGCGAACTTGCGCACGGCGTAGTTCACGTCGCCGTCCGCACCCTGGTACGCGTAACCGTTGCGCTCGAGCTTGCCGATCATGTCGAGCATCTGCGGGATGTACTGCGTCGCGCGCGGCTCATGGTCGGGACGCTCGATGCCGAGCGCGTCCGCGTCTTCGTGAAGCGCTGCGATGAAACGGTCGGTGAGCTGCTTGATCGTCTCGCCGTTTTCCACCGCGCGACGAATGATCTTGTCATCGATATCGGTAATGTTGCGCACGTAGGTCACGTTGTAACCGAGCGCGCGCAACCAGCGCTGTACGATATCGAACACCACCATCACGCGCGCATGCCCGATGTGACAATAGTCGTACACCGTCATCCCGCAGACGTACATACGCACGACGCCGGGCTCGAGTGGCACGAAAATTTGCTTGTCACGCGCGAGCGTGTTGTAGATGCGCAGTGATTCCATAAAGGCGATGGATACGTGGGTCGAAAGAAATCCGCGGCGGCGCCGACCGCAGCCAGCGGGTGATGCCCGCATGACTCAGGCTGCTGTCTGTCGGCGTCCGGACTGCAAACAGGTTGCTATGCTCAGCGGAGACGACCACGAGTGGCGTTGGAAAGCCCGGCGACTCGCGCAAGCGCCCGTAATGCAAACATAACGCGAACAAACGGGCGAGGGACAAAGCGCGCGACGAAAACGCACAGACCTTTTGTTAGAATGGCTCGGAGTATAACACCGCGACCTCACCCTATGAAACCTTCCAGCGGCCGCGCGCCCCGCGCTGCGACCCTTGCCGCGTCGGCTCTCTCGAGCGTCGCGATCGTGCTGTGCAGCGTGAGCATCGCGCATGCCGCGCCCCCGGCGACGTCCGACGCCACACCAGGCGCCGACGCAGCGATCAGCCAGCAGGACTGGGCTGGCGCGCTGCGCCAGCTCGACGAACGCATCAAGACGAACCCGCGCGACGTGCAGGCGAAGTTCAAGCGCGCGACCATTCTCGCGCGCCTGAACCGCGACGACGACGCGATCGAGGCGTTCACCGAACTTACGCAGCTCTACCCCGAACTGCCCGAGCCTTACAACAATCTCGCGGCGCTTTATGCCAAGCATGGCCGCTACGAGGAGGCGCGCGTCGCACTCGAAACGGCGGTGAAGGCGAACCCTTCGTATAGTCTCGCGTGGGAAAATCTCGGCGACCTGTACCTGCGTCTGGCCGATGCGTCATACCGACGCGCGCAAACGCTCGGTCACACGAGCGGCGCGACGTCGCAACGCCTCGCCGACATCGCGAAGATCATCTCGCCGCCGCCCGCTGCGAAGAAAGCGAACGCCGCTGCGGCAGCGCCAGAAGCCGCGTCGGGCGCAAGCCCGACGGCGCTCGTGCCCGCGTTCACCAATCCCGCGTACCAGTTCGGCGGCTCGACGGGGTCGCTGGCGATGCCGCCTTTCGTGGCGCCGTCGAACTAACACGTGGCGCGCAGCACCTCGCGCGCCGCAACACGTTTTTCCCGCACTTCCGAGGATACTCATGAAATGGTTGATGTTGGCGCTCGGCAGCGCCGCCCTGATCGCGAACGCACCCGCCTTTGCGCAAAACGGCCAGCCGGCCGCCGCGCATCCGCAAGTGCTCTTCAAGACCAGTGAAGGCGACATTCGCGTCGAACTCTATCCGGAGAAAGCGCCGAAGACCGTCGACAATTTCCTGCAGTACGTGAAGGCTGGCCAGTACAACGGCACGATCTTTCATCGCGTGATTCGCGGCTTCATGATCCAGGGCGGCGGCTACACGCAAAGCTTCGTCGAGAAGCCCACGCGCGCGCCGGTCGCGCTCGAAAGCAAGAACGGCCTGAAGAACCTCACGGGCACGATCGCGATGGCGCGCACGAGCGACCCGAATTCGGCCACCGCGCAGTTCTTCATCAACACGGTCGACAACGCCGGCCTCGACTATCCGAACCCGGACGGCAACGGCTATGCCGTGTTCGGCAAGGTCACGCAGGGCATGGACGTCGTGAAGAAGATCGAAGCGGCGCCCACCACCTCGCGCGGCCCGATGGCCGACGTGCCGCAAAAGGAAATCGTGATCGAATCGGCGACCGTCGTCGGCAAGTAAAGCGCCGGCAACACGCCAGGTCATCATCGACTAACCGGGCGGCAACGCCGCCCTCACCCGTCGCACGTCGCGGCGCCGGCACACGCGTTGGGCAACACGCCCCGCCTCTTGCCGACGCAGCGACGTTCACTCCCCCAGCCACAGGCAAAGGATCCCATCATGGTCGAACTGCACACGAACCACGGCGTCATCAAGCTCGAACTGAACGCCGAGAAGGCCCCGAAGACGGTCGCCAACTTCCTCAACTACGTGAAGAACGGCCACTATGACGGCACGGTGTTCCACCGCGTCATCGACGGGTTCATGATCCAGGGCGGCGGCTTCGACGCCGGCATGAAGCAAAAGCCGACCGAAGCGCCGATCGAAAACGAAGCGAACAACGGCCTGAAGAACGAACGCGGCTCGATCGCCATGGCGCGCACCAACGACCCGCACTCGGCATCGGCACAGTTCTTCATCAACGTGGCCGACAACGACTTCCTGAACCACTCGTCGCCGACGCCGCAAGGCTGGGGCTACGCCGTGTTCGGCAAGGTCGTGGAAGGCCTCGAAGTGGTCGACAAGATCAAGAAGGTCAAGACGGGCTCGAAGGGCTTCCATCAGGACGTGCCGGTCGACGACGTCGTGATCGAAAAGGCTGTCGTCGTCGAATAAGCTTCAACCCACTCTCACGCACACCCTTCATCGATGCTGCAGGAAAAGGCTTTACGACACGCTGCCGCGGGCGTGCCCGGCGAGGGCAAGCGCCCGCACGCGGCTCGCCCGTTCCTGTTCATTTCCGATGTCCATCTGAATGAAGGGATTCCGCGTACGGTCGCCGCGTTCGAGCGCTTTATCCGGGTCACGGCCGATCAGGCCGACTCGGTGTTCATACTCGGCGACCTCTTCGAATACTGGATCGGTGACGACATGCTCAGCGATCCGTTCCCCGCGCGCATGGCTGCGCTCATGCATACGCTCTCCGAGCGCGGCATCGCGCTCTACATCATGCACGGCAACCGCGACTTTCTGATGGGCAAGCGCTTCATGAAAGCCGCGGGCGCGATCTGGCTGCCCGACCCCATCGCGATCACCGCGTTCGGCACGCGTCTCGCACTCGCGCACGGCGATGCGATGTGCACCGACGATCACGGCTATCAGATCTTTCGCAAGCTCGCGCGCAACCGACTCGTGCAACTGCTGTTTCTCGCATGGCCGTTTCGCTGGCGGCGTGCGATTGCCGAGCGCGCGCGCTACGCGAGCGAAAGCAAGCGCAGCGGGCCGCGCCTGCCGAAGTACGACGTCACCGCAAAAGGCGTGGCGGCGCTCTTCAAGCGCGCGCGTGCGAACACCATCGTGCACGGTCACACGCACAGGCCGGCACGCCACCAGGAGCCCGGCGGCACGCGTTGGGTCTTGCCCGACTGGGATCTCGATCACGGCAAGCCACGCGGCGGCTATCTGCGCGTGGACGCCGAAGGGTTCAGGGTCTTGCCGCTGGACTGAAACCGAGGTGTGCCGCTTCTAGCACCCTGGTCGCGCCGCGCGTCAAACGCGCACGGGCGCTTTCTCTTCTTCGCTGGCCGCCGCAACGGCCTGCGGACCGCCACATTCCAGCCCCTCCGACAGACGCCGCAATTCAGCGAGCGCCGCATCGGCGCCGTGCAGCGCCTCGAGACGCGTGCCGAGGCGCTCGAGCGCAACGACGATGGCATCGACACGCTGCGCCTGCGTGGCTGCGTGGTCGATCAGGCCGTGGATCGCGAGCGAAACCGGGTCGTCCGCATTGGGCGTGATGCCGTAAGCGCAGAAGCCCTCGCGCGCCGAAGCCGGCTTGGCCTGCACCGACGCAGTCTTCGCCGGCGCGACGACGCGCGCGGGGTTGCCCACCGCCGTCGCGCCGTCCGGCACCGGCTTCACGACGACGGCGTTCGAGCCGATCTTCGCCCCGGCACCCACCGTGAAGCCGCCGAGCACCTTCGCGCCCGCACCGACGATCACGCCCGCACCCAATGTCGGATGGCGCTTGGCGCCACGCGTGAGCGACGTGCCGCCGAGCGTCACGCCCTGATAGATCGTGCAGTCGTCGCCGACCTCGGCCGTCTCGCCGATCACGACGCCCATGCCGTGGTCGATGAACACACGCCTGCCGATGGTCGCGCCCGGATGGATTTCGATGCCGGTAAGAAAACGTGCGATCTGCGAAACGTAACGCGCGAGCCAGCGGCGCCGCGCGCGCCAGCACGCATGCGCGAAACGATGGAGCACGAGCGCATGCAGACCCGGATAACAGGTCAGGACCTCCCACGCACTGCGCGCGGCGGGATCGCGCTCGCGGATCGTGGCAATGTCTTCGCGAAGTCTCTTGAACATGGCAGTCACGCAAAAAAAACGTGTGAAACAGGGGGAATGGCGGCCGCACGCCACCGCAGCGTGCGCGCGAAGCGGCGCAGCGGCTATTGCAGCCACGCGCATTTGCTTATGAATTCTTCGCCGGTTTTCAGCCGATTGTAGGCGCAAAGCCGATTTGCGGTCGGAAGTCCCCGACAGCGGCAAGGTCGGACGCCGGCGCGCACGTCGCGCCGGCCCGGCGCATCAACGGTTCTCGCCTTTGCCCTTGAGCATGAGAATGTGCTTGGCGATGCCGCGCACGATATTGACCTCCTCGCGCTCGAGCCCCGAGCGGGCAAAGAGCCGCCGTAGTCGCGACATCAGCTTCTTCGGATTGGCGGGGTCGAGAAAGTCGAGCGCGATGAGCGCGTTCTCGAGGTGCACATACATGCGCTCGATGTCGTCGCTCGTCGCAAGCGGCGATCCAGCCGAAAGCTGGGAAGTCCCGCCCGCTCCGCCAGCCGCCGGCAACGCCGCGGCAGGCGCGCTCTCGCCGAGATACGCGAGGCGCAGTTCGTAGGAGAGCACCTGGACCGCCTGGGCAAGATTGAGCGAGCTATAGGCGGGGTTGGCCGGGATGTGCGCAAGCGCGCTGCAGCGCTCGACATCGTCGTTCGAGAGGCCCGTGCGCTCATTGCCGAACACGAGCGCGATGTCGCCGCCGTGCGCCACCTGACGGCAAGCGTCCTGCACCGCCCGGCGCGGCGCGGCGGGCGGCGGCCCGTACTCGCGCGTGCGCGCAGTGAGCGCGAGCGACCATTGCACGCCCGCCAGCGCGTCGGCGAGCGTCGGCACGATGTGGGCGGCCGCGAGCACGTCGTCCGCCCCGCTCGCCATCGCGACGGCCTCCGGGTCGCAGTGGACCTGCGGCACGCGCGGCGCCACCAGCACGAGGCGCGAGAATCCCATGGTCTTCAGCGCGCGCGCCGCCGCGCCGACATTGCCGGGATGGCTCGGCTCGACGAGCACGAAGCGGGTGGACGTGAAGCCGCCGCGCAGCGGCTCGTGGGCGTCGCCGAAAGCCGGCGCCGGTGCGTGGGAATCAGGTGAATCGGGGTGCGCCAAGATGGTTCTCTAACTGCGAAAGGGAGATTGAAATATCTATGTTAGCGCGCCTCGCGCCGCGGCGAGGGCCGCTCACGCGGATCGTGGCGCGCCAGGCCGCCCGCCATCGCGTTTGCGCCGGCGCGCAGACCGGCCGAACGTCATATCCATAGAAATCCCGATATCCTGCCCGGGAGAAGCCATAGAAATGCCGATACTCGGGTAAAATGGCGGTTTCGCGCGCGTCGGGCGAATCGTGCAGCCGTGTGGTTGCCCGCCAGACGCTCGGCACATTGCTGGCCACTTTCTGGCAAACCGCGCCGCCGCGCACCGCTCTTATCCAATTCGTCTCCGTTGACGGGACAGGTTCCGCAGGTCCGATTCGTGACCCGCGCCCTGTCCAATCGTTAGACGCTTTTATCTTTTGCACCACCGGCACGCAGCGAGCTTTCGCGCGAGCGCCGGACAACAAGGATCCTGGCTCATGCATCCCATGCTCAACATCGCTGTCAAGGCCGCGCGCCGCGCCGGACAGATCATCAACCGCGCGTCGCTCGACCTCGACCTCGTGCAGGTCGCGAAGAAGCAGCATAACGATTTCGTCACGGAAGTCGACAAGGCGGCCGAAGCCGCCATCATCGAAACGCTCAAGACGGCCTACCCCGACCACGCCATCCTCGCCGAGGAATCGGGCGAATCGGACAACGAGTCCGAGTACCAGTGGATCATCGATCCGCTCGACGGCACCACCAACTTCATCCACGGCTTCCAGTACTACTGCGTCTCGATCGCGCTCGCGCACAAGGGCATTGTCACGCAGGCCGTGGTCTATGACCCGACTCGCAACGATCTCTTCACCGCCTCGCGCGGCCGCGGCGCGTTCCTGAACGACCGCCGCATCCGTGTGGGCCGCCGCGACCGTCTCGCCGACGGTCTGATCGGCACCGGCTTCCCGTTCCGCGAAAAGGACGGCCTCGACAGCTACTGCGAACTGTTCGCCGAAATGACCAACGCGTGCGCGGGCCTGCGCCGCCCGGGCGCGGCAGCGCTCGATCTGGCCAACGTCGCCGCCGGCCGCATGGACGGCTTCTTCGAGCAGGGTCTCAATCCGTGGGACGTCGCCGCGGGCGGCCTGCTCGTGACGGAAGCCGGCGGTCTGATCGGCAACTACACGGGCGACTCGGACTTCCTGCACGTGGGCGAAGTCGTCGCGGGCAACCCGAAGATCTACGCGCAAATGGTGCCGATCCTCTCGAAGTACACGCGCGTCACGAAGGCGGCCTGATCGTCCATGCGCGTCGCGGTGCACGCCTTGTTCCACCGCGACGCGTGCAACGCGCGCGCCAGGTCAGCCCTGGCCCACCCATGCGCAGCGAGCGGCTTCGGCCGCTTTTTTGTTTCGCCGGTCGCCCTGCCGCAAGAGGGCCACGCACGCATCCGATGAAAAAAGGCTTCTACACGATCATCGCCGCGCAGTTCGTGTCGTCGCTTGCCGACAACGCACTCCTCATCGCGGCGATCGCGCTGCTCACAGTGATTGCTTCGCCCGCCTGGGTGACGCCGCTCCTGCAGATCTTCTTCACGATCTCTTACGTGCTGCTCGCGCCTTTCGTCGGCGCGTTCGCCGACGCCCTGCAAAAGCGCCACGTGATGTTCGTCTCGAACGCGCTCAAGGCGGGCGGTTGCCTGCTGATGATCGCAGGCGTGCATCCCATGCTCGCGTATGGCGTGGTCGGCTTCGGCGCCGCCGCGTACTCGCCAGCAAAGTACGGAATCCTGACGGAATTGCTGCCGGCCGAAAAACTCATCGCCGCCAATGCATGGCTCGAATCGGCCACGGTGCTATCCACCATCATTGGCACGATGATGGGCGGCGCGCTCGTTTCGACGTACGCCGATCGTTTCGTCACGCGCCATCCGCTACCGCTCATCCATTCGGCCGCCCACCTCGCGATGCTCGCCGTGATGATCACGTATGTGTGCGCCGCGATCATCAACATCGGCATTCCCGACACGCTTGCCCGCTATGAAAACCGGCTCAGGGAGCCGGCGCGGCTCATGGGCGATTTCACGCATAGTTTCAATGTGCTCTGGACCGACAAGCTCGCGCAAATCGCACTCTGGGTCACGACCCTGATGTGGGGCGCGGCGGTCACGCTGCAATTGCTCGTCCTCAAATGGGCCGACGCGAATCTCGGACTCTCGCTCTCGAAAGCCGCCGTGATGCAGGGCGTGACGGGACTCGGCATTGCGCTGGGCGCGGGCGCGGCAGCCGCATGGGTGTCGCTGCGCGCCTCGTTGCGCGTGCTGCCCGTGGGCGTGCTGTGCGGCGCAGTGGCGATCGGCATGGCGTTCTACAGCAAGGGCCTGTTTCCGCAAGGCGTGGGCGTGCGCTTCGGCACGTTCATCGTGCCCTTCTATCTGCTTTTCGCGTATCCGCTGATGGTGCTGCTCGGCGTGCTCGCCGGTTTTTTCATCGTGCCGATGAACGCCCTGCTCCAGCATCGCGGCGCGACCCTGCTTTCGGCGGGCCACTCGATCGCGGTGCAGAATTTCAACCAGAATCTCGCGGTGCTGCTCATGCTCGGCGCGTATGCGCTGCTGCTCACCGCGAAGGTACCCGTGCAGTGGATCATCGTCGTGTTCGGCGTGTTCGTTTCCACGATGATCTGGCTCGCCATGCGGCACAGTGCGGCAAACGCGCGCACCGTGGACCTGCAGGCGCTGGTCGACGAATGATCGGATGGCGTTAGCCGAAAGGCTGGCTTTACATGCAATCGGCGCGCGTTAAACTCACGCCCTGAACCCCTAGCAAGACACCGAGGATGGCTACACACACCGCAGGCGCAGCCGACACCGCGCAACACACTCCCATGATGCAGCAGTACCTGCGCATCAAGGCCGATCATCCGGGTACGCTCGTGTTCTACCGCATGGGCGACTTCTACGAGCTCTTCTTCGAAGACGCCGAGAAAGCCGCGCGCCTGCTCGACCTCACGCTCACGCAGCGCGGCGCGTCGGCGGGCAATCCGATCAAGATGGCGGGCGTGCCGCATCACGCGGTCGAGCAATATCTCGCAAAGCTCGTGAAGCTGGGCGAGTCGGTCGCGATCTGCGAGCAGATCGGCGACCCGGCCACGTCGAAGGGCCCGGTCGAGCGCAAGGTCGTGCGCGTGGTGACGCCCGGCACGCTGACAGACGCAGCGCTCCTTTCCGACAAGAACGACGTCTACCTGATGGCCGTTTGCCCCGGCCACAACCGCCGCGGCGTGACCGTCAATGTCGGGCTCGCGTGGCTCAATCTCGCCAGCGGCGCGCTGCGCCTCGCGGAAGTCGCGCCGGAACAGGTCGCCACGGCGTTCGAGCGTATTCGGCCGGCGGAAATCCTCGTCGCGGAAATGCCGGCGGAAACGTCCGCCTGGGCGCCGCCCGCCGGATCGGGCGCGCTCACGCGCGTGCCCGCCTGGCACTTCGACGTCGGCTCGGGCAAGCAGCGCCTGTGCGACCAGCTCGACGTGGCGAGCCTCGACGGCTTCGGCGCGCAAACGCTCACGAGCGCGTGCGGCGCGGCGGGCGCGCTGCTGCTCTATGCGGCGGCCACGCAGGGCCAGCAACTGCGCCACGTGCGCAGCCTGAAAGTCGAAGCCGAATCGGAATACATCGGGCTCGATCCGGCCACGCGCCGCAACCTCGAACTCACTGAAACGTTGCGCGGCACCGAATCGCCCACGCTCTGCTCGCTGCTCGACACGTGCAGCACGGCCATGGGCAGCCGCTTGCTGCGTCACTGGCTCCATCACCCGCCGCGCCAGGCTGCGATTGCGCAAATGCGCCAGCAGGCCATCGGCGCGCTGCTGGAGGCGCCACCGCAAGCGAGCGTCGATACGCTGCGCGGCGCGCTGCGCCAGATCGCCGACGTCGAGCGCATCACGGGGCGGCTCGCGCTGCTTTCCGCGCGCCCCCGCGACCTGTCGAGCCTGCGCGACACCTTCGCGGCGTTGCCCGCGCTGCGCGAACAGGTTGCAGCCGCAAGCGGCGCGGCCACGTCGCTTGCGCACATCGCCGAGGCGCTCGAACCGCCAGCAGAATGCGCGGCGCTGCTGCTGCGCGCAGTCGCGCCCGAGCCGGCCGCCATGGTGCGCGACGGCGGCGTGATCGCGCGCGGCTACGACGCGGACCTCGACGAACTGCGCGACATCTCCGAGAACTGCGGCCAGTTCCTGCTCGACCTCGAAACGCGCGAGCGCACGCGCACCGGCATCGGCAATCTGCGCGTCGAGTACAACAAGGTGCATGGCTTCTATATCGAAGTCACGCGTGGCCAGACCGACAAGGTTCCCGACGACTATCGCCGTCGTCAAACGCTCAAGAACGCCGAGCGCTACATCACGCCTGAACTCAAGACGTTCGAGGATAAGGCGCTCTCGGCGCAGGAACGCGCGCTTTCGCGCGAGAAGGCGCTCTACGACGCGCTGCTGCAATCGCTGCTGCCGTTCATTCCTGATTGCCAGCGCGTGGCCGCCGCGCTCGCCGAACTCGACCTGCTGGCCGCCTTCGCCGAACGCGCCCGCGCGCTCGACTGGAATGCGCCCACGTTCACGGAAGCCCCCGGCATCGAGATCGAGCAAGGCCGGCATCCCGTGGTCGAAGCACAGGTCGAGCAGTTCATCGCCAACGACTGCCTGCTTTCTGCCGAGCGCAAGCTGCTGCTCATCACCGGCCCGAACATGGGCGGTAAATCGACCTTCATGCGGCAGACCGCGCTTATCGCCCTGCTCGCCTACGTGGGCAGCTACGTGCCGGCGAAGCGCGCAAGCTTCGGGCCGATCGACCGCATCTTCACGCGCATCGGCGCCGCCGACGACCTCGCGGGCGGCCGCTCGACCTTCATGGTCGAAATGACCGAAGCCGCCGCCATTCTCAACGACGCCACGCCGCAAAGCCTCGTGCTGATGGACGAGATCGGGCGCGGCACGTCGACGTTCGACGGCCTCGCACTCGCGTGGGCCATTGCGCGGCATCTGCTCGCGCACAACGGTTGCCACACGCTCTTCGCCACGCACTACTTCGAGCTCACGCAACTGCCGACGGAATTTGCTCAAGCGGCGAACGTGCATCTTTCAGCCGTCGAACACGGTCACGGCATCGTCTTCCTGCATGCGGTGCAGGAAGGGCCGGCGAACCAGAGCTACGGCCTGCAGGTCGCGCAGCTCGCGGGTGTGCCCGCCGCCGTGATCCGCGCGGCGCGCAAACATCTCGTGCATCTGGAGCAGCAATCGGCAGGACAGCCCACGCCGCAACTCGACCTGTTCGCCGCGCCCGCCGCCGACTACGACGACGAAGCACCGTTCGTGGAAGATCGCGCTGCGCCGGCCGCAGAGGAAGATCTGGGCGCGTCGCTCGTCGCACAGCGGCTGCGCGCACTCGATCCGAACGAATTGCGCCCGCGCGACGCGCTCGACCTGTTGTACGAACTGCATGAGCTGGCCACGGCGCCGGACACGAAGCGCTGAGCGTCGCCTCGCGACGCCGCCGCGGCCACCGCAACCGGCGGGCCGCGGCAGCCCCCGTTCGCGCTATCTGAAAATTATGCGCCGTGTGTCATGCGCGTTGATGCTGGCGTCGTTGCTGGGTTCGCCGCTCGCGGCGCTCGCACAAGCGCCGCGCTATGCCTTCGCGGTCGTGGCGAACGCACTCACCTCGCAGTCCGAGGAAGCGTCGGCGCAGCGACTCATCGACGCCATCGGGCGCGATCCGGGAATCACCTTCACCGTCTACGACGGCAATCTCAAAGGTGCACACGAAACCTGTGCCGACCATCTTTATGAGCGTCGTCACGACATTCTCGATGCGTCACGCGCGCCGCTCGTGTTCGTGCCCGGCGAACGCGACTGGGTGACCTGCGGCATGAACGGCTCGGGTGCCTACGATCCCGCAGAGCGACTCGATTTCCTGCGTCAGAACTTCTTCTCCGACCCTAACGCGCTCGGTCAGACTCCCTTGACGCTCACGCGCGAGAGCGAAGTTTCGCGCTTCCGGCCGTATCGGGAAAACGTGCGCTGGCAACTTGGCGATACCGTGTTCATCGGGCTGAATGTGCCCGACGGGAACAATCACTATCTCAATGCAGGCGGGCGCAATGGCGAGTTCGAAGACCGCGTGATCGCCAACAGCTTCTGGCTCGAACATGCGGCCGAATATGCGAAGCGCCGCAACGCGCGCGCAATTGTCATCTTCATGCAGGGCAACGCGATGCCCGAGCATTACGAGCGGCCGGATCGCTTCGCGTGGCTGCGCTTTCACCGTGCGCCGCGCGACGGCTATCTCGAGTTGCGCCGCAGCCTCGTGAAGCTCGCCGAAACGTTCCGCGGCCAGATCATCATCGTGAATGCAGACGACTCGAAGCTCGCACGCGGCTTCACGATCGATCAGCCGCTGCGTAACGACAAAGGCGCCAGGATAGAAAACGTCACGCGCATCGCGTTCTCGCTGCGCGACCCACTTACGCAGTGGCTGCAGGTAGACGCCGACATGGCGCGCCGTACGCCTCTGCGCGTGAGCGTGCGCGACGTACCGAAACATCTGCCAATGCTGCCCACACCACCGTCGTTGAATCTGCCAGGCGTAGCGTCGCCCGCGATGCCGGAAATGCCCGAAGTGTCGTCGATGCCGGATGTGACCGAGATTCCGGGCATGCCGCAATCGCCCGACGTGGCGCCGGGCGCATCCGGAACCGCCGTGCCGCAAGGCTTGCCGGCGCCTGAAAACGGCGTGCCGAAGCCGGTATGGCCCGCGCAGGGTGGCCAGAATGGACTAGATGGTACAAGTGGGCAGAACAGCCCGGAAGGTGGGAATAGCGGCGGCCAGTTGCAGCCACCCGGCGCACCGGCGTCGGGCGGCTTCGCGCATTGATCGGCGATTAGTGCAGGGTGGGTTTCGAGGCGCCTTCGTCGCCGTCGTCTTCTTCGTCTTCGTCGACGATTTCGAGGCCATCCGCGCCGTGCGCGTGCTCATGTTCGATTTCGTCTTCGGTGGCGACACGCACCTCCTTGACCGTCAGGGCGAAGCGCAGCGCCATGCCCGCCAGGGGGTGATTGCCGTCGAGCACGACCTTGTCTTCGGCGACGTCCGTGACCGTATAGATGAGCGCGTCGAGGTCTTCGTCGCCTTCTTCGGGCGTGCCTTCGAACTGCATACCCACTTCGAGCGGCTCCGGAAAGCGGTTGCGCGGCTCGATCTTCACGAGCTCGGGATCGTATTCGCCGAAGGCATCCTGCGGCTCAAGCTGGATCTGGGTCTCGAAGCCCGGCTCCTGCCCGTCCAGCACTTCCTCGATCTTGGGGAACGTGCCATCATAGCCGCCGTGCAGATAGACCATCGGCTCGTCGCTTTCCTCAATCAGATTGCCCTGCGCATCCGATAGCTTGTAAGCGACCGACACGACGGTGTCCTTTGCAATTTTCATTCGTTCCTCCAGATTACAGACCACATTATACGATGCCGAAGCGGTCCCCAGACCACCCGGTGGACGCGCGCAAGCAGCGCGCCTCCCTCCCCCTGGCATGCCCCGCGCCCGATGTTGCCACGCCGCTCCTGGGCGGCCTGACTCCGGCGCAGTTCATGCGCAAATACTGGCAGAAAAAGCCCCTCTTGATCCGCCAGGCGATTCCCGGGATCGAAGCGCCACTCTCTCGCGACGAACTCTTCGCGCTTGCGGACAGCGACGACGTCGAGTCGCGGCTCATCACCCATTTTCGCCGCCGCTGGGCGCTCGAACACGGTCCGTTCTCGCCGGACGAACTGCCCACGCCGAAGACTCGCCAATGGTCGCTGCTCGTGCAAGGTGCCGACCTGCACGACGACCGCGCGCGCGCCCTGCTCGAGCGCTTTCGTTTCGCGCCCGACGCGCGGCTCGACGACCTCATGATCTCTTACGCGTCGGACGGCGGCGGTGTGGGCCCGCACTTCGATTCGTATGATGTCTTCCTGCTGCAGGTGCATGGCAAGCGCCGCTGGCGCATTGGCGCGCAGCGCGACCTCTCTCTTCAGGAAGGTTTGCCGCTCAAGATTCTCGCGAATTTCGAACCTGAAGAAGAGTGGCTGCTGGAGCCAGGCGACATGCTGTACCTGCCGCCGCATATCGCGCACGACGGCGTCGCCGAGGGCGAATGCATGACGTGCTCGATCGGCTTTCGTTCTCCTTCCACGAGTGAATTGACAAGCCAGTTTCTATACTGGCTCGCCGAGCGCGGCGCGAACGACGACAACGGCAAGCCCACGCTCTATCGCGACCCCGACCAGCCGGCCGTTGCGCACCCCGCGCAGCTGCCCCCGGCACTCGTAGAGCGTGTTGGAGGCGTGCTTGCTAAAGTGCGCTGGAGCAACGCCGATGTCTCTTCGTTCGTAGGCTCCTGGCTGTCCGAACCGAAAGCCAATGTCGTATTCGACGCCCCCGAAAAGCCGCTCGACGAAGCCCGTTTCGTTGCGCAAGCGGCAAAAAATGGGATAACACTCGACCGCAGGACAATCCTGCTTTACGATTCGCGGTCGTATTACCTGAACGGGGAACAGTACTTGCTCAAAGAGGCAAGAAAGTGGCTGCCTGCACTGGCCGACAGGCGCTCTATGGACGGGAAACGCTTTGTAACACTCTCACACGATTCGTGTGTGACAGCGTTGCTACACGAGTGGTATCGTGCGGGCTGGATTCGGACCGGGGTGCTTGCCTAAGCGCTTCGGACTGTTATACCGTACTAAAATAGTGCTTGTATGAGAAAGACAACGTATTGTCCCCGGATTTGTCGACGGTCGATACGAAAGTGCCTATAATTTCCGGCCAGGCCGTAGGGAAGATTCACGCTCTTGCAGTGCATCTCCACCAGCGGCTCAGGTCGGTGTTGGGGCACATTTACCGGTATTATTTTGCGCTGTTGCTTACCTTTAACCATAAAAGGACGTGATCATGAAGAAATCCCTCCTCGTAGCATCCCTGCTGGCAGCTGTTGCACTCGCTGCGTGCAACAAGAGCAGCGACCAAGCTGCTGCGCCGGCTAGCGACGCTGCTGCTGCTTCGGCACCGGCTGCTGCTGCTTCGGACGCTGCTGCTGCTGCTTCGGGCGCTGCTGCTGCTGCGAGCGACGCTGCTGCTTCGGCTACCGCCGCTGCTTCGGACGCTGGCGCTGCTGCTTCGGACGCAGGCGCTTCGGCTCCGGCTGCTGCTTCGGGCGCAAGCCAGTAAGTTGCGTTCGCGCGACGCTCGCTGGAGACCACGGTCCCGGCGGGCATCGCAGCGAACCGTCGTACGGTCTGCTGCCTGCGTCAAACGCGCTTCAGACATACGGCGGGCAAGCGAAAAAGCCACGAACTCACGTTCGTGGCTTTTTTGTTATGCGGTGCGCATGAGGCTTAACGTGCCCCGCCCTGCTCCCCTGCCTCCTCGTTCTTCTCTTCGAAGAACGCCTGCACCACCTCAATTTCCCGCGTCCGCTTGAACGGCGGCAGGCTTTGCCAGATACGTCGACCGTACGGCTTGTCGACGAGACGGGTGTCGCAAATCATCAACACGCCGCGGTCGGTTTCCGCGCGAATCAGCCGCCCCGCGCCCTGCTTGAGCGTGATCACCGCCTGCGGGAGCTGGTGGACCGCAAACGGGCTCAGGCCTTTCTTCGCCAGCGCGTCGAGCCGTGCCGCCAATACCGGATCGTCGGGCGGCGCGAACGGCAGCTTGTCGATGACCACGAGCGAAAGCGCATCGCCGCGCACGTCCACGCCTTCCCAGAAACTTTGGCTGCCCACGAGAATTGCATTGCCGTAGGCGCGGAAACGCTCGAGCAACTCCGTGCGGCTCGCGTCGCCCTGTACGAGCAGCGGCGTGTTCCAGCCGCGCGCCTCGATCGTGTCGCGCAGCTTCTGCGCGATGCGGTCGACGGCGCGCAACGTCGTGCAAAGCATGAAGACACCGCCGCCCGACGCCTCGATCGCCGGCAACGCCGCATCGAACACGGCGTCGGTGAACTGCGGCGACGACGGCTGCGGCATATTGCGCGGCACGTAAAGCAGACCTTGCGCGGGATAGTCGAACGGGCTTGGCAGCGTCATCGAGCGGCGCGAGCTCAAACCCATTTGCGCCGCGTAGTGCGTGAAGTCGCCGCGCACCGAAAGTGTGGCCGATGTGAAGACCCACGTGCGCGGCACGCCCGCGCGTTGCTTCGCGAAAATCGGCGCCACGGAAAGCGGGGTTTCGTGCAACTGCACCGTGTGCGAGAACACCTCGACCCAGCGGACTTTCTCGTCCGCGTCGTCCGCAGCGTGAGCGTTTTCGTCTTGGCCGTTTGCATCGGTCTTGCGTGTTTCGTGCGCTGGGGCGCCGCTCTGCGGTACGGTCCAGCCCGAAAGGATGCCTTGCAGTTCGCGCGCGCGGCGCAAGCAGGCTCCGATCGATTCGGCGCGTTCGGCCTGACCCGCGAGCGCCGTGGCAAGCGCGCCCAGTTCGGTCTGCAGCGCATCGAGCGCGTCGAAGAGCGGATGGTCTTCGGGCAACTGCGTGATCGACAGCCGCAGCGAATCTTCCTTGAACGCAAGCCGCACGTCGCGCGCCGCGCGCTCCAGCGCAGCGCCGAGCTTGACCCACTCGACGGCGTCGCGCGCATGACTCAGACCCTCGGCCACGCAATCGCGCGCGAGTTCGAGGAACTGCGCAGTCGAGAGGGTTTCGCCGAAAAAGAGCGTTGCCGTTTCGGGCAGTTGATGCGCTTCGTCGAAGATGATCGTATTCGCGCTCGGCAGCAGTTCGGCCATGCCGGTGTCGCGCAGCATGATGTCGGCGAAGAACAGATGGTGGTTCACCACCACGATATCGGCCTGCTGCGCCTCGCGGCGCGCCTGCATTACGAAGCAGTCCTTGTAATGCGGACACTCCTGGCCAAGACAGTTGTCGCGCGTCGATGTGACCATCGACCACACGGCAGCCGTCTCGGGCACGCTCGCGAGTTCGGCCTTGTCGCCCGAGCGCGTGATCTTCGCGAAACGCACGATTTCCTGCAGATACGCGGTTTCCTGGCGCGACGGGAGCCGGCCGTTGTCGGCCGTGCGCTGCAGGTAGTAATGGCACAGATAGTTGGCGCGGCCCTTGAGCATGGCGACGCTCACAGGCACCGCTAGCGCGTCGCGCACCGTGGGGATGTCGCGCGCGAAGAGCTGATCCTGCAAGTGCTTCGTGCCCGTCGAGACGACCACCTTGCCGCCCCACAGCATGGCCGGCACGAGGTACGCGTAGGTCTTGCCGGTGCCGGTGCCCGCTTCGACGATGAGCGTATTGTCACCGTTCTCGGCGGCGGCGCTCGCCGCTTCCCCGGCGCCCGGCTGTGCCGGCGCCCCACGCTCGAGCCGCCGCGCGGGGCGCGACTGGAGTTCGAACATTGCGGGGTCCGGCTGGGATTGCGCGGCGGCTTCCATTGCGGCCGCAACTGCGCGCGCCATTTCGATCTGCGCCGCGCGCGGGCGATAGCCGTCGATCTCACGCGCAAGCAAGCCGTCGGCCGCGAAGAGCTGCTCGAGCTCGGCGGCACGGCGTGCGCTCAACACGGGGGCTGCGGCTGTTTGCGTCGCACGCGCGTCGGCCTCCGGCGCGCCGCCTTCGCGCGCGGGCCGGGAACGAGAAACGGTCGTTGAATTCAAGGCAAGCGGTTCCTGCTCGGTCCGGAAGGGCGCAACTCGCCGACTGCCGCGCCCCGGCGCCTGCCAGGACCCGGGATCAGGCGTGCCCGTCCGAAGTCTTCGTTGAATCGGGGTCCAGCTGCAGTTGCAGCAGGAGGATGTTGTCCTTGACCTTGAGCTTGCGCTTCTTCAGCCTCTGCAGTTCGAGATCGTCATAGTCCGGGGTATCGGACATCCTGTCTATCAGGCGGTCCAGATCGCCATGTTCCGATTCCAGCTGCAGAATGCGGTCACGAAGGACCTCGGTCTTGACTTCACGATGCTCGCGCATGCTCGCCTCCTCGACATATGCGGCGCGCGCTTGCGAAGGACAACGCGCCTGAGGTTGCAGTCCGGCTGAAAAAGCGTGCTACTCGTGCTACTGGTCCTGCTGTTCTTCCTGCTGCTGCTTTTGTTGTTGCTGCTGCTGTTGTTCTTGTTGCTGCTTTTGCTGCGCCTTCTCGGCCGCCTGTTTTTGACGCTCTTCGACATCGGCCTTATGCTTCGCCGCGTCTTCCTGCTTCTGCTGGTAGCGCTGGGCCTTTTCCGCACGCTCCTGGCCCTTCTGCTCGCCCTGGCGGCGCGCTTCGTCCAGTTGGTTCTGGTACTGCTTCTGATCGTACGCCGCCTGGTTCGCGTCGCGCTGCGATTGCTCGCCCTGGCGTTGCGCCTGAGCCAACGCATGTTGGCGCTGCTTTTCCTGATACGCCTGCTCGTTCGCCGCACGCTGCGGCGCTTCGGCCTGGCGCTGCGCCTGATCGAGCGCGTGTTGCTGCTGCTTCTGTTCGTAGGCCTGTGCGCTTGCCGCTTCGTTGGCGGCGCGCTGCGGCGCGTTGGCTTCGTCTTGCGCGCGCTTCAATGCGGCCTGCTGGTCGCGCTGCTGCGCATGCGCGGCGCGTTTTTCGTCGTCGAGCGCCAGTTGCTCGCGGCGGATATCGGCCTGCACGACACGCATCTTGTCGCGCGCCTTGCCGATGCAATGATTCACGAAGAACGTGCTGTAGCAGTTGTGCTGCGCGACGGCAAACTGATAGTCGTTCTCCGCACTCCGACGGTCCAGCACTTGTTGCCGCTGATCGAAATCGCTCTGCTGCGACGCCGACGTGCCAGCGCCCCCTCCATCAGACGCTGCGAGCGGCGCGTTGCCCAAAGCCGCTGGCTTCATGACCGGTGCTGCTGCCGCACCTTGCTGCTGTAGCGGCCCCGATACCCCGACCGCCTGCGCGAGGGCCGGAACGCTCGCACCAAGGCTCAACGCGACGGCACAAATTGCCCCAAGAGCGGGGAACCGCCGAGTGACGCCAACAGGCGCGCGAAACCGGGCAAGGGGCAAATCGGGGGAGAAGCGGGAGGTCGTCAACGTCTTCTGTGGGCAGCGGAACATGGCTGAAATTCTAACACCCCCCGGGTTGAGCGCTCGGCCATTTATGGCAAAATGCCCCGCTCCACCGGCCGGCGGCGCACCCGGCAACGTGCCTTTTTTGGGCACTGCGGGCGCTCGAGCCCGCACCGGCCGCCGGACCGCAAACCGATCCTCGCAGGAATATCCAGACCCTATGACGGAAACCGTAGCACTCAAGATCGTCCAGCGTATCGCCACTGAACTGAGCGTGCAGCCGCGCCAGGTCGCAGCCGCCGTGCAGCTTCTCGACGAAGGCTCGACCGTTCCGTTTATCGCCCGTTACCGCAAGGAAGTCACGGGCAATCTCGACGATACGCAACTGCGTACGCTCGAAGAGCGCCTGCTCTATCTGCGCGAACTCGAAGACCGCCGTGCGGCGATCCTCGCGAGCATCGAGGAACAAGGCAAGCTCACCGATGAGCTGCGTATCGCCATTGAAGCCGCCGACAGCAAGCAGGTCCTCGAAGACCTCTATCTGCCCTACAAGCCCAAGCGCCGCACGCGCGCGCAGATCGCACGCGAAGCCGGCCTGCAGCCGCTCGCCGACGCGCTGCTCGCGAACCCGCTGCTCGACCCGCAAACGGAAGCCGCGCAGTACGTGGACGCCGAGAAGGGCGTCGCGGACGTGAAGGCCGCGCTCGACGGCGCACGCGACATCCTCTCCGAGCAGTTTGGCGAAACGGCCGAACTGCTGGGCAAACTGCGCGACTGGCTGTTCAACCAGGGCGTGGTGATGTCGAGCGTGGTCGAGGGCAAGGAGAGCGAGGAAGGCGAGAAGTTCCGCGACTACTACGACTACTCCGAGACTATCAAGACCGTGCCGTCGCACCGTGCGCTCGCGCTGTTCCGTGGCCGCAACGCCGGCGTGCTGATGGTCAAGCTCGGCCTTGGCGGCGAACTGGACGCACAGGTGCCGCATCCGGGCGAAGCGATGATCGCGCGCCACTTCGGCATTGCGAACCAGAACCGTCCAGCCGATAAATGGCTCTCCGACGTGTGCCGCTGGTGCTGGCGCGTGAAGGTGCAGCCGCATATCGAAAACGAGTTGCTCACGAATCTGCGTGAGCAGGCCGAAAACGAAGCGATCCGCGTGTTCGCGCGCAATCTGAAGGATCTGCTGCTTGCCGCGCCGGCCGGCCCCAAGGCCGTGATCGGCCTCGATCCGGGCCTGCGCACGGGCGTGAAGGTCGCTGTGGTCGACCGCACCGGCAAACTGCTCGCCACCGACACGATCTACCCGCACGAGCCGCGCCGCGACTGGGATGGCTCGCTCGCGAAGCTCGCGCGCATTGCCGCGCAAACGCAAGCGGAACTCATCAGCATCGGCAACGGCACGGCTTCGCGTGAAACCGACAAGCTCGCGAGCGAGCTGATCTCGAAGCATCCCGAACTGAAGCTGCAGAAGATCGTGGTCTCCGAAGCCGGGGCGTCGGTTTATTCGGCGTCCGAACTGGCTGCGAAGGAATTCCCCGAGCTCGACGTTTCGCTGCGCGGCGCGGTCTCCATTGCGCGCCGCCTGCAGGACCCGCTCGCCGAACTCGTGAAGATCGAGCCGAAGGCGATTGGCGTGGGCCAGTACCAGCACGACGTGAACCAGCGCGAACTCGCGCGCTCGCTCGACGCTGTCGTCGAGGACTGCGTGAACGCCGTGGGCGTCGATGCGAACACGGCTTCGGTCGCCCTGCTCGCCCGCGTGTCGGGCCTGAACTCCACGCTCGCGCGCAATATCGTCGATTACCGCGACGCGAACGGCCCCTTCCCGTCCCGCGAGCATCTGAAGAAGGTGCCGCGTCTGGGCGACAAGACGTTCGAGCAAGCCGCAGGCTTCCTGCGCATCAACGGCGGCGACAATCCGCTCGATCGCTCGTCGGTGCACCCGGAAGCGTACCCCGTCGTCGAGCGCATGCTTGCGAAGATCAAGCGCACGATCGGCGACGTGCTCGGCAGCCGCGAAGCGCTGTCGGGCCTCGCGCCCACCGAGTTCGTGGACGAACGTTTCGGCCTGCCGACGGTGCGCGACATCCTGAGCGAACTGGAAAAGCCGGGCCGCGATCCGCGCCCCGAGTTCAAGACAGCAACGTTCCGCGATGGCGTCGAGAAGGTGTCCGACCTCGTGCCGGGCATGCTGCTCGAAGGCGTCGTGACGAACGTGGCGGCGTTCGGCGCGTTCATCGACGTGGGCGTGCATCAGGACGGACTCGTGCACGTCTCCGCCCTGTCGACGAAGTTCATCAAGGACCCGCACGAAGTCGTGAAGGCCGGCCAGGTCGTGAAGGTGAAGGTGCTCGAGGTCGACGTGAAGCGTCAGCGCATTGCGCTCACGATGCGTCTGGACGACGACCCCATGAGCGCGGGCGGCTCACGCAGCGGCGGTAACGCGGGCCAGTCCGGCAATCGTGACAACCGCGGCAGCGGCAATCGCGACAATCGCGGCGGCCAGCGTTCGCGCGATGCGGAACCGGCAGGCGCAATGGCGGCGGCATTCGCGAAGCTCAAGCAACGCTGATGTCCGCATGACGCCACGTGGGCCGCAACGGCTTACGTTGTATGCGCAACAAAAAAGGCACCCTCGGGTGCCTTTTTTGTTGGTCGAAACGCCGTGATCAGATCTCGATCTTCGTCCCGAGTTCGACTACGCGGTTCGCAGGAATGCTGAAGAAGTCGGTGGGCTTCGCGGCGTTCTGATGCATCCACGCGAATATGCGTTCGCGGAAGATCGACATGCCCGGCAGTTGCGTCGGCACGACCGTCTCGCGCGCGAGGAAGAACGACGTGTCCATCATCTCGAACGTCATGTTGTGCGTGCGCGAAATGTCATCGAGCACCGCTTGCACGTCGGGGGTTTCGTTAAAGCCGTAATCGGCCTTCACGAGATAGAGCCCACCGCCGATATCCTTGACCGACACGCGTTCGGCGTCAGCCACATACGGAATATCGCGGATCACGAACGTGAGGAAGATCGTGCGCTCGTGCAGCACCTTGTTGTGCTTGAGGTTGTGCAGCAGGCTGACCGGCACGAGCGATTCGCTGCCCGTGAGGTAGATGGCCGTGCCCGAAACGCGATGCGGCGGGTGCGCGAGCAGCCCTTGCAGGAAAGGCATGAGCGGAATACCGTCGGCGGCCGTGCGGTCCTTCACGATCATGCGGCCCTTGAACCAGGTCATCAGCAGGAAGAACAGCAGCGCGCCGATGCCAAGCGGCAGCCAGCCCCCCTCTTCGACCTTAAGCAGGTTCGCGCCGAAAAACCCCAGGTCGACGGCCAGCAACACCGAGATGATGCAGGCGACGAGCGCCTTGTTCCACTTCCATACCTTCGTCATCACGACGGCGACGAGCACCGTGGTGATCACCATCGTCGCGGTCACGGCGATACCGTAGGCGGCGGCCAGATTGTCCGAACTCTTGAAGGCGACCACGATGCACAGAATGATGAAGAGCAGCATCCAGTTCACGACCGGCACGTAGATCTGACCGATGGCGAGATCCGACGTGTGCAGCACCTTCATGCGCGGCACGTAGCCAAGCAGAATGGCCTGACTCGTGAGCGAGTATGCACCCGAGATCACGGCCTGCGAGGCGATCACGGTGGCGACCGTCGAGAGCACGACGAGCGGCAGCAAGGCCCAGTCAGGCGCGAGCAGGAAGAACGGATTTTCGATCGCGCGATGGTCCTGCATCAAGAGCGCGCCCTGGCCGAAGTAGTTGAGCACGAGCGAGGGCATCACGAGCGTGTACCAGGCGCAGCGAATCGGCTTCGCGCCGAAGTGGCCCATGTCGGCATAGAGCGCTTCCGCGCCGGTCAGCACCAGCACGACCGAACCGAGCACCACGTAAGCCTGCAGCATGTGCGCGCCCATGAAGCTGACCGCGTAGTACGGACTGAGCGCCGCGATAACGCCAGGCGCCTGCACGATGCGCGAGACGCCGAGCACACCGATGGTGATGAACCAGAGCACCATGATCGGGCCGAACAGACGGCCGACCAGCGCGGTGCCGTGCCGCTGGATCCAGAACAGCAGGATCAGGATCACCATCGTGAACGGCAGCACCAGATGCGAGAGTTTGGGCGCAGCAATTTCGAGGCCTTCCACTGCCGACATGACCGAGATCGCCGGCGTGATCACGGCATCGCCGTAGAACATGCACGCGCCGAAGATGCCCAATGCCGTGAGCAAGGCCGCCGACTTGCTCTTGCGGTTGAACGAGCGCATGGCGAGCGCCATGAGCGCGAGTACGCCGCCCTCGCCGTTGTTGTCGGCGCGCATCACAAAAAGGACATACTTGACGCTGACGACGATCACGATCGCCCAGAACAGCAACGAAATGACGCCGAGAATGGAGGTGTCGTTGAGCGGAATGCCGTGTGAAGGGCTGAACGCCTCTTTCAGCGAATACAGCGGGCTCGTGCCGATGTCGCCGAACACCACGCCGATGGCCGCTACGGCGAGAGTAGGTAGCGGCTGCTTGGCCACGTGTGTGCTAGTTGTCATATACGCGGTAATCCGTTGCGAGGCGGAAAAAACGAGCGCTATTCTAAACCGGGCTGTGGCCAAAACCGAGCGGCCGTCGCGGCACTGCGACATCCCCTTGTCCCCGCGCAGTTTAGCACCGGCCCCAGATGACGTCTGCCCGCCTGCGCTGCCACCAGGGAACGTGGGCGATACGCAAAAAAAAACGGAGCCATAAAGGCTCCGTCTCTGGATCAGCCCGCCACGGGTCCGAAAACCCTGGCGGCGGCATAACCCCTGCTTACTTCTGCGCCGCTTGCGCCTGCTGCAGACCACGCTTGATCCACGCACCGAGATTGTGCGGGCGCACCGTGTCCCACTCCTCGAACGGCTGGTGAATCCACGGATTGGTCGGCAGATGCTGGACGAAATAGTCCGGTGTCACCTTCGAGCAGCCCTTGTACCAGAGCACCGCCGAGCGCACGCCGGTCACGGCCGGGTAACGCTCCTTGAGGTGCTCCTGCACGCGGGCAAGCGTGACGCCCGAATCGACGAGGTCGTCGACTAGCAGCACGTTGCCTTCCAGGTGACCGCGCGTCATCGTGATGTACTGCGCGATGTCGAGATCGCCCTGCTCCGTACCTGCGGCTTCGCGGTACGAGCTGGTTGCGAGGATCGCCAGCGGCAGATCGTAGATGCGCGAGAGCTGGTCGCCCACGCGCAAGCCCCCGCGCGCGAGACACAGGATCTGGTCGAACTTCCAGCGCGACTCGTGCACCTTGAGCGCGAGCAGTTCGATCAGCCGGTGATACTCATCCCAGCCGACCCACAGGTTCTTGTCGTCGTTGCGCGGGTCCATCATTTGAATCATTTTTGCTTCTGCCTTCTTGCTACTTAGACCTTGAACGGATGACGCAGCAGGATCGTTTCGTCGCGATCCGGGCCCGTCGAAACCATGTCGATCGGCACACCGGCGACTTCCTGCACGCGCGTGAGATACGCCTGCGCGCTCTTGGGCAGCGCGTCGAACTGCGTGATGCCGATGGTGCTTTCGTTCCAGCCTTCGAACGTCTCGTAGACCGGCTCGCATGCGGCCACTTGCGAGGCGCCGCGCGGCAGAATGTCCACGTCCTTGCCATCGACCTTGTAGCCGACGCAGAGCTTCACTTCGTCGAGACCGTCGAGCACGTCGAGCTTCGTGATGCACAGACCCGTCACGCCGTTGATCTGGATCGAGCGGCGCAGTGCAGCAGCGTCGAGCCAGCCGGTGCGGCGCGGACGGCCCGTGACCGAACCGAATTCCTTGCCGACCTTCGCGAGCGTGAGGCCCACTTCTTCCTGGCGATCGGCGTTGTCGGCGTCGTACAGTTCGCTCGGGAACGGGCCCGAACCGACGCGCGTGCAATACGCCTTGGTGATGCCGAGCACGTAATTCAGCTTTTGCGGACCGACGCCCGCGCCGGCCGAAGCTGCACCCGCGACGCAGTTGCTCGATGTGACGAACGGATAGGTGCCGTGGTCGATGTCGAGCAGCGTGCCCTGTGCACCTTCGAACAGCAGGTTGCCGCCTTCGTTGTTCACGTCGTACAGACGTCGCGAAACGTCCGTGACCATCGGCTTCAGACGCTCGGCGTACGAGAGCATCGTGTCGAGCGTTTGCTGATAGTCCACGGCCGGCGCGCCCAGGTACTGCGTGAGCACGAAGTTGTGGTAGTCGAGGTTCTCGCGCAGGCGAGCGGCGAAGTTTTCCGGCTCGAACAGGTCCTGCACACGCAGACCGCGGCGCGCCACCTTGTCTTCGTAGGCCGGACCGATGCCGCGGCCCGTCGTACCGATCTTCGCGGCGCCGCGCTTGGCTTCGCGCGCCTGGTCGATGGCGATGTGGTACGGCAGGATGAGGGTGGTGGCTTCGGAGATGAACAGGCGCTTCTGGACGTCGATGCCCGCTTCTTCGAGCTCGCCGATTTCCTTGAAAAGCGCTTCGGGCGAGAGCACCACGCCGTTGCCGATGTAGCAGGCGACGCCGGCACGCATGATGCCCGACGGGATCAGCCGGAGAATGGTCTTCTTGCCGCCGATGATGAGTGTGTGGCCGGCGTTGTGACCGCCCTGGAAACGCACCACGCCTTGCGCGTGGTCCGTCAGCCAGTCGACGATCTTGCCCTTGCCTTCATCGCCCCATTGGGTGCCCACGACGACGACATTGCGTCCCGGGGTTACATTCACTGCGCTGGCAGACATGGTGTTTCGTTAGCTGGTTAAAAACGTATTTTACCTGGGTTCAGCGGCAAGGCCGCCTTTTTTTCCCGAAATTCGCGGAATTTCCTTTTGCACTCAACGGCATGCGCGAAGCGAAGCGTGCTTTGGCACGGCTGCGCGGCCGCTTCGCGGGCGGCGCGAATGGCCGCCCCGGTGCAGTATCAGGCGTGTTTTTCGACGACCCAGACGCCGTCGCGCTCGATGAGCACGCGGTCGCAGGCGAACTCGTCCATGTCGTGCTCGTGGCCCGGCAGCGCCTGGATCACGACCTCGCCCGCATCGCGCAGCGCGGCGACGGCGGCGCGCAGCGCCTCGTCATGGCGCCACGGCGCGAGGATCGCGCTGCTGCGCGCTTCGACCGGGGAAATGCGCGCCACTTCGCGCAAATCAAGCGAAAAACCCGTTGCCGCGCGGGCGCGGCCATAGGCCTCACCCACCTTGTCGTAACGGCCGCCACGGGCCACGGCGTTCGGCACGCCGTCCACGTAGGCGGAGAACATCACGCCGCTGTGGTACGCGTACCCGCCGAGATCGGCGAGGTCGAGCATCAGCTCCGCACCCTCGATCTCGCGCACGAGGAACGCGAGGTCGTCGAGCGCTCGCGCAATGCCCGGCAGCGCCGGCAGCCGCGCGCGCGCCTCGTCGATCACGCTCGCGTCGCCGTAGAGCGAGGGCAGCGCGCGCAAAGCGTCGCGCGTGGCGGCTTCGAGGTTCTGCGTGAGTTCCGCGAGGCGCGGCACGTCCTTGCCAGCGAGTGCTTCATACAAGGCATCGCCGAGTGCAGCCGCAGCCGGGTCCGCTTCGAAGATCGCCGCGAGCACGCCCGCGTGCGAGAGGTCGAGGCGCACCTTCGCGAGGCCCGCGAGGCGCAGCGCATCGAGCATCAGCTGCTGGATTTCGAGGTCGGCTTCGAGGCCCGCGTGACCGTAGATTTCGGCGCCGGTCTGGATCTGTTCGCGCGTGGCGTGCAAGCCGCGCGGGCGCGTGTGCAGCACGTTGCCCGCATAGCACAGGCGCGTCACGCCCTGGCGGTTCAACAGGTGCGCGTCGATGCGCGCGACCTGCGGCGTCATGTCGGCGCGCAGGCCGAGCGTGCGGCCCGAGAGCTGGTCGACGAGCTTGAACGTGCGCAGGTTCAGGTCGCGCCCGCTGCCCACGAGCAGCGACTCGAGATACTCGAGCAACGGCGGCATGACCATTTCGTAGCCATAGGCGCGGAAACGATCGAGCAGGCGGCGGCGCAGCTCTTCGATCTTGCGCGCTTCGGACGGCAGCACGTCCGCAATATTCTCGGGGAGTAACCAGGTCGACATCGGTTGAGTCCTACCACAATGAGGGCCACGCGCGGCGAAACGCCACGCCGCCCGGTAATTCGGAATCCGTCAAAAAACGCCCATCGCACACCGCATCTGAAGAACGCGGCGGCATGATGCTGTCAGGTCGCCAGCATCAGCAGGACGAGGCCGAGCCCCATCACGATGAGCCCGCCAATCCTGATGTGATGCGGCGGCCGTTCCGCGATTTTACGGAATGTGTCACGCCACGCCGTCGGAAAAACGAACGGGAACATGCCCTCGATAATCAGCATCAATGCGATCGCGAGCAAGAGGGAGCCAGCTATGTCCATGCGAAGAAAGACGCCGCGCAGTGCGCGGCGCATGTGTCTCGTTTTGTCTAGTGTTTGCGCGGGGTGGCGGAAGCCGATGCGTTGTCTCCGCCATTTACGCCGCCGTTCGGGCCACGCATGAAGCGGAAGAAGTCGCTCGATGAGTCGACCACGATGACGTCGCCGGGCCGGAAGCTCTCGCGGTAAGCGAGCATGCTTTGATAGAACCGGTAGAAGTCCGGGTCGCGCCCGAACGCCTCGGCGGCAATCGCGGCGGCCTTGCCGTCACCCTCGCCCTTGATCGCTTGCGCCTGCGCATAGGCGTCGGCCAGCACGCCCTGCTGCTTGCGCTGTGCGTCGTCCTTGATCTGCTGCGCCTCGGCCGCGCCCTTCTCGCGAATCTCGGCAGCGGCCTGCTCGCGTGCGGCGCTCATGCGCTTGAAGATCGTTTGCGCCAGCTCCGGCGGGTAATCGACGCGCGTGAGTTCGATCGCGATCACGTCGATGCCGAGCGGCGCCGCGCTTTGCCTGAGCGCGTCGCGCGCGCCGTTGGCAATGGCTTCCTGCTGCGCCAGCGCCTCGGTGAGCGTGACTTTCGAGATCGCGTCGCCGAGCGCGTCGCGCGACAGCGACGCGAGGCGGTCGGAAAGCGTCTGTGCATCGCCCTTCGTGGCCGCGAAAAGCTTGAGTGGATCGGAAATGCGATAACGCACGACCGGGTTCACGAGCAGTTCGGTCTTGTCCGACGTCGTGTAACGGTCGGCATCGGGCGCATCGAACGCCTGAATGCGCGTGTCGATGAACGTGGCGGTCTGGAACGGCGGCGGCAGCTTCACGTGCAGCCCAGGACCCGCGAGCGTGGCGTTGGCCCCGCCCGACGAGGAAATGATGGCGACGTGGCGCGGATCGACCATGAAGACGGCCGACGACGCAACCAGCACGACAACCACGACGGCAACGACGAGCGCAATGATCTTGTTCATAGTGGCGCTCCCCTTATTGCACGTCGCTTTCGCGGCCGCGCGAGCGGAACGCATCGCGCGAACGGAAGGCGTCGCTCGCGGCGGCTGCCGCGTCGCTGGCCGTAGTTGCGGGAGCTGCGCCCTGCTGCTGGGCGCCCTGCTGTGCACCTTGCTGCTGTGCGCCTTGCTGTGAGTCGCTGCCGGCTGCCGGAGCGGAGGCCGCGTTGGCGTCCGAAGCCGCGCCGGCCGTTGCCGCACCGGCACCGGCGCTCGAAGCCGAGGCCGCAGCCGCGCCTGTTGCGCCCGCAGCCACGGCGGCGCGCTGACGTGTCATGTCGACGAGCTTGTCGAGCGGCAGATTAATCACGTTGTTGCCCGACTTGCTGTCGACGAACACCTTCGTCGCATTCGAATAGATGTGCTGCATCGTCTCGAGATACATGCGCTCGCGAATCACAGCCGGCGCCTTCGCATATTGTTCGTAGACCTGCGTGAATCGTTGCGCATCGCCCTGTGCCTGCGACACCACACGTTCGCTGTAAGCCTTGGCTTCGTCGATGAGACGCGCCGCGTCGGCCTGCGCGCGCGGCAACAGCTGGTCGGCATAGGCCTGGGCGTCGCGCTTCGCGCGGTCGCGGTCCTGGCGCGCCTTGGCTTCGTCGTCGAGTGCCGCCTGCACCTGATCGGGCGCCGAGACGCTCTGGATCGCCACGCCGGTCACGCCGAGGCCCGTCTTGTACTCGTCGAGCGCGTGCTGGATCGTGTCGGCAAGCTGGGCGCGAATTGGCTCGCGGTCGGCGTAGAGCATGTCGTTCGTGCTGCGCGCGCCCACCACGGTGCGCACCGCCGCCTGCGCGGCCTGCGTGACGGTGAGGTCGGGATCGACGCTGCGGAACAGATAGTCGGTCGGCTGCTTGACCTGGTACTGCACGGTAAAGCGCACGTTGAGGATGTCGCCGTCGTGCGTGATGACCGCGGCGTCCTTCACGTTTGCCGGGCGCACGAGGTTGTTGCGGCCGATCTCGACGGTGCGGATCTGGCCGACATTGACGATTTCATGCGTCTGGAACGGATACGGCATGCGCCAGTGCACGCCCTGACCCACCGTGTGGCGATACTGGCCGAACTGCAGCACGACGCCGGCCTGCCCTTCCTGGACGACGAACACGCCACTGCCCACGTAGATCGCAATGAGCACGCCGATTACGATGCCCACGCCGATGCGCGCGCCGTGGCCGTTGTCCGGGCGCGGCCCGAAGCCACCCGGCCCCTTGCCCTTGCGGCCGAAGAATGCGGACACGCGGCGGTTGAAGTCGCGCCACATTTCGTCGAGATCCGGCGGACCGTCTCCCTTGTCGCCGTTGTCACCCTTGTTGCCCGGCGGGCGACGCCCGTCGTCAGAACGCTGGCCATTGCCGTCGCCTCGACCCCAACGCGGGTCGTTCAACGAGAAAATGGCGCGCGCGCGCTGCCAGCCAGTCCGCTTGTTGTAATCGTTCACCTGTGTTCGTTCACCAGAGTAGACAGCGGGTCAATTGCGTGCGGATTCCATCGGAGCCGCGGGGCCGGCCTTGCTTGCGAGGCAATGCCGGGCGCGCTTCAGCGCTCGTGTTCGGGTTCCCAGCGAGGTTCTTCCTGCACCGCGCTCCAGTCTGCGGCCAGGGACTGCGGCGCGTCGGCAAGCGGCTCGGCAGTCGCGATTTCGGCGATGGCGGAGCGCAGCGCATCCAGTCCGACGCCCGTGCGCGCGCTCAAAAAGACGCGCGAAATATTACCATATTCATCACGCTCGACCGTTCCGCCACGGGCCGCCAGTTCCGGCACCGCGTCAATCTTGTTGAAGACCAGCACCTGACGGATCGTGTCCGCGCCGATATCGCGCAGCACCTTGTTCACCTCGTCGATCTGGTCGAGACGCACGGCGCTCGACGCATCCACCACGTGCAGCAGCAAGTCGGCCTGAACCGTTTCCTGCAGCGTCGCGCGGAATGCGGCGACTAACTGGTGAGGCAGCTCGCGGATGAACCCGACGGTATCGGACAGCACGATCTGGCCCACTTCGTCCCCGAGCCAGAGGCGCCGCGAGGTCGTGTCGAGCGTCGCAAACAGCTGGTCGGCGGCGTAGGCCTGCGCCTTCGTGAGCGCATTGAAGAGCGTGGACTTGCCCGCGTTCGTATAGCCCACGAGCGACACCGACATCGTGCGGGTGCGCTCGCGCTGACGCCGCTGCGTGCCGTGCTGGCGGCGCAGCTTCGCAAGCTTGCCCTGCAGCATCTTGATGCGCTCGCCGATCAGCCGGCGGTCGGTTTCGAGCTGCGTTTCACCCGGGCCGCGCAGGCCGATACCGCCCTTCTGGCGCTCAAGGTGAGTCCAGGCGCGCACGAGGCGCGTGGCGAGGTATTGCAGCTGCGCGAGTTCGACCTGCAGTTTGCCTTCATGGCTGCGGGCGCGCTGGGCAAAGATGTCGAGAATGAGGCTCGTGCGGTCGACCACGCGACGATTGAGCGCGCGCTCCAGATTGCGTTGCTGGGCGGGCGACAGCGCGTGATTGAAGATGACGATTTCGATGTCGTTCGCTTCGCAGGCGAGACGCAGTTCCTCGGCCTTGCCGCTACCAATGAACATGGCGGCGTCGGGGCTGGAGCGTCGCCCGGTGAGCGTGACAGCAGGAGTGGCGCCCGCGCTTTTAGCGAGCAGGCTGAGTTCTTCGAGACTGGCTTCGAAGTCGGTCTTGCCGAAGTCGATGCCGACGAGTGCGGCGTTGATCAAATTAGAGGATGTCAAAATGAAAGCGGCCGGACCAGAGCAGCCTGCGAGGCGCCCCGGTCCGGCCGCGTCATGGGTCAGGACGCTTCCGTATCCGGGTGGAAATTCACCGGACGGGCCGGAACCACCGTGGAGATGGCGTGCTTGTAAACCATTTGCGTAACCGTATTACGGAGCAACACGACGTACTGGTCGAACGATTCGATGTTCCCTTGAAGCTTGATGCCGTTGACCAGATAGATCGAAACAGGCACGTGCTCCTTGCGCAGCGCGTTCAGAAACGGGTCTTGTAACAATTGCCCTTTGTTGCTCATAGCAAACTCCGTATTTTTTTGCAGGTTTAACTTATATTGGGATGAAGAAAAAGAAATCCACCACCAATCGCTACACTATAGCCGATTCTCGTTCCCCCGCGCGGTTCCTGGCGGTTCGGCCAGGCGGCCTTTGCGGGGTAGCGAACGCTATTCAGCAACAGCCTAGTTTTTCTCGGTATAGGGATTCGTCGAGGAGCGAAACTCTATGCGCAATGGAGTGCCGGTGAGCGAGAAAGTTTCCCGGAAACGGTTCTCCAGATAGCGCTTGTAGGTTTCCGTCACGGCGTCGAGTGCGTTGCCGTGAATGACGATAATCGGAGGGTTCTGTCCCCCCTGGTGCGCGTAGCGCAACTTCGGACGCACCGGGCCGCGGCGACGCGGCTGCTGGAACTCCACGGCTTCGATGAGCGCGCGCGTGAGCTTCGGCGTGGGCAGCTTCGCCATGGCGGCGGCATAGGCGTCGTCCACCGAACGCATGAGCGGGCCGATGCCGAACTTCTCCGTCGCCGAGATGAAGCGCATTTCCGCGAAGTCGAGGAACTTGAGCTTGCGCTGCAGGTGGTGCTTGGTGCGCTCGCGCGCGTGGTCGTCCATGCCGTCCCACTTGTTCACGCCCACCACGAGCGCGCGGCCCTGTTCCACCACGAAGCCCGCGATATGCGCGTCCTGGTCCGAGATTTCCTGCTGCGCATCGAGCAGCAGAATCACCACGTTGGCGTCGGCGATCGACTGCAGCGTCTTCACCACCGAGAACTTCTCGATCGCTTCGAACACCTTGCCGCGGCGGCGCAAGCCTGCCGTGTCGATCAGCGTGTACTTCTTGCCGCCGCGCTCGAAATCCACGTAAATCGAATCGCGCGTCGTGCCCGGCATGTCGAATGCGATCACGCGGTCTTCGCCAATCAGCGTATTGACGAGCGTCGACTTGCCCACGTTAGGGCGACCGACGATCGCGATCTTGATCCCGTGTTTGGCGGCGTCCTCTTCGCTTTCCTCGGGCTGATCGGCGTACGCCTGTTCGAGCGCCTCGTTGATCATTTCCGTCACGCCGTCGCCGTGCGCCGCGGAAATCGCGCGCGGGTCGCCGAGACCGAGTTCATAGAAGTCGGCAGCCACGGCGCTGTACTTCATGCCCTCTGCCTTGTTCACCACAAGGAAGATCGGCCGGCCGGTCTTGCGCAGATAATCGGCGATGTGCTTGTCCTGGGGCGCGAGTCCATTACGGCCGTCGCAAATGAACACGACGATATCGGCCTCTTCCACGGCCTGACGCGTCTGGCGCGCCATTTCGTGCAGGATGCCGTCCTTCGCGACCGGCTCGAAGCCACCGGTGTCGACCACGAGATACGGGCGCTCGCCCACGCGCCCTTCACCGTAGTGACGGTCGCGCGTGAGGCCAGGCAGGTCGGCCACCAGCGCATCGCGCGAACGCGTGAGCCGGTTGAACAGCGTGGATTTCCCCACATTGGGGCGCCCGACGAGGGCGATTACGGGTTTCATCTGATCTTTTCTACAGTAAGGCGCAGCGCCGGAGAGTCCGGCGCGCTGCGCGGCAAGCCCTGCGCCTGCGGGGCTGCATCAGTTGCAAATTATCACGAAATTCACGAGCAGGGCCGCGTCCCCGAGCCGAAAGCGCAACGCGACCGGGGCTGGACGCCGCGCAACCACCTGGGGCGGTAACGGTGAACAGCGGGCGAACAGCGGATGAACGGCGAGGTCGTGCTCGCCGCCGTCCCAAAATGCGCATGGCCGGCTTGAGCCGGCCAGCGGGTGAGGCATCGGAACCTGCCGGCTCCGCTACCTCGAGCATCTGCATGCATCGGAGCGCCGCTCGTGAGGCGCTGCCAACTGCGTATGCGTGCAGTGCGCGGGTCGATGCGCGTTTCTTGCCTTGCACGCCGGCCGCGCAAGCCGGCGTCATGTGTCTCTGCGGCGCGCCCCGAAGGCGCTACCGCAGCCAACGCCACTTAGTGCGGACGCAGACCGTAAAGGTCGCCGTCCTTCGTCTGCACGACCAGCGTGTTGCCGGCGAGTACCGGAGCCGCCGTGATCGGGCTGCCGTCGGTCTTCACGCGCGAGACAAAGCTGCCGTCGTCGAGCGAGAGGAAGTGGACATAACCCTCAAAGTCACCCAGCACGACCGCATGGCCCAGCAATGCGGGCACGCTGACGTCGCGGCTCTTCAGCTTCTCGTTCGTCCAGGTCGGCTCGCCCGTCGACACGCTGAACGCCTTCACGACCGACCAGTCGTCGCCACCGACCACCGTGCCTTCATCCTGAGCGATCCCGCTCGTGCTCGAGAACGCCTTTTGCCACATCGGACGGCCCGAATTGGCGTCGAAGCAGCCAAGCTGACCCTGGAACGTCACCGCGCAGGTGGTGGCACCCACCAGCGTGGGCGGACCGCTCACGTCATTGATACGCTCGACTTCCGTCACGCCCTTCGGGTAAGAGACCGGCGTTTCCCAGAACGCGTCGCCGCTTTGCAGGTTGATCGCTGCGAACGAGCCGCCCGGGAAGCCGGCCAGCACGGCCTGGTCACCCGCGAACGTCATGCCCGCCGACACGCGCAGATTCAGCGGCACGGCGCGGTTGCGGTAGAGCCACTTCTGCTCGCCCGTCTGGCCGTTGAAGGCGACGATCTGCCCGTCGATCGTGCGCACGATCACGAGGCCGTTGCCGACGAGCGGCGGCGAGATGACTTCGCCCGGGGCCTTGGCCTGCCACGAGAGCTTGCCGTTCGAGTCGAGCACGTAGACATCGCCCTTCAGGCCGCCCACCGCCGTAAGATTGCCGTCGCTGCCCACGCCCGCCGAGAGGTCGTCCTTGAGCTTGGTGCGCCAGATGTCCTTGCCCGACGCGGCGTCGATCTTCGCGACCGAGCCGTTCTCGCCCGCTGCGTAGATCGCGTCGCCCACCGCGACCGGCGCGAACAGATAGCGGCCGGCCTTGCCGACGCTCGACTTCCACACCTGCTGGACATCCAGCGCCTGCTTGAAATCGGTCAGCGGCACCGGTACGCGACGCACGTCTTTCGTCGATGAGCAGGCTGCGAGAGCCAGGACGGTCATCGCGAGAGCGACGGGCACAACGGTTCGTTTCAGCAGATTCATCGGTGAACGACGCATGAATGAAGTTGGTTTGAATAGTTTCGCAATGCTGCGCGCACCCACGGCGCGCTTCGCAACTTAGCCGTCGAATTAGCCGCCGAGCGCATCCAGCTTGAACTGGATCAGCTGACGCTCGGAAGCGTCGCTCTTCGGCAGGCTGTCGAGGGCCAGCTTGTAGGACGCGCGCGCGTCGTCGCGCTTTCCGGCCGCAGCCAGCAAATCGCCACGGCCGTCGGCCACGATGCCCTTGAACGGACCCGAATCCGGTTGCGGAATCAGCGCGAGGCCCTGATCGTAGGCCTTTTCGTCGAGCAGAAGCGAAGCCAGACGCAGCTTCGCGATCTGGCGGAATTCGTCGTCCTTCGCGTGATCGGCGGCCCATTGCAGCTGCGCCTTCGCGCCGGCCGTGTCGCCCGCCATGTAGAGCGCCTTGGCCACGCCAAGCGCAGTCATCTGCGCGTACGCCGTGCCGCCGAAGCGATCTTCCATGTCGGTCGCCACGCGCGTGAGCATGGCCTTGTCGCCGCTGCTCGCGGCCTGTTGCACCTGGTCGTACAGCACGGCGGCCTCGGCCGCCTGGCGGCGCTGCCAGAAGTTCCAGCCATTCCACGCAGCGAGCGCGAGCAGAACGATCAGCACGACCCACGTAGCGGCGTTACCCCACTGCCCCCACCATGCCTTGAAGCTCTCGATCGATTCCTGTTCGTCGTGGTAACTCATCGCGTAGCGATTCCTCGTTTATTCTGAAGCCTGTTTTCGAATGCGCAGCGAACCGGGCAGCCCCTTGGGGCGGCCCTGTTAGTCGTCGCCGTCTTCGGCGGATGCAACCATCGCATTGATCAGATATTCGGTCAAGTCCTCAAGCGCTACCGTTTGTTGCTCGCTGCGGGCCTCCGCGGCCGTGCCGCGCAGCGCCTTCACACCGGCCTCGCCCTTGGCCACTTCGTCCTCGCCGAGTACCACGGCAAACGCCGCGCCGCTCGCATCTGCGCGCTTCATCTGCGACTTGAAGCTCGCGCTCTGACCGTCGGCACTGCAATGCAAAATAACGTCGAGGCCCGTGTCGCGCAGACGCTCCGCCACGATGAACGCCTTCTCGCGCGCGGCGTCGCCCTGGTGGACAACGTAGACATCGCAACCTTCTTCTTCCGGCACGAGGTCTTCTTCCTTGAGCAATTCGAGAATGCGCTCGATGCCCATGGCCCAGCCGCACGCCGCCGTCGGCTTGCCGCCCAGTTGCTCGATCAGCGGATCGTAGCGGCCGCCCGCTGCGACCGTGCCCTGCGCGCCGAGCTTGTCGGTCACCCATTCGAACACGGTCAGATTGTAGTAATCGAGACCACGCACCAGACGCGGGTTGATCTTGAACGGAATGTTGTTCGACTTGAGAATGCGCTGCAGCCCTTCGAAGTGCGCGAGCGAAGCCTCGCCGAGGAAGTCGATCAGCTTCGGCGCCTTGTCTGCGATCTCCTGCAGCGCGGGATTCTTCGTGTCGAGCACGCGCAGCGGGTTCGTGTAGAGGCGGCGCTTGCCGTCTTCGTCGAGCAGATCGACGTGCTGCTCAAGGTACTTGATGAGTTCGACGCGATGCGCCGCACGCTCTTCGGCCACGCCGAGCGAGTTGATCTCGAGCTTGATGCCGGCGAGGCCGAGATCGTCCCAGAGGCGCTGGCACATCAGGATGATTTCCGCGTCCGCATCGGGACCCGCGAAACCGAGCGCCTCGACGCCCACCTGATGGAACTGACGATAACGGCCACGCTGCGGACGCTCGTGACGGAACATCGGGCCGATGTACCACAGGCGCTTCGGACCGTCGTAGAGCATGTTGTGCTCGATCGACGCGCGCACGGCGGCAGCCGTGCCTTCCGGGCGCAGCGTGAGATTCTCGCCGTTGAGCGCGTCGGTGAAGCTGTACATCTCCTTCTCGACGATGTCGGTCACTTCGCCGATGCCGCGCGTAAAGAGCTGCGTATGCTCGACGATCGGCGTGCGGATATTTTGATAGCCGTACGAACGAAGCATGGACTTGACCGTGGTTTCGAAGAATTCCCACAGCCCTGCCTCCTGCGGCAGGATGTCGTTCATGCCCTTCACGCCCGTGAGCTTTTCGGGCTTGCGTTTCTGTTCAGTCATTGCGTTGCGTATTGGCTTTATTCGGTTGTGCGTATCGTGACCACAAGCGGCCACAAGCGAACTACGAGCGGATCGACCGCCCTGCTCAGTTCGTCGCTTCGGCCTTGCCGTACTTGCGCGCGACGTAGTCGCTCACGATCTGCTGGAATTCTTCGGCGATGCGCTCGCCGCGCAGCGTCTTCACCTTTTCGCCGTCGATGAAGACCGGCGCCGCGGGGTTCTCGCCCGAACCCGGCAGGCTGATGCCGATGTTCGCGTGCTTCGACTCGCCCGGGCCGTTCACGATGCAGCCCATCACAGCGACATTCATCGTCTCGACGCCAGGATACTCGTCGCGCCAGATCGGCATCTGCGCACGCAGATAGCCCTGGATCTGCGAAGCCAGTTCCTGGAACAGCGTGCTGGTCGTGCGACCACAGCCGGGGCAAGCGATGACCATCGGCGTGAACGAGCGCAGGCCCATGGTCTGCAGGATTTCCTGACCGACCACGACTTCGCCCGTGCGCGCGCCGCCCGGTTCCGGCGTGAGCGAGATGCGGATCGTATCGCCAATGCCTTGCTGGAGTAGCACGGAAAGCGCCGCCGTCGAAGCGACGATGCCCTTCGAGCCCATGCCCGCTTCCGTGAGACCCAGGTGCAGCGCGAAGTCGCAGCGCTTTGCAAGTTCCTGGTAGACGGCGATCAGGTCCTGCACGCCGCTCACCTTGCACGACAGGATGATCTTGTCGCGGCCAAGGCCGAGTTCGACCGCGCGTTCCGCCGAGCCGATGGCCGACTGAATGAGCGCTTCGTACATCACGCTTTGCGCTTCCCACGGCTCCTTGCGAGCGCCGTTCTCGTCCATCATGCGCGCGAGCAGGTCCTGGTCGAGGCTGCCCCAGTTCACGCCGATACGCACCGGCTTGTCGTACTTGATGGCCGCTTCGATCATCTGCGCGTACTGCGTGTCGCGCTTCGCGCCCTGGCCCACGTTGCCCGGGTTGATACGGTACTTCGAGAGCGACTCCGCGCAAGCGGGATAGTCGCGCAGCAGCAGATGGCCGTTGTAGTGGAAGTCGCCGACGAGCGGCACCATCACGCCCATGCGGTCAAGCTGCTCGCGGATGTACGGCACGGCCGCCGCGGCTTCCGGCGTGTTGACCGTGATACGCACGAGTTCCGAGCCCGCCTGCGCGAGTTCCTTGATCTGGATCGCGGTGCCGATGGGGTCCGCGGTGTCGGTGTTGGTCATCGACTGCACGCGCACCGGCGCGTCGCCGCCGATCGTCACCAGCTGGCCGCCCCAGCGCACATGCACGGCATGCGACTTGCGGCGCGGCGCGTGGCCGCCGAGGACCGGCTCGGTCGAGCAGATCTGACTGTTGCTGGTCGAGGATTGCGTTTCGCTTTGCATCGAAAAACCCATTTACGCCTCACGCGCGCTTATCGCCAGCTAGTTGGCGACGGCACTGCGTGAATTGAAAAAGCGTCGCGGCAGGCAAGAAGACTTGCCCGGCCGCGACGCGTGCCATGTCTTGATCAGGGCAGCACGAAGCGCGCAACGTTGCCGCGCGCCGACGCGTACTTCGACGTGTCGACCGGCTGGCCGTCGATGGTCATCGACTCGATGCCGGCCTTGTTGCCCACTGTGACCTTGAGCGGCTCGGTGCCGGTGATCTCACGCGCGTCGCTGCCGTGGATCATGCCCGAGAAAACTTCCTTGCCATCCTTCTGGCGCACGCTGACCCAGGTGTCCTGCGTCACGCGAATCGCGAACGTCGAAGTGTCCGCGCCGTTGTCGGCTGCCGGGTTCTGCGCTGCCGCTGCGGCCGCTGCACTCGCTGCCTGAGCGTGCGCTGCGCTTGCCGCGTTGGCAACGGCAGCCGCCGGCGCTGCGCTTGCAGCGGCGGGCTTCGCCGCCTGGGGCGCCGGCTGAGCCGCAGGTTGCGCCGGTTGCGTTGCCGGCTGCGTCGCCTGCGGCGCCGGTTGCGTAGCTTGCGGCGCCGCAAGCGGTGCGCTCGCGCCCGCGCCTTGATCGGGCGCGGCATTGGCGTTGTCGCCCGCATCGTTTGCGTCGCCGGCTTGCGGCGTAGCCGGCTGATCGGCGCCCTCGGCGGCCGAAGCGCCTTCGCTGCCGGTCGCAACGCCCTGCGTCACCGTGGGCGAGGACGCACCCGGCTGCACGCTCGCGCCATTTGCCATCGCCTTCAGGCGAGCAAACCACGCCGACGATTCGCCACTATTCGTGTGCCACATGGAAAGTGCGAGCACCGCGACCACGATGATCGCCACGCCCCACAGCCACGAGGCGCGACGGCGCGGCGCACGTGCGCCACCGCCGCCGAGCGAGAGGGAAACGCGGCCGCGCGGCAGATCGGAGCCGGCCGAAGCGGGCATCGACAGATCCGGCTGCGCAATGCCGCGCTCGCGGCGCAGCGCTTGCGTGAACGGCGCAGGATCGGTGCCGAGCAGCTTCGCGTAGGCGCGCACCACGCCCAGCGCGAACGTCGTGTCCGGCAGATGGCTGAGATCGCCCGCTTCGAGTTCGCGCAGCTTCGACACCGCCACTTTGAGGCGCGCCGAGACATCTTCGATCGCCCAACCCTTGGCCTCGCGCAGCTGTGCAAGACGCGCGCCGGCCGCAGCCAGTGTGTCGGGCACGGCCTGCACCGGCGAGGGCGACGCGCCCGGCGCCGAACGACCTGCGTTGCTGTCAGTTCCGTCTGTCCCGAAAGGGTGCTGCGGCTCGCTCATCCCAAAGTCCTTGCGTCGATTCTTTTCAATACTGGAACCGGTGGGGCACGTCCCGCCCCGCGTCTACCCGATTCGCAGACCGTTTATAACAAAATGCGCGGCCACGTTGTAAAACCTTTGGCCGCTTGCGATCGCTTCTGCAACGTTTCTTTACTACCGCCTACGGCCGCGCGTTTCCCCCGCACGCCGCCGTGGGCCCTCCTCATGCCGGCTCAGTGCCGAACCGGCCGTACTTCGATGACCTTGCCCGTGCTCCGGCTCATGCGCTCGGCAAGGCGCGTGCGGTCCTTCACCTCGCCGGCGAGCTGGCCGCAGGCCGCGTCGATGTCGTCGCCGCGGGTCTTGCGCACGGTCGTGACGACGCCCGCATCCATCAGAATCTGCGCAAAGCGCTTGATCTGGTCCGATTTCGAACGCAGCAAGCCCGACTCGGGGAACGGATTGAACGGGATCAGATTGAACTTGCACGGCACGTCACGCGTGACGGCGAGCAATTCGCGCGCGTGCTTTTCGGTGTCGTTGACGCCGTCGAGCATGCAGTACTCGAACGTGATGAAGTCGCGCGGCGCGACTTCCAGGTAGCGCTGGCAAGCCGCCATCAACTCGCGCAGCGGGTACTTGCGGTTGAGCGGCACGAGTTCGTCGCGCAGCGCGTCGTTCGGTGCGTGCAAGGACACGGCGAGCGCCACGGGAAGTTCGGCCCCAAGACGGTCCATCATCGGCACAACACCCGAGGTGGAGAGCGTGACACGCCGGCGCGACAGGCCGTAGGCGTTGTCGTCGAGCATCAGGCGCATGGCCGGCACGACCGCGTCGTAGTTCAGAAGCGGCTCGCCCATGCCCATCATCACGACGTTCGTGATGACGCGTTCGCCCTTGCCGTCACCGCCGGTCGCGCGACCGCCCGCTTCACCCAGAAGGGAAGCACGCAGGGCGAATTCCGCCATGCGCAGCTGGCCGATGATTTCGGCCGTGGTGAGATTGCGTGAAAAACCTTGCTTGCCGGTCGAACAGAACCGGCAATTGACCGCGCATCCCGCCTGCGACGACACGCACAGCGTGCCGCGGTTGTCTTCGGGGATGAACACGGTTTCGACCGCGTTGCCGTTGCCGACGTCCACGAGCCATTTGCGCGTGCCGTCGGAGGAAACGTTGTCGCTAATGATGCCGGGCATGCCGATGGTGGCGCGCCCTTTGAGCTTCTCGCGCAGCGATTTGGCGAGATCCGTCATGCCGTCGAAGTCGGCGGCGTTGTACTGATGGATCCAGCGCTGAAGCTGTTTGGCGCGAAACGGCTTCTCGCCCAGGCTCTCGCAATAGGCGACGAGCCCTTGGGCGTCGAGATCGAGAAGGTTGACGGTGGAACTGCTCGTCATATCGAATCCTGCCATTTCAGTGCGAGAGCGCGCCCACCGCCCGCGTTGCCCAGCTGCCTGCGCACTTGCGCGGCACCGGGAACTGGACGGTGAGCGTCATCGCCGTTCGCGACCCTATGCTACTACTGCAATCTGCCCGCGCTGTGCTTAGCGCGAGTAGACGTTGACTTGCGGGAAGAAGAACGCGATTTCCACTGCAGCCGTTTCAGCGGCGTCCGAACCGTGCACGGCGTTCGCGTCGATGCTGTCGGCGAAATCAGCGCGGATCGTGCCCTTGTCAGCCTTCTTCGGGTCCGTTGCACCCATCAGATCGCGGTTCTTCAGGATGGCGTTCTCGCCTTCGAGCGCTTGAATCATCACCGGGCCCGAGACCATGAAGTCCACGAGGTCCTTGAAGAACGGGCGCGCTGCGTGAACAGCGTAGAACTTCTCGGCGTCAGCGCGCGAGAGGTGGACCATGCGGGCGGCAATGACCTTCAGACCAGCGTTTTCGAAGCGGCTGTAGATCTGGCCGATCACGTTCTTTGCCACTGCGTCCGGCTTGATAATCGACAGGGTGCGTTCGATCGCCATAAAAGCTCCAAAAAATTAAGAGGTTACAGATTCAAATGAATCCGCAATTGTAGCATGTTCCCATGTATGATTGCGATTGAACCCTCATAGTCCGGCAAACCGGCGCTAATGAGCGCAATCCAGACACGAGCGCCGCGCCGCCGCAGGTTTCAGAGAGGCTTAAGATTGGCGGCATAGTCTGTACGCAAGCGCTGTAGAAACATAACGGAAACTGTGTGGCAACCCGTTGAAACTCTGGGTCAGCACACTTATCTTATGGGGGAGCGGACCGCGCACCTGCGCACCCTCACCCACGCGTCTCACGCAAGGAGAAAGCATGAACGAGTATCCCTATAACTTCGGCCGCGGCGGCACCGTCACCTCGGCGGAGACCCGCAACCGCGTGCTGCGCAACACCTATTGGCTGCTCGCGCTGTCGATGGTGCCGACGGTGCTCGGCGCGTGGGTGGGCGTCGCGACCGGCTTCTCGCTTTTTGCTGCCACCAGCCCGGCCATGAGCCTGCTCGCGTTCTTTGCGATCGCTTTCGGCTTCATGTTCGCAATCGAGCGCACCAAGGACAGCTCGGTGGGCGTGTTCGTGCTGCTCGGCTTCACGTTCTTCATGGGCCTGATGCTTTCGCGCCTGCTGTCGTTCATCCTCGGCTTCTCGAACGGCCCGCAGCTCATCATGCTCGCATTCGGCGGCACCGGCATCATTTTCACCGCCATGGCCACCATCGCCACGGTCAGCAAGCGTGACTTCTCGGGCCTCGGCAAGTGGCTCTTCATGGGCGTAATCGTGATCCTGCTGGCCGGCGTCGCGAACATGTTCCTGCAGCTGCCCGCGCTGATGCTGACGGTTTCGGTGCTCGCCATCGCGATCTTCTCGGCCTACATGCTGTTCGACGTGCAGCGCGTCGTGAACGGTGGCGAGACGAACTACATCTCGGCGACGCTCGCGATCTATCTGGACCTCTATAACGTGTTCACGAACCTGCTCGCCATCCTCGGCATCTTCGGCGGCAATCGCAACTAAAGCGCAACCAAACCCTGGCGGGGCCGGATCGACAGATCGCCGGCCTCACCATGCAAAAAGCCCATGACTTTCGTCATGGGCTTTTTTTCGTCCACTCGTTTGGTTGCCAGGCGAGCGCAGGACTTAGAGCGCGATCCAGTCAAATCCCTCGGCTTGCGAGGCGACCCCGATTTCCGTTGCGGCGTTTCCGAGAACCGCGGCCATCGCCGCGCGCGCAAGCTCGGGAGTGTTGTTTTGCTGGCTCAGGTGCGCGGCGATCAAATGCCGCAACTTCGTACGATCGAGCCCCGCGAGGATGTCGCCGGCGGCCTCGTTGTTCAGGTGACCATGCGAACCGCCAATACGCGCCTTCAGCGATGCGGGATAGCGGCTCGCCGCGAGCATCTCGAGGTCGTGGTTGCATTCGAGCACGAGCGCATCGCAACCGCTCAGCACGCTGCTGATATGCAACGTCGATTCGCCGACGTCGGTCAGCACGCCAAGCCGGCTCGCCCCGTCGCTGAACACGAACTGCAGCGGCTCGCGGGCGTCGTGCGGCACCGTGTAGGGCAACACGCCAAGTTCGCCGATTTCGACTGCTTCATCGCCCCACAACACGTTGAGTTCGACGCCTGCGGCATCGTCGGCGCCGACGGCCTGCGCCGTGCCCCAGCTCATGTAAAGCGGAACCGACCAGCGGCGCGCCAGCGTGAGTGCGCTGCCGATGTGGTCGCTGTGTTCGTGGGTAATGAGAATCGCGGTGAGCGAGTCGGCGGCCAGCCCCGCGCGGGCGAGGCGCCGCTCGACTTCTTTCGCTGAGAATCCGCAGTCGAGCAGCACGCGCGTGGGCGTCGTGCCGCTGCCTGCTTCTACGACCAGTGCGTTGCCCTCGCTGCCGCTGCCGAGGCTCGCAAATCGCATATCAGCGCACGTCAGTTCAGCTGCGCATGGAGCGCGGAAACGATACGTTGCGCGTCCGACGACGTGTCGATGCGGCCGGTCTGGTCGACCACGGCAACCTGGGTCGAATTGCCCGTCGAGCGAACCGCCACGACGTATTCCGGACCCTGATCCTTCGCAGCCTTCTTCGGGTTGTAGAAAAGCTTGCCGAGCAGGCCGTCGCCCTTGAGCTCCTGCATCGAGTCGGCGTAGCGCACGTAGTAGAGGCCCTTCTCGCGGTCGCGGTTGTCGACCGTGAAGTTCGTGCGGTCGAGCGCAAGGCCCACGCGCAGCCACGCGGTGTCGAACGCTTCGGGCAGATCGAGCGTCGTGCCGTCAGGACCGGCGGCGACCTTGACGCCCGCCGTCGACGGACGCGCATCGGTCAAAAGTTGCTTGGACTGCGCATCGGTCAGGCCAAACTTCTGCATGATCTTCGCGAGGAACGCGGCTTCGAGCGCCGGATCGCGCGGACGCTCCACCCACTTCGAGCCGGTCTTGTCCTGGCCCGTCAGCACTTCTTCCATCGCGTTATGCGTGACGGAAATATCCGTCTGACCGTCCGGGCCGCGCGAGACCAGCACGCGGAAGCGATCGCGCGTGCCCGACGAGTACGCGAAGTCGATCACGCGGCCAATCGTGCGGCGGAACCAGTCGTCCGGAATGTTGGCGCGGTTTTCCGCCCAATCGGTCGTCATGATGCCCGTGGACGGCGAGTCGGTCGTCAGCGTGAAGCCGTTTTCCGTCCAGAATTCCTGCAGCTGCGGCCAGACGTCGTCCGGCGAGCGGCCGTCCACCACGAGCCAGCGGCGGTCGCCGTCGCGCTCGACGTGCATGCCGAACGGATCCTGCGTACTCGGCACGCCGAGCGTGGCGTTGCCGGCCGGCGTGACCGTGCGCTGGGCAGCACCGCCAAGCGTGACCGTGGGCGGCGGCGCGACGTACTTCTGGTCGCTCGGCGCCGACGACAGATCCTGCGGCACGTTCAGCGGCGGCGCAGTCGGCGTGTCCTTGTAGTTCACGCGATCGGACGCGAACATGTCGTTCAGCGACTCGCAGCCTGCGAGCGAGCCGAGTGCAAGCGCCAGCACCGCCATGCGGGTTGCGTGGAGGGAAAAAGCGGAACGTTTCATGTGGGCCTTCGTGTGATACGGGAACGCTAAGCCTTGCTCTGCGAGACGGTGGGTCCGAGGTCGGTCCGAGGTCTTTCAGTGATTGGGCGGTTGGGCCGTGGCGGCGTCGGTTGAAAAATCGGCGACTGGCTGATCGGATCAGCCAGCCAGACCGGCTTCGCGCAGCGCGGCACGCACCACGTCGTGGTAGCGCGCGTCGAGCGGCGTGAGCGGCAGTCGGATGCCGCCTTCGATGCGGCCGAGTTCCTGCAGCGCCCACTTCACCGGAATCGGATTCGATTCGATGAACAGGTTCTTGTGAAGCGACAACAGCTTCATATGGATCGCACGCGCCGTCTTGACGTCGCCGGCGAGCGCGGCCTTGCACAGGTCGCTCATCTGGCGCGGCGCAACGTTCGCGGTTACCGAAATATTGCCGTGGCCGCCGAGCAGCATCAGCGCGATCGCCGTGGGATCATCGCCGCTGAAAATCTTGAAGCCGTTCGGCGCATGCTTGATGAGGTGCGCGGCGCGGTCGATGTTACCCGTCGCTTCCTTCACCGCGATGATGCCCGGCACTTCGGCCAGACGCAGGATGGTCTCGTTCGCCATGTCCGCGACCGTACGGCCCGGCACGTTGTAGAGGATGACCGGCAGGTCCACGTCCTCCGCGATCTTCGCGAAGTGGCGGTACATGCCTTCCTGGGTTGGCTTGTTGTAATAGGGCACGACCTGGAGCGACGCCTGCGCGCCGACTTCCTTTGCGTGCTTCGTGAGTTCGATGGCTTCGGCGGTGGAATTGCCGCCGGCGCCCGCGATGATCGGCATACGGCCGGCAGCGTGCTCGACCGCCGTCTTGATCATCAGAATGTGCTCTTCGACGTCAAGCGTGGCGGACTCCCCGCTCGTACCAACGACGACGAGGGCATCCGTCCCCTCTTCTACGTGCCAGTCGATCAGTTTGCGGAATGCCGGCAGGTCGAGACTGCCGTCTTCGTGCATGGGGGTGACGATCGCGGGAATGCTGCCTTGCAGCGTAATGCCGTCCTGAGTGCCGTTAGCCATGAAACGCCAGAAAAATGAGTCGGTTAAACCGCGATTGTAGCGGATTAGCCGGTCAGATCGTAACGCGTTACGGGTAGGACCTGGTTCTCGGGAACATTACCGGCTCTTTCGGGGGACGCTGAGGTCGTTTTTTCCCGTACCGCGCAGATGCGCTGAATATACGCCTCACGCGGCTGCGAAAGAAATCCGTCCTGATAGGCGATTACCCGCAGCGCGGGCGTGCAGACCGCCAGCAACTCGCCGGGAGCCAGCAGGAAAGCGGGGTTCGATGGCTTGCCGACCGTTTCGTTGCCCTGCGCGAAGGTTTCGTAGATCAGGACGCCGCCCGGCGCCAGCGCGTCAATGAGACGCGGCATGAGCGGGCGGTGCAGGTAGTTCGTGACGACCACGGCGGCAAAACGGGCATCCGCCGCGAGCGGCCAGGGCGCGCCTTCGAGGTCGCACTCTAGTGTCGCAACGCCCGTCACATCATGCAGCGTGGCGAGCGCGGCGGCATCGCGGTCGAGCGCCGTGACCGGATGGCCCTTCCCCGCGAGCCAGCGGGTGTGCCGGCCCGCGCCTGAGGCCACGTCGAGCACCGTGCCGCCGGGTGCGATCAGGTGCGCCCAGCGGCGCACCCAGCGCGAAGGCTCGGAGAGCCCGTGGGCCAGCGAACCGGCGGCAGGCGTCGACGTCATCAGCTCGGTCAGCTGTACGAGAGGCCCATGGCCTCGCGCACGTCGCGCATCGTTTCGTTGGCGAACTTGCGCGCCTTGTCGCAGCCGTCCGCAACGATTGCACGCAGCAGCGACGGGTCGTCCATGTACTTCTGCGCACGTTCGAGCATCGGCTGCTGCTCACGCAGGATGCCCTCGATCACCGGCTGCTTGCATTCCAGGCAACCGATACCCGCCGTACGGCAGCCCTTTTGCACCCAGTCGTGCGTCTGCTCGTCCGTGTATACCTGGTGCAGCTGCCACACCGGGCACTTGTCCGGATCGCCCGGATCGGTGCGGCGCACGCGTGCGGGGTCGGTCGGCATGGTGCGGACCTTCTTCGTGATCGACTCGGCGTCTTCGCGCAGGCCGATGGTGTTGCCGTACGACTTCGACATCTTCTGGCCGTCGAGGCCCGGCATGCGCGAAGCTTCCGTGAGCAGCACCTGCGGCTCCGGCAGGATGATCTTGCGCGAGCCTTCGAGGTAGCCGAAAAGACGCTCGCGATCGCTCATCGAGAGGCTTTGCGACTCCGAAAGCATCGCGCGGGCTTGTTCGAGCGCCTCTTCGTTGCCTTCCTGCTGATAGGCATTGCGCAGTTCGTGATAGAGCTTCGAGCGCTTGCCGCCCAGCTTCTTCGCCGCTTCGTTGGCCTTCTCTTCGAAGCCCGGCTCACGACCGTACATGTAGTTGAAGCGGCGCGCCATCTCGCGGGCCATTTCGACGTGCGGCACCTGGTCCTCGCCCACCGGCACGAGCGACGCGCGGTACAGCAGGATGTCGGCGGCCATCAGCACCGGGTAGCCGAGGAAGCCGTAGGTACCGAGGTCCTTGTCGCGCAGCTTCTCGATCTGCTCCTTATAGGTCGGCACGCGCTCGAGCCACGACAGCGGCGTGCTCATGCCGAGCAGCAGCGCGAGTTCGGCGTGTTCGGGCACGCGGCTCTGGATGAAGAGCGTGGCCTGGTTCGGGTCGATACCCGAGGCGAGCCAGTCGATCAGCACGTCCCAGACGTTCTTCTCGATGACATCCGGCGTTTCATAGTGCGTGGTGAGCGCATGCCAGTCGACCACGCAGAAGAAGCACGGATACTCGGACTGCAGGCGCACCCAGTTTTTCAGCACGCCGTGATAGTGGCCGAGGTGCAGCGACCCGGTGGGCCGCATGCCGGAGAAGATACGGTCTGGGAACATGATGTTATGAAAAGAGCGACACAAGAGGGGTAAGGATGGCGGTGACCGCGGCGTAACCTAGACTTACGAGCGGGCGCAGCCAGAATCGCGTGAAGATGCCACTCACGAGCAACCCCATCACGATGATGAAACCATAGGGCTCGATACGCGCGAGCGCAATGCTCGCACGCGTGGGCAACAGCGCCCCGAGCACGCGGCCGCCGTCGAGCGGCGGCAACGGAAAGAGATTGAGCACGCCAAGCACGAGATTCACGCCCACGCCGGCGGCGGCCATGCGCGTGAAGAACGGCTCGTCCACGCCGAGCACCGCGAGCGCCACGCCGAACACGCCCCATACGATGGCCTGCACGAAGTTGCACAGCGGCCCGGCTGCCGCGACCCACAGCGTGCCCCAGCGCGGATCGCGCAGATTGCTGAAGGCGATCGGCACGGGCTTCGCGTAACCGAACACGAACGCGCCATTCGTCAGGAAATACAGCACGAGCGGCATCGCGATGGTGCCGATCGGGTCGATGTGGCGCATCGGGTTGAACGAGACGCGACCGAGCACGTACGCGGTGTTGTCGCCGAGCATGCGCGCGACGTAGCCGTGCGCAGCTTCGTGCAGCGTGATCGCGAAGATGACCGGCAACGCGTAGACGACGATCGTCTGAATCAGATTGGCTTCCATGGCGGGCTATTGTATCAATGCGTCAATGCGCTCTGGCCGCGTTCACACCGTGCATGTTGCGTCATGCCTCTTCCTCTTCGATGCCGAAGGGCGCCAGCGCGCCCCGCCCCGGCCGCACGAGCACCGGTTCTTCACCGGTGAGATCGATTACGGTGGACGGCTCGCACGGGCACGCCCCGCCGTCGATCACGAGATCGAGCTGTTTTTCGAGGCGCTCGCGAATCTCCTCGGGGTCGTTGAGCGGCTCGGTGTCGGGCGGCAGGATCAGCGTGGAGGCAAGCAGCGGCTCGCCCAGTTCTTCGAGAATCGCCAGCGGAATCGGATGACCGGGCACGCGCAGGCCGATCGTCTTGCGCGACGGATGCGACAGACGCCGCGGCACTTCCTTCGTGGCCACCAGCACGAAGACGTACGGTCCCGGCGTCACCGACTTGATGAGCCGGTACTGGCGATTGTCCACCATGGCGAAGTTCGCGAGTTCCGACAGGTCCCGCACCATCAGCGAGAGCAGCGCCTTTTCGTCGAGCCCGCGGATGCGGCGCAAACGCTCGGCCGCGTGCTTGTCGTCGATGCGCGCGGCGAGCGCGTAGCTCGAGTCAGTGGGCAGCGCGATCACGCCGCCGTCGCGGATGATCTCCACCGCCTGCTTGACGAGGCGCGGCTGCGGGTTTTCTGGATGAAGCCGAAAGAACTGGGACATGGCAGTAATCAGCTAACGAATGGCGAAGAAAAACGGCGGTGGTGAAAAACTGCGATGCGCTGCGCGCAAACGGCAGGCAACTGCACGTAGTACCACAAAGTGACGACAAAGCGGGATTGACCGGCGCGAAGCGCCTTGCAGCAAAGGGACGGGTCAGTGGGCCACGCGCCATGCGCGGCCTACAGCCATCGCTCCCAAACAGGCTTGAGATCGGAAGGCAACGGCGGCAGCGTGCCCGGCTCGATCGCGTCGGGCCCGGGTGCATGGAAGTCCGAACCGCGCGACGCTTCGAAACCAAAGCGCCTCGCCACGGCCGCATACTCGCCGTACTGACTGGGCGTATGGCTGCCCGTGACCACTTCGATGGCCTTGCCGCCCAGATCGATGAACTCGCCGAAAAGCGTGTCGAATTCGAGCTGGGTGTACGCGTAGCGGCCCGGATGCGCGATGATCGCCTCGCCGCCGGCCGCCTTGATCCACGAGACGGCGTCGGCGAGCTTCGCCCAGCGGTGCGCGATGTAACCGGGCTTACCTTCCCCGAGCCAGCGAGAAAACGCGTCCTGGGTGTTCTGCGCCCGACCGCTTTCCACAAGAAAGCGCGCGAAGTGGGTACGTGAGATCAGGTCGGGATTCGAGACGTACTCGAGCGCGCCTTCGTACGCATCGGGAATGCCGAGTTCGCCGAGCCGCTCGCCAATCGCTTCGGCGCGCGCCGCGCGGCCGTCGCGCGTGCGCGCGAGTCCGTCGACGAGCGCGGCGCACTCGGTATCCACATGCAAGCCAACGATGTGCACCGTGCGCGACGCCCAGGTCACCGAAATCTCGACGCCGCACAAATAGCGCATGCCGAGCGCTTCAGCCGCCTCGCGCGCTTCGCGCTGGCCGCCGAGCACGTCATGATCGGTGAGCGCCCACAGGTTCACGCCGCCTGCTTTCGCCAGCTGCGCGACGGCAGCGGGGGCCAGTTGGCCGTCGGAGACAGTCGAGTGACAGTGGAGATCGGCGTTCATTGCGTGTGCGAAAAGGGTGAACGCTCATTTTACTGCAACGCAGTGAAGTCGTCGGGCGGCGCCTTGCGCGCCGACGTCGCCCGAATGAACACTCGATGCACAACGCTCGATGCGCCAGGCACTCAGGCGCAGAACGCCTCGATCAGGCGCGCGACCTCTTCAGGTTGGTCGTGGTGCACCATGTGCCCCGCTCCGTCGACGATCCGCTCGCGCCAATCGGGAAACGCCTCGAAGCGCTTCTTGAATTCGTCGATGGGCACCGCCCCCGCGAGCCGCGCGAGCGTTTCGGAGCCGGCCGCTTCGACGTGCAGCACCCGCGCACTCACCTTCGACCAGATCGCCATCACTTCGTCGAGCTGATACAGCAGCGGCCCGCGCATCTTGTGCGCCGGATCGCCTAGCAGCACGTAGCCGCCCTCGCCGTCCGGCTTCGACCAGTGTTCGGCAAGAAAGCGCGCGCGGGGCGCGATCAGACGCGGGTTCGTCTTCACGAGCCGCGCGGCTACGTCGTCTAGCGACGCGTAGGTACGCAGTTGCGGCGGCGTACGGACCTCGTCGAGCCACTCGCGCACGCGGGCCGGCGCCTGTCTCGGTGACGTCGCCGGCAGGCCGAAACCCTCCAGATCGACCACGCGTCGCACGCGTTCGGGCCGCACGCCCGCGTACAGGCAAACGATGTTCGCACCAAGGCTGTGTCCGACGAGATCGACCTGGCCCTCTGGCGCGTAGTGCGCGAGCAGGGCATCGAGATCGGCAAGGTAGTCGGGGAACCAGTAATTGCTGCCCTGCCCCTGCGCGACGGGCCAGCAGGAGAGGCCGAAGCCGCGCAGGTCGGGCGCGATCACCTGCCAGTTGCCGCCGCGTGTGTCGAGCGCGTCGACGACGAACTGGAACGACGCCGCCACGTCCATCCAGCCGTGCAGCATGAAGAGCGCGGGTGCGCTCTCTTCACCCCAGCGGCGCACGTGCAGCCGGATGCCATTGACATCGACGAATTCGGAACGGGATTGATTCATTTGCGCCGCCGCAAAAAAGAATGATCGTTCGATTATATAGGCGCTGAGCGTCTGCGCCAGGTCATTCGTTCGAGTAACGTTCCGTTGACTGCCGCGTGGCGGCCTGCTCCGCCGCATCCTGGGCCGCCAGCGAAGCCAGTTCGGCCTCGTCGAAGCCCGCCGAGCGGCGCGCTTCGAAGTTGAACGGCCCGCGCATGCGCGGCGCGTGGTACTGCTCGGCGAGCGCGAGCCACGCCGCGTGCGGGTCGAGACCGCGCGACTCGCACAGGTGGCGGAACCAATGGTTGCCGATGCGCACGTGCCCCACTTCGTCGCGCAGGATGATGTCGAGGATCGCAGCCGACTCGTCGTCGCGGGCCTGTTTCAGGCGCGCGCGAATGGGCGGCGAGGCGTCGAGCCCGCGCGCCTCCAGCACGCGCGGCACGAGCGCCATGCGTGCGAGCACGTCAGTGCTTGTGCGCTCGCACATCTCCCACAGGCCGTTGTGCGCGGGGAAGTCGCCGTACACGTGACCATAGTCGGCGAGGCGCGCGCGCAGCAGGGAGAAGTGATACGCCTCTTCCGCCGCGACCTTGAGCCAGTCGGCGTAGAAGGCGTCGGGCATGGCGGGGAAGCGCCACACGGCGTCGAGCGCGAGATTGATCGCGTTGAATTCGATGTGGGCCAACGCGTGCAGCAGCACCATGCGGCCCTGCGGCGTGCTCATGCTGCGGCGTTGCAGTTCGCGCGGCTCGACGAGCGGCGGCTCGCTCGGGCGGCCAGGCAAGCCGGCCGGCGTCGCAATGTCGCGTTGCGGCTCCCAGCGCGGCGCCGCGGCCTGAGCCTGACTTTGCGCGTGCAGCGCGCGGACCGCGTCGGCCTTGGCGGCCGGGTCGCACTCGCGCAGCGCGGCGAGCGCGGCGAGGCGCCAGCAGGTGGACGCGTCACCCAGTGAAGTTGAGACGTCAGCGCTTGCGCTGGCAGCGGAAAAAACGGAATTCATCGGCAGAAGAAACAGGGACCGAAAAACGGGGAGCACCCAACCTTTGCGCGAAGCCGCCCAAACCTGCCCCAAGCGGACCGCGCACGCAACCGTTTACAATACGCGATTCACCTGCCTCGCGTCGTCCGCATCCATTGCGTGACGCCCGCGGACCGGCAGCAGCCCCCAATATCAGGAGACTCGACACCGTGGCCATCTACAAGCTTGGCGAAGCCGCACCGACCATTCACGAAAGCGTGTTCGTCGCGGACAACGCGACCGTCATCGGCAAGGTCGAACTGGCCGAAGACTCGAGCGTCTGGTTTGGCGCGACGCTGCGCGGCGACAACGAGCCGATTACCGTCGGCGCGCGCAGCAACGTTCAGGAAGGCGCGGTGCTCCACACGGACCCCGGCTACCCGCTCACGCTCGAAGCGAACGTGACGGTAGGCCATCAGGCCATGCTGCACGGCTGCACCGTGAAGGAAGGCGCGCTCATCGGTATTCAGGCCGTGGTCTTGAATGGCGCGGTAATCGGCCGCAACTGTCTGGTTGGCGCGGGTGCGGTGGTCACGGAAGGCAAGGTGTTCCCCGACAACTCGCTGATTCTCGGTGCGCCGGCCAAAGTCGTGCGTGAGCTGACCGAGGCCGACATCGCCGGCCTCAAGCGCAACGCGGATGTCTACGCGCAGCGTCGCGAATTTTTCAAGGCGCAGCTCGTGCGCATCGGCTGAGAGCCGCAGGTGAGAGTGACAAGCTCTCGCCGTGCGGCGCGGGCCGCGCCGCCCCGATTCAAACGAAGGAAAAGATTGTGAACGACCAGTTGCAAAAATTCATGTTCAGCGCTGCCCCGGTGCGCGGCGAGATCGTCTCGCTGGGCAACGCGTGGCAGGAAGTGCTCAAGCGCCGCCAGTATCCGACGCCGGTACGCACCGTACTCGGAGAAATGATGGCGGCGTGCGCGCTGCTCTCGGCGAATCTCAAGTTCGACGGCACGCTGATCATGCAGATCTTCGGCGACGGCCCCGTGAAGATGCTGGTCGTGCAGTGCGGCTCGGATCTGACAATGCGCGCCACCGCGCGGCTCGGAGAAGACTTCACGGGCGAAAACGCCCTGCCGCTCAGCGAAGAACTCACGTTCGCCGACCTCGTGAATCCGGACGGCCAGGGCCGCTGCGTGATCACGCTCGACCCGGCGAAAAAGCAGCCAGGCCAGCAGCCCTACCAGGGCATCGTGCCGCTGAACGGCGAAGACGGCAGCCCGCTCAAGTCGATCGCCGCCGTGCTCGAGCATTACATGCATCACTCGGAACAGCTCGACTCGCGCCTGTGGCTCGCCGCAAACGACGACCGCGCGGTCGGCATGCTGCTTCAGAAGCTGCCGGGCGACGGCGGCATCGTGCCGCATCAGGGCGAGCACGACCTCGATACCTGGGAGCGCGTCTGCACGCTCGGCGGCACGCTCACGCGTGACGAAATGCTCACGGAAGACGGCGAGACGTTGTTCCGCCGCCTCTTCTGGCAAGAAAATGTGCGTCACTTCGAGCCGCTTGCGCCGCGCTTCCAGTGCTCGTGCTCGCGCGAGAAGGTGGGCGCGATGCTCAAGATGCTGGGCCGCGACGAAGTCGATGGCGTGATCGAAGAACGCGGTCATGTCGAGATTCATTGCGACTATTGCAACCAGCGCTATGAGTTCGACCCGGTGGATGTCGCGCAACTTTTTGCCGTGACGGGGCTCTCAGAAAGCGTGAGCCCCGCTGCCGAGCGTCGCCACTGAGGCGCGCCGAAGCGCACCAGGGCACACTGAGCCGATAACGCCTATGCGGCGCAACGCGTGTTGCGCCGCCGCCCTGTACAGCAGCGCGTAGACGGATGTCCGAACCACAATGCGGGCCGGCCGTCATCTCAAATTATTTAGGCGTCCGATAGATGGAGAGAAGCATGATCAAGAACAAACGCTTCGCACTTCCGTTGCGCGACCGCACGCCGCGCGTGGGCGCGCTACTCGTGTTGGCTGCACTCGGCGCGACCGTTGCATCGACGAGCGGCTGCATGGTGGACCCGCCCGGCCCATCGCCGATCTATAGCCGGCTGCCCGCGGCGCAGTCCGGCCTTCCCGCCGCCGCGCCAGTGCTCACGCCCGACGAAAAAGCGCGCTACGATGCAATCGACCGCCAGGTGCTCGCGGAACAGGACAACGCCATGGCAGCGGAAGCTGCCGCACAGGCGTGGTCGCGGGCCTACGCGCCGCCCGTCACGGTCTACGGCAGCTATTACAGCGGCGGTTGGGGGCACGGCTGGGGCACGGGTATTGGCTACGGCTATCCGGGTTGGGGCTGGTAATCACACAGCTTTCCAGCGCGAACGCGTAAACGAAAAAAGGCGCGGCTCAATGCCGCGCCTTTTTGTTTGCCCGCGTGCTCAGAACAAGCGGCGCACTCAACCCGCCTTCTTCGCTTCCTTCCCGTGCCCGTGCCGCTTCTCAGGAACACGCGAAACGGGGTTCGGCACCACCCTCACCGGCGCCGCCGACATCTCGCCGCGCGTCGAGGTATTCGACGAACCGCTCGGCGTCACAGGTGGCGTCTGGTTCGGCGAGACGAACTGCACGAACACCTCTCTGTCCTTCACCATGCCCATTTCGTAGCGCGCACGCTCCTCGACAGCAGCGGTGCCGCTCTGCAGATCCTGCACTTCGCCCGCAATGCGCTCGTTGCGCAGTTTCTCGTCGTCGTTCTGCTTTTGCTGCTGGGCGAGCTGCTGCTGCAGTTCGTGCACACGCAGCCAGCCACCATGGCCCCACCAGAGCGGATACTGAATCAGCACAAGCAGGATGATCAGAACGACAGTGACAAGCCGCATGAAAGGTGCCGGATAAATACACGCCGCCCTGCGCTATACGCAGGGCGGCGGAGAGAGATGACGAAGGGTGACAGCAAGGCTGCTGCCGGCGCAGGTTCCGCTTAACGCAGGTTATAGAACGCCGACTTGCCCGGGTAGCTGGCGATATCACCGAGATCTTCCTCGATGCGCAGCAGCTGGTTGTACTTCGAGATGCGGTCCGAACGCGAGAGCGAACCGGTCTTGATCTGACCCGCGTTCAGGCCCACGGCGATATCAGCGATCGTCGAGTCTTCAGTTTCGCCCGAACGGTGCGAGATCACGGCCGTGTAGCCGGCGCGCTTGGCCATTTCGATTGCCGCGAAGGTTTCCGTCAGCGTGCCGATCTGGTTGATCTTGATGAGGATCGAGTTGGCGATGCCCTTGTCGATGCCTTCCTTCAGGATGCGCGTGTTGGTCACGAACAGGTCGTCGCCGACGAGCTGGACCTTCTTGCCGAGCTTGTCGGTCAGCAGCTTCCAGCCGGCCCAGTCGGACTCGTGCATGCCGTCTTCGATCGAGACGATCGGGAACTTGTCGGCGAGCGTTGCCAGGTAGTCGGCGAACTCGGCCGACGACAGCTGCAGGCCTTCGCCCGCGAGCTGGTACTTGCCGTCGTGGTAGAACTCGCTCGCGGCGCAGTCGAGCGCGAGCAGCACGTCTTCACCGGCGCGGTAGCCAGCCTTTTCGATCGCTTGCAGGATGGTCGAGAGGCATTCGTCGTTGCTGCCGAAGTTCGGTGCGAAGCCGCCTTCGTCGCCTACTGCCGTGCTCATGCCGCGATCCGAGAGGATCTTCTTGAGCGCATGGAACACTTCCGCGCCGCAACGCAGCGCTTCGCGGAAGGTCGGCTGGCTCACCGGCACGATCATGAATTCCTGAATGTCGAGGCTGTTGTTCGCGTGCGCGCCGCCGTTGACGATGTTCATCATCGGCACCGGCAGTTGCATTGCGCCCGAACCGCCGAAATAGCGGTACAGCGGCAGGCCGGCTTCTTCAGCGGCGGCCTTCGCGACGGCCATCGACACGGCCAGCATGGCGTTGGCGCCGAGACGCGACTTGTTGTCGGTGCCGTCGAGCTCGAGCAGGGTCTTGTCGAGGAAGGCTTGTTCCGACGCGTCGAGGCCCATGATCGCCTCGGAGATTTCGGTGTTGATGTGCTCAACGGCCTTCAGCACGCCCTTGCCGTTGTAGCGGCCGGCTTCGCCGTCGCGCAGTTCGATCGCTTCGCGCGAACCGGTCGACGCGCCCGACGGCACCGCTGCGCGGCCCATCGTGCCCGATTCGAGCAGCACGTCGCATTCGACGGTGGGATTGCCGCGCGAATCCAGAATCTCGCGACCGATGATATCTACGATTGCACTCATGGTTTCCTCAGGAAATGACAGTAATTCTTGCGCGAGCTGCGCCGCCTGCTGCATCGGCCCGCGAGGCACAGTTTCTATGCTCGCTCGGGGCACACCGTCACATGGGACAGGCTGCGTGCTCGCCAGGTTCAACTTGCCGCAGCGCGTCGGTCACGCTCCAGTGACCGAGACGCTGCCACGCTGCCTTGTACATCGAACGCGGTGCGTTGGCGCCGCTGCGCACAGCATGATGTCGTTACGTGACATTTGCCATGCGCGCGGTCCTGCGCCGCGCTGCTCCTCCATCGCGCCGCTCATGCAATCGAAGCGGCGCGCCGTACTACGTAATTCCCAACTCAGCTGAAGTCGTTCTCGAGGAACGGCGTGCGCTTGACCGCCTGGTCGAGCGTCACGAGGGTTTCGAGCAGATCGGCCATGCGGTTCAGCGGCACGGCGTTCGGACCGTCGGACTTGGCCTGCGCAGGGTTCGGGTGCGTCTCCATGAAGAGACCCGCCACGCCCGTGGCAACGGCCGCGCGCGCAAGCACCGGCACGAATTCGCGCTGACCGCCCGAGCTCGTGCCCTGCCCGCCCGGCAACTGCACCGAGTGGGTCACGTCCATCACGACCGGTGCGCCGGTCTCGCGCATGATAGCGAGCGAACGCATGTCCGAGACGAGGTTGTTGTAACCGAACGAAACACCGCGTTCGCAGGCGAAGAAGCGGTCTTCGGAAAGACCCGCCTCACGCGCGGCTTCGCGCGCCTTGTCGATCACGTTCTTCATGTCGTGCGGCGCGAGGAACTGGCCTTTCTTGATGTTGACCGGCTTGCCCGAGCGCGCGCACGCGTGGATGAAGTCGGTCTGGCGGCACAGGAACGCAGGCGTTTGCAGCACGTCCACGACCGACGCCACGGGCCCGATCTCTTCTTCCGAGTGCACGTCGGTCAGCACGGGCAGACCGAGCTGGCGCTTCACTTCGGAGAGGATGCGCAGGCCCTCGTCCATCCCGAGGCCGCGAAACGACTTGCCGCTCGAACGATTGGCCTTGTCGTAGGACGACTTGTAGATGAACGGGATACCGAGCTTCGACGTGATTTCCTTCAGGCGGCCCGCCGTGTCGATCGTCATCTGTTCAGATTCGACGACACAGGTGCCTGCGATCAGGAAAAACGGCTTGTCGAGACCTACCTCGAAACCGCACAGATTCATGCTTTCTCCTCGGCGCGCGCCTCATGGTGCGCGACTGCCGCTTCGACATACGCCTTGAAGAGCGGATGGCCGTCACGCGGCGTGGACGTGAATTCCGGGTGGAACTGGACGCCGACGAACCACGGGTGCATGTCGCGCGGCAGTTCCATCATTTCCGGCAGATCTTCCGACGGCGTACGGGCGCTGATGATAAGGCCGTTCGCCTCGAGCTTGGGCACGTAGCCGTTATTGACTTCATAACGGTGACGGTGACGCTCGTTCACATCCTTGCCATAGATTTCCGCCGCGAGCGTGCCGGGCTTGATCGGGCAGCGCTGCGAGCCGAGGCGCATCGTGCCGCCGAGGTCGGAGTCTTCGGTGCGCTTCTCGACCTTGCCTTCGCGGTCGGCCCATTCGGTGATGAGCGCGACGACGCGGTCAGGCGTGTCCGGATCGAATTCCGTGCTGTTCGCGTGCTTCAGTCCCACCACGTCGCGCGCGAATTCGATCACGGCGAGCTGCATGCCTAGGCAGATGCCGAGGTACGGCACCTTCGCTTCGCGAGCGTACTGAATCGCCTTGATCTTGCCTTCGGTGCCACGACGGCCGAAACCGCCCGGCACGAGGATCGCGTCGAGATGCTTGAGGCTCTCGACACCCTCTTCGTCGATCTGCTCGGAGTCGATGTACTCGATGTTCACCTTCGCCGACGTCTTGATCGACGCGTGGCGCAGCGCTTCGATGAGCGACTTGTACGACTCGGTGAGGTCGACGTACTTGCCGACCATGCCGATCGTGACTTCGTGCTTCGGATGCTCGAGCTTCTCGACCATTTCCGACCAGATCGACAGATCGGCGGGCTTGGCGGAAAGCTTCAGCTCGTCGCAGACGATCGAGTCGAGACCCTGGTCGTGCAGCATCTGCGGAATCTTGTAGATGCTGTCGGCGTCCCACACCGAGATCACGGCGTCTTCGGGCACGTTCGAGAACATCGAGATCTTCGCGCGTTCGTCGTCGGGAATACGGCGGTCGGCGCGGCACAGCAGCACGTTCGGATAGATACCGATTTCGCGCAGCTTCTGCACGCTGTGCTGCGTGGGCTTGGTCTTGAGCTCACCCGCCGTGGCGATGAACGGCACGAGCGTGAGGTGCACGAAGCACGCGCTGTTGCGGCCAAGGCGCAGGCTCATCTGACGCGCGGCCTCGAGGAACGGCAGCGATTCGATGTCGCCCACCGTGCCGCCCACTTCGACGATCGCGACGTCTGGCTCGCCACACGTCGCCGATGCGGCGCCGCGTTCGACGAACGCCTGGATTTCGTTCGTGATGTGCGGAATGACCTGCACGGTCTTGCCCAGATAGTCGCCGCGGCGTTCCTTGCGGATCACCGATTCGTAGATCTGGCCCGTGGTGAAGTTGTTGGCCTTGCGCATCTTCGTGGTGATGAAGCGCTCATAGTGGCCGAGGTCGAGGTCGGTTTCCGCTCCGTCTTCCGTCACGAACACTTCGCCGTGCTGAAACGGGCTCATCGTGCCGGGGTCGACGTTGATGTAGGGATCGAGCTTGAGGAGGGTGACTTTCAGACCGCGCGATTCGAGGATCGCGGCGAGGGAGGCGGCGGCAATACCCTTGCCAAGGGACGAAACTACGCCGCCGGTGACGAAAACATATTTGGTCATCGCTGAATGCTCGCGGGAAAAACGGATTATACCTGAAAGCAAGGGCTAACCCTGAATTTTGAGCGGGCCGAATGTGGGTCGAATGCGAGGCGTAGTGTGTCGCCCTGCGTGCTCCCCTGCCCCGCAAGCAACAGCGCCGGAAAGCCGGCGCTCAGGCTCCGTTTTCCATGGCGTAAAGCATGCGCTGCACCGCGCGCGCGGTCTCGATCGGACGCTCCATGGGGTACAGATGACTGCCCTCGATCCACTCAAAACGCTCGCCCGCAATGCGCCGGGTTGCCGCAAGCCCGACCTGGCGGACTTCGCGCGACTGCGTGCCCGCGACGAAGCTCACCGGCACGGGCGAGCCGTGCGCGAGCCGCGCGCCGAGCGTATGCGGCAGCGTGCGGTAGATCATGTATTCGGTCTGGCGGTCGAAGGCGAGCGTGCGGCCGCCGTCAACCGAGGTCTGAGGAATGCCGAACTCGACATAGTCGGACAGCACACGCTCGTCCCAGCGCGCGAACGCCGCCTTCGAATGGAAATGCCGCCAGGCCTCGTCGCGGCTCGCCCAGTTCGTGCGGCGCGTGCGCGTGGCGGCGGCCGGTGAAAGCCGTTCGTCGAGGCCGGTCCACTGCGAAACCCGCAGCATGCTGCTGCGCCAGCCCGCGATCACCGGCGAATCGAGCATCACGACGCCTTTGACCCATTGCGGCTTTTTCAGCGCGGCCATAAGAGAAAGGTAGCCGCCGAGCGAATGGCCGACGAGCCATACGGGTTCCTCGTAGGTGCGGCCAATGTCGTCGAGCAGTTGTTCGACGAGATGCGGCCAGTCGCGCGTGACGGGAAAGCGCGCGTCGTGCCCGATGCGCTCGATGTAACGCAGTTCGTAGTTATCGCCCAGTTCGGCGAAGAACGTGCGATAGATCGACGCCGGAAAGCCGTTTGCGTGCGAGAAATGGATGACGTTTTTCAAAGGCGGCTTGTCTCTCTATTTTGTTGATCTCTTTCGTCTATCGCGCGTGCGTCCCTGCCTCTGCCGGCCCGGCGCGTCAGTCCTGCGTGGGCGGGTCCATCCAGTAGCGCCGCTGTGTATCGCGATAGCGCTCCACGGCGAGCGCGCCGGGTCCTGCCTCGACGCGCACGGCACCGTGGGCGTCGCTGCGCGCGAGCACGATGTGACGGGCCGCGTAGCGCGCGTAGACGCCCGGATGCGGGTGATGAAAGCGGTTCAGATAGCCTACCTGAAATATCGCGACGAGCGGCCGGACAGAGTCGAGGAACGGTTCAGTCGACGAGGTTCGGCTGCCGTGGTGCGGCACGACGAGCACCTGCGCGCGCAGCCGCGCGGGGTCGCGCGCAAGCAGCGTACGCTCGACCCCCGCTTCGATGTCGGCGGCGACCAGCGCGGAAACCGGGCCCGCCTGGGTTTCGCGCGCGGCGCTCGCCGCCGTTGTCACCCGCAGGACGCAGCAATGCGCATTGGGTTTGCCCGCGAGCGGCCCGGGGTCGGGCCACAGCACCTCGAAGTCGACGCCGTCCCACCGCCAACGCTGGCCGGCGGCGCACTGCACGGTCTGCGCGCCCTTTGCGCGCGCGCTCGCCCAGAGCGGATGCGCGGGCAGAATGCCTGCCACGAATTGCCCCACATCAACGGCATCGAGCACGGCTTGCGCGCCGCCGGAATGATCGGAATCGTCGTGGCTGATCATCAGCGCGTCGAGGTGCCCTATGCCATGCGCCTGCAGATACGGTACGACAATGCGCTCGCCCGCCTGCGTCGATTCGGGCCCTGGGCCCGCGTCGAAAAGCAGGCGATGATGCGCGGTTTCGACCAGCACCGACGTACCCTGCCCGATGTCGAGCGCGGTGAGCCGGAAAGCGCCCGGCGGCGGCCCTGTGGGCGCGGGCACCAGTAACGGCAGCCACGTGAACGGCGCGAGCCAGCGCAGCGGCCAGCCGCGCGGCGCAAGACACCAGGCGACGCCCACGGCCGCGCAGGCGAGCGGCCACGCTCCGGGTTGCGGCAATCGCAGTACCGCCCACGGCAGGCCTTCGAGTGCACCCAGCGTTGCGGCCAACCCGTCGAGGCAGCTATGCGCCACGCGTAGCGCGAACGCGTCGATTGGTGCGGGTAGCGCCGCGCTCCCGATGACCAGTGGCGTGACAAGCATGCTCACCCAGGGAATGGCAAACGCATTGGCGAACGGTCCGATTAGCGGGATCTGCGCGAACCAGTAAGCCGTGAGCGGCGCGAGCGCCAGGGTGACGGCCCATTGCACGCGAGCGCTATCGCCCACGCGCGAGGCAATGCGTCGCATCGCCTCACGCCAGCCGCCTCGCGGAAATGCCATGGCGGCGAGACGCCGAAGCCAGCGGTCGCGCGCGGGTGGCTCTGCGGGTGGTTCGGCTCGGTCGCGCATCGGATCGATCTCGTCAGCCGATAAATCCTGTGGCGCTTCCCTGTACAAACGGGGCACGCCGCTCGCCGCGAACAGAATCGCCCCGACCGCGCAGAACGAGAGCCAGAAGCCGGCGGCCGTCACAGCCCACGGATCGCGCAGCAGGACAAGCCCAAGCGCCCACGCCAGCACGTGCGAGCGCGCGACTTCGCGCCCGGCGAATAGCGCGAGGGCCACGACCGCCAGCATCCAGAGCGCTCGCTGCACCGGCACGTTGAAGCCGGCGAGCGCCGCATAGATGCCCGCCGCGAGCAACGCGCCCGCAACGGCAACCTTCTGCGCGGGCACAAAGAGCGGCGCCTCGACGCCGCGCCAGCGCGCGCGCCGCCACATCGCACCGACGACCCACCCCGCGAGCCCCGCGACGAACGCAAGATGCAGCCCGGAAATCGCCACCAGATGGCTCGTGCCCGTATTGCGCATGAGACGCCAGTCCGCGTCGCTGACCGCGTCCTGCGCGCCGGTCGCGAGCGCGATAACGATGCCGCGATGCGGCGCATCGCCGAGCACCGCGTCGATGCGCGCACGCAGCGCCGCGCGCGCCCGTTCGATGCGCACGCCGACACCGGAGGCGTCGACGGGCAATCGCACAGCCCGCGCCGGATCGCTCACATAGCCGGTTGCGCGCACGCCGCGCGCGAGCAGTGTGGCCTCCGTGTCGCGCAGACCGAAGTTGCCATTGCCGTGCGGCCGTTTGAGCCGCACGGCAAGGCGCCAGCGCGCGCCGGGCACGAGCGGCGGCAGCGGCGCTTCGCGCGCCACCCAGGACAACTGGATCAATTGCGGCAGCCGTGACGTGGCTTTGTGTGTTTCTTCGTGCGGCCCCCAGGATTCAACGCGAAAGAGGAAGCTCGCGCCGTTTTCGCCGTAAGAAGGCAAGCTGGAGATAGAGCCAGTGACGTCGAGATTGCGCGTCTGCCAGGCGGCGGGAAGCGCCTGTGCAAGCCGCAGTTCGGCGCGCCAGGCCGCGTAGCCAAAGCCTGCGCAGCCTGCTGCGAGCCACACCGCCGCCCAGCCGCTCGCCGTGCGCCAGCGTTGGTCGCCAAACGTGCCGAACATCCGTGGGTCATCTGCCTGCGCATGGGCGCCGAGCCCCCAAACCGCCCACCCGGTTGCAAGCACGATTGCCAGAACGAGCCCGACCCACGCGCCCCACCCCGGTAGCGCAGCCTGCCGCTGCAAGGCAATCACGCCCAGCGCAAACCCGCACCATATCGCCCGCATCCTGCCTCCTCGCAACGAGGGGGCAACATGCGCCGACCGCAACAATCACGCCGCGCACACCGCGCGCCGTACCCGCCACCCTGGAAACGATTATGCAGACGAAAGCGCGAGCCGCGGCAGCGCGGCCGCAGCGTTAGCCGTCGTGCCAAGTGCAAGTTCCGCGGGACTCAAGCCGCGCAAGCCCGCAAGCACGGCACCGATGCGCGGCACCTGGTCGGGTGTGTTGCGCTCACGATAAAGCCAGGCTGGCGAGATATCGGGGGCGTCGGTTTCCATGACGATTGCCTCGAGCGGCAACTGCTGCGCGAGCCTGCGAATCTGCAGCGCGCGCTCGAACGTCAGATTGCCGCCGAAGCCCAGGTGCATGCCTTGATCGATGAACGCGCGCGCCTGCTGAAAACTGCCGTTGAACGCATGCGCGATCCCGCTTTTCACGCCGTTGCGGCGCAGCCCCTTGAGCACCTGATCCTGCGATTTGCGCACGTGGCAGATCGCCGGCAGGCCGAACTCGCGCGCGAGGCGCAGCTGCGCGTCGTAGAAGTGCTGCTGACGTGCGTCGTCGAGGCCCGGCACGAAGTAATCGAGCCCGATCTCGCCGATGCCAACGAAACGCGGATCGTCGAGACTCGCTTCGATCTCGCGGCGCAACGCCTCGAGGTCTTCGTCGCGCGCCTGCGGCGTATAGAGCGGATGGATGCCGAGCGCGTAGACCGCGCCCGCGGTGCGGTGCGCGAGCGCGCGAACCGTCGAGAAGTTCTCGCGCGCGACCGCCGGAACCACGATGCGCGACACGCCCGCCGCTTGCGCCGCCGACGCGACCGCGTCGCGGTCAACGTCGAACTCGGCGGCATCGAGATGGCAGTGCGTGTCGATCCACATGGCGCTCGCTCGCGGGAAAGCTCAGACCGGGACGACCGGTTCCTCGTGCAGCATGCCGTCGCGCAAACGCACAATGCGGTCGCAGCGCGCCGCGAGGTCGGGATCGTGCGTGACGATCACGAAGCTCGTGTCGAACTGGTCGGAAAGTTCGAGCATCAGGTTGAAGACGGTATCCGCCGTCGTGCCGTCGAGGTTGCCCGTGGGTTCGTCGGCGAGCACGCACGCGGGCTTCGTCACGAGCGCACGTGCGATCGCCACGCGCTGGCGCTCGCCGCCCGAAAGCTCGCCCGGCCGGTTGCGCGCACGATGCGACAGGCCCACGCGCTCCAGAATCTGCATCGCCTCGGCGCGCGCGTCTTCCTGCGTCATGCGGCGAATGCGCAGCGGCATCGCCACGTTGTCGAGCGCCGAAAACTCGGGCAGCAGATGGTGGAACTGATAGACGAACCCGAGCGCGCGATTGCGCAACTCGTTGCGCTCGCGCTCGGAAAGCTCGGTGAACGGCTTGCCGAGCACCGAGACCTTGCCCGCGCCCGGCTCATCGAGCCCGCCCAGCACGTGCAGCAGCGTGCTCTTGCCCGAACCCGACGCGCCCACCACGGCGAGCTTTTCACCGCGCTTCACTTTCAGATCGGTGTCGTGCAGCACCTGCACGGCAAGCGCGCCCTGGCCGAAGACCTTCGAGACGCCGTGCGCTTCGAGCACATACGGATAGTCGCCGGCCGCGGCGATCAGCGATTGACGGTCATTCATAGCGCAGCGCCTCCGCAGGACGAACCTTGGCCGCACGCCAGCTCGGATAGAGCGTGGCGAGCGCGGACAGCACGAACGCAATCACGCCGATGCGGATCACGTCGGACGCCACGAGTTCCGAAGGCAGCTCGCTGATGAAATACACCGAAGGCGGCAGGAACTGGATGCCGAGCAGATGCTCGATCGCCGGCACGCTCCATGGAATGCTCCATGCGATCAGGCAACCGAGCGCAATGCCGAGGCCGGTGCCCACGAAGCCGATCGTCACGCCCTGCACGACGAAGATTTTCATGATCGAGCCCGGCTGCGCGCCGAGCGTGCGCAGGATCGCGATATCGGCCTGCTTGTTGGTGACGGTCATGACTAGAGACGAAACGAGATTGAACGCCGCGACCGCGATGATGAGCGTGAGGATGATGAACATCATGCGTTTTTCGATCTGCACGGCCGAGAACCAGGTCTTGTTCTGCTGCGTCCAGTCGCGGATATAGAGGTCGCCCGAGAGCGTATGCACGAGCTGGCGCGCCACCGCCGGCGCGCGTTGCATGTCCTTCAGGCGCAGACGCACGCCGCTTGGCGCGCCGAGGCGATACAGCACTTCCGCGTCGCGGATGTTGGTGAGCGCGAGCGTGCTGTCGTACTCGTAGTGGCCCGATTCGAACACGCCCACCACCGTGAACTGCTTCAGGCGCGGCAGCATGCCGGCCGGCGTGATCGAGCCCTCGGGCGCGACGAGCGTGACCTTGTCGCCCACTGTAACGCCGAGGTTCACGGCGAGATCGGCGCCGAGCACGATACCGAAGCTGCCGGGCGTGAGGTCGTTCAGGCTGCCCGCCTTCATCTCCTTGCCGATGTCCGACACCTGCGGCTCTTCGGAAGGCTCGATACCGCGCAGCGCGACGCCGTTCACGCTGTCACCGCGCGTGAGCAGCGCCTGGGCGTCCACGTAAGGCGCCGCGCCGATCACTTCCGGATTGGTCTTCGCTTCCTTCGCGGTGAGCTGCCAGTCTGGCATCGTGCCCGTGGGCGAAAAGATCTCGATGTGCGCGAGCACGGAGAGCATGCGGTCGCGCACGTCGCGCTGGAAGCCGTTCATCACCGAGAGCACGACGATCAGCGCCGCGACGCCGAGCGCGATGCCCGACATCGAGATGAGCGCGATGAACGAGATGAACCCGTTGCCGGTCGTGCGTTTGCCGGCGCGGGTGTAGCGCCAGCCTATCTGCCATTCGTAGGGAAGTTTCAAGCGAATCCTTTTTGCGTCTTCGTTGCGCTCCGGCGGCGCGTATTGACCCTGGGTGACCCTGGGGCCAGTGCGCCGGACGCCCGAACAATATCGTGCCGGGTCGGGCGGCGATCAACCGCGAAGTTTGCCATACTGGCGCCCCTCCACGGACATTCGACCGACTTTCGCCGGCGATCGCACAAACTTGCGCGCCTGCGACACGCACGGCCCGCGGGCGTTTGCCCGCCCTCTCCTTCGAGCCGCATTTCGTCCACAAGTGCCGCCGCACAAGCATAACGGAGCGATGCGGGCCCGTTGCGATACGCCAGAGGGCCGCCCGGCGCGCCAGGCGCCGAAGTACAATGCGCACCATCATGCCCGCCGACCGACTCCATCTCCTCGTTCCTTTTGCCTTGCCGTCCGCTGCGGCCGCCTCCACCGCGCTTGCGGGCCTCGAATACCCGGCGCTCGCGAAACTGGTTGCGCGCGCGACACTCGGCGAGCAGGTGATCGGCGAGGACTTCCAGCGCACGCTGCCGCACGAGCGCTGGGTTGCGCGCCAGTTCGGCGCGCTCGGTGCCGCGAACGCAAACGACGCAAGACCCGCGCCGGCCGCCGACGACGAAGCGCCCCTTGCGCCCTACATGCTGCTCGCCGATGGCGGCACGCCAGGCAACGCCACGTGGGCATGCGTGCAGCCCGTGCACGTGCGCATCGCGCACGACCATCTGGTGCTGATCGACCCCGCTTCGCTCGAACTCGCCGACGCCGACGCCGCCACGCTCTACACCGTCGCCCGCCCGCTGATCGAAGAGCTGGGCGTGCGCGTCGAGGCTCCGACTCCGCAGCGCTGGTACCTCTCCTCAGAAGCGTTCGGCACGCTCGCGGGCGCTTCGCCCTTGCGCGCGAGCGGCCGCAACATCGAGATCTGGCTGCCGCACGAGGCCCAGTCGGGCCAGCGTTCGCGCGCGTGGATGAAGGTGCAGAACGAAGTGCAGATGGCGTGGTTCGAGCATCCTGTGAACGAGGCGCGCGAGGCGCGCGGTCTGCCCGCCGTCAATTCGATCTGGTTCCACGCGCAAGGCGAGCTGCGCCCGGTCACGAGCCCTTATGCACGCGTGCGCTCCGACGCAGCCGCCACACGTGGCCTGGCACTCGCCGCGAAGTCGGAAGTCAGTGCCGCGCCTGCGACCTTCGCCGCGCTCGCAGCCTCGCTCAACAACGGTTCGGGCACGGGGGCGACGCTCGTCGAACTCGATCCGTTTTCAGCCGCCTTCATCCAGCAGGACTGGGGCCGCTGGAACGCCGCGTTCGCGCAACTGGAGCGCGACTGGTTCGCGCCCGCGCTCGCCGCGCTGCAAACGGGCGCGCTCGCCGCGCTCGACCTCACGCTGTGCGGCGACACCGGCTCGGTCACGCTCTCCATCACGCGCGGCGATCTGCGCAAGTTCTGGCGACGCCGTCTGTTCGCGTCGCTCTTTATCGAATGATCCCCGAATGACCTCTTTCTTCCGCACTCACGCATGACCCGAATCGTCACCCGCGCCTGCTCGCCCGCCGACACCGAAGCGCTCGTGCGCCACGGCCTGCATCCGGTGCTCGCACGCCTTTACGCCTCGCGCGGCGTCTGCCAGCCCGACGAGATCGAAACCGGACTCGCGCGCCTGATTCCGCCCACGGGCATGAAGGGCATCGACGAGGCCGCCACGCTGCTCGCCGACGCGCTTGAAGCCGATTGCCGCATGCTCGTGGTCGCCGACTACGACTGCGACGGCGCGACCGCCTGCGCCGTGGCCGTACGCGGCCTGCGCATGTTCGGCGCGCAGATCGACTATCTCGTGCCGAACCGCTTCGAGTATGGCTACGGCCTCACACCTGAGATCGTCGCGCTCGCCGCCCAACGCAAAGGCGGGCCACCCGACGTCCTGATCACGGTGGACAACGGCATCGCCAGTGTGGAAGGCGTCGAAGCCGCCAACGAGCTCGGCATCGAAGTGCTCGTGACCGATCACCACCTGCCGGGCGACACGCTCCCCGACGCGCGCGCCATCGTCAATCCGAACCAGCCGGGTTGCGAGTTTCCGAGCAAGTGCATCGCGGGCGTGGGCGTCATGTTCTACACGCTGCTCGCGCTGCGCGCGGAATTGCGCAAGCGCGGCGCGTTCAGCGATGGCAAGCCCGAGCCGCGCCTCGACGGCCTGCTCGATCTCGTCGCGCTCGGCACCGTGGCCGACGTCGTGAAGCTCGACTGCAACAACCGCGTGCTAGTCGCGCAGGGCTTGCAGCGCGTGCGCAACGGCCGCATGCAGCCGGGCATCGCAGCGCTCTTTCGCGCTGCGGGGCGCGACGCGAAAAGCGCCTCGGGCTTTGACTTTGGTTTCGCGCTCGGGCCCCGTCTGAACGCAGCCGGCCGGCTTTCGGACATGTCGCTCGGCATCGAATGCCTGACCACCGACGACGTGGGCCGCGCGTGGGAACTCGCCCAGCAGCTCGACTCGATGAACCGCGAGCGCCGCGAGATCGAGGCGGGCATGCAGCAGCAGGCGCTTGCCGATCTCGCCGATGTCGACCCGCAAGGCAAGGCCACGCTCACGCTGTTCAACGAAGGCTGGCACCAGGGCGTGATCGGCATCGTCGCGGGGCGCCTGAAGGAGCGCTTTCATCGCCCCTCGTTCACCTTCGCCCCGGCTGACGACGACGGCGAACTCGTGAAAGGCTCGGGCCGTTCGATCCCCGGTTTCCATCTGCGCGACGCCGTCGATCTCATCAGCAAACGCGAGCCGGGCCTGATCCAGAAGTTCGGCGGCCACGCCATGGCCGCGGGCATGACGATCGCCGCCGCCGATGTGCCGCGATTCGCCGCCGCGTTCGAACGCGTGGGCCGCGAATGGCTCACCGAAGAAGCGCTCGCCCGCACCGTCGAGACTGACGGCGATCTCGAAGACGCCTACTTCACGCCCGATTTCGTGGAGATGCTCGATGCCGCCGTGTGGGGCCAAGGCTTTCCGGCGCCCGTGTTTTCGGGAGAATTCGAAGTGGCTTCGCAGGCGCTCGTGAAAGACAAGCACCTCAAGCTGCAATTGCTGCGCGGGCGCCAGCGCTTCAACGCGATCTGGTTCAATCACACCGAGTCGCTGCCGCAGCACACCACGGTCGCTTACCGGCTCGTGCGCGACACCTGGAACGGCGTCTCGCGCGTGCAACTCGTCGTGGAGCACGCGGCGCTCTGAGTGCGCCATGAGCGCCCACGCGCGGGCCCCCAGATGGTCCGCGCCGCCCTTGATCCGGGTCCAATCGGCTATAATTCAATGTTTTACACGCCGGATCACGACACAAATGGAAGCGGAACGTCTCAACGCGATCGAAGCCCTTTTGGCGGACCTGCGCATGCGCGCGGGCGAGCTACGGGGGTATCTTTGACTACGACGTAAAAGCCCGACGGCTCGTCGAAGTCAACAGCGAACTCGAAGACCCCAACGTCTGGAACGACGCCAAGCACGCCCAGGGTCTCGGCAAGGAAAAGAAGCTGCTCGAGGGCGTCGTGCACGTGCTCGACGGCATCGAGAACGACACGCGCGACACGCAGGATCTCTTCGAGATGGCCCGCGAGGAAGGCGATGAGGACACGCTCGTCGCCATCGAAACCGACACTCACGCGATCGAAGCACGCGTCGCCGACGTCGAGTTCCGCCGCATGTTCGCGAATCCGGCCGACCCGAACAACGCGTTCATCGACATCCAGGCCGGCGCCGGCGGCACCGAGGCGTGCGACTGGGCTTCCATGCTGCTGCGCCAGTACGTGCGCTACTGCGAACGCAAGGGCTTCAAGACCGAAGTGCTCGAAGAGTCCGAAGGCGACGTGGCCGGCATCAAGAGCGCGACGATCAAGGTCGAAGGCGAATATGCCTACGGGTTCCTGCGCACCGAAACCGGCATTCACCGCCTCGTGCGCAAGTCGCCGTTCGACTCGTCGGGCGGGCGTCATACGTCGTTCTCGTCGGTGTTCGTGTATCCGGAAATCGACGATTCGTTCGAGATCGAAGTCAATCCGGCCGATCTGCGCATCGACACGTACCGCGCTTCGGGCGCGGGCGGTCAGCACATCAACAAGACCGACTCCGCCGTGCGTATTACGCACGTTCCGTCGGGCATCGTCGTGCAGTGCCAGAACGACCGCTCGCAGCACCGCAACCGCGCCGAAGCCATGGCCATGCTCAAATCGCGCCTGTACGAAGCCGAAATGCGCAAGCGCCAGTCGGAACAGGACAAGCTCGAAGCGGGCAAGTCGGACGTGGGCTGGGGCCACCAGATCCGCTCTTACGTGCTCGACAACAGCCGTATCAAGGACCTGCGCACCAACGTCGAAATCAGCAACACCAAGGCCGTGCTCGACGGCGATCTCGACGCCTTCATCAGCGCGAGCCTGAAACAGGGCGTGTAAGCTTGCCGCACGCCACGGGCGCTGCAGAACACCGCATGCCGCCCTCTCCTGCTGCGCCGCCCGCCTCGACTGCGAGGCATGCGGCGCGCAGCAGGAACCGAAGTCCGCTTATCTGCGCGCCGTGCGCGCCGTGTCCCGCGAAGGACCATACCGGGGCCGCCGCCCCGAAAACTCGCCGAAACACCTGCGAATCAAAGAACTCCGAGCCATCATGACCGAACCGACCCAGCAGAACGCGCCCAGCGCCGCGCCCGAACTCGACGACAACCAGATCATCGCCGAGCGTCGCGAGAAACTGCGCGCACTGCGCGAGGCAGGCGTCGCCTATCCGAACGACTTCCGCCCCACCCACCACGCCGCCGACCTGCAGCGCGACTACGCCGACACCGACAAGGACGCGCTCGAAGCGAATCCGCTCGAAGTCGCCATTGCCGGCCGCATGATGCTCAAGCGCGTGATGGGCAAGGCGAGCTTCGCAACGGTGCGCGACGGCTCGGGCCAGATCCAGTTCTTCATCACGCCCGCCGACGTGGGCGAAGCCACCTACGAAGCGTTCAAGAAGTGGGACCTGGGCGACATCGTCGCGGCCAAGGGCGTGCTGTTTCGCACCAACAAGGGCGAGCTTTCGGTCCGCTGCACGGAACTGCGCCTGCTCTCGAAGGCACTGCGCCCGCTGCCGGACAAGTTCCACGGCCTCTCCGACCAGGAAATGCGCTATCGCCAGCGCTATGTCGACCTGATCGTCACGCCCGAAGCGCGTCAGACGTTCCAGGCGCGCACCAAGGCAATCTCGTCGGTGCGCAACTTCATGGCGAACGCAGACTTCATGGAAGTCGAAACGCCGATGCTGCACCCGATCCCGGGCGGCGCGGCCGCCAAGCCGTTCGTCACGCATCACAACGCGCTCGACATGCAGATGTTCATGCGCATCGCGCCCGAGCTGTATCTGAAGCGTCTGATCGTGGGCGGCTTCGAGCGCGTGTTCGAAATCAACCGGAATTTCCGTAACGAAGGCGTTTCGCCGCGTCACAATCCGGAATTCACGATGATGGAGTTCTACGCGGCGTACACCGACTACGCGTGGCTCATGGACTTCACCGAGCAGCTGATCCGCCAGGCCGCCATCGACGCGAGCGGCACCGCCGTGCTGACGTATCAGGGCCGCGAACTCGACCTCTCGAAGCCGTTCCATCGCTTGACGATCGTCCAGGCGATCCAGAAGTACGCGCCGCAGTACACGAACGAGCAACTCGCCGACGCCGCCTTCCTGCGCTCGGAACTGAAGAAGTTCGGCGTGGACGCCAACCAGCCGCAGTTCCTGAATGCGGGCGTGGGTTCGCTGCAACTGGCGCTGTTCGAAGAGACCGCCGAGTCGCAGCTTTGGGAGCCGACCTACATCATCGACTATCCCGTCGAAGTCTCGCCGCTTGCTCGCGCCTCGGACACGCTGCCGGGCATTACCGAACGCTTCGAGCTGTTCATCACGGGCCGCGAGATCGCCAACGGTTTCTCGGAGCTGAACGATCCGGAAGACCAGGCCGCCCGCTTCAAGAAGCAGGTCGAGCAGAAAGACGCCGGCGACGAAGAAGCGATGTTTTACGACGCCGACTACATCCGCGCGCTCGAGTACGGCATGCCCCCGACGGGCGGCTGCGGCATCGGCATCGACCGCCTGATCATGCTGCTCACGGACAGCGCCAGCATTCGTGACGTGATCCTCTTCCCGCACCTGCGCCGCGAAGACTAAGCGCAAGCTCTGCCTGACATGACGGGGCGCATGCGGTTCACACCGCATGCGCCCCGTTTCTTTATGGCATCTCAACGCCCAGGTTTGTAACCATCGGTAAGATCTGCCGGCTAGCGCAGCGGCTGAAACGGGCACATCCATTGCGCCAGCGTGGAAAACCGCGCTGTGCAACGCTGCGCGACGATTGCGCACTTTTCGTCACAATGCCGCCGATGCGCCGGGTTACAAATTGAAACGCTCACAGAATTGGATTGGCTCACACTGGGTCTCACAAGTCTCACAAGCGAGCCAACTCTGCCAAAGACGGAGCCTGTCATGAACACAACTGATCCAACCACACCGAAACGCCGCCTCCACCCGTTGATCGCAACCGCGGCGGCGGCCGTCATCGTCGCGAGCCTCGCGGCCACCGCAGCCATCACCGGCGTTTTCCCGAAAGCCTCCAGCACCACCGAGCAAAGCGCTCAGGTGCAGACGGGACAGACGTCGATGACGGCTTCACAGCCGGCTGTCGTTGACTCGACGAGGCCGGTGCAGGCTTCGCAATACGCGCAGAACGACCAGAATGCGCCCGCCGAGACGCAACCGGCGCCGGTACAGGCTCAACAGCCAGCGGCCGTGCCCGTCGCGCCTGCGCAGCAATATGGTCAACAGCCTGGCCAGCCGCCGCAGCCTTCGCAACAGCAGTACACACAGGAAGCGCCGCCCGCCCAGCCCGCGTGTTCGACGTGCGGCACGGTCGTCGCGATTTCCGAGGCAAAGCAAGAAGGCCACGGTACCGGTATCGGCGCCGTGGGCGGCGCGGTGGCCGGCGGCGTGGTCGGCAACCAGTTCGGCTCGGGTAACGGCCGCACGGCCATGACGTTGCTAGGTGCACTCGGTGGCGGCTTCGCGGGCAACTCGGTCGAAAAGCACCTGCGCAGCACGACAACCTATTCGGTGCGCGTGCGCATGGAGAACGGCAAGACGCGCTACTTCACGTATCACGAAGCGCCGCCGTTCCAGCAGGGCGAGCGCGTGCGCGTGGAGAACGGCACGCTGGTCGCGGGTTGATTGCGCTGACGCCGGGAAGCTAGTTGCGCAATAAAAAAGGCGATTTGCCGTAAGGGCAAATCGCCTTTTTCTCGTCTTTTCGTCTGCTTCGCGGGCGTGCCGGGAATCAGTAGTCCGCGTCTTCGATCCACGCCGCCTGGATCGCCTCGAGAATCTTCTCGTTCGAGCGCTCGGGGTCGTCGTCGAAGCCGTCGAGCTGCGTGATCCAGCGGTGCAGATCGGTGAAGCGCACGTACTGCGGGTCCACTTCTGGATGGGTGTCCGTCAAGGCCATCGCGATGTCCTGCGTATCGGTCCATTTCATGGCTGCGCGCTCCTCCTGATGTTCAGTGGCTCAGTGGTTTTCCTTCGCGTGGTTGATCGAGTAACGCGGAATCTCGACCACCAGATCGTCGTTCGCAGGCACGATGGCCTGGCACGACAGCCGCGATGTCGGCTCGAGTCCCCACGCCTTGTCGAGGAGATCGTCTTCGTCTTCCTCGGACGGCACGAGCGCATCGAAACCTTCGCGCACGATCACGTGACAGGTCGTGCAGGCGCACGACTTCTCGCATGCGTGCTCGATTTCGATACCGTGTTCGAGCAGCGCGTCGCACACGCTCTCGCCCGGCTTGGCGTCGATGACCGCACCCTCAGGGCACAGTTCGACATGGGGCAGCACCACGATTTGAGGCATTGTGATTTCCGTATCCAATAACTTTCATATCGGGCGCATGCCCCGCCTCCGACGACGGCATGTGCCCATTCTACTGTCGGTGCGTGCTCCGCCACATCGGGAAAGCACGCACGCGCGCGCCGTTTGCTAACGACGCGGTCACCTTTAAGCTGTTGAGGTTTCAGCCACGCTTTTAACCGCGGCTTCAGCCGATCTCGTCGAGCTTCTTGCCCGCCAGCGCGCGCTTGATGCCCTTGTTCATCCGGCGCGCGGCAAACTCGTCGGTGCCTTCGGAAAGCGCCTTCGTCGCCGCTTCGATCGTGCCGGCGTCGTCGCCCTGCGCGACTTGCGCGAGCGCGGCGATCAGCGCGTCGACTTGCGCACGCTCGGCTTCGTCGAGCAGTTCGCCATCGGCGCCCAAAGCGGCGTTCGTCGCTTCGACGATGCGTTGCGCCTCGACCTGTGCCTCGCGCAGCGCGCGGGCGCGCATGTCGACTTCGGCGGTCTTGAAGCTGTCTTCGAGCATGCGGGCCACGTCGTCATCGGCGAGACCGTAGGACGGCTTCACCACCACCGACGCTTCCACGCCCGAGAGCTGCTCGCGCGCGAACACGGACAAGAGGCCGTCCGCATCCACCTGGTAAGTCACGCGAATGCGCGCCGCGCCCGCCGCCATCGGCGGAATGCCGCGCAGCTCGAAACGCGCGAGCGAGCGGCAGTCGGCAACGAGTTCGCGCTCGCCTTGCACGACGTGAATCGCCATGGCCGTCTGGCCGTCCTTGAAGGTCGTGAAGTCCTGCGCTCGCGCGACCGGGATGGTCGAATTGCGCGGGATGATCTTCTCGACGAGGCCCCCCATCGTCTCCACACCGAGCGACAGCGGAATGACGTCGAGCAGCAGCCAGTCGTCCTCGACGCCGCGGTTGCCCGCGAGCAGGTCGGCCTGGATCGCCGCGCCGAGCGCGACGACCTGGTCCGGGTCGAGATTCGTAAGCGGCGCCTGGCCGAAGTGCTGCTCCACGGCGCGGCGGATCACCGGCATGCGCGTCGCACCGCCCACCAGCACCACGCCCTTCACGTCTTTCGCAGCCACCTTTGCGTCGCGCAGCGCCTTCTTTGTCGGCGTGAGCGTGCGCTGCACGAGCGCTTGCGTGAGCGCTTCGAAGCGCGGCTCGTCGATCGTCAGCGCGATCTGCTTGCCGCTCGACAGGCTCGCCTCGATGCGCGCCTCGGGCGCGGACGAGAGCGCCTCCTTCGCATCGCGCACGCGGTCGAGCAACAGGCGCACGTCTTCGGGTGCGAGGCTCGCGCGCTCGATGCCGGACTGCTCCAGCGCATGCGCGAAAAGCGCGTGGTCGAAATCGTCGCCGCCGAGCGCCGAATCGCCGCCGGCCGCCAGCACTTCGAACACGCCCTTCGTGAGCTTGAGAATCGACAGGTCGAACGTGCCGCCGCCGAGGTCATAGACCGCGTAGAGACCTTCGGCGCCGTTGTCGAGCCCGTAGGCAATCGCCGCCGCGGTCGGCTCGTTGAGCAGACGCAGCACGTTCAGGCCCGCGAGACGCGCGGCGTCCTTGGTCGCCTGGCGCTGCGCTTCGTCGAAGTACGCAGGCACCGTGATGACGGCGCCGACGAGCTCGTCGCCGAGCGTGTCTTCGGCGCGCTGGCGCAGCGTCGCGAGAATCTCCGCCGAAACTTCGACGGGGCTCTTCACGCCGTCCACGGTCTGGATCTGCACCATCCCCGGCGCGTCGACGAAATCGTACGGCGCGTTGGCCGCGCCTTCGACTTCGGACTTGCCGCGGCCCATGAAGCGCTTGACCGACACGATCGTGTTGCGCGGATCGGTGGCGGCTTCAGCCTTCGCCGTGCGGCCGATCCGACGGCCGCCATTCGCGAGATAGCGCACGACCGAAGGCAGCAGCACGTGGCCGTCTTCGTCGGGCAGCACGTCGGGCACGCCGCTGCGCACCGCTGCGACCAGCGAGTTCGTCGTGCCGAGGTCGATGCCGACGGCGAGTCGCCGCTGATGCGGCGCCGGCGCCATGCCGGGTTCGGAGATTTGCAGTAATGCCATCTGTGTAATCTGCTTTTTAACCTGCTTTAAACCTGATGAGCGCGAGCGCCCGATATCCGCTTCAGCCTTCGAGACGCTCGATCTGCGAGTCGATCTCGCCCGCCACGCGCTCAATGAACATGAGCTGGCGCACCGCCTCGGCGGCCGGCTGGTTCGAGCCGCTGTCGAGCAGCGCCGCGAGCTTCGTGAAGCGCACGCGTTCGTCGTCGCGCAGCTCGCCCGCGAGCGCATCGAGCGCATCGACGTTCTTCGCGCCGACCGCGTCTTCAATCGCCTCGCGCCACTCCATTTGCTGCATGAGGAACGCGGACTCCATCGCGGTGTTGTTCTCTGCGCCCACGTCGATACCGCGCAAATGCAGCAGATACTTCGCGCGCTTGAGCGGATCGCGCAGCGTCTGGTACGCCTCGTTCGTGCGCGTCGCCCATTGCATGGCGATGCGCTTTTGCGCCTCGCCGGCCGCGGCGAAACGGTCGGGATGCACCTGCGCCTGCACCGTGCGGTAGGCGTGGTCGAGCGCGTTCGCATCGATCGCGAACTGCTCGGGCAGGCCGAACAGCACGAAGTGGCTGTCGGAGAGCGATCGGGTAGACGTGGAAGGCGTGCTCATCGGCTGGAACGTTCGGGTGGGTCTATCAGGGCCATCAAAATCAAAAAGGCGGCACAGGCCGCCTTTTCACCGCTCGACGCGGGCTCAAACGCGGAAGGACTCGCCGCAGCCGCACTCGTCCTTCACATTCGGGTTGTTGAACCGGAAGCCCTCGTTCAGGCCTTCGCGCACGAAGTCGAGTTGCGTGCCGTCGATATAGGCAAGGCTCTTCGGGTCGACGATGACCTTCACGCCGTGGCTCTCGAAGACGTTGTCCTCGGGCGCGAGCTCGTCGACGTACTCGAGCTTGTACGCGAGGCCCGAGCAGCCCGTCGTGCGCACGCCAAGACGCAGGCCCACGCCCTTGCCGCGACGGGTCAGGTACTTTTGCACGTGCTGTGCCGCTTTTTCAGTCAACGTAATTGCCATAGCATCTTCGCCGCGCCTCGCGCCGCCGGGTTCGGCTCTCGCCTTCCCTTGCGTCGCGACGCAACCCTGCTGCATCCAAAATCGTTAGTCCCAGAGCGCCGCACCCCATGGTCCGGCGCCTTCCTGCATCGACGCTGCCGCGCTTACGCCGCGTCGGCCTTCGCTTCAGTCGTGTGACGCTGGCGATAATCCGCGACCGCTGCCTTGATTGCGTCTTCCGCGAGAATCGAGCAGTGGATCTTCACCGGCGGCAGCGCCAGTTCTTCGGCGATCTGCGTGTTCTTGATGTCGAGGGCCTGGTCGAGCGTCTTGCCCTTCACCCACTCGGTCACGAGCGAGCTCGAAGCGATCGCCGAGCCGCAGCCGTAGGTCTTGAACTTCGCGTCTTCGATCACGCCGTCCGCGCCCACGCGGATCTGCAGCTTCATCACGTCGCCGCACGCAGGCGCGCCGACCATGCCGGTGCCGACCGCGTCGTCGTCCTTGGCGAACGAGCCGACGTTGCGCGGGTTTTCGTAGTGGTCCAGAACCTTGTCGCTATATGCCATGATCACACTCCTTCAATTCGTTGGCCGCGCTGCATGCAGTGCTCTGCTCATTGCGCTGCGGCCGGTTCGTTTTCGATGCAACTGCGCGATGCTGACTGCGCCGCGAAAGCCTTAGTGCGCCGCCCACTGAATGGTCGACAGATCGATGCCGTCCTGGTGCATTTCCCACAGCGGCGACAGCTCGCGCAGCTTGGCGATCTTCGTCTTCAGCAGGTTGATGACGTAATCGACGTCCTGTTCCGTCGTGAAACGGCCCACCGTGAAGCGGATCGAGCTGTGCGCCAGTTCGTCGTTGCGGCCGAGCGCGCGCAGCACATACGACGGCTCGAGCGACGCAGACGTGCAAGCCGAACCCGACGACACCGCCACGTCCTTGACCGCCATGATCAGCGACTCGCCTTCGACGAAGTTGAAGCTGATGTTCAGGTTGTGCGGGACACGCTGTTCCATGTCGCCGTTCACATACGTTTCTTCGATTTCCTTCAGGCCGCGCAGGAGCTTGTCGCGCAGCATGCGCACGCGCTCGTTTTCCGTGGCCATCTCTTCACGCGCGATGCGGAACGCTTCGCCCATGCCGACGATCTGGTGCGTCGCCAGCGTGCCCGAGCGCATGCCGCGCTCGTGACCGCCGCCGTGCATCTGCGCTTCGATGCGCACGCGCGGCTTGCGACGCACGTACAGCGCGCCGATGCCCTTCGGGCCGTAGGTCTTGTGCGCCGAGAACGACATCAGGTCGACCTTGAGCTTTTGCAGGTCGATGGGCGCCTTGCCCGTGGACTGCGCGGCATCGACGTGAAAAATGATGCCCTTTTCGCGGCAGATCTCGCCGATCGTCTCGATGTCCTGGATCACGCCGATCTCGTTGTTCACGTGCATGACGGAAACGAGGATCGTGTCGGGACGCAGCGCGGCCTTGAACACGTCGAGGTCGATCAGGCCGTCGTCCTTGACGTCCAGATAGGTGACTTCGTAGCCTTCGCGCTCGAGTTCACGACAGGTGTCGAGCACGGCCTTGTGCTCGGTCTTGACCGTGATGATGTGCTTACCCTTGCTCTTGTAGAAGTGCGCGGCGCCCTTGATCGCGAGGTTGTCCGATTCGGTCGCGCCGGAGGTCCAGATGATTTCGCGCGGGTCGGCGTTGACGAGCGCGGCGACCTGCTCGCGCGCTTCCTCGACAGCATGCTCCGCGTCCCAGCCATAAGCGTGGCTGCGCGACGCCGGATTGCCGAACTGCTCACGCAGATACGGAATCATCTTGTCCACCACGCGCGGGTCGACGGGGGTCGTCGCGCTGTAGTCCATGTAAATGGGCAGGTGGGGAATGTCGTTATTCATCTATCGCTCCGGGGAATCTTGTGTGCTGCGCTGTACTGTCTGTATTGTCAACTGCGGCCAACTACGGCGTTCTGGCGGCGCTCGAAGGGACTACGAACCCGCCATGTTGAAGATCGAGTTCGGACCTAGCGGCACCGCCCTGACCGGCTCCACCGGCGGCGCCTCGGCGCGGCGGTCGCGCAGGACGGCGGGCGCGGCGCCTTCGCGGGCGCGCTGCTTGTCCACCAGATCCTTGAGCGACACCGAATCGAGGTACTCGACCATTTTCTGGTTCAGCGTCGACCAGAGTTCGTGCGTCATGCAGTGGCCGTCGTGCTGCTTGGTGCCCTCGCAGGCGCCCTTGCCGCCGCACTGCGTGGCGTCGAGCGGCTCGTCCACGGCAATGATGATGTCCGCGACCGTGACATCCTCCGCGCGACGCGCGAGGTTGTACCCGCCGCCCGGCCCGCGGACCGATTCGACGATTTCATGACGGCGCAGCTTGCCGAACAGCTGTTCGAGGTACGACAGCGAGATATGCTGCCGCTGGCTGATACCCGCAAGCGTCACCGGGCCCTGCTCCTGGCGCAGGGCCAGGTCAATCATCGCCGTGACGGCGAAACGGCCTTTGGTGGTGAGTCTCATGATGTAGGGGAACCGCAATTCTCGACAATTTTCGTCAAGTATAAATACATGACTAGTTTAGTCAAGTATCAACGTCGCGATCTGGGTTATTAGGTGCGCTGCGAATCGCAAAAATGGCGCGATTTCTGCATCCGGCAGATCCACGCCGCTCATCTCAGTCCGCCAGTTGCCCACGCAATGCGGCGAGCAGACCCGCGCAGGCAGCCTCGCACTGATCGAGCACCATTTCGAAGCCTGCGGCGCCGCCGAAATAGGGATCGACTACCACCCGCGCTTGCGCCTGCGGTGCGAACTCCATCAACAAACGGATCTTGTCGCGCTCGCTCGCCGGGCAGACATCCTGAAGCGCGCTGACGTTCGCGTCGTCCATCGCCACGATCAGGTCGAAGCGGCCGAAGTCCTCGGCAGCGATCTGGCGGGCGCGCAACGGCGCGAGATCGTAGCCGCGCTGGCCGCCTGCCCGCTGCGCGCGCGCGTCGGGCGCCTCGCCGATGTGCCAGTCACCCGTGCCCGCCGAATCGACCTCGACGTGCCCCGCCAACCCCGCTTCATCCACGAGGCGCAACATCACGGCCTCGGCCGTGGGCGAGCGGCAGATGTTGCCAAGACAAACGAAGCAGACGGAAACCTTTTTCATTCGTGGGGGCTGAAACAGCGGTCGGCGTTCAGTGCGCGCAGGCGAATCTTGAATTATACAAAGCGCACGAAGTGCGCGCTGCGCGTTGACGCCAGCGGGATCGTCAGATCGCGCTGGCTCGCGGCAGCGGCGCAATACTGTTCATTGCCTTCACCGGCGTCTTGCCTTCGCTGCCCACGAGGCCATACGAGACCGCGCGCGCAAGTTCCGCCGTGACCTGATCGGCTGCGAGCGGCATTTGCTGCTCGGCGGTTTTCCATGCATGGACCCATGCGATCACCGCGAGCGGCACGATCAGCGCCAGCGGCCAGTACACCGTTATTTTCTTTCTCATGATGCGACTCTCTATCGACTGTGAAGCGACAGGTGCGGACGCACTATCGCCAGTCGAGATGATATAGAGAGTCGCAATCAGGAAAAACCCGGTCCGGACGAACACACTGTTGCGCCAGCTTAAATAGTCGGCGACCTGAGCTTGACCGATGGGCGCGCGTCAGGCCTGTTCGGGGCGCTTTGTCGTGTCCAGATGCGTGTGCCGCGCCGCGTACAGTTCGCGGAACGTGCGGCCGACCGGCGCGGGCATGTCGCGCCCGTTGGTCCAGCCACGCGCAAATGGCAGCTTGCGAATGAGCCGGGCCTGGCCGCCCATGCGCTCCAGGATCCGCACGCCGAGTTTGGTGAGCAATGCGTAGGCCGTTGGATGCAGCGCGAGCCAGCCCCACGCGGCGAGCGCCGCACGCTCGCGCCACGGGCGCAGATGCCTCTCCGCTTGCTTCTCGCGCAGTTTGCGCAGCAAATCCGACAGCGGAATGCCCACCGGGCAGACGCTATTGCATTCGCCGCAGAGCGTAGCTGCCTGAGGAAGATCGAGTGTCTTTTCGAGACCGACGTAGCTTGGCGTGAGCACGGAGCCCATCGGTCCCGGGTAGACCCAGCCGTACGCATGGCCGCCCACCTTCTGATAGACAGGGCAGTGGTTCATGCACGCCCCGCAACGGATGCAGCGCAGCATCTCCTGGAATTCCCCGCCAATCAGGCCAGTGCGGCCGCCGTCCACGAGTACGACGTACATATGCTCCGGGCCGTCCTGGTCTTCGGGTCCGCGCGGGCCCGTCAAAACCGAGAAATAGTTCGACGTGGCCTGCCCCGTTGCCGAGCGCGGCAACAGACGCATGGCCGTCGCGAGGTCTTCAAGCGTAGGCAGCACCTTCTCGATGCCCGTCACCGCCACATGCACGCGCGGCATCACCGTGCACATGCCCTCGTTGCCTTCGTTGGTCACGAGCACGACCGAGCCGGTTTCCGCGACGAGGAAGTTGCCACCCGTCACGCCCATATCCGCCGAGAGAAAATGCGGACGCAGGACTTCACGCGCCTCACGCGTCATATCGGGGATTTCGGTCAGACGCGGTTTGTCGTGCGTTTTCGCGAAGAGATCGGCGATCTCATCCTTGTCCTTGTGGACGACGGGCGCAATGATGTGGCTCGGCGGCTCGTTGTCGTTGATCTGCAGGATGTACTCGCCCAGATCGGTCTCGATAGACTGCACGCCCATTTCCGCGAGCACCGTATTGAGCCGCATTTCCTCCGAAACCATCGACTTTGTCTTGATGACCTTGTGCACGTCGTGGCGCCGCGCGATGTCCGCGACGAGCTTCGCCGCATCCTGCGCCGTTTCCGCGTAGAGCACGGTCACGCCGCGCCGCGTTGCCTCGGTTTCGAACTGTTCGAGCCAGACATCGAGATTCTCGAGCGCGCGGTTGCGGCGCGCCTTGAGCGCGGCGCGCGTGGCGGGGAAATCGATCGCGGTGATCGCCTCGGCGCGCGCCGAGACGAACTTCGTCGAGAGCTTCTTGAGGTTGTGCTGCAGACGCTCATCGGCCAGCTTCTGGCCGGCGCGCGCTTTGAACTGCATCGATTGGACTTGCATGGCGTGTGGGCGATGTTGTGCGGTGTTCGGCAGGATCTGGGGCTATTCGTGCACTGCGCGCAAAAGGCGCGATGGCAACCAGCGGCGCATCACACGTCGCCTGCCAGCACCTGGGCAACGTGCAGCACGCGCGTGGCGGTGTCGCCGGTGCGGCGCAGGCGGCCTTCGATATTCAGCATGCAGCCGAGGTCGCCGAGCACCACGGCGCCCGTGCCGCTCGCCTGAACATTTGCGCATTTTTCATCGGCAATGGCCGTCGAAATGTCACCGTACTTCACGGCAAAGGTGCCGCCGAAACCACAGCAGTGCTCGCAATCCTTCATCTCATGCACTTCGACGCCGCGCTGGGCGAGCAATGTGCGCGGCTGTGCCTTCACGCCAAGTTCGCGCAGGCCCGAGCACGAGTCGTGGTAGGTCACCGGCCCGCTGAACTCCCCTTGCGGCAGCGTGACCTTCGCGACGTTGACGAGGAAATCCGTGAGTTCGTAGACGCGCTCACGCAACTTGCCGTAGCGCCCCATCAGTTCCGGATCGTCCCGGAACAGGTCGCCGTAGTGCACGCGGATCATGCCGCCGCAGGAGCCCGATGGGACGACGACATAGTCGAACTGCTCGAATTCGCGCAGCGTCTTTTCCGCGAGATCACGCGCGAGCGCGCGCTCGCCTGAGTTGTAGGCCGGCTGGCCGCAGCAGGTCTGCGCAGGCGGCACGACGACTTCATAGCCTGCCTCTTCGAGCAATTTGAGCGCCGAAAAGCCAATTTCCGGACGCATCGTGTCGATGAGGCACGTGACGAACAAACCGACTCGCATGGGGACTCCTCGTTAAAACCGTCCCCGATTATCCGCTGTTTCGTCGCCACGACCAACGCGGGTCTGCATCACCCTCGCCGGCCCGCCGCAGCGCAGCACAAGCCGCCGCCCTACCGCTTACTTTTTTCACAATACGAGATACAATGCATTTCCGCCTCAAGCGTCAAACGAATCTGAACTCATGAGCGACACCCATCCAGATCCGAAGACCTCGATTCAGGTGATCGAGCGCATGATGCGCCTGCTCGACGCGCTGGCCGCGCACAGCGACCCGGTCAGCCTGAAGGAACTCGCGCAGCGCACCGAACTGCACCCTTCGACTGCGCACCGCATCCTGAACGATATGGTGAGCTGCCGGCTCGTCGACCGCTCCGACCCGGGCACCTACCGCCTTGGCATGCGGCTGCTCGAACTCGGCAACCTGGTGAAGGCACGCCTTTCCGTGCGCGACGCGGCGCTCACACCGATGCGCGAACTGCACCGCCTCACGGGTCAGACCGTCAACCTCTCTGTGCGCCAGGGCGACGAAATCGTCTATATCGAACGCGCCTACTCGGAGCGCTCGGGCATGCAGGTGGTGCGCGCCATTGGCGGCCGGGCCCCGCTGCACCTCACTTCGGTCGGCAAGCTCTTTCTCGCCGCCGACGAAGCGAACCGCGTGCGCGCCTACGCCACGCGCACCGGCCTTTCGGGCCATACGCGCAACAGCATTACCGACCTTGGGCGCCTCGAGCGCGAACTCGCCCACGTACGCCAGCAGTTCTGCGCACGTGACAACGAGGAGCTCGAACTCGGCGTACGGTGCATCGCCGCTGGCATCTACGACGATACCGGCAAGCTCGTAGCAGGCCTTTCGCTCTCCGCGCCCGCGGATCGGTTGCAAGATTCGTGGCTCGGTCAATTGAGCAAGACGGCGCTCACGATTTCGGAGTCGCTGGGCTATCACGCGGAGCCCGCTGAAGGCAACGCGCAGCCCGCGTGAAGTCAGCGCGAGGCAGAATCGAGAAGAGCGGAGGCGTGCCCTCCGCTTTTTTTTTGGCTCGCCGCCGTCCTCACACCACCAGTTCATCGAGCTTGCGATTCAGCTTCGTATCGAGATGGCGCGCTTCTTTTGCGAGATTCACCTGCTTCGCCGTGCGCGCCGTTTCGAGCAGCGCCGAGTCGATGCTGTATCCGTCGCGACCCGTCAGCCAGGCCAGGATGTCGCTCAAATGCCATAGCGACGGATTGCCCTCGTGCACGGGCTGGGGAAATTCCGCCGTGTGCCCGAGCATCAGCTTGCGCAAGTTCTGGCGCGACATGCCGGTCAAGTCGGCGGCATCGGTCAAGCCGACGAAATCTGGCGCGGCTTCTACGAGGCGCGCGGCAGGCACCGCCTTTTTGACGTCTTGCAGCGCCGAATAGATTGCCGACCATGCATTCGCACTGTCGCGCATGAACGTCAGCGCGATTCGACCTGGCAACCCAACGCCGATTGTCGCGTCGTCGCAGCCTGCGACGGCGAGGCGCTCCACGAGCGCCTCGTGATCGCTGTCTTCGGCCGGCAGTTGGTACTTGAGAGTGAACAGATAATCCATGCGTTACTCCGGCGCAACGGCCGCCGCACATGCGGCTGCCGCGTTGTTACGATGGGTCGTGCAATTGTCGACCACTCGTTTGAGCACATAGGCATGATTGCCCGCGTTACGCGGCGTGGTCCAGATGCTCGTGATGCAGAATTCCCCGCAACGACAGGCGGCATGGTTGTATGGGCAGTACATGCGACCCCACGCGTGCCCGTGGCCTTTACCTGGCTGAACTAACCAGCCTTGTTTCTCGGCGTAAGCAAGCACGGCTTCGATCTCTTTCTTTGGGTGCGAACGTCTCATCGACAAACTCAGTGTATGCATCGTCGGATTGGTTGTCAATTGACAACCATCAAAACCCCGTATCACCGGGCACAAAAGCCAGGCGGGAATGGGTGCCAGGTACTTACCGGGCAATGTTGCCGACGAACCAAATGACGAGACAGTCTGCCGATCGTCATAGGACGACCACCACGCATCAGAAAGCAAAACGCCCCGCAGTTGCGGGGCGTTTGTCGGGTAAATCGGCAACGACTGGGATCAGGTGCCAGGACCGCCTGCGTCGGCGCTCGTAATGCGCGGCTGCTGGTCGGCGCCGCCATTGTCGAGCCACGTGCGTACGCGCGTTGCATCCGCGAAGCGCGAATACTTTCCGCTCGAATCGAGCAGGACCATGATCACCGGACGATTATGAACCGTCGTCTGCATGACGAGGCATTCACCCGCTTCGTTGATGAAGCCCGTCTTCTGCAAGCCGATGTCCCACGACGCATTGCGGACCAACGCGTTCGTGCTGTTGTAGGCGAGGTTGCGCTTGCCCGTGAACACGTCGTAGCTGCGGTCGGTCGAGAACTGGCGAATCATCGGGTACTGGTAGGCCGCATTCACCATCTTCACAAGGTCACGCGCGGTCGAGACGTTGTGGCTCGTGAGCCCCGTGGAATTCTCGAAGTGCGTATCGGTCATGCCGAGTTGCTTTGCCTTCGCGTTCATCGCCGCGATGAACGCCGGACGGCCACCCGGGTAATAGCGCGAGAGCGCTGCCGCCGCACGGTTTTCCGAGGCCATCAACGCGATGTGCAGCATGTCTTCGCGCGAGAGCACCGAGCCCACGGAAAGACGCGAGCCCGTGTTCTTTTCGTAGTCGCGGTCTTCGTCCGTGACTTCGATTTGCTCCGAGAGCGACTCCTTCGAGTCGAGCACGACCATCGCCGTCATGAGCTTCGAGATCGAGGCGATCGGCACGACGGCGTGCGAGTTCTTGTCGAACAGCGGCTCGAGCGTGTTCTGGTCGACCACGTACGCAACGCCCGAGCGCAGCATCAGCGAGTCAGGCGTCTCGTGCAGACCGAACGCCTGACCGACGGTCGGCTGGCGCGGTTCGAACGCGACACGGCGCACCGCCGAATGATGGCGGCCGTTCATCGTATAAGTGACGCGGCGCTTTTTCGCCACCGGACGCGCATCGTCGTCTTTCGCGGCGACGGTACGGGTTGCGCCCGCCTTTTTGGTGGCCTTTGCCGATTCCGGCTCAGCCTTCGCAACCTTCTTGGTGGCCTTTTTCGCCTTGGCCGTTTTGGCCGGTGCAGCGTCTTGCGACGCAGCAAAGGCGCCCTCAGGCGCCACGAGCGTCGCACTGATCGCGACGGAAATAGCAACCGACAACGCGGTGCTGATAACCGACGACGGCATCAGTGAGAACGACAGGAGCTTGTCGGATTTCATTGGTGTTCTTGATGGAGCGGCGGGATCGTTCGCCAAGTGTAGTAAAACCACGAAAAATTCGCAAATTGAAGCACTTATCGGCGCTCATTAAACCGAAGTATGACCTTCGATTGAGCTGGCCAATGCACTTCCCGCATTCGATGGAGTCAGACAATTGCCCAAGCCGCTCCTCTCGCCACGGCGCCGCCTGCTGATAACGTTTGCGGCGCACGCACAGTGCGCTTGCTGCGTTAACGGCGTTCGTCGTACGGAACTTGAACTGAGGAAAATACGGGTGAGATTGCCTGACCACCAGTGCCGCCGTGCCGCGCGACGCGCGTTCGACAGCAATGGATCATTAACGTTCCATGTAGGAATTTGGTGTACGCACCCAGGAGAAATCCCATAGGCGCGTTCATGTGATCCATGCCGCATCTTGCCAGAAGCCGCGTTTCCGCGCTTGCCCCACCCTGCCCGCCGCCGCCCGCAACCCGCCGTGGGGCTAGCGCCTTGGGGCGTCGGCGCCGTTGTCGCACCTGCGCCATGCGCGAGGCATAAGTGACTGTTTAATAATAAATTATCGACATTGTGCGACGCACCAAAAAGCCTTGACTTTCTTCCGGAGCATCCTAAAATCGAGTCAATGTTGCGACGCACAAAGCGAGTGACAGAGCACCAGCGCCGTGCCACTTACTTCAGGCGACCCACGAAGGCCGCCGACATACAGGAGCGTAAACATGAGTCTGCTGACCCCTGAGCAATTCGCCGCTGCCCAGAAAGCCAACCTCGAAACCCTGTTCGGCCTCACCGGCAAGGCATTCGAAGGCGTGGAAAAGCTCGTCGAATTGAACCTTCAGGCTGTCCGCTCGAATCTGGCGGAATCGCAGGAACACGCCCAGCGCGCACTGTCGGTGAAGGACGCGCAGGAATTCCTGGCCCTGCAAACGAGCTATGCCCAGCCGCTGACCGAAAAGCTGCTGTCGTACGGCCGTCATGTGTATGAAATCGCCTCGGCCACCCAGGCTGAGTTTGCGAAGGTCGCCGAAGCCCACTACGAAGAGCAGAACCGCAAGGTTCAATCGCTCGTCGACAACGTCGCGAAGAACGCACCGGCTGGCTCGGAAACCGCAGTTGCCGTGATCAAGTCGGCCATCAACGCCGCGAACACGACCTACGAAACGGTCCACAAGGCTACGAAGCAAGCCGTGGAAATGGCGGAGAGCAACTTCAACGCCGCCACCGCTGCTGCGAGCAAGGCTGCCGCCCAGGCGTCGCGCTCGGCTGCCGCTTCGGCCAAGAAGACGGTCTGAACGTTGCACATTGAACCGGTGCGCGCGCAGCAGCAGCGGCGCACCGTGCGTCGGACCTGAACGCTCCGGCATGCCGCCCGGCATGTCACTTGCCCGGTCGCCGACCGGGAATCTTTTTTACGCTCCGGCGCCTCTCGCAACATCACGCAGCACTGAGCGTTACCCCAAAATGCAAACGGCGCACTCCTCACGGAGTGCGCCGTTTCTTCGTGCGCGCCGCAACGAGCGGCGCGACACGAACTTACTTCTTCTTCTGCGGCGGGAGGTCTGTACAGACACCCTCGTACAACTCGGCCGCCATGCCGATCGACTCGCCCAGCGTCGGGTGCGGGTGGATCGTCTTGCCGATGTCCGTCGCATCCGCGCCCATTTCCACGGCGAGGCACACTTCGCTGATGAGGTCGCCCGCGTTCAGGCCGACGATACCGCCGCCGATCACGCGATGCGTCTCTTCGTCGAAGATCAGCTTGGTAAAGCCCTCGTCGCGGCCGTTAGCGATCGCGCGGCCCGAAGCGGCCCAAGGGAACACTGCCTTGCCGTACTTGATGCCTTCGGCCTTGCACTGCTCTTCGGTCTTGCCGGCCCACGCCACTTCCGGATCGGTGTAGGCCACCGACGGAATCTGCAGCGCGTCGAAGTACGCCTTCTCGCCATGCGCCGCTTCCGCCGCCACGTGGCCTTCGTGCACGGCCTTGTGCGCGAGCATCGGCTGGCCGACCACATCGCCGATCGCGAAGATGTGCGGCACGTTGGTGCGCATCTGCTTGTCGACGTCGATGAAGCCGCGATCCGTCACCGCCACGCCGGCCTTGTCCGCGCCGATCTTCTTGCCGTTGGGCGAGCGGCCCACGGCGACCAGCACGAGGTCGTAGCGCTGCGGCTCGGCCGGCGCCTTCTCACCCTCGAACGACACGTAAATGCCGTCGTCCTTCGCCTCGGCCTTCGTGGTCTTGGTCTTGAGCATGACGTTCGCGAAGCGCTTCGCGTTGTACTTTTCCCAGACCTTCACGAGATCGCGGTCCGCGCCCGCCATCAGGCCGTCGAGCATTTCCACGACGTCGATCTGCGCACCAAGCGTCGCGTAGACAGTCGCCATTTCGAGACCAATGATGCCGCCGCCGATCACGAGCATCTTCTGCGGAATCTGACGCAGTTCCAGCGCGCCGGTCGAATCGACCACGCGCGGGTCTTCCGGCATGAACGGCAGCTTCACGGCTTGCGAGCCGGCAGCGATGATCGCCTGCTTGAACTTGACGATCTTCTTGCCGCTCTCGCCCACCACTTCCATGTGGTTCGGGTCGAGGAACGCGCCCACGCCCGTCACGACTTCGACCTTGCGCGCCTTCGCCATGCCGGCGAGGCCGCCCGTGAGCTTCTTGACGACGCCCGACTTGAAGTCGCGCAGCTTGTCCAGATCGATCTGCGGCTTGCCGAACGTGATGCCGTGCGAGCCGAGCGCTTCGGCTTCGTCGATCACGAGCGCCGTATGCAGCAGCGCCTTCGACGGAATGCAGCCCACGTTCAGGCACACGCCGCCGAGCGTCGAATAACGCTCGACCAGCACGGTCTTCATACCAAGGTCGGCGGAGCGGAACGCTGCCGAGTAGCCGCCGGGGCCGGCGCCAAGCACGAGCATGTCGCATTCGACGTCGGCGCTGCCGCTGAAGCTGCCGGCTTGCGGTGCCGGCGCTGCGGCCTTCGGTGCTTCGGCAGCCTTGGGCGCTTCGGCCTTCGGCGCGGGCGCGGCCGCGCCAACGGCGGCTTCGACCAGCGCGATCACCGTGCCTTGCGAAGCCTTGTCGCCAGCCTTGATCTTCACTTCCTTGACCGTGCCCGCGACGTCGCTGGGCACTTCCATCGTGGCCTTGTCCGACTCGAGCGAGAGCAGCGTCTGCTCTTTCTCGATGACGTCGCCCGCCTTGATGTTGACTTCGATGACGTCGATGTCCTTGAAGTCGCCGATATCCGGCACTTTCACTTCGACGAGACTCATGGTGTCCCCTACCCCTAAAGGATGACCGGCCGCGCCTGCCGCTGCGCGCACGTCATGAACGTGCGGCGCGGCAGCGCGAGCCGGTCAGATCGGTTTTACAGAATCACGCGGCGGAAATCGCCGAGGATCGAAGCGAGGTACGCGTTGAAGCGCGCGGCAGCTGCACCGTCGATCACGCGGTGATCGTACGAGAGCGACAGCGGCAGCGTGAGGCGCGGCACGAACTGCTTGCCGTCCCACACCGGCTTCATCGCGCTCTTCGACAGGCCGAGGATCGCCACTTCCGGCGCGTTGATGATCGGCGTGAAATGCGTGCCGCCGATGCCGCCGAGCGACGAGATCGAGAAGCAGCCGCCTTGCATCTGGTCCGGCTTGAGCTTGCCTTCGCGCGCGAGCTTCGAGAGCTCGGCCATTTCCTTGGCGATGTCGACAAGACCCTTCTTGTCCGCGTCGCGGATCACCGGCACGACGAGGCCATTCGGCGTGTCGGCGGCGAAACCGATGTGGTAGTACTGCTTGAAGACGAGGTTGTCGCCGTCGAGGCTCGCGTTGAACGCCGGGAACTTCTTGAGCGCGGCGACGCAGGCCTTGATGACGAACGCGAGCATCGTGAACTTCACGCCCGCCTTCTCGTTTTCCTTGTTCAGCTGCACACGCAGCGCTTCGAGGTCGGTGATGTCCGCTTCGTCGTTGTTCGTGACGTGCGGGATCATGACCCAGTTGCGGTGCAGGTTCGCGCCCGAGATCTTCTTGATGCGCGAGAGCGGTTGCGTGTCGATCGGGCCGAACTTCGTGAAGTCGACCTTCGGCCACGGCAGCAGGTTCAGGCCCGCGCCGCCGCCCGCCGGAGCGGCAGCAGCCGCAGCCGGTGCCGCCAGCGCGCCCGTCATCACGCCCTTCACGAACGCGGTGACGTCGTCCTGTGTGATGCGGCCCTTGGGGCCCGTGCCCGCCACGCGGCCAACGTCCACGCCGAGTTCGCGCGCGAACTTGCGCACGGAAGGCGAAGCGTGGCTCGGACGGCGCGCGCCGCCTTCGCCTGCCGGAATGATCGGCGCCTGTGCGAGTGCCGACGGTGCGGCCGGCGCGGGCTTGGCCGGTGCGGCTTGTGGCGCGTCGGACGGTTGTTCGACCGGCGCTTTCTGCGCGGGTGCGGCGGCCGCAGCCGAAGCGCCTTCGGCTTCGACGATGACGATCTCGGTGCCTTCCGACACGTTGTCGCCGACCTTGACCTTGATTTCCTTGACGACGCCAGCCACCGGGCTCGGCACGTCCATCGTCGCCTTGTCCGATTCGAGCGTGACGAGCGACTGCTCCTTCTCGACGCGGTCGCCAACCTTCACGCCAATCTCGATGACCGGCACGTCCTTGTAGTCGCCGATGTCGGGGACCTTGACGGACTGCACGCCGCCGCTCGCGGCAGCGGCGGGTGCGGCAGCCGGTGCGGGTGCAGCGGCGGGAGCCGGTGCAGCGGCAGCCTGTGCCGGGGCAGGCGCGGCAGCAGGAGCCGCCGCGGCGCCAGCGCCGTCGAGGACCAGCACGAGCGAGCCTTCCGACACGTTGTCGCCGACCTTGACCTTCACTTCCTTGACCGTGCCCGACGCCGGGCTCGGCACATCCATGGTCGCCTTGTCCGACTCGAGCGTAACGAGGGACTGCTCTTTTTCGACGGTATCGCCCGCCTTCACCAGCACCTCGATTACAGGAATGTCCTTGTAATCGCCGATGTCCGGCACCTTGACTTCGATCGCTTGACTCATTGTTAGTGTCTCCGGGGCCGCATACAACACGCCTCCCCGCTTCGGGGAGGCGCACATGCCATGCACAGGGGTGATGGGTTAGACGGTCATCGGGTTGGGTTTGGACGGATCGAGGTTGTACTTGGCGATGGCTTCGCCAACCACCTTGCGCTCGATCTTGCCTTCGTCCGCGAGCGCGTTGAGCGCCGCAACCGTGGTCCAGTAACGATCGACTTCGAAGAAGTGACGCAGCTTTTCACGCGTGTCCGAGCGGCCGAAGCCGTCGGTGCCGAGCACCACGAACTTGCGCGGCACGAGACCGCGGATCTGGTCGACCAGCGCACGCACGTAGTCAGTCGAAGCGATGACCGGACCTTGCGTGTCCTTGAGCAGCTTCTCGACGTGCGATTCGCGGCGCGGCTCGCTCGGGTGCAGCAGGTTCCAGCGTTCGACTTCGTGACCTTCACGCGCGAGTTCGGTGAAGCTCGGCACGCTCCAGAGGTCGGCTTCGACGCCCCAGTCGTTCTTCAGCAGGTCGGCCGCGGCGATCACTTCGTTGAAGATCGTGCCCGCGCCCATGAGCTGCACGCGCGGCGCCTTGGCGTTGTCGGCGCCCTTGCGGAACGCGTACATGCCCTTGATGATGTCGGCCGCCACGTGCTCGCCCTGCGGAATCGCCGGGTGCTCGTAGTTCTCGTTCATCACGGTGATGTAATAGAACACGTCTTCCTGCTCCTGCACCATGCGGCGCAGACCGTCCTGCATGATGACCGCGAGTTCATAGCCGAACGTCGGGTCGTAGTTCACGCAGTTCGGCACCGAAGCGGCCCACAGGAGCGAGTGGCCGTCTTCGTGCTGCAGACCTTCGCCGTTAAGCGTCGTGCGGCCAGCCGTGCCGCCCAGCAGGAAGCCGCGCGAACGCATGTCGCCCGCCGCCCACACCAGGTCGCCGATGCGCTGGAGGCCGAACATCGAATAGAAGATGTAGAACGGCACCATGATCTCGCCGTGCGTCGAGTACGACGTCGCGGCTGCGATCCAGTCACACATGCCGCCGGCTTCGTTGATGCCTTCCTGGAGAATCTGGCCCGTCTGCGATTCCTTGTAGAACATCAGCTGGTCGGAATCTTCCGGCACGTACTTCTGGCCTTCCTGGTTCCAGATACCGATCTGGCGGAACAGGCCTTCCATACCGAAGGTACGCGACTCGTCCGGCACGATCGGCACGACGCGCTTGCCGAGCGCCTTGTCCTTCAAGAGGATGTTCAGGATCCGCACGAACGCCATCGTCGTGGAGATCTCGCGGCCTTCGCCCGTGCCCTTGAGCAGCGGCTCGAACGCGTCGAGCGCCGGCACCGGCAGCGACTCGGCCTTCTGGCGGCGCGCCGGCAGGTAACCGCCGAGATCCATGCGCTTCTGGCGCATGTAGTCCAGTTCCTTCGAACCTTCCTCGAACGTGAGGTACGGCACGTCGACGATCTGCTCGTCCGTGATCGGCAGGCGGAACTGGTCGCGGAACTTCTTGAGCTGATCCACCTGCATCTTCTTCTGCTGGTGGGTGATGTTCATGGCCTGGCCAGCTTCGCCCATGCCATAGCCCTTGATCGTCTTCGCGAGGATGAGGGTCGGCTGACCCTTCGCGTGCTGGGCTTGATGGAACGCCGCGTAGATCTTGTGCGGGTCGTGGCCGCCGCGGTTCAGGTTCCAGATGTCGTCGTCGGACCAGTCGGCGACGAGTGCCTTCAGTTCAGGCGTATTGAAGAAGTGTTCGCGAACAAACGCGCCCGACTCCGACTTGTACGTCTGGTATTCGCCGTCGACGACTTCCATCATGCGGCGCATCAGCGCGCCCGTCTTGTCGCGTGCGAAGAGGGCGTCCCAGCGGCTGCCCCAGATGACCTTGATGACGTTCCAGCCGGCGCCGCGGAACTCGCTCTCGAGTTCCTGGATGATCTTGCCGTTGCCGCGCACCGGGCCGTCCAGACGCTGCAGGTTGCAGTTGATGACGAACACGAGGTTGTCCAGGTGCTCGCGGCCGGCCATGCCGATCGCGCCGAGCGATTCCGGCTCGTCCGTCTCGCCGTCGCCGAGGAAGGCCCAGACCTTGCGGCCGTCGGTCTTCGCAATGCCGCGCGCCTGCAGGTATTTCATGAAGCGCGCCTGGTAGATCGCCATGATCGGGCCGAGACCCATCGAGACGGTCGGGAACTGCCAGAAGTCCGGCATCAGCCACGGGTGCGGGTACGACGAAATGCCGCCGCCGTCCACTTCCTGACGGAAGTTGTCGAGCTGGTTCGCGCTCAGGCGGCCCAGCAGGAACGCGCGCGAGTAGACGCCAGGCGACGAGTGGCCCTGCACGAACACGAGGTCGCCGCCATGCTCAGCCGAGGGCGCGCGCCAGAAGTGGTTGTAGCCGACGTCGTAAAGCGTGGCCGCCGAGGCGAACGACGCGATGTGGCCGCCCACGTTCGTGTGCTTGCCCGCACGCAGCACCATGGCCATGGCGTTCCAGCGCGTGTACGAGCGAATGCGGTGTTCGATGTCCTGGTCGCCCGGGTTCTGCACCTGGTTGGCGACGGGGATCGTGTTGATGTACGGCGTGTTCGCCGAGAACGGCAGATGCTCGCCGTGCACGCGGGCGAATTCGATCTGCTTTTCGATCAGGTAGTGGGCGCGATCAGGGCCGACCGTCGAAATCACGCCATCCAGCGCTTCGAGCCATTCGGCGGTTTCCTGGGGATCCTCGTCCTTGTCGGCGGCAACGTACTTGAGGACTTCGTCGGGTACAGCGGACATGCTCGTCTCCTGGATGTAGGGGAACGCTGTTGATCGGACCATGCGGGCGGCGACGCTTAAGACGTGACCGGGCCAACCGCAGCAGCTTCGGGGCGATTGTAATGACCCCCCTGACCATCGCGCAACAAAATTTTCGAATTGCGAGATGCAATTTTATAATGTGAAAAATTGCTGCAGCGCACGCTTAATCGTTCATGCCCCTGTGCCGATAACGGCCAGTTTGCACCCGTTTATCGGCGATTTACGGCTTTTTTCACGGCATTTCGGCGTCTTACGCTGAGCTACAATCCTTGCCATGTTGACCGAACGGCTTTTCGCACGCTCGGCGCGGCCGCCCGGAACGCCCGGCGAGTCGTCGCCATCTCGCTGGCACCACGGACCCTGGTGGTCGAATTCCTATTTGCTGACGCCGCTCCTGTCGATCCTCGTGTTTTTGATCGTCATGAGCCTGATCTTGTGGAGCCTGAACCGCCGCGAGCAACAGCAGCAGGAAGACACGCTCTACCGCAACGTGGCGTGGGCCCAGCAGCAGATCCGGCTTTCCATGACAGGCGCGCAGGAGCAGCTGCAGGCGCTGGCTCGCGACCTGGCCGCGGGGCATAGCGACCCGCAGTATTTCCAGACGTCCACGACGGACATCATGCAGGGCCATCCCGAGATCCTCTATCTCAACTGGTACACGAGCCAGGAGGAGCCGCGCTGGCCCAACACGGCGATGCCGGTATTCGGCCAGCGCCTCGCGAAGCCGAACGACGCGCAAATGGACGAGGCCGTGAAGGCCGCATTCGCCGAGGCGCGCGCCACGCGCCGCCAGGTGTATTCGCCGCTCATTTACGACGACGTCGGTAACGGTTACATCACGCTGCAAACGCCGGTATACCGCGATCGGGAATTCCTTGGTTCGATCGCGGCCGTGTTCTCGGTCGAAGGCATCCTGAAGCACGACATCCCGCCCGAGCTGTCGGCCAAGTACAAGATCTCGATTCTCGACGCGAACAACCGCGAGCTCGCCACCACCTCGACGCGTCCGCGCCTACCGCGCGACGTCTACTACGACCTGCCGCTCGACCCGCCGGGCCAGGGCGTTTCGGTGCGCGTGTACTCGTACCCGCAGATGACCAACTTCACGAACAACACGCTCGTGTGGCTGGTTGCCGGTCTGTCGTGTTTCGTGCTGTGGAGTCTCTGGAGCCTGTGGAAGCACACGCGCCAGCGCTTCGAGGCGCAGCAGGCGCTCTACGCGGAAGCGTTCTTCCGCCGCGCCATGGAAAATTCGGTGCTGATCGGCATGCGTGTGCTCGACATGCATGGGCGCATCACGCACGTGAACCCGGCGTTCTGCCGCATGACCGGCTGGGACGAAAGCGACCTCGTGGGCAAGAACGCACCGTTCCCCTACTGGCCGCGCGACGCCTACCCCGAAATGCAGCGCCAGCTCGACATGACGCTGCGCGGCAAGGCGCCCTCCTCAGGCTTCGAGTTGCGCGTGCGCCGCAAGGACGGCTCGCAATTCCACGCGCGGCTTTATGTCTCGCCGCTCATCGATAGCTCAGGCCGCCAGACCGGCTGGATGTCGTCGATGACCGACATCACGGAACCCAAGCGCGCACGCGAAGAACTCGCCGCCGCGCACGAGCGCTTCACCACGGTGCTGGAAAGCCTCGACGCCGCCGTCTCGGTGCTCGCCGCCGACGAAGCCGAACTGTTGTTTGCGAACCGCTACTACCGCCACCTGTTCGGCATCCGCCCGGACGGCCATCTGGAACTCGCGGGCGGTGGCGGCTTCGATTCGGCCAGCGCTTCCTCGGACTCGATCGACATGGTCGACGCGTTCGCCGGCCTGCCCGCCACCGCGCTCACCGAAAGCACGGCGGATGCCCAGGAGGTGTACGTCGAGAGCATCCAGAAGTGGTTCGAAGTGCGCCGCCAGTACATCCAGTGGGTCGACGGCCACCTCGCGCAGATGCAGATCGCGACCGACATCACCACGCGCAAGCAGGCGCAGGAACTGGCCCGCCAGCAGGACGAAAAGCTCCAGTTCACGAGCCGCCTGATGACGATGGGCGAAATGGCCTCGTCGCTCGCGCACGAACTGAATCAGCCGCTCGCCGCCATCAACAACTATGCCTCGGGCACCGTCGCGCTCGTGAAGTCGGGCCGCGGCGCGCCCGAGAACCTGTTGCCCGCGCTCGAAAAAACGGCGCAGCAGGCCGTGCGCGCCGGCATGATCATCAAGCGCATCCGCGAATTCGTGAAGCGCTCCGAACCGAAGCGGCAGGCCGCGCGTGTGGCCGACATCGTCGCCGACGCGGTGGGTCTTGCCGAGATCGAGGCGCGCAAGCGCCGCATCCGCATCGTGACCGACATGCGCTCGCGCATGCCCGTGATCTACGTCGATCCGGTGCTGATCGAACAGGTGCTCGTCAATCTGCTGAAGAACGCAGCAGAAGCCATGGCCGATGCTCGCCCGAATGCGATCGACCCGGTGATCCGCGTGATCGTGAAGCGCGAAGGCGGCAACGTGTGCATCAGCGTCGTCGATCAGGGCCCGGGCGTGGACGAAGCCACGGCCGAGCGCCTCTTCGAACCCTTCTACAGCACCAAATCGGACGGCATGGGCATGGGCCTGAACATCTGCCGTTCCATCATTGAATCGCACCGCGGGCGTCTCTGGGTGGTCAACAACGTCGAATCCGACGGCCACATCAGCGGCGCAACGTTCCATTGCAGTCTGCCCATCGGCGAATCGGACACCCCCTCGCGGAACACCGACGAACCGACTCCACAAACCGTTACGGGAGAGCCATGAACAGCCCAGTCACCACCCAGGAAACCGTCTTTGTTGTCGATGACGACGAGGCCGTACGAGACTCCCTGCGATGGCTCCTCGAAGCGAACGGCTACCGTGTCCAGTGTTTCAATAGCGCGGAGGAGTTCCTCGAGGCCTACCAGCCGGCACAACAGGCCGGCCAGATCGCCTGCCTGATTCTCGACGTGCGTATGTCGGGCATGAGCGGTCTCGAATTGCAGGAACGTCTGATCGCAGAAAACGCCGCGCTGCCGACCATCTTCGTGACGGGCCACGGCGACGTGCCGATGGCCGTTTCGACCATGAAGAAGGGCGCGATGGACTTCATCGAGAAGCCCTTCGACGAAGCCGAACTGCGCAAGCTCGTGGAGCGCATGCTCGACAAGGCGCGCAACGAAAGCACGAACGTGCAGCAACAGCGCGCGGCCGCCGAACGCCTCGGCAAACTCACGGCGCGCGAGCACCAGGTGCTCGAGCGCATCATCGCGGGCCGCCTGAACAAGCAAATCGCCGACGACCTTGGCATCAGCATCAAAACGGTGGAGGCGCACCGCGCCAACATCATGGAGAAGCTCAACGTCAACACGGTCGCCGACCTGCTGCGTCTCGCGCTCTCCAACAAGCCGCAACAGGCGCAGCAGTAAGCGCACCCTTCCCGGGCTGCATTGGCGCGCGCCAATGCAGCCCGCGGCGTCTCGCCGCGACCCACATTCTTCGCCCTTCGTCCGTTCAGGTCAGAGCCCGCCCTGCGCGCGGGTATAATGTCGGCCTTCGAATGGCGCCCGCCCTATGCCGCTCGCCCGCACCCCACGCGCGCCAGCGCTCGCGCCCCCACGAGCCCGCATTGCCCACTCTCGACCCCGACCGACCATGACTGCCACTATCATCGACGGCAACGCCCTCTCCAAGAAACTGCGCGCCGACGTCGCCATGCGCGCCGCCGCCCTCACCGCCCGCGGCCATCAGCCGGGACTCGCCGTCGTGCTGGTCGGCGACAATCCGGCGAGCGAAGTCTACGTGCGCAACAAGGTCAAAGCCTGCGAAGACAACGGCCTCTACTCGTCGTACGACCGCTATCCCGAGTCGCTTTCCGAAGCCGACCTGCTCAAGCGCATCGACGAACTGAACCGCGACCCGAAGATCAACGGCATTCTCGTGCAGTTGCCGCTGCCCAAGCACATCGACAGCCACAAGGTCATCGAGGCGATCGCGCCCGAGAAGGACGTTGACGGCTTTCACGTCGCCAACGCGGGCGCGCTCATGACGGGCCAACCGCTCTTTCGCCCGTGCACGCCCTATGGCGTGATGAAGATGTTCGAGGAATACAAGATCCCACTCGAAGGCGCAAACGCCGTGGTGATCGGCCGCTCGAACATCGTCGGCAAGCCCATGGCGCTGCTGCTGCTCGAAAAGGGCGCGACGGTCACGATCTGCCACAGCAAGACGCGCGACCTCGCGAAGCACACGCGCGACGCCGATGTCGTGGTCGCCGCGGTGGGCAAACGCAACGTGCTGACCGCCGACATGATCAAGCCCGGCGCCACCGTGATCGACGTGGGCATGAACCGCGACGACAACGGCAAGCTCTGCGGCGACGTCGATTTCGCTGGCCTCAAGGACGTGGCCGGCTTCATCACGCCGGTGCCGGGCGGCGTCGGCCCGATGACCATCACCATGCTGCTCGTGAACACGATCGAAGCGGCGGAGCGCGCGGCCGCAGCATAAGCATTGTGCGAGCGCGCGTTACAGCATGACGTTCCGGAAGCGGCCCATTACGGGCCGCTTTCTTTTTGCGACGACCGCCCGCGCGCGTCACGCGGGCAGGGATTTCGCCGCCGTTGCGCCACATCTGTTAATTTGCTCGGATAGCCCGGTTGGAAAGTGCACTTGGCGCCCCAATAACCGAAATATCGGGCACGCGCGCGCATGCCGCGCCCCGGTCCCCTAACCCGCGACAGACAGGAACAGGAAGCATCATGGCTACTACCCCCTCCGACAATCCGCTCCTCGATTTCACCGGCCTGCCGCGCTTTGGCGAAATCCGCCCCGAGCACGTGACGCCTGCGCTCGACGTCCTGCTCGCGAACGCAAAGGCTGCGGTCGAGCGCGCCGCGCAACCCATGACGCCCTCGCAATGGAGCGACGTGGTCGAGCCGGTCGAGCGCGCGAGCGAGCCGCTTTCGCGCGCCTGGGGCGTGGTCGGTCACCTGAACGCCGTCGCCGACACACCCGAACTGCGCGCCGCCCACGGCGAGAACCTGCCGCGTGTGACCGAATTCTGGTCGAGCGTCGGCCAGAATCTCGAACTGTTCAAGAAGTACAAGGCCATCACGAATCACAACTCGTTCGAACTGCTTTCGGGCGAGCGCAAGAAGATCCTCGACAACTCGCTGCGCGACTTCCGCCTCTCGGGCGCGGAGCTGCCCGAAGACCAGAAGCCGCGTTTCGCCGAACTGCAGGAGCGCCAGGCCGCGCTCGCCAAAGCCTTCTCCGACCACGTGCTCGACGCGACCAATGGCTACGCGTTCTACGCGACGAGCGAAGCCGATCTCGTGGGCCTGCCCGAAGACGTGATCGCCGCCGCGCGTGAAGCCGCCGAGCGCGAGAACAAGGAAGGCTGGAAATTCACGCTGCACTTCCCCTCGTACTTCCCGGTGCTGCAGTACTCGGAAAACCGCGCGATGCGCGAAACGATGTACCGCGCCTACGTCACGCGCGCATCGGAACTCGGTCCCGTCTACGGCGGCGGCAAGGCCGAATGGGACAACACGGCGATCATCGAGGAGCAACTGAAGCTGCGCGCCGAAGAAGCGAAGATGCTCGGCTACAACAACTTCGCTGAAGTCTCGCTCACGCCGAAGATGGCGGAAACGCCGGCCCAGGTCATGAGCTTCCTCGAGGACCTCGCCACGCGCGCGCGCCCGCACGCCGAAAAGGACTGGGAAGAGCTGCGCGAATTTGCCGCGAGCGAACTGGGCCTCGCGCAGATCGAACCGTGGGACATGGCGTTCGCCGCCGAGCGCCTGCGCCAGAAGCGCTACTCGTTTTCCGAGAACGAGGTAAAGCAATATTTCCCCGAAGACTTCGTGCTGCAGGGCCTGTTCAAGGTCACGGAAACGCTGTTCGGCGTGCGTATCCGCGCAGACAGCGCGCCGGTGTGGAATCCCGATGTGCGTTTCTTCCGCGTGGAAAATGCGGACGGCACGCTCGTCGCGCAGTTCTATCTCGATCTCTACGCGCGTGAAGGCAAGCGCGGCGGCGCATGGATGGACGACGCACGCTCGCGCCGCAAGCTCGAAGGCAACGGCGTGCAAACGCCCGTCGCGTATCTCACGTGCAACTTCTCGGCGCCGGTGGGCGGCCGTCCCGCGTGCTTCACGCACGACGAAGTCATCACGCTCTTCCACGAGTTCGGCCACGGCCTGCACCACATGCTCACGCGTGTCGATGAACTGGGCGTATCGGGCATCAACGGCGTGGAGTGGGACGCCGTCGAACTGCCCTCGCAGTTCATGGAGAACTTCTGCTGGGAATGGGACGTGGTGCGCGAGATGAGTTCGCACGTTGAAACCGCCAAGCCGCTGCCGCGCGAACTCTTCGACAAGATGCTCGCCGCGAAGAACTTCCAGAGCGGTCTCGGCACGCTGCGCCAGATCGTGTTTTCGATGTTCGACATGGCGCTGCACGTCGACTTCGACGCTTCGAAGGGCAAGAGCGCGAACGACCTGGCGCGCGAGATCAACGAGCGCTATCACGTCATTCCGCAGACTTCGTTCTCGCGTTGGCCGAACACGTTCAGCCATATCTTCGCGGGCGGCTATGCGGCCGGCTACTACAGCTACAAGTGGGCCGAAGTGCTTTCCGCCGACGCCTACGCAGCCTTCGAGGAAGCCGCGCAGGCCGCGAAGTCGAGCGTGCTCGACGAAGCGACCGGCACGCGCTACCGCAAGGAAATTCTCGAAGTGGGCGGCAGCCGCCCGGCGATGGAGTCGTTCAAGGCCTTCCGCGGCCGCGAGCCGAACATCGACGCGCTGCTGCGTCACAACGGCATGGAGCAGCCGCCGGCACAGTCATGATCACGTGACTCGCTCGTAAGCGATCCGAACTAAAACCGCGCATGGGTGTGCAACCCATGCGCGGTTTTTTGTTGCCTTTGCGTTTTATCGATGCAGCCTGAAATCGACGCTTTCCGGCCGCCCCTCGAGCGAAAGCGCCGCGCGCTGTGCAGGTTGCCGGCTCACCACCCTGCCCCGGCTCACGACTGCGAGCCGCGCTGCGCGCAACCGGATCGCCTCGATGGGATCGCGCGCGTCGAGCACGACGAGGTTCGCCGCGCACCCGGGCGCCACGCCATAGCCTTCAAGGCCAAGGATCGTCGCGGCATTCACGGTCACCGCATCGAAGCAGGCGCGCGAGGCGTCGGTGCCCGTCATCTGCGCGACGTGCAGACCCATATGCGCGACTTCGAGCATGTCGCCCGAGCCGAAGCTGTACCACGGGTCCATCACGCAATCGTGGCCGAATGCAACAGTCACGCCTGCCGCCATCAACTCAGGCACGCGCGTCATGCCGCGGCGCTTCGGGTAGGTATCGGAGCGCCCCTGCAGCGTGATGTTGATGAGCGGATTCGCAATCGCCGCGACACCGGATTCGCACATGAGCGGAATCAGCTTGCTCACGTAGTAGTTGTCCATCGAATGCATCGACGTGAGATGCGAGCCGGTCACGCGCCCGTGCAGGCCCAGGCGATGCGTTTGCGCCGCGAGCGTTTCGATGTGGCGCGAAAGCGGGTCGTCGGATTCGTCGCAATGCATGTCCACGCGCAGGCCCTTATCGGCGGCGAACTCGCAGAGCAGGCGCACCGATTCGGCACCCTCCGCCGTCGTGCGCTCGAAGTGGGGAATGCCGCCTACCACGTCCACGCCCATCGCGATCGCGCGCTTGAGATTGTCGAAAGCGCCGGGGCTGCGCAAGACGCCATCCTGCGGAAACGCCACAAGCTGGAGATCGAGATACGGCGCGACACGGCGCTTCACTTCGAGCAGCGCTTCGACCGCGAGCAGCCGCGCGTCGCACACATCGACGTGCGAGCGGATGGCGAGCAGCCCGCGCGCGACGGCCCAGTCGCAGTACTGAAGCGCGCGCTCGACGAGCGCCTCCTGCGTGAGATGCGGCTTGAGCTCGCCCCACAGCGCAATGCCCTCCAGCAGCGTGCCCGACGCATTCACGCGCGGCAGGCCATATGAGAGCGTGGCGTCCATGTGGAAATGCGCGTCGACGAACGGTGCGCTCACGAGCGCACCCGCCGCATCGATCTCCTCGCGTGCCGCCGCCGCGAGATGCGGTTCCACGGCGGCAATGCGCCCGCCGTCGATGCCGATATCCACCGTGGGATACCCGGCGGGATGGGCATGCGCGAGCACCGCGCGGCGAATGATCAGGTCCATCTGCGGCTCCTTGTTCTGGTCGGGCGGCGAGTGCCTTTCGCATCGATTCTAGCGACGCCAGAATAGCGCCGCCATCACCGTAACCGGCATAACCGGCGGCGCGAGGTCGCAAGCATGCGCTTTCGCGGTCCGGGTACTCAACAAACGGACTGTATGCGGGCCGCGCCCATGACCGTACCGCGTCGGATCGGCCCGAGCGTACCTGTACGGCGCGCCGGACACGCCTATACTCGTGCGGACTGACTAGTCCAAGAGCGTGAGAGGGAAATCGATGAAGACGATCGGCGTGATCGGAGGAATGAGCTGGGAATCGTCGGCCGAGTACTACCGGCTGCTGAACCGCCATGCGAAAGCGCGTCTGGGCGGGCATCACAACGCACGCAGCCTGATGGTGACCGTGGACTTCGCGCAAGTCGAGGAACGCCAGCGCGCGGGCGACTGGGACGCGCTCGGCGTGCAGATGGCCGACGCCGCCCGCCAGCTCGAACGCGGCGGCGCGGACATCGTGCTGCTCGCGACGAACACCATGCACCGCGTATGCGCGGCGATCGAGGCGACAATCTCCATTCCCTTCCTGCATATCGCGGACCCGACCGGCCAGGCATTGCGCGCCGCCGGCGTCACGCGCGCGGCGCTGCTCGGCACGCGCTACACGATGGAGCAGGACTTTTATGTGGGACGGCTGCGCGAAGCACACGGTATCGAAGCGATCGTACCGAACGAACACGATCGCGCGGATGTGCATCGCATCATCTATGACGAGTTGTGTCACGGCAATGTGAACGCGCAATCGCGCCGTGTCTACCAGCGCGTCATAGAAGACCTCGCCGCGCGCGGCGCGCAGGCCGTCATTCTCGGCTGTACGGAAATCACGCTGCTGATTGGCCCGAAAGATTCGACCCTGCCGGTATTCGACACCACCGCGTTACATGCGCAGGCCGCGGTGGATTGGTCATTGGGGGGCTAACCGCCTGTCTCGCCTGGCACATCATGACCCGCTGCGAGATGTGTGCGCGGCGGGAAAAAGAAGTCCCTGGGATGACGGCGCAGGCGACTCAACACGTCGCCGAACAGCCGGCGCGTCTCGCCAAAGGTGACGTTGCGCGCGCGCAGCGCGACCCACATCGCAAGACTGAAGCTCACGAACAGGTTAATCGTGCCGATCGCCCAGGTTCCCGCCATGGCGCCCAGGAGCAAGGTCTGGGGTACCGCAAAATCGAGCGAAACGCTCGCGAAACCGGAGTACGTGGACGCGAATGCGACGTGCCGGATGTCGAGCGGCAGCCCGAGCAGCATGCCGGCCACCCATACCGCGCTCAACATGAAACCGAATACGAGGTTGCCGATCAACGCACCGAGGTTACCTCTGACATAGTTGGCAATGCGTTGCAGATTGCGCTCGCCGAACACACGCCTCGCCCAGCGGATGTGTGTAATCCGCTCGGGAATGCGCTCGTAGATGCACAGGTTGTCGCAGTAGCCGTTGATCTGACCGGCAAGGAAAAGACAGACGCCCGCAAGTGCTGCGTAGACCAGCGTGGACGGTTTGAACGCCACCTCGTTGAGCAGTCCCGTGGCCCTGGCGGCGCTGATCAGCGGATGCCCTGTCGCCCACCGGTACGCAAGCCCGATCAACATCGCGACCGGCACGGCCAGCGCCACGTTGCCGAAGATCGCCGCGGTCTGGCTGCGCATGGTTCGCACAACCAGCGTCACGAGGTGCTCGAGGTCGCGCCCGCCCTTGCGGCTGCTGTCCTTGATTGCCGCGGCCAGTACATGGGCCGTCATCGCGGGCTGCTTGGTGGCTACGGTGCCGCGCAGGATGTGAATCAGCACGAAGCCGAGCCCGTAGTTGAGCCCGAAGGCGAACGATTCGTTGAGCGGCGTCCAGCCATACCCGGCAATGATGAACTTGAGCGCCGACATGAAACCGATGATGGAACCGCCGAGCAGCGCCGAACGTAGCAGCGCAAAGTAATCCTTGCGGCTTGCCGCAATATAGTGCTCGCCCGCATGGCCGGCATTTTCGGTCACGCGCAGTGCGATCAACTCGACATTCTGGCGGAAGTAATCGCGCAAATTGTTGCGGCAGCATTCCGCCTGAATGAGCCCGGATGCGAGGTCGGCGATCATCGGCAGCACGATATCGGCCTCGAGCGACTCGCGCAGCGCCGCCACCAGGTCGATCAGCGTTTCGGCACGGGAGAGATGCTGGTTCAAGCGCAGCAGATGCAATGTCAGCGAGACGCTGGTGCCAGCGCGCGCCGCGCGTTTGCGAATCCGGTCGCCAACGGCGCGGCACTGATCCAGCAGCACCGCAACGTGTTGCGAGTCGATGCCGGCGGTGCGGGCGGGCGACGTCTCGAAGCTCGCAATGTAGGCCAGTATTTCCTGATTTTGCGCGATGAACGGCGAGCGTTCCGATTCGAGCATCGGGTCGTGCCGCAGCATTTCGGGCTCGAGGCCAATGGCGGCAATCCGGTAAGACAGCACGCGCAACGCTTCGAGCACTTGATGCAGAGGCTGCACCGCGCCCGGCGCGTCGCGTGCGCATTCTTCCTCTGCGTCTTCGTCGAATCGCAGCGCGCGCAGCAGGTCGGTCCACGCGTCGACACCCACCTCGCGCACCCACAGATGATCGCTTGCGCGCCCGAAGACCTTGGCGATCACATCGCGCAACTGGCCCAGATCGAGCAAATCGGGCAGCAGCGTGCTGCGAACGAGCCGGTGCGTCACTTCGGTGAAAAAACCGTTGTTCGGGAAAATGCCAACGTCCGTATACAGTGCCACCTGCTTGCGCTCGGTCAGCAGGCGCCGCAGCGCGCCGCGCAGCGCGGCTCGATAGTCGCTGCGGTGCTCGAGCAGAAAGCAAAGCGTGTAGACCGCATGTCTGGCCGCCTCGCCATGGAAGGCGCGGCGTGGGCGGATCCTGCTGACGAGATCGCTCAGAAGCACAATGTCTGACTCGCTCGCATCGACGAAGCCATCCAGAACGCGCTCGAGCGCCGACTGATGGGTATCGGAAGTGACGGGTTTCTTCATGGGGTTGCGGGCAAAACGGTACGCACGTTCGGGGGGCGACAAGAGACGAAAAAGGCTGCCGCCTGCCGGTCGGCTGGTCAGCAAGTGCCGGCAGGCAGAGAAGGTTAAGGGCTGCTGGACATCGGACAAAGTCGGAAGTCGCCTCGACTTGTCAGCGGTCAAGTCGGCCCGGACACGCCGGAAACGTCGAATGAATCCACCCTGTGAGCGCTGACGTCATGCGAGCGATGGTGGTCACTATGCGCGAGTCGGCCGTCTTGATGAGCGGGATGCGTAAGGTAGAAAAAACCGCTCGCGGCGGTTTCATGGATCGGCACAAAGGCTTGCCGCAACGGGTTACGGAGAAGCTTCGCGCCTGCGATACGAGGAAGATGTGTGAGTGGCGACGACTGTGGAGCCGTTCGTACCGGATTTCGCTGGGCAACAAAAAACCCGCTCAAGAGCGGGTTCATTTGCGTGACGGCTTGTACGAAAAGCCTGATTAGGCTTTGGTTGCGGGGGTAGGATTTGAACCTACGACCTTCGGGTTATGAGCCCGACGAGCTGCCAGACTGCTCCACCCCGCGTCCGTCAGAGAAAAGAAGTATAAGGTATCGAAGGCCTTCCGTCAAACATCTTTTTCATTCAGGTGACACATCACGCCTTCGACCATCATCGAGCGAGCGCTCGTCACACCGCGATTGCTTCGGACACCCTGGCAAATTGGACTACGCCTGCGCAGGCTCCACCAGCGGCCACACCTCTTCCGCCCAGGCCAGCCACATCTCCTGCGTGTGAATGCCCGCCTTGAGGATCGCATACTGCAACTGCTGCCCGCGCGTGAGCGAAGACGATCCAAAATCGCGTTGCTCGATCTCCCGATAAGTCGCAAGCCGTGCGCGATTTTCGGCGATGAGCCGCGCGAGTTCCTCGGCGAGGCCGAGCGGCCCGATCACGGCATCGGCACGCAGCTTGAGCAGGAACACGTTGCGCGAGTCGAGGTCGAGCACCGTCTCGCGCGCCCAGCGCGCCACCTCATCGCGCCCCACCGGCAACACGCAATACACCTTCTTGCGCGACGCGGCAGCCGTCTCGTCCTCGACGACCGACACCCACCCCGCCTCGACCATGCGGCCCAGTTCGCGATAGATCTGTTGATGCGTGGCATGCCAGAAGTAGCCGATCGCGCGATCGAAGCGGCGCGCGAGGTCATAGCCCGACGAAGGCTTCTCCAGCAAGGCGATGAGGATGGCGTGCGGCGTCGACATGCGGCGATTCTAAACCACGCCCCACCCAATGCCGGATCTGTTGCGGATCGAATTTTTCCACTATGCAACTGGTTGCATAGTTTCGACGGCTTTGCTATGTTTAAGCCTGCCAGCCGGCGCCCACGCCGGCGCAACGCGTCACGCAACAAATCACGCGACGGCAGCCGCACCCGGCCGCCGCCCCAGTCAAGGAGATATGGATGTCCCTGCCCGCCGTGCTGCGCCGCGGCCTGTCGATTCCGGTCGTCGGCTCGCCGCTCTTCATCATTTCGAATCCCGATCTCGTGATCGCCCAGTGCAAGGCGGGCGTCGTCGGCTCGTTCCCTGCGCTCAATGCGCGGCCCGAGCCCGTGCTGGGTGAATGGCTGGACCGCATTACCACCGAACTCGCCGAATACAACGCGAAGCACCCGGACGCGCCGGCTGCGCCGTTCGCCGTGAACCAGATCGTGCACAAGTCGAACGACCGCCTCGAGCACGACCTCGGCGTTTGCGCGCAATACAAGGTGCCGATCGTCATTACGTCGCTCGGCGCGCGTGAAGAAGTCAACCATGCGATCCACGCATGGGGCGGCATCGTGCTGCACGACGTCATCAACAACACGTTCGCGAAGAAGGCAATCGAAAAAGGCGCGGACGGACTGATCGCCGTGGCCGCCGGTGCCGGCGGCCATGCGGGTGTGCTCTCGCCGTTCGCGCTGATCCACGAGATTCGCGAATGGTTCGACGGCCCCCTGCTGCTTTCGGGCGCGATCGGCAACGGCAACGCGATTCTCGCGGCGCAGGCAGCAGGCGCAGACCTCGCCTATATCGGCTCGGCGTTCATCGCCACGCATGAAGCGAATGCCGTCGACGCGTACAAGCAGATGATCGTCGACGGCGCCGCGGGCGACATCGTCTACTCGAATCTCTTCACGGGCGTGCACGGCAACTATCTGCGCCAGAGCATCGTCGCGAGCGGCCTCGATCCGGAAGCGTTGCCGCAGTCGGATCCGTCGGCGATGAATTTCGGCTCGACGCGCGTGAAGCCGTGGAAGGATATCTGGGGCTCGGGCCAGGGCATTGGCGCGGTGAAGAGCGTCGTGCCGGCCGCCGAACTCATCGAGCGTTTGAAGCGCGAATATCAGGCAGCGCGCGTGCGTCTGGGCGTGGCCACCGCACCGCAAGCCGAGGAGCAAGCCGCGCTTTGATGCGCGGCGCGAGGCGGGGGCGATCATGCCGCGCCCGCCTCGCTTCGTCATGAAGCAGCGCGCCTTGTGCGCGCGCGTTATGTGCGCAATTTCACGCGCGCGATTTCCTCTTCGACGTCGCGCAACTGATCCTTGCCGAAGTACATTTCGTCACCGACAAAGAACGTCGGCGAACCGAATGCGCCGCGCTCGAACGCCAACTGCGTATTCGCCAGCAACGCGGCTTTCACGTCGGCGTCCTGAATCGCCGTTTCAAACGCGGGGGCGTCGAGACCATCTGCCTGGAGCGCTGTGCGGATCACCGCAGCGTCGTCCATCTTGAGCCCCTCTTCCCACATGTGCGCGAACATACGGTCAACGTAGCGTTCGAACGTGCCGTTACGCTGCGCGGCAATCGCGCCGCGCATGATTTGCAGCGTATTCACCGGAAAGTGCGGATTGCGCCGATAAGCCGTGAGTCCATGCCGCTCGACGAAGCGCCGCATCTCCAGCATCATGAACTTCTGCTTGTTTTCGACACCCGCGAACGCCTCGCCCGGCGAGCGGTTGCCGCTTAGCTTGAAGAGGCCGCCAAGCAGTATCGGCACATAGTCGAAACGCACCTGCTGCCGCGCCTCGATGTCGCCGATCACCTTATGGCACAGATACGCGTTAGGACTGCCGAAGTCGAACAGAAACTGCACGTTGACGTCACCCATTGTGTCTCCTCTATGTAAATTTGCGCAGCTTTGCCCACGCACGCCGACATCCTAAGATACCGGAAACCGGGCTGCCATCAACGAGCGCGAGACAAGCACCATGATGCAAAAGAAAGCCGTACCGGTCATCGGCGCAGGCGATAATGGCGCCGAAGTGCACAGAAAGCACACCGTCACCCTATCGAGCCTCACATGAAAATCGCAACGTGGAACGTCAATTCCCTCAAGGTCCGTCTGCAGCACGTCATCGACTGGCTCAACGAGAGCAAGACCGACGTGCTCTGCCTCCAGGAACTGAAGCTCACCGACGACAAGTTCCCCCGCGCCGACCTCGAGGCGCACGGCTATCGCAGCTGGTTCGCGGGCCAGAAGACCTATAACGGCGTGGGCATCCTCGTGCGCGAAGGCCTCTTCGTCGACGAAGCCACGGTCGTGCGCAACATTCCTGGCTTCGAAGATCCGCAACAGCGCGTGATCGCGACGACCATCGGCGATGTGCGCGTGGTGAGCGCCTATTTCCCGAACGGTCAGGCGCCGGGCACCGAGAAGTTCGCGTACAAGCTGCAATGGCTCGACGCCATGCACGACTGGCTCGCGCAGGAAATGCAGCGCTACCCGAAGCTCGCGCTGCTCGGCGACTACAACATCGCGCCCGAAGACCGCGACGTGCACGATCCGAAGGCCTGGGAAGGCCAGAACCTCGTCTCGCCCGAAGAACGTACGCAGTTCCGCCGGCTGATCGAACTGGGCTTCGTCGACGCGTTCCGCCAGTTCGAGCAGCCCGAAAAGATCTTCACGTGGTGGGATTACCGCATGTTCGCGTTTCGCCGCAACGCGGGCTTGCGCATCGATCACATCCTGCTTTCGCCCGCGCTCGCGGGGCACCTCACCGCATGTGAAGTCGACAAGGTGCCGCGCAAGTGGGAACAGCCTTCGGATCACACGCCGGTCATCGCCACGCTCGATGTCGCCGGCTAAACGCCCGCCTTACCAGCTTCCCGCGAGCGTGGTCCACAGAAAGCGATAGACGAGCGCGTCATATTCTGCGCGCTCGAGCGAATCGCTGCCGGGGCCGTGGCCGCCTTCGGTGTTCTCCAGATACCAGACGTTCGCGTGCCCCTGCTTCTCCATGCGCGCGACCATCTTGCGCGCGTGCGAGGGGTGGACGCGGTCGTCGCTCGTCGACGTGGTAAACAGCGACGGCGGATACGCAACACCGGGCTTAACATGGTGGTAAGGCGAGTAAGCGGCGAGTGCGCGCGATTCTTCGGCATCCTCAGGATCGCCATATTCGTCGATCCATGACGCGCCCGCATGCAGCAGCGGGTAACGCTGCATGTCGAGCAACGGCACCTCGCACACCACCGCGCCAAACAGTTCAGGACGCTGCACCATGCACGCACCCACAAGCAGTCCGCCGTTGCTGCCGCCCTTGATACCCAGTTGCGCAGCGCTCGTATAGCCATCGGCGATCAACTGTTCGGCCACGGCGATGAAGTCGTCGAACGAGCGCTGGCGATGCTCGCGCTGCGCCTCGACGTGCCAGGCCGTGCCGTACTCGCCGCCGCCGCGAATGTGCGCGATCGCCACGACACCGCCCTGCTCCAGCCAGCCGATGCCCGAGCCCACCAGATATTGCGGCGTGAGCGCGATCGCGAAGCCGCCGTAGCCCGTGAGCAGGCACGGCGACGCCTGGCGGGAACCGGCGTCCAATACGGCCTTCGGACCAATCACGGTGAACGGTACGCTCGTGCCGTCGGCCGAGCGCGCGTGCGAGCGAATGACCGTGAGCGGTCCGGCATCGAACTGCGTGGGCCAGCGGTCGAGCAATTCCCACTGCTGGAGATCGGTTTGCGCGAGATCGGCCAACCAGTATTCGGGCGGCAGCAGGTAATCGTCGACGTCGACGAATACCTCGTCGTTGAGCGTGTCTTCAATGGGCGAGACGTCCACCTGCGAACTCGCACGTGCGGGAAACACGCGAGACTCCCAGCGCCACGCGCCCTCCTCCTGCCGCGGCTGCCAGAGCATCGTGCGGCTCTCCACGTCGTCGAGCCAGGAGACGATCAGGACGTTTAGCGTATTGGTCCAGTCGCATGCCGACGTAACGGGAGTCGGCGTGAAGAGCGCCGTGAAGGCGCGGTCACCTGCGAGGAAAGCGTCCTCGCGAATCACGAGCAACGCGCCGCCCTTGTACGTCACGCCCGCAACGGTCCAGTCGAGGCGCGGTTCGAGCAGCAGCCAGCCATGCCACGCGCCCACCGAGACATGCGTGGGCACGTCGTACACTTGCCAGTCGCCACGCTCATCCAGGCGATAGGTATAGGAATCGAAGAAGTCGACGCTGCGCACCACGTCGTGGCGCTTTTCGACCGGGTCGTAGTCGCCCTCGACGCTGATGTCGTCGAACTCGCCGCTGAATACCACCGGCGCGTCCGCGAGCGCCGTGCCGCGCGTCCAGCGGCGCACCTCGCGCGGGTAGCCCGAGCGCGTGAGCATCTTCTTGCCGGCCTTGCCGCCCGCATCCCAGCCCAGGTACACGGTATCGCGATCGATCCACGAAATGATGTGCTTGCCTTCCTTCGCAATCGCGAAGCCATCGCTCACGAATTCGCGCTTCACGATATCGAACTCGCGCACGATGACTGCGTCGGAACCGCCATCGGAGAGCTGGATCAGCGCACGGTCGCCGTCCGGGTAAAGGACGTCGATACCCGCACACACCCATGGCTTCTCTTCTTTCGCACCGAGCGCGTCGAAGTCGATGAGCGTTTGCCACTGCGGCTTGTGAGCGCGCCAGTCGGCCCAGAGCGCGCGGCGCCACAGGCCCTTGGGATTGTCCTCGTCCTCCCACAGGTCGTAGGCCCACTGCTGCCAGCGGCTCGGGATCACGGGCCGTTCGCGAGGCAGGTAGGCCTGCGCGAGGCGCTTTTCCAGCGCCTCGAAACGCGCACCGCCCTGCCACGCGGCGCGCGTGCGCGCATTCTGCGACTCGACCCAGGCCATGACGGCGGGGTCGTCGAGCGATTCGAGCGAAAGGAAGGGGTCGGCCTCGGCGGGCCAGGGAGAAGTCACGGGCATGATCGGTCGTCGACAGGAAAACAGCGTCGATTATGCCCTGTGTGCGCACCGGCGCACTGCGCAGCGGGCCGGCTCGCATTGCGCGAGGCCGGCCCGTTGCCACATGCTAACGCACGCTCATTCCAGATTGAGTTCCTGAATCTTGCGCGTAATGGTGTTGCGCCCAATGCCAAGACGCTCGGCGGCCTCGACCTTGCGACCGCGCGTGAAATCCAGCGCCTCGCGGATCACGGCGGCTTCGAAGCGCCGCGAGAGTTCGTCCATCACGTCGGCGCTGTTCTCGCGCAAGAGACGCGCGACTTCCGTGCGCAAACCGCTCTCCCACACGCTCAGCGTCGCGACGGCAGCCGCGGCACCGTTAGACGCGCCGAACGCAGGCGTGCCGAACACCACGCCGCCCGACGCGCCGCCCATGGCGCCAGGCAAGCCCGCGCCCGCCAAAGCACCCGCAACGGGCGATGCAGCGCTCGCGCCATTGGCCGCCGCACTGGCTTCGGCCGCGGCATCGCCGAGATGCGCCGCCGCACCCGCAGAGCCGTGCGCAGGCACGAGGTCAGGCGGCAGATCCTTGATCTCGATGGTCTGCGCGGGCGCCATCACCGTGAGCCAGTTCGCGAGATTCTCGAGCTGGCGCACGTTGCCCGGAAACGGCAGCGCGGACATCCAGGCAAGCGCCTCGTCGGAGACGCGCTTGGGCTCCACGCCCAGTTCGCGCGCGCTCTTCTGGAGGAAGTGGCGCGTGAGCAACGGAATGTCCTCGCTGCGTTCGCGCAGCGCGGGCAAACGCAGGCGAATCACGTTGAGCCGGTGATACAAGTCCTCGCGGAAGAGGCCCTGGCGCACACGCGTTTCGAGATTCTGGTGCGTCGCGGCGATCACGCGGACGTTCGCGCGCAGCGGATTGTGTCCGCCCACGCGGTAGAACTGCCCGTCCGAGAGCACACGCAAGAGGCGCGTTTGCAGATCGAACGGCATGTCGCCGATTTCGTCGAGGAACAACGTGCCGTTCTCGGCCTGTTCGAAGCGGCCCTGGCGCATGGCCTGCGCGCCCGTGAACGCACCGCGCTCGTGGCCAAACAGTTCGGATTCCAGAAGATCCTTCGGAATGGCGGCAGTGTTCAGCGCAATGAACGGACCGTTCGCGCGTGGGCTATGTCGGTGCAAGGCGCGCGCGACAAGCTCCTTTCCGGTGCCAGACTCGCCCGTGATGAGCACGGTGGCCGCCGAATGCGAAAGCCGTCCGATGGCGCGGAACATGTCCTGCATGGCCGGCGCCTGGCCGAGCATCTCGGGCGCCTCAGCGGGACGCTCGTCCCACTGCTGCTCGCCGCGCATGCTTTCGTCCACGGCGCGGCGAATCAGCTCGACGGCCTTGTCGACGTCAAAAGGCTTGGCGAGATACTCGAACGCGCCGCCCTGAAACGCGGCGACCGCGCTGTCGAGGTCCGAGAACGCCGTCATGATGATGACGGGCAACCCCGGCACACGCTCGCGCACCGTTTGCAGCAGCTCGAGGCCCGAGCCGCCCGGCATGCGGATGTCGGAGACGAGCACCTGCGGGCTGTCGTGATCGAGCGCGCTCGCGGCCTCGCGCACGTTCGAAAAGCTGCGGGTCGCGAAGTTCTCGCGGGCAAGGGCCTTTTCGAGCACCCAGCGTATCGATTGGTCGTCGTCTACTATCCAGATCGGCTTCATAAGATCGGTCAGAAGTCCTGGTGGCGTGCGGTATCGGTAAATCCGTGAGCGACTTGAGTCGTTGTTTGTTCAACTATCAAGCGGCAGCAATATCTGAAACTCAGTGTGGCCCGGCCGGCTATCCACTTCGATAAGTCCGTCGTGCTGCTGGACGAACGTCTGCGCGAGCGTGAGGCCGAGACCGCTGCCATCCTCGCGTCCGGAAACGAGCGGATAGAAGATGCGGTCGCGAATATCTTCGGGAATGCCGGGTCCGTTGTCAGTGATATGCAAGTCCAATGCCAGCTTGCACAGGCGTTTCGAAATCGTGATCTTGCGCGCAACACGCGTGCGCAATTCGATGCGCGCGTCGCCCTGCGAGATACGCTCGCGCAGCGCCTGCGCCGCGTTGCGCACGATGTTCAGCAGTGCCTGGATCAGCTGCTCCTTGTCGCCGCGCAGGTCGGGCACGCTCACGTCGTAGTCGCGCTCGATCGTGAGGCCGCGCGGGAATTCCGCGAGGATCACGGCGCGCACGCGCTCGCACACTTCGTGAATATTCACGTCGCCCACGATATGCGGATGACGGTGCGGCTCCAGCAGCCGGTCGACGAGCGTTTGCAGGCGGTCCGACTCCTTGATGATCACCTGCGTGTACTCGCGCAATTCGTCGCGCTCCAGCGCGCCAAGCTCGAATTCGAGCAGTTGCGCGGCGCCGCGAATGCCGCCGAGCGGGTTCTTGATCTCGTGCGCGAGATTGCGAATCAAATGCTTGTTCACGGCCGTGAGGTCGTGAATGCGCTCCTCGCGATCGCTGCGCAGATGCCGCTCGTTCTCGAACAGTTCGAGCAACACATAGTCGGGCGCGCTTTCGAGAAAGCCCACCACCACATGCACGTTCAGCGGCTCGCGGCCAAGGCGTTCTAGCGAAGCGTCGAGCCGCGTTGCGTGAAAGCGATGCTCGGCGATCGACGCGATCGTCGAAAGCAATTCGTCCGCGTTCGAGAAGAGATCCGACCACGCCATCTGCGCGAGTTGACGGCGCGAGAGATCGAGCATCGCCTCCGCCGAAGGATTCGCGAAGGCGACACGCAGCGTGCGCTTGTCGAGCACGAGCACGACCGTGGGCAGCGCCTCGAAGCCGGGCAACAGGCCCGACTCGATGAGCGGCGCGTCGCCGGAGAGCGGTTCGGCGTGGCCCTTTCTTGCCTTGATCAGATTCTTGAGCACCATGTTTCAGGCCGGCCGCCACGCGGCGCACCGGCTACGGTCCTGGTCGTTAGTACTGTTCAATGAGCGGGTCGGCGTGCATCAAGCGCCCAACGAAAAAGGGACGGCACCGCCGTCCCTTGGAGACCAACGCCTAAGCGTCCTGCGAGTCGTACAAACTGAACCGGCGCTTCGCTGTACAGCGTGCAGCGAAGCGCCATCGCCAATTACAGCGAGTAGTACAGTTCGAACTCGACCGGGTGCGTGGTCATACGCACGCGTTGCAGTTCGCTTTCCTTCAGCGCGAGGTACGCGTCGATCATGCCGTCGGTGAACACACCACCGCGCGTCAGGAACTCGCGATCCTTGTCGAGCGCTTCGAGCGCCTGGTCGAGGCCGGCGCAAACGGTCGGGATCTTTGCATCCTCTTCCGGCGGCAGGTCGTACAGGTTCTTGTCGGCGGCTTCGCCCGGGTGGATCTTGTTCTGCACGCCGTCCAGACCCGCCATCATCAGTGCCGAGAAGCACAGGTACGGGTTGGCGAGCGGATCCGGGAAGCGCGTTTCGATACGGCGGCCCTTCGGGTTCGACACGTGCGGAATACGAATCGACGCCGAACGGTTGCGTGCCGAGTAAGCGAGCTTGACCGGCGCTTCGAAGTGCGGAACGAGACGCTTGTACGAGTTCGTGCCCGGGTTCGTGATGGCGTTCAGCGCGCGAGCGTGCTTGATGATGCCGCCGATGTAGAACAGCGCGAATTCCGACAGGCCTGCGTAGCCGTTGCCCGCGAACAGGTTCTGGCCGTCCTTCCAGATCGACTGGTGAACGTGCATGCCCGAACCGTTGTCGCCAACGACCGGCTTCGGCATGAACGTCGCCGTCTTGCCGTACGTGTGCGCCACGTTGTGGACGATGTACTTCAGTTGCTGCGTCCAGTCCGCGCGCTGAACCAGCGTCGAGAACTTCGTGCCGATTTCGTTCTGGCCCTGGCCCGCCACTTCGTGGTGGTGCACTTCGACCGGAATGCCGATCTGCTCGAGCAGCAGACACATTTCCGAACGGATGTCCTGGAACGTGTCGACCGGCGCGACCGGGAAGTAGCCGCCCTTCGTGCCCGGACGGTGACCCGTGTTGCCGCCTTCGATTTCGCGACCCGACGACCACGGTGCTTCATCCGAGCCGATCTTCACGAAGCAGCCCGACTGATCCGTGTTCCACTGGACCGAATCGAAAATGAAGAATTCCGGCTCCGGACCGAAGAAGGCGGTGTCGCCGAGACCCGTGCTCTTCAGATAGGCTTCAGCGCGCTTTGCCAGCGAGCGCGGGTCGCGCTCGTAGCCCTTGCCGTCGGCCGGCTCAACCACGTCGCAGGTCAGGACCAGCGTCGATTCTTCGTAGAACGGGTCGATGAAGGCCGTGTTCGGGTCCGGCACGAGCAGCATGTCCGAGGCTTCGATGCCCTTCCAGCCGGCGATCGACGAACCGTCAAACGCATGACCCGACTCGAACTTGTCTTCGTCGAATGCCGACAGCGGAACCGAAACGTGCTGCTCCTTGCCGCGCGTGTCCGTGAAGCGGAAGTCGACAAACTTGACGTCTTCGTCCTTGACGAGTTGCATGACGTCGGCCACGGATTTACTCATAACCTATTCTCCTGATTAACGATTTCGGCGAACGCTGCCGCCGTCCCAATCTTGTTGATCCTCGCCGGCCGCCTCCTTCCCAGGTCCGTCCTGCTGACCTCGACTGGCCGGCTGCGAATCGATCGAGACATATAAAGCAGCTTCCGTGCCATGCATGCGCCAACGTGGCGCAAATCCCTTTCGCGACACACACTTGCAATCAAAAATCGTGCGCCGCGCTTTTGTGGAGCCACCAAGGTGGCGACTCATCGGCACCAAATTCGTGCAATCCCGAATTTGGCGCGCGAATCTCTCTTTATTATGGTGCAAAACGCCTCGCATGCACCAACTTAATGCATTCCGCCCTTTATGTTGGTCAAGCACCGCGCGGTTGCGGTTTTGCGTTGCCCGGACTGGCCGCCTCGCTCCGTCCCCACGCGCTAGAATGGTTTTTTGGTCCAACGCGAAACAGGAGATCCGTTGTCATGAGTACGCTCGAACAGTTGTACGCCCAGGCCGAGAAGCGCCGCGTCGAGAACCAGCTGCCCTACGCGGGCGCGGTATCGCCCGCAGAGGCATTCGAGCTTCTGCAGCTCGACCCGCGTGCGCGCCTCGTTGACGTGCGCACGCGCGCTGAACTCGACTGGGTCGGCCGTCCCGTCGTGGGCGACGGCCAATACTCGCACGTCGAATGGACCCGCTATCCGGGAGGCGTGCCCAACGCCGAGTTCCTCACCCAGCTCAAGAGCGCCGTGGAAACCGACGCACCCGTGCTGTTCCTGTGCCGCAGCGCCGCACGCTCCAAGCTCGCCGCCATCGAAGCCGCAAAGGCCGGCTTCACGAAAGCCTATGACCTGCTCGAAGGTTTCGAAGGCGACAAAGACGGCCAGGGACACCGCAAAACCGTCACAGGCTGGTGCTTCCGCGGCTTGCCGTGGATCGGCGCATAAAGCCCTGAAACTGGCCCGCTGCAACCCAACGGGCCACTCTGAGCGCCCCGTGTGACACGCCGATGATGCGCCGCCAGCCCTACCGCGCTACGCGGCGCACCTTGACTCGCTGACTCAAAAACCGGCGCGCGGCCCGCTGCGGCGCTCGCGATCGGGCGCGCCCTCGCCCGGCGCCGGCGGCTCGACCACATCGCCGCCCAGTTCGTGCACGCCTTCGCGCAGCTTCACGAAGGCGGCCGCCACGGCCTCGGGCTCGCCCTTCACACCCAGATCGATATGCCGGCGCGCGTAAATGCCGCCGCGCTCCGTATCGCCGACGCTCGGCAGGCTGAACACCCGCACGCCCGGAAAATCGCGCTCGATGCACTCCATGAGCGGCGTGAGCGTCGACTCCGGCAACTCGAACACGAGCAGCGACTTCTCGGCGTGCGGCGTCTGGTGATGCAGGTGCGCGTACTTCGTGTCGAGCACCCACTCGATCATCGGCCAGGCCATCACGGGGAAACCGGGCACGAAGTGATGATCGCGGATCGAAAATCCCGGAATCTTGTTGTAGCCGTTCGGGATGATCTCGCAGCCCTGCGGGAACGTGCCCATCTGGAAGCGATGCAGATTCTCGGGCGACTGAAAGTTCACGGGATCGGCGCCCGTGTGCATGTCGCGAATCCGCTCGCGGATCGCCGCCTCGGCATCCGGATGCAGCGCGAGCGGCACGCCCAGCGCCGCGGCCGCGCACTGGCGCGTGTGGTCGTCCGGCGTCGCGCCGATGCCGCCCGTCGAAAATACGATGTCGCCCGAAGCGAACGAGCGCCGCAGCGTCTCGGTAATGCGCACGGGGTCGTCGCCCACGTACTGGGCCCACTCGAGCGAGAGGCCGCGCGCGCCGAGCAATTCGATGACCTTCGGCAGATGCTTGTCGGAGCGGCGCCCCGAGAGAATCTCGTCGCCGATGATGATGACGCCAAATGCCATGTGTCGCCTCGCTGAATTGTCTTGAGTGTGGAGCGTGTTAGTGCACGATCGTCACGTCACCGGATGCCTGCTGCACTTCATGCGCGCGCATGCGCTGAAGCGCGCGCAGGCAGTAGTGCCCGAACCAGAGTGCCGTGAACACCAGAATGAACGCGTAAATCCAGATGGTCACCGCCGCGAGCACGGGAAAGAACAGCAGCAGCCACGCGGAGACGGCCCAGATCGCCGTGGGCAACGAGCCGAGCAGCCCGCTCACCACGCCGATCACGAGCAGCGGCAGGCGATGGCTGCGCACCAGCGCGCGGCGCTCCTCGACGGTTGCGTGCAGCGCTAGCGCGTCGTAGGTCATCACACGATACGTGAGCCAGCCCCACAAGAGCGGCGGAATGAGCGCGAAGAACGGCGGGATGAGCCAGAGCGGCAGCGTCACGATCATGACGATCAGGCAGACGAGGGTCGTGACGAGCGAATAGAACAGACTGCCGTACCAGCTGCCGCCGCGCCGCATCTCGAGCATCGGATACTGGCGCTTCGAAAGATGGCCGATCACGCGCGGCATCGAAATCGCGACGATCAGCAGCAACACCGAAATCACGATGAGCGGAATCGTCAGGATGATGACCAGAAACGGCGCGATCGTCGCGCGAAGCCAGCCAAAGCCGAGTGCGTCGAAGAGATGGTAGAGGTAGGCCGTGGACGACCAGTTCGCGAGCGCGCCGCGCATGAGGTCGAGCAGCGGCTGCCAGAACACATAGAGCACGGCGCCCCACACCGCCGCCGCCACGAGAAACGGCACGAAGGTGAGGAGCAGCATGGCGGGATGGAACACGCTCGCGAGCGCGCGTCCGAACGAGCGCAACAGATCATTCATGCGAGCGGAATAAGGCGAAAAGGACGGGTGGAGAACACAGTGTCGGCGAAATCGGTGCGACCAAGCCGACAGCATAAACCACCGCGCGTACGGCGGGTAAGACGGCTGCGATGAAGGGGAAAGACGCCGCGCCGGCGTTCAGGTCACGGTGGCGTCGTCGCGTGCCTCGGCCCGCGCGGCAGTGGCCGCATGGGAACCCGAACGCAGGCGCCGCGCGATGCGGTTGAACGCATAAGCCTGCTGCGCCCAGAAGCCTTCGCCATAGCGCGCGCCTTCGAGCTGGTCGCGAATACCCGTGGGCTCGATCTCGCGATTGAACGACGCGCTGCCGAACATCATGTCCCACCAGGGGAACAGCACGCCGAAGTTGCAGCCGTAGTGGGTGCCTTCATGGCCATAGCCAATGGCGTGATGGCGGCGGTGAAAACGCGGGCTCACGACCAGCCGCTCGCCGAGCCAGCCGAAATGCACGCGAATATTGGCGTGCTGCACGCTCTGCATGAAGTTCGTGAGCGCCACCAGCACCACGAATTGCGCGGGCGGCACGCCAATCACGAGCGCGACGACGGCGAACATGCACGATTGACCGACCACGTCGAGCAGATGGTTGCGGTCATCGCACCAGAGCGACATCTTGCGCTGGCTGTGATGCACGGCATGCAGTTCCCACCAGATGCCGTAGCGATGCGAAAGCCGGTGGTACCAGTAGCTGAAGAAGTCGAGCACCACGAGGTAGATGGCGAATGCCACGAGCGGCTGCGTGGTCACGCCAGGCCAGAGGTTGTCGAGATCCACCGTCTTCACGCCCATGAGCCGCAGCGCGCTCTGCGCGCGGTCGAAGAACGGCTGCATCGTGAAGAAAAACAGCAGGTTCAGAATGCCGAGGCGCGTGATCCAGGTGTAGAGCGCATCCACCCCTACCCCCTTGCGGTCACGCCACTTCTCCGCGGGCAGGAGCGCTTCAAGCGGGCGCAGCAACGCGTACATCAGGCCCACTTCGAGCACGCCCACGATCACCCAGTAGAGCGCGTCGTAGGTGTCTTCGTCCACGTCCATCATGCCGACGTGGAAAAGCAGCGGCTGAATCGCATTGACGTAGAGAAGCGTCTGGAGCCACGACACGAGGTCGTCCGCACCCGCAACCACGGCCTGCCCCGCGTGCGCGATCACCGCCAGCCCAGACGCCACCATGTCCACACGTCCTCCCGTTCTTCAGGCCCCGTTCGGCGCCGTCACGGGCGCGCGATCGTAGAAGTAGATGCCATGCGGCGAGCGGCCCACGGCGATGGTCTTGATGAGCTTCTTCGACTGCATGTCGATGAGGCCGATGTGCTTCGCGAAACGGAACGTCACCCAAAGATAACGCTTGTCGGCGGTAAGTTCCATGTCGTCCGGACCGGGCATCAGACCGCTGATCTCACCGGTCTTTTCGAGCGTTTCCTCGTCGATGATGCTAATGACATTCGCCACGCGGCTCGACACCAGCACGTGGCGGCCGTCCACGAGCGAGCGGAAGTTGTGCGCGGCCTTGCCCACCTGGATCGTCTTGACGATTTTCTGGTTGCGCCAGTCTACGACCGCCACATAGTCGGCGCCCGTCATGCCGACGAGCAGGTACTTGTCGCCGGGCGTGAGCCACAGGCCGGCCGGTGCGGAACCGACCTTCATTTTCCAGAGCACCTTCTGCGTGGGCAGATCGACCGCTGCGATTTCGCCCGACACCTGCAGCGAAACGAACACGGTGCGGCTGTCGTTGGTGAACGCCAGGTGGCTCGGCATGGCCGAGAGCGGCAGGCGCTTCGCGAGCGTGATATTGCTGCCGCCCGCGTAGTTGTAGATGTCGAGACGGTCGAGGCGCAGCCCCGTGGTGACGAACCACTTGCGGTCGGGCGAGAAGCCGAGCTGATACGGGTCTTCGACGTTTTCGACCCAGCGCTGCGGCTTGCCGGTTTTCGGATCGACGAACAGCAGATTGTTCGACACCGAGTTCGCGACGATCAGCGACGTGTTGTCCGGCGTGGGAAAGAGGTGATGCGGTTCCTTGCCTGTGGGCACGGTGCCGACGACTTCGTGCGTCTTGTCGTCGATGAGGCTCAGCGTGGCTTCGCCCGAATTGAGGACGATGATGTTGTTCGCATGCGCGGCCGTTGAAACCAGCGCGGCACAGGCGAGTGCGGCGGCAGCGGTCTTGGTGGCAAAGCGGCCAAATGAGCGGCCAAATGAGCGGCTAAATGTGTTGTGGTTCGGCATGAAGAATCGTTCCCGGGCAGATTCGTGATTGTAGAACGTCTACCTGCACGCAAGGTTGACGTAGGGCCCTTGAAATATGAAAGGGGCGCAATAAAGCGCCCCATTTCGAACAAGTGTTATGGCCCGCAATGCCGCAAATACGCCGGCAGTGGCGGGCAGGTGCGGCTTATCGCTGCATCGATTCCCAAACCTTGTACAGACGCTTCACGGAAACCGGCATCGGCGTGCGCAACTCCTGGGCGAAGAGCGAGATGCGCAGCTCCTCGAGCAGCCAGCGGAACTCCGAGAGACGCGGATCGAAAACGCCGCCGCGCTGCGAGAGCGCGCGCTGATACTGCTGCGCGAGCGGCTGAAACTCGGCGGCCTGGCGCGCGTCGCGTGCGGGGTCGGCACGCAGCTTGTCGATGCGCAGCGCGACGCCCTTCAAGTAGCGCGGGAAATGCACGAGCTGCGCATAGGGCGTCTCCAGAATGAAGCGCTTGCTGATGAGCGCGTCGACCTGCGCCTGCATGTCCGCTGCGGGCGCACCGAACGCCTTGGCCTGCACGAGCTTCTTCGCAAGCGACGCATACTCGGCGAGGATCTGGCCCACGAGCCGGGCAATTTCCTGCGCGAGCAGCGACAGACGTCCGCGGCCTTCGTCCTTGCGCGCGTGGAAACTCGCGTCGTCGTCGGGCAGCGGGTCTTGCAGGCAGGCGCGGTCGAGCGCGAGTTCGACCAGTTGATCGCGCAGCTCCTCCTGCGTCGCGCGCGCCATGAACTGCATCGCCATCTCGCGCAGACCCGGCAGATTTTTCTCCAGGTAGCGGATCGGCTCACGCAGCTGCAGCGCGAACAATCGACGCAGCCCCGCGCGATGAATCCGCGCGGCCTCCTCCGGCGAATCGAACACTTCGACATCGCAATGCGTGCCACGGTCGACGAGCGCCGGATAGCCGAACAGCGTCTGTCCGCCGCGGCGGATTTCCAGCAGCTCGGGCAGTTTGCCGAAATTCCACGTCGTGAGGTTTTCGTAGAGCGCGGTGGCGGGCGCGGCATCTCCCGGCGCGCTCGTGTGCGGCACGTTGCTCTTTTGCGGCGCGTTGGCGCTCGCCCCGCGTTCGGCCTGGGCGATCTGCGCGACATCCCCGCCCTGCGCGTGCGTTTCCAGCGCAGCCAGCGCCGTTGCGCTCGCGAGCTTCTGGAATTGCTGCTGTGCCTGCGCACCAAGTTCAGCGCGCAGTTGCGCAAGGTTGCGGCCCATCGCGAGCTGGCGACCGTGCTCGTCGATCACCTTAAAGTTCATGAAAAGGTGGGCGGCCAGTGTTTCCAGCTTGAAGTCGGCGGATTTCAGCGCGACCTGCTTCTGCTCGCGCACGTCGGCGATCAGCGCCTCCAGCAGACCGCCCGCGCCGAAGCGCTCGCCGCCCACACGCTCGGCAAAGCCAGCCGCGTACTCGGGCAACGGCACGCAATGCCGGCGCAGCTTCTGCGGCAGCGACTTCAGGAGCAATTGCGCCTTCTCCTTGAGCATGCCCGGCACGAGCCATTCGCAGCGGCGCGCATCGACCTGGTTGAGCGCGTAGAGCGGCACCGCGAGCGTCACGCCGTCGCGCGGCGAGCCCGGCTCGAAGTGATACGTGAGCGCCATCGCCACGCCCGACATCGTCATGCGCTTCGGGAACAGATCGGTCGTCACGCCGGCCGCTTCGTGACGCATCAGGTCGTCGCGAGAGAGGTACAACAGACGCAGCTTGTCCTCGGGCTGGCCGCCCTTCCTCACCTCGTCGCGATACCAGCGCTCGAACGACGCGCCCGAGTAAATGCCCTCGGGAATCGCCTGGTCGTAGAAGCCGTAGATCAATTCGTCGTCGACGAGCACGTCCTGGCGGCGCGACTTGTGTTCCAGCTGCTCGATATCGGCAAGCAGCTTGCGGTTATGCGCGAAGAACGCGAGTTTCGTGTCGAATTCGCCTTCCACCAGCGCGCCGCGAATGAAGAGCTCGCGCGCACGCGCCGGGTCCTGCTTGCCAAACGCGACGCGCCGGCGCTGGTACACCGGCAGGCCATAAAGCACCCCGCGCTCGAACGCGCTCACCTGCGCCGCGCGTTTTTCCCAATGCGGCTCGGAAAGCGACTTCTTCAGCAAATGCGCGCCCACCTTCTCGAGCCACTCGGGCTCGATCTTCGCGATGCAGCGCGCGTAGAGGCGGCTCGTTTCGACGAGTTCCGCCGCCACGACCCAGCGCCCCGCCTTCTTCACGAGCGCAGAGCCCGGCCACAAGTGGAACTTGATGCTACGCGCACCGAGGTAGTGCGGCTCGTCGTCGGCCTTCAGGCCGATGTTGCCGAGCAGGCCCGTGAGCAGCGCGTGATGGATCTGCTCGTAGGTCGCGTCGGCTTCGTTGATCCGCCAGCCATGCTCGCGCACCACCGTCAGCAATTGTGAATGCACATCGCGCCATTCGCGCAGACGCAAGTGCGAAAGGAAGTTCGCGCGGCACGCATCCAGCAATTGCCGGTTGGACTTCTTGTGCGCGACGGCCTCCTCGAACCAGGCCCAGATCTTGAGCCACTGGAGAAACTCGGAGCGCTCGTCGGCGAACCGGCGATGCGCCTGATCGGCCTGCTCTTGCGCCTCGATCGGCCGGTCGCGCGGGTCCTGCACCGAAAGCGCGCTCGCGATGACGAGCACTTCGCGCAGCGCCTGCTCGTCGCGCGCGCCGAGAATCATGCGGCCCACGCGCGGGTCGAGCGGCAGGCGCGCGAGTTCGCGGCCAAGCGGCGTGAGCGCGTTGTCGTCGTCGACTGCGCCCAGTTCGTTGAGCAGCTGATAGCCGTCGGCGATCGCGCGACCCGGCGGCGGCTCGATGAACGGGAACGTCTCGATCGCCGTGAGATGCAGCGACTTCATGCGCAGAATCACGGCGGCAAGCGAGGAGCGCAGGATTTCCGGATCGGAGAATCGCGGCCGCGCGATGAAATCCGATTCCTCGTAAAGCCGGATGCAGATGCCGTCGGCTACGCGACCGCAACGGCCCGCGCGCTGGTTCGCGGCCGCCTGCGAGATCGATTCGATCTGCAGTTGCTCGACCTTGTTGCGGTACGAATAACGTTTCACGCGCGCGAGGCCGGTATCGACCACGTAGCGGATACCTGGCACCGTGAGCGAGGTTTCGGCCACGTTGGTCGCGAGCACGATGCGGCGCGCGTTCGAAGGCTTGAACACGCGCTCCTGCTCCTGCGCGGAAAGGCGTGCGAAAAGCGGCAAGATTTCCGTGTGCGGCGGATGGTGCTTGCGCAGCGCTTCCGCTGCGTCGCGAATTTCGCGCTCGCCGGGCAGGAATACGAGCACGTCGCCCGAGCCTTCGCGGCAGAGTTCATCGACGGCGTCGACGATCGCTTCCATGAGGTCGCGATCGCTGTCTCGCTGCGACTTCGCGCCCTTTTCACTGCGCTCGCGGCCCGTCGTGCCCTGCGCATTCTTCACCGCCGGGCTGTCCTCCTGCACCGGCCGGTAGCGCACCTCGACGGGATACAGCCGCCCGCTCACCTCGATCACCGGCGCAGGCTTTTCCTCGCTGCCGAAGTGGCGCGCGAAGCGATCGGCGTCGATCGTCGCCGAGGTCACGATCAGCTTGAGGTCGGGCCGGCGCGGCAGGATCTCCTTCAGATAGCCGAGCAGAAAGTCGATGTTGAGACTGCGCTCGTGCGCCTCGTCGATGATGATCGTGTCGTAGGCCTTGAGCAGCGGATCGGTTTGCGTCTCCGCGAGCAGAATGCCGTCGGTCATGAGCTTGACCGAGGCGCCCGGCGAGAGATTGTCGGTGAAGCGCACCTTGTAGCCGACCACTTCGCCGAATGGCGTATTGAGTTCGTCGGCAATGCGGCGCGCCGTGGCCGAAGCCGCAATCCGCCGCGGCTGCGTATGGCCGATCAGACCCGTGCCGCCCGCGCCGAGGCCGCGGCCCAAAGCGAGCGCGATTTTCGGCAACTGCGTGGTCTTGCCCGAGCCCGTTTCACCGCTCACGATCACGACCTGATTCTGCGCAATCGCACGCGCGATTTCCTCGCGACGGCCCGAAACCGGCAGCGCTTCGGGGAACGTGATGGGCGGGACCTTGTTCGGCTCGACGTTGGCGCGCGGAGCACGCGCCGGGCGCTCGCTGCGCGGCTTGCGTTCGTTCGCTACGGCCGCTTCGGCCGTTTCATTCGTTACGGCCGTTTCGTTGCCAGTGCGCGCGGCGCGCTGCTGCGCGGAGGGATCGCGTTCGCGTACAGCTTGCGGCCGTGGCGCGCGGTGCGGTTGATGTTGCGTCGGCTTTTGCTGCTGGGAAGGATCACGCGGGGCATTGCGCGACGGCTTCTGCGATGCGTTATCCGTAGCGTCGCGCGGTGCGCGTTGCGTTTGCGCCCGGGCATCACGCTGCGCGTCTGGCTTGCGCGGCGCGCGTGCCTCACCCTGCTGCACGCGTTGTTCGCTTTGCGCTGCGCGATTTGGCTCCCTGCGCGCCGGCTGCGCCGCCGCTGGCTGAGAAACATTTCGCGCTTCGCGAGGTTGCTCGGGCTTGCGTGTTTCGCCATGCCCGCCTGGCGCGTCCTTGGGACTCGCGGACTGCGTCGGCGCGGGCGGTGCCGCACGCTTGTCCTGCACGCGCGCGCCGCCCAGCGCGCCGCCGCCCATGAGCGTGGCAAGCTTGTCCGACGACGCGAGCTTTTCCCCGTCGCCATACTTCTGCGACGCGCTTTTCGCTTTCGCGCCGTCCTGCGCCGTTTCCTGCCCGGCCGGGGTGTTGCTGCCCTGCGCCGAGGCAGGTCTTTTGGGTACATTCGACATGGGGGCGCATTATAATCCCGGGCATGAATTCCCAAACCGACCTCGTCCCCGCCACCGCCAGCGCGCCGGCCTCCGCCGCCGCTGCGGATTCCGACTCGCAGATCATGGCGCAGCACGCGCAATTCGTGGATTGGATGCGATCGGTCGCACCCTACATCCACGCGTTCCAGGGCAAGACATTCGTCGTCGGTTTCGGCGGCGAGGTCGTGCACCAGAATCTGCTCAACGCGCTCGTTGCCGACATCGCTCTCCTGCAGGCCATGGGCATCCAGATCGTGCTCGTGCACGGTTCGCGCCCGCAGGTCGAAGAGCAGATGAGCCTGCACGGCGTCGAGTCCGAGTTCTCGCACGGCATGCGCATCACCAATGCCCGCGCGCTCGAATCGGCGAAGGAAGCGGCCGGTGAAGTGCGTCTCGACATCGAGGCCGCGATCAGCCAGGGTCTGCCGAATACGCCCATGGCGCACGCGCACATCAGCGTGGTGTCGGGCAACTTCGTGACGGCGCGTCCGGTCGGCATTCTCGACGGCGTGGACTTCCAGCACACGGGTGTCGTGCGCAAGATCGACGCCGATTCGATCCGCCACTCGCTCGCGAGCCGCAAGCTCGTGCTGCTCTCGCCGCTCGGCTTTTCGCCCACGGGCGAGGCGTTCAACCTGTCGATGGAAGACGTCGCCTCGGCGGCGGCCATCGCGTTGCGCGCCGACAAGATCATTTTCCTCACGGAGACGCAGGGCCTGATCAACGAGGAAGGCGAGCTGATCCGCGAAATGTCGCTCGACGACGCCTACAAGCTGCAGGAAGGCGGCACCGTGCTCGGCGACGAGGGCTTCTATCTGAAGCACTCCATTCGCGCCTGCCGCGGCGGCGTGGGCCGCGCGCACATCATTCCCTACGTGCTCGACGGCGGCTTGCTGCTCGAACTGTTCCTGCACGACGGCGTGGGCACCATGATCTCGTACGAGAACCTGGAAAGCCTGCGCGAAGCGACCCCCGACGACGTCGGCGGCATTCTCACGCTGATCGAGCCGCTCGAAACCGACGGCACGCTCGTGCGTCGCGGGCGTCACCAGATCGAGCGCGACATCGACCATTTCTCGGTGATCGAGCACGACGGCGTGCTCTTTGGCTGCGCGGCGCTGTACGCGTATTCGCAGGAGCGCATCGGCGAGATGGCGTGCCTCACGGTCTCGCCCGAAGCCCAGGGCTCCGGCGATGGCGAGCGACTCCTGCGCCGTATCGAGCAACGCGCGCGGGCACGCGGCCTCACGCGCATTTTCGTGCTCACGACGCGCACCGAACACTGGTTCCTGAAGCGCGGCTTCGTCAAGGCCACGGTGGACGACCTGCCCGAAGACCGCCGCCGCCTCTATAACTGGCAGCGCAAGTCGCTCGTGCTGATGAAACAGCTCTGAACGTTCCCGTCTGCACCGTCCGCAGACAGGGCGCGCCGCCACCCCACACATACGACTAAGGAGAAGCACAGCATGGCCCGTATGATCCAATGCGCGAAGCTCGGCAAGGAAGCCGAGGGACTCGACTTTCCCCCGCTGCCGGGCGAACTCGGCAAACGCATCTACGAAAGCGTCTCGAAGGAGGCGTGGCAGCAATGGCTCAAGCAGCAGACCATGCTGATCAACGAAAACCGCCTGAACATGGCCGATCCGCGTGCGCGTCAGTACCTGATGAAGCAGACGGAGAAGTTCTTCTTCGGCGAAGGCGCCGACCAGGCGTCGGGCTACGTGCCGCCGACCGAAGGCTAAACACCCTTCCGTTGCACGGTGAGATCTGTCCCTGACAGACGAAAAACGCCGCGCCAATCCCCGCAAAAACCGCGCCCCCGGCGCGGTTTTTTTATGCGCTTCATGCGCTTTCCAGACGGCGGAAACGGTTCCATCGAATCGCGCCAATCCCCCGCCACACGGGGCTTCCAGCCCGCGCCCCAATCCCCGCAGTTGCGGGCGTTTGCGCGATCTTCCGTTATCGTGCTATCATAACGCTTCGTTCAACAGGCATTAGCCATCAATTGCATTCTGGAAGGCGCCCAAAAACGCCGTTAATCCGAATGCGCAGATGACAAAAGGAACGCTCCGCCACGCGGGCTTCTTTTTCGTTTCAGCGGCGCTTTACCGTGCACCTCATGCCGGTCCAGCGTCCTCATGCGCCCTGCCCCCCTTCCACGGCCACGCAGGCGCTACGTTAAACACAATTCGTCCGAGTGTCGTTTCGCGACACCTCAGCATTGCTTTCGTGCGCCGCTCGCCTTGTGCGATGCGTCATCGGCCCGCCCTCGTCCCTGACGACATGCGGCGCGCCGTGCGCGAAATGTCGCCGCTATCGCGAAACGGCACTCTCCGGCAACCGTGGCGGGCTCGCGTGGGGCTCGTCGCAGTCATTGGAGATGCAGACCTTGACCGCTTCCACTTCCGGCTCGTCGGCCCAGACCGACCTTACCCTCGACGACATCACGATCGTCGACAAAAGCCTCCTCAAACGCGCCGTCGGCGCCATGGCGCTCGGCAACGCCATGGAATGGTTCGACTTCGGCGTGTACAGCTACATCGCCGTCACGCTCGGCCAGGTGTTCTTCCCGTCGAGCAGCCCCTCGGCACAGCTCATCGCCACGTTCGGCACGTTCGCGGCCGCGTTCCTCGTGCGCCCGATCGGCGGCATGGTGTTCGGGCCGCTCGGCGACCGCATCGGCCGCCAGCGCGTGCTCGCGATGACGATGATCATGATGGCCTGCGGCACCTTTGCCATCGGCCTGATTCCCTCGTATCACTCGATCGGCATTGCAGCGCCCGCGCTGCTGCTGGTGGCGCGCCTCGTGCAGGGCTTCTCGACCGGCGGCGAATACGGGGGCGCTGCGACCTTCATCGCCGAATTCGCCACCGACAAGCGCCGTGGCTTCATGGGCAGCTTCCTCGAATTCGGCACGCTGATCGGCTATGTGTTCGGCGCGGGCACGGTTGCGGTGCTGACCGCCATGCTCTCGCACCAGCAACTGCTCGACTGGGGCTGGCGCGTGCCGTTCATGATCGCGGGTCCGCTCGGCCTCGTGGGTCTGTATATCCGCACGAAGCTCGAAGAAACGCCCGCGTTCAAGCGCGAAGCGGAACTGCGCGAAGCCGAAGAGCACGCGCGCCCGAAGCTCACGCTGCACTCGCTGCTCACGCAGCATCTGCGCCCCTTCCTGCTGTGCGTGGGTCTCGTGCTGATCTTCAACGTGACCGACTACATGGCGCTGTCGTATCTGCCGAGCTATCTTTCGGCCACGCTGCACTTCAACGAAACGCACGGCCTGTTCCTCGTGCTGATCGTGATGGTCCTCATGATGCCGATGACGCTCGCGTTCGGCCGCCTCTCCGACGCCGTGGGCCGCAAGCCGGTCATGCTCGCGGGCTGCGTGGGCCTGATCCTGCTGTCGATCCCGTCGCTCACACTGATCCAGACGGGCGAGCTCGTGCCGGTGTTCTTCGGTCTCCTGATTCTCGGCGCGCTGCTCTCGTGCTTCACGGGCGTGATGCCCTCGGCGCTGCCGGCGCTGTTCCCGACCGCGATCCGTTACGGCGCGCTCGCCATCGGCTTCAACGTGTCGGTGTCGCTGTTCGGCGGGACGACGCCGCTCGTGGCAGCCTGGCTCGTCGAGCACACGCAGAACCTCATGATGCCCGCCTACTACCTGATGGGCGCGGCGGTGATCGGCATCATCTCGGTGCTGGCGCTGCATGAAACGGCGCGCCGACCGCTGCCGGGCTCGGCGCCGAGCGTGAGCACCAAGGCAGAAGCGCATGCCGTACTGCGCGGCGTGCGTCTCGCACGCGAACTCGACGAGGAGTACGCTGTCGGCAACGCAGTGCGCGCCTGATACGGCACCGCTGAAACGCAAAAAAGGCCAGCCTCGCGCTGGCCTTTTTTCTTGCGCGCTCGTTTCGTTATTCCACGAGATTGACGTGTTCGACGTGCAACGCGCCGTCCTTCCCGATCGTCAGCATCGCCGCCGAGATGGGCAGCTTGAAGCGGCGCGGCCCCGCGCTGCCGGGATTCACGTACAGCACGCCCTCGCGCGTTTCCAGCGCAGGCTTGTGCGAATGCCCGCTCACCACAACGGCAATCCCTTCGCCGGCAGGATCGCCGTGCAGATCCGGCAGTTCGTGGACCACCGCAAGTCGAACGCCGCCAAGCTCGACGACGATCTGCACGGGTAACGCCTCGGCCCACGCGCCATGGTCGTTGTTGCCGCGCACGACAGTGAGCGGCGCGATGGCCGCGAGCGTGTCGAGCACGCGTTGATCGCAGATGTCGCCCGCGTGCACGATGGCATCCGCGCCCTCGACGAAGGCGAGCAACTCGGGACGCACGAGATTGTGCGTGTCGGAAACCAGAGCGACGCGCAGGGGATAGTTCGTGGGCATGACATTGCGTATCGGTTCAATAGTGCCGATTATCGCCGCGCTCACGCCTCGCTGTCGCCTTCACCTTGCGCCGCGCCGATATACACCGCGAGCCATACGCTCGGCACGCTCGGATCAGTCCACGACACGCGATGGCGGCAGTGCGCCGGAATATGCACGTAGTCGCCGGGCAGCAGGCGTCGCGGCGGCTGCGCCGCATCTTCGAATTCCAGCGTCGCCGCGCCGACGAGGAGCGCCACCCACTCTTCGCGCGCATCGTCGTACCAGAATCCTGGCGGGCTCGCCTGGCCTGTGGAGACGATGCGTTCGATCAGCACCCCGTCGCGCGAAACGAGCGTATCGAAGCGCTCTTCAGTGGCGTCCGGGTTGATGCCTGCAAAGAGGTTGCCAAACGCGGCGCTGTTCGGTTCGTTCATGCAGAAGCGCTCATTCAAGCGGTTTCAGGCCGTCGAGCAACGTGGGCACCAGTTCGCTCACAGTCGGGTGCACGTGCATCGCGTATTGCAGCGTCGTGTAGGGCGCGTCGGCCGTCATCGTGTCGATGAACGTGTGGATTGCCTCGTCGCCCTCGATGCCGAATATCGCCGCGCCGAGAATGCGTTGCGTTTGCGGATCCACCAGCGCCTTCATGAAGCCGTCGGTCTCGCCGCGTTCGCGCGCGCGGCCCACGCGCGACATCGGCATCGTCGCGATCAGCGCGGGTTTGCCGCGCTCGCGCACGTCGCGCTCGCTCATGCCAACGCGCGCAAGCGGCGGATCGACGTACACGGCGTAAGCGGGAATGCGTGTGTCGGCGCTGCGCGATTTGCCGTCCAGCAGATTCGCCGCGACGATCTGGAAATCGTCGTATGACGTGTGCGTGAACGCGCCACGACCGTTCACGTCCCCCAATGCCCAGATGCCCTCAACGCGCGTACGCAATTGACCATCCACAGCGATGAGCCCGTGCGCGTCACGCTCGATGCCAGCGGCGTCGAGCCCCAGATCGTCGGTGTTCGGCAGGCGCCCCGTTGCAAAGAGCAGATGCGAAACGTCAAGCGGGCCGCTGTCGAGCGCGATGCGCACGCCCGCCTCGCCTTCGAGCGGCGAGACGCTGCGCGGTTCGGCGCCGAAGCGAAATTCCACGCCTTCGCGCGCAAGCACGTCCTGTACGGCGCGCGAGAAATCGTCGTCCTCGCGAGCGAGCACGCGTTGCCCGCGCACGAGCACCGTCACGAGGCTGCCGAAGCGGCGAAACATCTGCGCGAACTCAAGCGCCACGTAGCTGCCGCCGCAGATCGCCAGATGCGCGGGCAGTTGCTCGAGCGCGAGCAGCGTCGAATTGGTTTCGTAGCGGATCGTCTCGAGGCCGGGAATGGCGGGAATTTGCGCGCGCGTGCCCGTGTTGATGAAGATCTCGGGCGCTTCGAGATCGATCTGCGTACCGTCGCGCGCAGCGACGCGCACCGCATGCGCGCCCGCGAAGCGCGCGTGCCCCGTAAACACGGTGACGTTCGGCGTATGGCGCAGCCAGCTTTCGACGCCATCGCGCGACGCCGCGATGATGCGCTCCTTGCGCGCGTTCACGAACGCGAGATCGACGCGAACGTCGCCCGGCTGCGCGCCCTTTCCGGGTTGCACACCGAAATCTGCCGCATGGCGCACCACGTGCGCGGCACGCGCGCAAGCGACATACGCCTTGGTCGGCGTGCAGCCCACGTTCACGCAGGTCCCGCCGAACGACGCGCGCTCGATCACCGCCGTCTTGCGGCCGCTTTTGCCAAGCCGCACGGCGAGCGGCGGCCCGCTCTGCCCCGTGCCGATCACGATCGCATCGAAACGCTGTGCCATGCCGCCCTCCTTTGCCGTTGACCCGAGTTGAGCCGCAAGTTGAACCGCGAATTGCGCCTGAGCCGACTGGCCGCGCGCCGTGAACGAGCGGCAGATCGCGCCATCTTACGCGCGACGAACGGCCACCGCCGCCAGTGTGATTCAGCGAATCGGGTCGGTATCGGCGCGCATCGCGAAGGACGACGATCGCGCAAAAAAAGAGCCGCCTCACACGTCGAGGCGGCTCACAGGGTGACGTCACAACAGCAAACGGGCGAAGCCGCTGCGCGTCAGGGGGATCGGCGAACGTCAGTGCGCGTTTGCGTCAGGCGTTCGATGAATAGGCGATTGGAGATTCCGTCGTTAAAGTCAGGCAAATTCAGTGCACGTGCGATCAGTGCACGCAATCGGCGGGCGCACCTTCCCCATGGCCCGCGCTCCACAGTTCGCGCGAACGCTGGAACGCGGCGCGCGCACCGCGCGTTGCCACCATCAGCCCGACTTGCCCCAAGTTGAAGTCGACCGACACCATCAGCTGCATCAGGTCCACCATCGGTAGAACCAACGCTGGCTGATACAACTGTCGTTCGATAAAGGATTTCATGACCGCTCCCGCTGCATGCCCCGCGTCCTCCTGACGCAGGGTCATTCGATGGTTGTCATTCTAGGAATGCAGCGTGCGCTGATAAATGGGCCGTCCGCGAAGTCACTTGTCGAAAATCGCAAACAATCGAAAGACTGGCGGAGGCATCGGGTGCGGCGTTGCTCCTCGCCCCGCCACACGGTGCTTTGCGCGAGGCCCGGCTGGCGCGGGCGTGCTTCAGTCGAGGGGGGTGGCAACGAACACCGGCAGCGTCTCAGCGCGCGCGGAAAGCGCGGCAATCGCCGGATATCGGGCGGGATCGGCGCAGCCAGGCAGGATGTACTGGTTGAAACGCCACGCAACGGCCGCGGTGATGTCGGCTTGCGTGATACGGCCCGCGCACAGCCAGCCGTCGCGGCCCGCAACGAGCTGGTCGAGCACGGCCCACGCCGCATGCATCTGGGCGTTCACGCGCTCGAACCAAGGCTCGTGCTGGCGCTCGGCGGGACGCAATTCGCGCTCGTAGACCTGCTGCACCGTCTTTTCCATGGCCGCGAGCGCGAAACCGTTCACGCGCAGTGCAAAAGTCCGCTCCTGGGTCTCCTCCGGCATGAGCCGCTGCGCGGCGGGCACCTTGTGGTCCAGGTAGTCGAGGATCAGCGTCGAGTCGATCAGCTGCGTGCCGTCGTCGTCGATAAAGGTGGGGGCCTTCACGACGGGATTGATCTGGGCAAATTCGTCGTACTGCCGAAAAACCGAAATGCTGCGGTGCTCGAACGGCAGGCCGAGCACATGAAGCGAAATCGCGACGCGACGCACATAGGGGGAGTCCATCATGCCGATCAACTGCATGGGTTCACCTCGCACAGGAAAAAAGGGATCGGGCGTCGATCTTGCAGGAAGCCCCGCCGTATTTCAAGACAGCCGGACGCAGCGGGGTCGGGCGTCATGCCGCGGCCCGTGCATGGCGTTTCCGCCTTTCCACGCTTGCAGCGGGCGGAAAAACAGTGCCGCATGGTGGTTTTCCGGCGGCGCGTTGTGCAAAAACACACCGTGTCGATGTGCCACGTCCAGCTCTGCGCACAACGGAGCTACATTTGTTAGCAGACGTCGAATCTGACGCGTCGCGACATTGTTGCGACGCAGCGCCCGGCCCTGCGTTTGAGCGCTTTTTTGCCGTGCCACGCTACTCAAGGCGCAGCGGCTCGAAAGCGCCAAGCGAAGGAGGCCGAAGCATTACGCAGACCGCATGAAAGCGCGTTTTTATGCGCCACATGTGCTGCAGTGCATCGCCGGGAAACTCCTGGATTCGGACGCCGAACGGCTGAGATAGTCTGAATGCACAAGGAGACGAAATCATGAGACAAGCATTCAATGTTGGTGTTGTCATCGTCCTCGCACTCCTCCTCGCGAATCGGGCCATGACACGTGTGCAGGCTCACGAGGCTGGCTCGCTGACCTGCGCCCAGGGCTCCGCACTCGTTAAGGCCGAAGCGCTCGTGCGCGGATTCGGCGAGCGCGGCGCGAACAGCCAGAGCGAAAACTTCCTCTCTTCCTGTCTCGTGTCGGGCCAGGGTCAAGTCGGCGACCTGATCGCCCACGACTGATTGCCTTGCGCCGCGCGCCCATCCGGGCGCGTTGCGCGGTGCGGGCGCCATTCGACGGCGCCGCACGCAGTGCTATGCTCGCTCGCGGACCCACCGCCGGAGCGCGCTCATGAGCAACCCGCCCAACGCCGTACACCACTCGGCCGAACAGGGCTACACGCCCGCCGCAGCTGACCACTACGTGCGCGGCCGCCCCGATTACCCGCCCGAAGTCAACGCCTGGTTGCGCGACACGCTCAGCCTTGGCCCCGGCGCGACAGTCGTCGATCTGGGCGCCGGCACTGGCAAATTCACTCGACGCTTGCTGGAAACCGGCTCCCACGTGATCGCCGTCGAGCCCGTAGCCGCCATGCGGGCGAAGCTTGCCGCCGCGTTACCCGCAGTCGACACCCGTGCGGGTACGGCAGAGTTGCTCCCGCTCGGTGACGCCAGCGTCGACGCGATCGTGTGTGCGCAGGCTTTCCACTGGTTCGCCAACTCGGCCTCGCTCGCCGAAATGCTGCGTGTGCTCAAACCCGGCGGCCGCCTCGGCCTGATCTGGAACCTGCGCGACGCGAGCGTCGAATGGGTCGCGCGGCTCGACGCCATCGTCAACCGCGCCGAAGACGACACGCCGCGCTACTACACGGGCCAGTGGCGCAACGCCTTCCCGTTTGCCGGATTCGGGCCGCTGCACGAGCAGCGCTTCGTGCAAGGCCACACTGGTTCGCCAGAGGACGTGATCGTCGCGCGGGTGAAGTCCACGAGTTTCATTGCGGCCTTGCCGCCCGAAGAGCAGGCCCGCATCGAAGCCGAACTGCGCGCACTGATCGATTCGGAGCCCGAGTTGCGCGGCCAAGCTGTCGTGACAGTGCCCTACGGCACGGCAGCGTTCCACTGCATCAAGCAACCCTAACGAGCCGAAGCGGAGCCGAAGCGCATTGCTTTGGGTTGCCAATGCCCCGGGTTGGCGGCGAGAATGCTCGCGGACCACGGAGAATCTATGAAAGGTTACGTCCTGTTGTTTGTAATGAGCATGCTGACGGCGTGCACATCGGTGACTGCCGTCAATTCGAGACAGGATGGCCATCTCACCGTCACGAGCCGCGCGCGCTGGGATCTGGTTTCGTGGAATCACGTGCGCGCCGTCGGGCTCAGCGAAGCCGAGGACTACTGCGAAAAGCAGAAGAAGCAGCTACACACGGTCGAGATCCATAGCGAAGGCTTGCGCGGTGTGACGTCACAGACAGTAGAGGTAATCTTCGACTGCATCTGATGAGATTCGCACAGTCTTTTCGCCTACCCGCGCCAGACGGGCGTTACAGCCCGTTTCCCCCAGCGTTGAGGACTCAATTCCTTGCGATAGCGCAATAGTTTGTTGTCGTTCACCCTGATACCCAAACCGCATGACCGGGCTAAACTGACGATACATTTTGTTACGTTTAGGGCCGAGTCATGTTGACCGCATTCTTCGTCGCCTGCCCCTTCGGCATTGCGGCATTGTTCGGGTTCGCAAGGTTGATCAATCCCATCACCGGGAAGATCGGCAATCGTTGAGTGCGCAAGCGCCTTGTTGCGGCGCAGCGCCCGACTGATTCATGCGCCGCCATTTCGCGCGGCAGCAGTGAGTTTTTTCCCGCCTTCTTCTGCCCTTCCCTTCGCCGTAACCGCTCTCCTTTCGTGCGTCCGCACGGATTTAGCCGTGCAAATAAAAAACCCGCGAAGCTGAACGCTATCGCGGGTTTCAGGATTCCAGCGGAATCCACTGGAACAACATCTGGTGCCGGGGACCGGACTCGAACCGGCAAGCCGTTAGGCGGCGGATTTTCGTCACACCACGTCTTTCGACGCCACGCGTGCCTGTACGGACGCGCGTTCGTGCGCTGGACTATGCCTTCGCCGTCGCGAAGCGCCGCGTGTGTCACGCCGCGCGCGCCTTAGGCGCCCCCCGTCTAGTCTCTACACCTTCCTGACCGCCGCTTTGCGCAGCAGCCGGCTTGGCTCGGCGTTGCCTCGGCGCCTCGCGCGCAACGCGCTTGATGGCCCAGGGGGTTCGCCGAATTTGAGGGGTTCTGCACCGGCCGTTTCCGGTCGGGCACTCAATCGTTTTTTAAGTCCGCTATGTTTACCAATTTCATCACCCCGGCAGGGCGGACGCGATTCTACCATTGTGCGGCGCATGCCCCAAAGCCACGACCGGCTAGCACGTCCGTCATCTGCCGGTCATACGCATTTTTCATAATCGGCCCCATCGAAAACGTTTACAACGACGCCGGGGCCGCTCGCATGACGCCAACCATCAAGGATGTCGCCGCACACGCCGGATTCTCGATCGCCACGGTGTCGCGTGCGATCAATGCACCGCACACCGTCAACCCCATCACGCTCGCGCGGGTGCGCGAAGCCATCGACGCGCTGAAGTTCCGCCCGAACCCGCTCGGCCGCCAGTTGCGCGGCGAGCGCACGCGGCTCATCGGCGTGGTGCTGCCCACGCTCGCCAATCCGGTGTTCGCGGAGTGCCTGCAAGGCATCGACGAGCTTGCCTGCGCGCAGGGCTTTCGCCTCATGCTGATGACCACGCAGTACGACGCCGATCGCGAGCGCCACGCGATCGAGACGTTGCGCGCGCAACGTGTCGAAGGCCTGATCCTGACCGTCGCCGACGCCGACACGCATCCGTTGCTCGACGAACTCGACGCCGACGGCCCGCTCTACGTGCTGATGCACAACGACACGAAGCGCCGCCCTTCGGTGTCGGTGGACAACCACCAGGCCGCCTGCGACGGCGTGCGCATGCTGATCGCGCACGGCCATCGCCGCATCCTCATGCTGGCCGGCACGCTGGCCGCCTCCGACCGCGCGCGCCAGCGTCATGCCGGCTATGCTCTCGCGATGCAGCAAGCCGGCCTCACGCCTGCGCCGGCCCTTGAAATCGATTTCAATGCGCAAGAGCTCGCGCCTTCGGTGCTCGCACATTTGACGAGCGGGCCCGCGCGCCCCACGGCCCTCTTCTGCAGCAACGACCTGCTCGCCATGGTCGTCATGCGCGGGCTGCGCCGCGCACGCCTGCGCGTGCCACAGGACATGTCGATTCTCGGCTTCGACGGCCTCGCGATGAGCGAACTGCTCGCGCCGCCGCTCGCGAGCATCGGCACGCCGAACCGCGACATTGGCCGCGAAGCGTGGCAATGCCTGATGGCGCGCATCGGCGGCCAGTACGCGGGAGCGCTCGCCAATACGCTGCCGCACACGTTGCGCGCGGGCGGCACCATCGCGGCGATCGCCCACGCGCCGCTCGGCGCGCGCGGGGTTGCGATCGATCGCAACCTCGAACTCGGCGGCGCGCTTTCGTGAGGCGCTTTTGCAGAACCATCAGCAGGCCTTAGTAACACACCGAACAACCTGAACAATCCGGGCCGTGCACGCACGCGGCCCTCATCCACCAGTACGCTCTCGCAACCGACCTGGAGACCTGCCGTGACCCGCCGACTCGCCTTTGCCGGCCCGCTTTCGCTTGCACCCGTGCGCGCTGCCCTGCGCACGCTAGCTGCGCCGTTGCGGCGCTTGACTCACCTCTCGCATGCGCTGCCCCTCGCCGCATCCGCCGCCGCCCTCGTGGCCGGTCTTGCCGCGCCGCTCACGGCACAGGCCGATGAAACCGCGATCTGCTACAACTGCCCGCCCGAATGGGCCGACTGGGCAAGCCAGATCCAGGCGATCCAGAAAGAGACCGGCATTCGCGTGCCGTTCGACAACAAGAACTCCGGACAATCCATCGCACAACTGATGGCCGAGCAGAAAAGCCCGGTCGCCGATGTCGTCTACCTCGGCGTGTCGTCGGCATTCCAGGCGAAGGACAAGGGCGTGATCACACCGTACAAGCCCGCGCACTGGAGCGACATTCCTGCTGACCTGAAGGACCCGCAAGGTTACTGGTTCGCCATCCACTCGGGCACGCTCGGCTTTTTCGTCAACAAGGATGCGCTCGAAGGCAAGCCGGTCCCGCGCTCGTGGGCCGATCTCCTCAAGCCCGAGTACAAGGGCATGGTCGGCTACCTCGATCCGTCGAGCGCGTTCGTGGGCTATGCGGGCGCAGTGGCTGTGAATCTCGCGCTGGGCGGCACGCTCGACAACTTCCAGCCCGCCTTCGAATGGTTCGGCAAGCTCAAGGCCAACCAGCCGATCGTGCCGAAGCAGACCGCGTACGCACGCGTGCTCTCGGGTGAAATTCCCATCCTGCTCGACTACGACTTCGACGCCTACCGCGCAAAATACAAGGACCACGCGAACGTCGAATTCGTCATCCCGAAGGAAGGCACGATTTCGGTGCCCTACGTGATGAGCCTCGTGAAGAACGGGCCGCACGAAGCGAACGGCAAGAAGGTGCTCGACTTCGTGCTCTCCGACGAAGGCCAGAAGCTCTGGGCGAATGCCTACCTGCGCCCGGTGCGCGCGAGCGCGCTCTCGCCGGAAGCAGCTTCGAAGTTCCTGCCAGCGAGCGACTACGCGCGTGCAAAGCCAGTGGACTTCGCGAAGATGGCGGCGCAGCAGCAGACGTTTGGCGAGCGCTATCTGCAGATCATGCACTGAGACTCCGGCCAATCACTTCCATGCATGACCTCACCTTTCCGTTGCGCTGGCGCGTGGCGCTCGTCGCGCCCGCGCTCGCGGTGTTCCTCGCCTTCTGGCTGCTGCCGATGATCGCGCTCGTTCAGGTGAGCGCCGACGGACACTTCATCGAGACTTATCGCGCGCTGCTCACGAATGGCCGCTACATGAGAAGCCTCGCCGCGACCATCGCGCTCTCGGCCGCCGTCACCGCGGCCACGCTCGTGATCTCCACGATCTGCGGCCTTCTGCTCGCAAGGCGCACGTTCGCGGGACGCCGTGCGCTCGTCGCGCTGCTCACGTTTCCGCTGGCGTTTCCGGGCGTGGTGGTCGGCTTCATGGTCATCATGCTCGCAGGCCGCCAGGGACTCATCGGCGCGCTTTCGCTGCGGCTCACCGGCGAGCGCTGGGTCTTCGCCTACTCGATGGCGGGACTCTTCGCGGGCTACCTGTACTTTTCGATTCCGCGCGTGATCGTGACCGTGATGGCCTGCGCAAGCCAGCTCGACGGCTCGCTCGAAGAAGCCGCGCGTTCGCTTGGCGCGTCGTCGTGGCGCGTGCTGTGCGACGTGATCCTGCCTGCGCTCGCGCCCGGCCTCGTCGCTGCAGGGGCGATCTGTTTCGCGACCGCGATGGGTGCGTTTGGCACCGCGTTCACGCTCGCCACCGACATCGACGTTCTGCCGATGACCATCTACACCGAGTTCACGCTCAACGCCAACATGGTGACGGCGGCGGGCCTGTCCATCGTGCTCGGTCTCGTCACGTGGGCGGTGCTCACGCTCGCGCGCAGCGTGACGGGTGCGGCCGTCGCGGCCACGGCATGAGCACCGTGGTTTTCGAGGACTCCAGAATGAATTCGGTCGTCAATTCCGCAGCTTCGGCAACGCAAGACATGCACGAAGCGCCGGGCCAGCCGCCTGCCGCGCGGCGGCGCGTCGCACTGCCCTCGGCGCGCACGTGGATTGCTTGCGCGCAATGGCTCGTCACGCTTGCCACGTGCGCGTTTCTCGTCGTGCCTGTCGTGATGTCGATCGTCGCGGGGCTCACCGTCAACTATTTTCGCGGCGTGGCGAGCGGCCTCACGCTGCGCTGGCTCGACCAGGTCTGGACGCAGTATCACGCGAGTGTATTCCTCTCGCTCGAAGTGGCGGCCGCCACGCTCGCCATCACGCTAGTGACCGGCGTACCCGCGGGCTATGCGCTCGCACGCAGCCGCACGCGCCTCTCGCGTTTTATCGAGGAGTTGCTCGTGCTGCCCGTGGCTCTGCCCGGCCTCGCTTCGGCGCTCGCGCTGCTCGTGGTGTACGGCGGCTTCAGCACGTTTCGCATGAGTGCGGCGTTCATCGTGGTCGGCCACGTGGTGTTCACGCTGCCGTTCATGGTGCGGCCCGTGGCGGCCGTGTGCGCGTCGGCAGACCTGCGCACACTCGAGGAAGGCGCCGCGAGCCTCGGCGCGAGCTTCCGGCAGCGCTTCACGACCATCGTGCTGCCCAACGCGCGACCCGGCATCGTGGCAGGCGCGCTCGCGGTGCTCACGCTCTCGATCGGCGAATTCAACCTCACGTGGATGCTGCACACGCCCGACACCAAAACGCTGCCAGTGGGCCTCGCGGACACCTACGCGTCACTGCGTATCGAAGTCGGCAGCGCCTACACGATCCTCTTCTTCCTCATGACGATGCCGCTGCTCGTGGCAATGCAATGGCTCGGCGTGGACGTACCTGGCGCCTCAGGAAAGCCAACTGGCAAGCCGCGTCTCGCAGGCCAGCAAAGGAACAACAAGGATTCCGAATGAAACTAGAACCGATCCCGATTACGCTCACGCGCTGCGCGAAAACGTTTCGCGGCACGCGCGTGCTCGAACCGCTCGACCTTGCGATCGGCGCAGGCGAAACGCTGGTGTTGCTCGGCCCTTCGGGCTGCGGCAAGACCACCACGCTGCGCATGATCGCGGGTCTGGAAACGCCCGACGCCGGCGGCCATGTCGCCTTCGGCGACGAGGACGTGACCGCGCAGCCTATCGAGCAGCGCAAGGTCGGCATGGTGTTCCAGAACTACGCGCTCTTTCCGAACCTCGATGTGCGCGGCAACATCGGTTATGGCCTGAAAATCCAGCGCGTCCCCGCCGCCGACGCGCGCGCACGTGTCGACGAACTGCTCGCGATGATGCGCCTCGAAGCGCACGCGGCCAAGCCCATCAACCAGCTTTCGGGCGGCCAGCGCCAGCGCGTGGCGCTCGCGCGCGCGCTGGCGCCGCGCCCGCGTGTGCTGCTGCTCGACGAGCCGCTCACCGCGCTCGATGCGCGCCTGCGCGACACCCTGCGCGGCGAGATGAATGCGCTCTTGCGCGAACTGGGCGTGACGACGGTCTATGTCACGCACGATCAGGCCGAGGCGATGGAACTGGGCGACCGCATCGTCGTGATGAGCGCGGGCCGCATCGAGCAGATCGGCACGCCGCGCGAGATCTACTTCCAGCCTGCGAGCCGTGCAGTCGCGCAGTTCGTCGGCACGCTGAACCGGATCGCCGGAGAATGGCAAGGCGGCATGCTGCGCACGAGCGGCGGCGCCGTGCCGGCCAACGCGTCCCAAACGACCGGCGCCGCCGAACTGTATTTCCGCCCCGAAGACGCCACGCTCGCCGACCCCGTTGGCGCACAACTGCGCGGCGTCATCGAACAGGCGACCTTTCTCGGCGAGCGCACGCGCCTGACCATCGGCGGCGCCGCGCCCGATGCCCTGCTCGTCGACGTGGCGGGTCGCATCGAGCTTGCACGCGGCACGCCGGTTGGCATCTCGATCGCCCCTGAAGCACTCATTGCGCTTGCGTAAATCTTACAAAACGAGGACTACCATGCTGCTCGCCCAGATCAGCGACCTGCACATCAAGCCACCGGGCGCGCTCGCCTATCGCCGCGTCGATACGGCCGCGAGCCTTGCACGCACCATCGCTCGGCTCAATGCGCTCACGCCGCGCCCGGACGCGGTGCTCATGACCGGCGACCTCGTCGATCAGGGCTCGCTCGAAGAATACCGGCACCTCAAAACGCTGCTCGACACGCTCGAGATTCCGTACTGGCTCCTGATCGGCAACCACGACGCGCGCGGGCCGCTGCGCGAAGTGTTTCCCGATCGGCCCGAACTGCGCGAGGGCGGCGAGTTCGTCCAGTACGCGGTGGACCTCGGAGCGCTACGCGTGATCGCACTCGACTCCATGCAGCCGGGGCAAAGCGCGGGCACGCTCTGCGAAGCGCGCCTTGCGTGGCTCGAGCAGCAGCTCGAGGCGGCGCGCGGCAAGCCCGTGGTGGTCGCGCTCCATCACCCGCCGTTCGACTGCGGCATTGGTCACATGGATGCGATTCGCCTCGACGACCGCGCCGCGCAGGCGCTCGAAGCGCTCGTGGCACGGCATCCCAACGTCGAGCGCGTGCTGTGCGGTCACGTGCACCGGCCCATGTTCGTGCGCTTCGGCGGCACGATTGCCTCGGCCGTGCCCGCGCCCGCTCACCAGGTCACGCTCGACCTCGCGCCCGATGCGCCCTCCACCTTCACGCTCGAGCCGCCCGCCTTTGCGCTGCATCGTTACGACCCGAACGGCGGGATCGTGACGCACCACGAGTACGTCGAGACGTTCGACGGCCCGTATCCGTTCTACGAGCCCTCGGGCGAGCTGATCGGCTGAATGCGCAGCTAGACGCACGCCTGGCGGCACGCTCCCGCGCCGTCAGCGCGATTGCGCGCGCTCCGGTATGATCGGCACGCTCGAAGCCTGTCTTCCGTCTGACCGGGCGCCACCCGCATTACGCTCATGTCCACACCTGATTCCGCAACCGCTGGCGAAAGCCAGTCGCTGCGCGGCCTGCTGCTCCTGCTCGCGACCATCGCGGGCGTCACGGTCGCGAACATCTACTTCAACCAGCCGCTGCTCGACGACTTCCGCCAGAGCTTCCCGGCCGGCGCAGCGTGGATCGGCGCCGTGCCGGCGGGCACCCAGCTCGGCTACGCGGCCGGCATGCTGCTGCTCGCGCCGCTCGGCGACCGCTACGACCGCCGCCGCATCATCCTGCTGCAAACGGCCGGCTTGTGCGTCGCCCTGCTCGTCGCGGCCACCGCGCCGTCGCTTGCCGTTCTGGTCGGCGCGAGCCTCGCGATCGGCATCCTCGCCACCATCGCGCAGCAGGCCGTGCCGTTTTCCGCCGAACTCGCGCCGCCCGAGGCGCGTGGCCACGCGGTCGGCACCGTGATGAGCGGGCTCTTGCTCGGCATTCTGCTCGCACGTACGGCGGCCGGGTTCGTCGGACAGTACTTTGGCTGGCGTGCGGTGTTCGGGGCGTCGATCGTCGCGCTGCTCGTGCTTGCGGTCGTGATCGTGAAAAAACTGCCAAAGAGCCAGCCCACTTCGCAACTCGGCTACGGCAAGCTGCTCGGCTCGATGTGGCATCTGGTGCTGGAGCTGCCGGGCCTGCGCGAAGCGTCGGCAACGGGTGCTTGCCTCTTCGCCGCGTTCAGCCTCTTCTGGCCCGTGCTCACGCTGCTGCTTGCGGGCGAGCCGTTCCATCTCGGGCCGCAGGTGGCGGGGCTTTTCGGCATCGTCGGCGCGGCGGGCGCGCTGGCCGCGCCCATGGCGGGCCGCTCGGCCGACAAGCGCGGGCCGCGCGCGGTCATCACGATGTCGATCGTACTGATGGCGCTCGCGTTCGTTATCTTCGCGTTCTCGGGCAAGAGCCTGATCGGCCTCGTGATCGGCGTGATCGTGCTCGACGTCGGCGTGCAGGCCGCGCAGATCTCGAATCAGTCGCGCATCTACGCGCTGCGCCCCGAGGCGCGCAGCCGCGTGAATACGGTGTTCATGGTCTGCTACTTCATTGGCGGCGCAACCGGCTCCGCCGTCGGCGTGACGGCCTGGCATGCGTTCGGCTGGATCGGCGTGTGCGTGGCCGGCATTGCGTTCACGGCGCTCGCGGGCTGGATTCACCATGCAACGCGCCCGCGCGTGGGCACGGGCGCAGAGGCTTCTTCCTGAGGGCGAGTCTGCGCGCTATTTGTGCGCGTACAGCAGGTCAGTCATATCGTCGGCGTGTTCCTCCTCTGTCGCGAGGATTTGCTCGAAGATGCGCCGCGTGGTCGTGTCGTCGTGGCCGAGATAGTTGATGATCGCGCGATAGCTTTCGATCGCGATGCGCTCCGCGATCAGATTCTCGCGAATCATGTCCTTCAGGCCGGCCCCTTCCTTGTATTCCGAGTGCGAGCGCTCGACTAGCGTCGACGGCGAAAAGTCGGGCTCGCCGCCGAGTTGCACGATGCGCGCTGCGAGCATGTCGGCGTGCTGCTGCTCCTCGTTCGCGTGCTGAAGAAATTCGGCCGCCACCGACTCGGACTCGATGCCCTTCGCCATGAAATGGTGCCGCTTGTAGCGCAGCACGCACACGAGTTCCGTGGCGAGCGAATCGTTGAGCAGCTTGAGCACGGTCTGGCGATTTGCCGGGTAATCCGGCGTGACCGATCCCTGGTCGAGATTGCGGCGCGCTTCATCGCGCACGCGTTTGAGATCGAACTCGAACGAAGCGTGTGTCTTCGACATCTGACTCTCCTTCAAACATGGCATGCATGAACGGGGTGGTGCGCAGCGGTTTGGCATTGCGTGCGTCATCCGTGCATCACGCCTAGCAATAGCGTGACCACGAAGACCACGAGGAAGATGTAGAACAGGATCTTGGCGATTTCGGCCGCGCCCGCGGCGATGCCGGTGAAGCCGAACACAGCGGCAATGATCGCGATGATGAAAAACACGATGGCGTAGTGAAGCATGGCGTAGTCCTCCTTGTGGGCGGATGTGCTGCGCTATGTCGCGCCTGCATCGGTGCTAGCGCAAGCAGCGGACCTGATGGCGGACACATAGGGAGGCACAAATGACCGGGCACGCGACGTGCTGGACAGTGGCCACCTTTGACACCGTGGAGGACTTCCTCATGAAACGCCTGATTGCCCTCTTTCTCGTTACCGCTTCGCTGGCAGCGCTTTCGGCCTGCAACACGATGGCGGGTGCCGGCGAGGACGTTTCCGCGGGCGGCCACGCCCTCACGAACTCCGCGGAAAAGGCCAAGTAATCGCGTCTGGCATCGATTGGTCAGCGACGAAGATGCGGCCGCTCCGCACCACACATGCGGGGCGGCCGCGCACACCAATGTGGCGCAATGACGCGAGGCGCGTCACCGGGACAGGACGAACTCAGGAGGTCCGGCGACGGTCGTCGAAGAGGAACGACAAACCCACGCTACCGAGAATCAGCACGGTCGCGACGACGGTGCCACTCGTGACCGGCTCGCCGAGCAGCAGCGCGCCGAGCGCGACGGCAACAACGGGATTCACGTACATGCAACTGCTCGCAACGAGCGGGCTGGTATTGCGGATCAGATAGCCATAGGCGACGTAGGCCGCCATCGTGCCGATGAACATCAGGTAGAAGAACGCCACGAGCGGCAGAACGTGCAACTCGCCCATGCGTTCGCCGCTGATCCACGCGACCGAGGTCGAAATGGCGCCGCCGAGGCCGATTTGCAGCGCCGTCGCGATGAACAGATCGGTAGGCAACCTGAGCTTGCCCGCCAGATGTGCGCCGATCGCCCAGAAGAGCGCGCCACACAGAATCGCGAGGCTGCCGCCCGCCGAACCCGCAGCACCGCCGCCATGACTCAGGATCGCAATGCCGACGAGACCGAGCGCGACCGCAGCCCATTCGGCCTTCGCCACGCGCCGCCCGGTCACCGCCGAGATCACGGTCGCGAAGAGCGGCACTGTGGCGACCATCACGGCCGCCGTGCCAGTGCCCACGGTCCGCATGCCGTAAGCGAGCATGCCGCTCGACAGGCCCACGAGCAGCGTGCCCACCACGCCCGCGTTGCGCACTTCGAGGAGGGTCGGCATGACGGGTCGCCGGCGCATGGCAAAGACGAACAACCCGATCCCGGCAAGCAGATTGCGCAAGCCGGAGAGAAGCAGCGGCGGGAACGATTCGAGCGCAACCTTCACGCCGAGATACGTCGAGCCCCAGACGAAGTAGACAACCGCGAGCGAGAGCGCGACGCGCCCGGCGCGCGACTGCGGCAACCGCACGCCGCGCACGAAACGCCATAGCGCGGCGGCGGCCTGAAGGACCGTTGACATGAAAGATTGGGGGTTCACGCGTGAAGGCAAACGGGGAGGCATCGTCATTTTGCCGCGGCACGTGAAGGGCAGAACCGCGGGCGCCCCGGCGGCAAGGCGGCGGGACGGGTGAAGCTCGACGGCATGGTGCAGATGCGCAAGAACGCGAAAAAGGACGGAGTGCGAAGGACACCCGGGACGGGCGAACCGCATTATGCAACAACGCCGGTCGTCGCGGATGCTTTCAGGATGCTTTATGCGCGGTGTGTCGTTGTGTTCGCGTCACAGTGCGAAGCGCGAGCCGGAATGGCCGATCGCGCACCCTATCGCGGTGCTGCGACAGCGTCGCGCCAGGTTTGTGAGATCGTGCTAGCATGGTCGAATCTTTCGTTTAACTTTCATTTACTTCATTTCTAACACGCCGTTCGCCATGTTTTCGCTTGTTTCGCGTCCCGTCCCCGTCTTGCCGCCGCGCAGTTTGCGCAGCGCGCGGGCGCGTGCGCGAGCCGGCCGCGAGCGAACGGCGGCGCGGCCGCTGTCCACCCGAGCGCGCGCCCTGCCTCCCCTGTCCGCCCCGCTTACCGCCGCCCGGCGTCCGCACTGAACCTGCCTCCCCAAGCCATCGGAGCCGTTCGGTCGGGCTCCGGGCCGATCCGTTGCGCCCCGCTGCGGCCCGCGCGCCATTTCGCCCGCCAGCCCTCGCCCGTCCCTCGACTTTCATCTGGATCGCAAGGAGAACCGTCATGTCGAAAAAAATCCGCTACCTCACCGAACTCGACGTCGCCCGCCTCGAGAAATGCGCCGCTGAACCCGGCGCCGCACCGGCCCGTCAAACCATGCTCGACGAACTGCTCGAACACGCCGTAATCGTGGAGCCGCGCGACGTCGCCGCCAATGTCGTGACGATGAACTCGCAGGTGACGCTCGTGGACGAGCGCAACGGCGAAGCCCTCACGTACACCGTCGTCTATCCCCATGAGGCGAACGTCGACGCCGGGCGGCTGAACGTGTTCTCGCCAGCGGGACTCGCGCTGCTCGGCGCCAAACGGGGCAACGCCGTGCGCTTCACGACGCCGGGCGGCGCGGTCGAAACACTGAAGATCGAACGCATCCTGTTTCAGCCCGAAGCCTCGAAGGATTTCACGTTGTAAGTTCCGCGCGCGTGACACATCTCGCGCGCAAAGGCACTTGCCAGATCGTCGCAGCGCGGTGTATCGTTTGGCCTTGCTTACGCGGGGGTCCTGCGTTATGCGCCGCATCGAACGAAAGTCGTGCTGCGTATTTCGCGGGTGAGAAATACCCTTTGAACCTGATCTGGATAATGCCAGCGCAGGGAAGCGTCCGGACTTCGCAACATCGCTCAACGCCTCATCCATCACAGCGAAGTCCGTCCACGTTCCGTCTCGTCTCCTGCTAAGCCGCTGTTCCCACTTTGCATTGCATGGAGAGAGAGACGCATGAACGCGAATCCGAAGTTCATTTCCGCCAACGCGCACGTCGACGAAGCCGCGATCGCGCCGCTGCCCAATTCCCGCAAGATCTACGTGACCGGCTCGCAGCCCGATATCCGCGTGCCGATGCGCGAAATCACGCAGGCGGATACGCCCACGGGCTTCGGCGGCGAGAAGAACCCGCCGATCTACGTCTACGACACCTCGGGTCCGTACACCGATCCGGAAGCGAAGATCGACATTCGTGCGGGCCTGCCCGCGCTGCGCCAGAGCTGGATCGAAAAGCGCGGCGACACCGAAGCGCTGCCGGGCCTCTCCTCCGAATACGGCCGCGAGCGCGCCGCCGACCCCGCAACGGCCGAGTTGCGTTTCCCAGGCCTGCATCGCACGCCGCGCCGCGCGAAGGCTGGCAAGAACGTCACGCAGATGCACTACGCGCGTCAAGGCATCATCACGCCGGAAATGGAGTACATCGCGATTCGCGAGAACCAGCGCCGCGCCGAGTATCTGGAAAGCCTCAAGGCCAGCGGCCCGAACGGTGCGAAGCTCGCCGCGATGATGGGTCGCCAGCATCCGGGCCAGGCGTTCGGCGCAGCGGCTTTCGGCGCGAATGCCCTTCAGGCGATCACGCCCGAGTTCGTGCGCGAGGAAATCGCTCGCGGCCGCGCGATCATCCCGGCGAACATCAACCACCCGGAAAGCGAGCCGATGATCATCGGCCGCAACTTCCTCGTGAAGATCAACGCGAACATCGGCAATTCGGCGGTCACGTCGTCGATTGGCGAGGAAGTCGACAAGATGACGTGGGCGATCCGCTGGGGCGGCGACACGGTCATGGATCTTTCGACCGGCAAGCACATTCACGAAACGCGCGAGTGGATCATCCGCAACTCGCCGGTGCCGATCGGCACGGTGCCGATTTACCAGGCGCTCGAAAAGGTCAACGGCAAGGCCGAAGACCTCACGTGGGAGATGTTCCGCGACACGCTCATTGAACAGGCCGAGCAAGGCGTGGACTACTTCACGATCCACGCGGGCGTGCGCCTGCAATACGTGCCGCTCACCGCGAACCGCATGACGGGTATCGTCTCGCGCGGCGGCTCGATCATGGCCAAGTGGTGCCTCGCGCATCACAAGGAGTCCTTCATTTATGAGCATTTCGAAGAGATCTGCGAAATCATGAAGGAATACGACGTGAGCTTCTCGCTCGGCGACGGCCTGCGCCCCGGCTCGATCTACGACGCCAACGACGAAGCGCAACTCGGCGAACTGAAGACGCTCGGCGAACTCACGCAGATCGCGTGGAAGCACGACGTGCAGGTGATGATCGAAGGCCCGGGCCACGTGCCGATGCAACTCATCAAGGAGAACATGGATCTTCAGCTCGACTGGTGCAAGGAAGCGCCCTTCTACACGCTCGGGCCGCTCACCACCGACATCGCGCCGGGCTACGACCACATCACTTCGGGCATCGGCGCTGCGATGATCGGCTGGTTCGGCACGGCCATGCTCTGCTATGTCACGCCGAAGGAACACCTGGGCTTGCCGAACAAGGACGACGTGAAGGAAGGCATCATCACGTACAAGCTCGCGGCGCATGCGGCCGATCTTGCGAAGGGTCATCCGGGCGCGCAGGTGCGCGACAACGCGCTGTCGAAGGCGCGCTTCGAGTTCCGCTGGGAAGACCAGTTCAACCTCGGTCTCGATCCGGACAAGGCGCGCGAGTTCCACGACGAAACGCTGCCGAAGGACTCGGCCAAGGTGGCGCATTTCTGCTCGATGTGCGGCCCGCACTTCTGCTCGATGAAGATCACCCAGGACGTGCGCGACTTCGCCGCGAAGCAAGGCGTGAGCGACGACGAAGCCCTGAAAAAAGGCATGGAAGTGAAGGCGGTCGAGTTCATCAAGCAAGGCGCCGAGATTTATCAGCGCCAGTAAGCTCACCGTGTCCCAGGCGGGCCCTTGCGGCCCGCCGATACATTTTCTAACGACTCCCACAACTCTCTGACAAGCGCACACACCCGGATACGGGTTGGCTGCCTAGGATGAGGGTATTGAAGGCGCGGCGTGCGCGCAAAGCGCATGTCGCACCTCACACTCAAACGCACTATGCGTAGGGAGTCGACCCATGAAAACACTCAAACGCGCAGGCATGCTGCTCACGGTAACGACACTCGTCGCTGTGCTGGGCAGCCTGACTGCATGCGACAACATGTCGAGACGCGACCGCGATACGGTCATCGGCGCGGGTGTGGGCGGCGTGGCCGGCGCTGCGATTGGCGGCAATGCGCTCTCCACCGTGGGCGGCGCGGCAGTCGGCGGCTTGATCGGCAATCAGGTTGGCAAATAAGCATCAAGGCAAGCATTAAGGCCTAAGGCCGGACGAACCGACGATGCGGCTACGCGTTCAGCCTCACGATCGATGCGACGGCACGCAACCGTAACGACACGACAGGCAACACGCCATTCAAGGCGTGCATCAGGGAAGGATGCGCGGCGCAGACCCACACGGGCTGCGCCGCGTTTGCGTGGGTCAAGCGTCAACGCACGCGCGACGTGAAACATGCGCTTGAACGATTCGCTTGAAACATTCCGTTCACGAGCCGCAACGCAAAACGCCCCGGTCCGGCGTAAGCTCGAACGATCAAACGGCCCGAGCCTGAACGCGATAACCCTGCGCGGCCGTTCGCCATTCGCGGAGCCCGCCATGAAACGTCCGTTAGTGCGTATGATCGCCGCCGCGACCCTGCTCCCCGCGCTTTCCGGCTGCTACTACTACGCCCCCTACGGCTACCCGCCGTACTACTACGGCACCGTGCCCGTAGCGGCCACCCAGCAGGAAACCGCAGTCGTGCAAACCGCGCCGAACCCCGCGCCAGTTGCCGTGCCCGACGCACAGTATCCCGGTCCGCTCTATTCCACGCAGCCCGTTGCGATTGCCGTGCCTGCGTGGCCCGCTTATCCGGCTTATCCGGCTTATCCGGCCGCCTACCCCGCGTATTACCCTTACCCCGCGTACGGCTGGGGCTGGGGCGCACCCGCCGTCTCATTCGGCTTCGGCTACTGGAGCGGCGGCGGCGGACACAGGCATCACTGACATCGACGCTCACACGCGAAACCACGACGCGAGGTGCACCGCAAAACGGTGCCGGACCGTACTTTCCCTCCTTGACGCTCCCGTTTCGTTATCTATCCTCCAAGTGGGCTAGCGGGGATTGAAGCACCGCCTTAACTCGGCCGTCTGGCCGGGCACCGAACTCCACAGCCGACGACGCGCCCCGGCGCACGCTGCCGCATTGCTGCGCCGATAACGAACCAGCATAAAGGAGACGTGATGTTCCACCAGCTGCTGACCCCTATCGGCAATTCGCTGCTGTTTTCGTTTCTCATCGCCGTGCTGCCCATTGTCACCGTGCTGGCCCTGCTGGGCTGGGCGCGGCGGCCCGCATGGCAAGCCTCGCTCGCAGGACTCGTAGTCGGCCTGATCGTCGCGATCGCCGGCTGGCAGTTTCCAGTCAATCTCGCGATCAGCGCGGTGCTCGCGGGCGTGGTGTTCGCGCTATGGCCGGTGATGTGGATCGTCGTCACGGCGATCCTGCTCTACAACATCGCGCTGCGCTCAGGCCGTTTCGCGGCGTTCCGCATGTGGCTGCTCGACAATCTGCCCAATGACCGGCGCATCGTGCTCGTCGTGGTCGGCTTCTCGTTCGGCGCCCTGTTCGAAGGGATTTCCGGCTTCGGCACGCCCGTCGCCATCACGAGTTCGCTGCTCATCATGCTCGGCTTCCCGGCACTCGAAGCCCTGACCTTCACGCTTATCTTCAATACGGCGCCTGTGGCGTTCGGCGCGCTCGGCGTGCCGATCACCGTGCTCGGCGCCGTGACGCACCTGCCCGCCGACCTGCTCGGCCAGATGGTCGGCCGCCAGCTGCCGTTCTTCGCGTTGCTGCTGCCGTTCTACGTAATCGCGATCTATGCGGGCGTGAGCAGCATGCTGCGCATCTGGCCGGTGCTGCTCGTCGCGGGCGGCAGCTTCGCCCTCACGCAGTTCGTCACGGCCAACTACATCAACTACAGCCTCACCGACGTGCTCTCGTCGCTCGTCTCGCTGATCCTCACCATCCTGTTCCTTCGCGTGTGGAAGCCTGTACCCGATCCGCGCTTCGCGATCAAGGTCGATCGCGCGAAGGAAACCCGCGGCGCCGTGACGGGTGCACAGGGCTGGTATCCGTGGATCATCGTCGCGGCCGTGGTGATCATCTGGACCGTCGCGAAGATCTTTACGATCGGCGACGTGAAAGTGCCGTGGCCGGGCCTCGACAAGGCCGTGTTCATCACGCTCTACAACACGCCCTATGGCGCGATCTGGGACTTCCAGCCGCTCGCCACCGGCACGGCGATCCTCGTTGCGGCCATCATCACCGCGTTCGTCGTGCGCCTGAAGCCCGCCGATTTCGGCAGCGCGATCGTCGATACCTGGGGGCAGACGCGCATCGCCATCCTCACGGTCGCGACCATCGTCGGGCTCGCGTTCCTCATGAACTATTCGGGGCTCACCTATACGCTCGGTCTCGGCGTGGCTTCGGTCGGCGCGTTCTTCCCGCTGGTTTCAGCCTTTCTCGGCTGGGTCGCGGTGTTCCTCTCGGGCAGCGACACGTCGGGCAATGCGCTGTTCGGCAACCTGCAGGTGGTGGCCGCGAAACAGCTCAACCTCAATCCCATCCTGATGGCGGCGACGAATTCGTCGGGCGGCGTGATGGGCAAGATGATCTCGCCGCAAAACATCTCAACCGGCGTCGCCACCACGGACCTCAAGGGCCAGGAAGGCCATGTGTTCGCGAAGACCTTCAAGCACTCGATCCTGTTGACGGTGCTGCTCGGCATCCTCGTGTGGCTGCAGCAGAACGTGTTCACCTGGATGATTCCGCACTGAGCCGAAGCGCGCCTGCATGAAAAAACCCGCCTGCGCGGCGAAGCGCAGGCGGGTTTTTCTTTTGCCACACAAGCCAGCGGTTGCTGGCTTGAGCGCAAGGCTTAATGCAGTTCGTCGACCACGAGGCTCATGATCTCCTGCGCCGGGCGCGACGAGTCGATCTGGCCGCTGTCGTCAACGATCGCAATGCGCGTCTGGTTGTCCGTCACGGCGCGCACGTTGAGCTTGTACTGCTTGGCGATCTTTTCCTTGCGGCCGTGGAAGATCTGGTTCCAGAAGCCCTGTTCGTCCGAGCTCAGATCCTTCGGATCGACGTAGCGCACGTAGTAGATGCCCTTCGTGCGATCGCGGTCGTCCACCGTGAAGTTGGCGCGATCGAGCGCAATGCCCACGCGCACCCAGGCGCGGTCGTACGGCTCGCCGAGCGTGAGTTCGGTCGACGTGTACTGACCCGACGTACCCTGTGCGCCCGATTTCGAGCCGCTGCCCGATTGCTGACCGACGGCGGCGACGTTTTGCGCGGCCACGGCGGCCGCGGCGGCATCCGGAGCCTTCGACTTCGCGTCGCTGCCCTTGCTGTTGGCCTTGGCGTCGGCTTCGGCTGCGACCTGCGCGTCGGGCACGCCCGGCTTCGCATTCGCGAGCGTCATCATGAGGCGCTTGAGGTACTCGGCTTCGAGCGCCGGGTCATTGGGCTTCGGCACCCACTTGCTGGAGTCGTTATTGGTGCCCGAAAGCTGTTCGCTCAGCCCCTTCTGGCTGATGAACACGTAGGTGCCGCCCGTAGGCGACGTTTCGAGGCGCGTGCGGTACTTGTTGCGCTCGGCCGTCACGTACGAGTTGCCCGTGGCCCACGACAGCGTGTTGCGGATCAAACCGTCGCTGATCTTCGGATGGGTTTCGTTCCAGTCCGTTTCCATCACGCCCTTGTCGCGCTGGTCGACGACGAGCAGGAAGCCCTGTTCCTGCCAGAAGCGGCGCACCTGCGCCCAGACCTGGTCGGGCGTGCGGCTGTCGATGACAAGCCAGCTTTCCGTGCCGTCACGCTGGATATGCATGCCCGGCACTTGCGGGACCACCTGGCTCTGGTCGGACTGCGGCGCCGCGGCCTGGGTCTCCTTGAGCGAAGACAGCGAGGTTTCGCCGCCCTGCGGCGCGAGCGAGCGCTGGTCAGACGCTTCGTCGAGCATGTTCGGCGGCACAGCGAGCGAGGACTGCTTCGCCTTGGCGTCACTACGGTAATCGATCTTGCCTGGCGTCGGCGAGCTGCAGCCGGCGACCAGCCCGCCCGCCATCAGAAGCGCAAGCGCGCGTGCGGCAAGACGTTGATGAAAATCACTCATGTTCGGGTAATCCCTTCGGCTACGCCACGGCCAGTTTCCGTGGATCAACCAAACATTTTACCGGTCCGGCGGCCCGATGTGCAAAAACCACGGAGTCGCACTGAATCCGGGTCCAGCTTCAGCCGCGGCGAAGCTCGCGCGACCGTACCCGTGACACCTAAAACCCGCCTATCCGTAACAATCATCCACATTCGATTCGGTACTACGAACCTGCTAAATCGCCAGCAAATCCCTTTTAGATCAATGCCCTAACTCGAAGCCACGTCAAGACGCCCTTTTGCGCTGCGCCGCCCTTCCGGTCTGAGACGCTTGCGAGAACGACCCCGGTGCTAATTTCACAGCGAAATCTCAAAAAAGAGCGTCATAAAAAGCAGGACCGGAGAGCGTCATGAAAACTTGCAGCCTCACCCAGGCGGGCCGCGCCGCGGCCCTCGCCTGCGCGCTCAGTTGCACGAGCTTCGCCGCCACACCCGCTCGCGCCGCGCTCGGCGACACCGCAGCGGTGCCGGCCGGCGCCACGCAGCGCGTTGTCGGCGGCGGCGCGGCGCGCGTCGTCAGCGATGTCGACGACGGCGGCACGACCATCAACGAATATGTGGGGAACGCCACCGGCACGGTTTTCGCGTACACGTGGCAGGGGCCGGCTCAGCCCAACGTGGAGACGCTGCTGGGCCGTTACGCAGCGGACTGGCGCAGCGCCGCCGCGGCGCTTCACGCCGCCGGCCGCGACGGCCTGCATGCCGCGCGCGTGGACGGCGCGCAGGTCGTGGTGGAGACGGCCGGCCACATGCGCGCTTACGTGGGGCGCATGTGGCTGCCCGCCGCGCTGCCCGTGGGCGTAAGCGTTGGGGACTTGCAATGAAGGCCCGCACCCAGCGCCGATCGCGCGCGCCCGGCATCGGGCAGAACGTCGCCATCATCGTGCTGTGCACCTTGCTGACGGCTTGTGGCGGCGGCGGGAGCAGTGGCACCGCCGCCGCGAGCACAGGCGCCAGCGCACCCGCTAGCGCCCCGTCGTCGGCAAGTGCGGCAAGCCCCGCGAGCACGCCGTCGACCACCAGCACGAGCGGCACGGTGCCGCAATCGACCACGCCCAACGTCGTGGCCGTCACAGTCGGCCCGACAGCCACCTCGACGCGCAACATGCTGATGGCGAGCGTCACGGTTTGCGTGCCGGGCACCACGAACTGCGCGAGCGTCGCCAACGTGCAGGTCGATACCGGCTCGCAGGGCCTGCGCCTGCTGGCTACCGCGCTGCCAGCGGGCTTCGCGTTGCCCGCCGTGCCAGCCGGCACGGGCGCCGACATCGCGGGAGAATGCGCCGTGTTCGGTACGGGCTACACGTGGGGGACGGTGCGCAGCGCCGACGTGAAACTCGCGGGCGAAGTGGCCGCCGCCCTGCCGATCCAGCTGATCGCCGACCCGGCCGTGCCCGCCTCCGCACCGGCCGGCTGCGCCGGCAGCGGTCTCGCGATGAACAGCGCCACCACGCTGCGCTCGAACGGCATCCTCGGCGTGGGACCGTTCAGCGCCGACTGCGGCGCGACCTGCGTGAGGGCGGCAGCCACGCCGTGGTACTACGCGTGCCCGGCGAGCGGCTGCACGGCGAGCGCGCAACCGCTCGCACAGCAGGTCAGCAACCCGGTGGCGGCCTTTGCCACCGACAACAACGGCGTGGTCATCGACCTGCCTGCCGTGGCGGACAGCGGCGCCTCCGAAGTAAGCGGGTCGATGATCTTCGGCATAGGCTCGCAGGCGAACAATGCGCTCGGCAGCGCAAGCGTGCTGCGCGCGAACTCGGGCACCGGCTACGTGAAGACGACGACATCGGACGGCACCGTGTACTCGCTGAGCTATCTCGACACCGGCTCGAACGCGCTCTACTTCAACAGCGCGACGATGACGCGCTGCGGCTTCTGGTATTGCCCGAGCTCGCCCGCAAGCTTCGGCGCGACGATAGCCGGCATCGACGGCGTGGGCGCTTCGGTGACCTTCTCCGTGGCGAGTTCGACCACACTCTTCGCCACCGGCAACTGGGCATTCGGCAATCTGGCCGGCTACAACGCGAGCGCGTTCGGCTGGGGGCTGCCGTTCTTCTTCGGACGGCGCGTGTTCACGGCGATCGCCTCGCAGGTCACGCCTGCCGGCAATGGTCCGTTCTTCGCGTTCTGAGCGCGCCGGCGGCGGCGACGGCCGTCACAAACGACGAAGGCCTCTAGCGAGGCCTTCATGCGCGCAGATTGCGCGAACGGCGAAACGGCACGGCAAACCGCGTGAATTCGCCTTAGTCGTTCGCGGCGTTCGGGTCGGGCGTGGTCTTTGCGAGCCGCGCCGGCGCGAGCCAGCGGAACGTCGCGAGGCCCGATTCGTTGAAGGTGCACTCCGCTGCCGCCGGTGTCACCGCGGCCTTCTTGATGCCGAGTTTCGCAGCCAGCGCCGCAACCGGCGTGGTCGGCTTGCCCCCCGCGACGCCGTCCTGAGCGACGGGAGCCGTCGGAACCGAAATCGTGCCGGGCAGCGCTCCGGCCTGCACCGACGGTGCCGTGATCGTCGGCGCCGCCATGGCGGTCTGCCCGGTCGCCGATACGGTTGCCGATGCAGCCGAAGCCGCCGACGCAGATGGCGCCGACGCAGCCACAGCGGCCGACGCCGCGCCGTTCTCGAGCCGCCCTTCGATCACCACGCGCGCGCCACGATACGTCGTCGCGCTATGCGTGACCTTCAGGTCGCCGAGCGTCGTATCGGCAAGGCGGTTACGCATCTCCTCTTCGCAGGTGCTGGTGTTGCGGTACTGCGCCGCGCATCCCGCGAGCAGGGTGACGGCGGCCGCGAGGCCGACGAAGCAGGCGTTACGTTTGTTCATTGCTCATCCGTTTTTCAGGCTGCGGCAATTGTAGCGTACGGGGCGGGGAATCCCTTACGGCGCTCGCCCCCGCGCGCGACCCTGCTATCATCGCCGCTGTATATCCGTACAGTGCCGCGCGTGCTTCCCGACTCTCCCGATCCGTTTTACTACCTCGCGAACTTCGAGCGCGCGCTAGCGTGGCTCGAGGCACGCTGCGCCGACCTGTTCGACGCCGCCGAGCGCCGCTTCGCCGATGATTTCGCCCGCATGCCCCAGGCGTCGCGTGCGCTCTTCGTGCGCATGCTGATGCGCAAGGGGCCCCATTTCCGCGCAAGCCGTCTCGCGTACGGCGAAATCGGCTGCCCGCGCGACGCAGCGGCCCCGCTCGTTGCGGCGGGTTGGCTCGACGCGGCGCCCCTGCTCGATCTCGACTCGCTCGCCGCGCTCGTGACGAAAGCCGAACTGCAGGCGCTCGCCGCGCACCTTGGCGTCGCGCTGGAACCGCGCGCCACGCGCGCGGCCTCGCTCGAAGCGCTCGAGGCGCACTACGCCGCCGCGCCCGACCCGCGCGACTGGCATGGGTGGTTTCCGTCCTCGCCCGACACCGTGCTGCTGTTCGCGAGCGCCCCGCTCTGCGAGCGCCTGCGCCTCATGTTCTTCGGCAACCTGCATCAGGACTGGTCGGAGTTCGTGCTTGCCGACCTCGGCGTCTATCGCTACGAAAGCGTGCCCTTCGATCGCGACTCGCGCGCGTTCCAGCGACGTGAAGACATCGACACGTATCTCGCGCTGCGCGATTGCCGCGACGGCCTCGACAGCACCACCCAGGACTTCGACGCCGCCATCGCTATCGGCACGACACTCGATGCGCTCGACGCGCTGGCCCCGCGCACGCATGCCAACGCGTGGCTGCGCGCTCGCCACGACAAGCTGCGTCACGCCACAGGGCTCGCGGCCGAGCGCGCGGGCGAACCCGAACTCGCGTGGCGCGCTTATCTGAACTGCGGCCATCCTGAATCGCGCTACCGCCGCGTGCGCGTGCTCGAACAGCTAAGCCGCCGCGAGGAAGCGCTCGCGCTCGCGCAGACCATTGCCGATGCGCCTGCAAACGAAGAGGAAGCGCAGCGCGCCGCGCGCACACTCGGGCGTCTCGCGCGCACGCGAGCGAAGTCGAAACCGAGCACCGAGCCGGGCTTCGTGCAGCTTGAACTCACGCTGCCGGCGGCGCCCGGGGAACTCCGCGTGGAGGAAGCCGCACGTCTCTCGCTCGCTACGCCGCAGGCGCCGGTGTTTTACGTCGAGAACACGCTGATCAACGCCCTCTTCGGCCTGCTCTGCTGGCCCGCGCTGTTCGCGCCGCTGCCCGGCGCATTCTTCCATCCGTTCCAGCGCGGGCCCGCCGATCTGCACGCCGCTGATTTCGTCGCACGCCGTGCTTCGCACTTCGAAGCATGTCTCGCCGAACTCGAAACGCACACCTACCGCGACTCGATCCAGCGGCGCTATGCACAAAAGGCCGGCATCCAGTCGCCCTTCGTCGCGTGGCCCGCACTGAGCGACGAACTGCTCGCACTGGCGCTCGATTGCTTTCCCGCCGCGCATCTGCGCTTGTGGTTCGAGCGGCTGCTGCGCGAACCCGTTGTCAACCGTTCGGGCCTGCCCGATCTCGTGCGCTTCTGGCCGCACGAACGGCGCTATGAACTGATCGAGGTGAAAGGCCCCGGCGACCGCCTGCAGGACAACCAGCGTCGCTGGCTTGCCTATTGTGCGCAGCACGACATGCCGGTTTCCGTGTTGCAGGTGCGCTGGCCCGATCTGGCTGACGAGACCGACGAAAACGCTGCATCGGCGTTGCGCGCGCCATGAGCTACACCGTCGCCGTGCGCACGCTGTGCGAGTTCACCGCGAAGCGCGGCGACCTTGACTTGCGTTTCACGCCCTCGCCCGATGCAAGCGACGGTCGCGCCGGCCACGCGGCCATCGCCGCGAGGCGTGCGCCCGGCTACGAAACCGAGATCGCGCTCTCCGGCACGTTCGAATCGCTCACCGTGCGCGGCCGCGCCGACGGCTACGATCCCGCGCGCCGCAGGCTCGAAGAATTCAAGACCTATCGCGGCGACCTCGAAGCGATGCGCGAAAATCAGCGTGCGCTTCACTGGGCGCAGTTGCGCGTCTACGGTGCGCTCCTCTGCGACACGCTCGGCCTCGAGGCGCTCGAACTCGCTTTGGTGTACTACGACATCGGTTCGGGCCGCGAGACGGCGCTGGTCGAGCAGGCGAGCGCGTCGGAACTGCGCGCCGCGTTCGAAACGCAATGCCGCCGCTTCGTCGCTTGGGCCGAGCAGGAATACGCGCACCGCACCGCGCGCGACGCCGCGCTGGCCGCGCTGTGCCTACCGCACCCGCAATTTCGCGCCGGCCAGCGCGATCTCGCCGAAGCCGTCTGGCGCGCCGCCACGCAGGGGCGATGTTTGCTCGCGCAGGCGCCTACCGGCATCGGCAAAACCATCGGCACGCTCTTTCCGCAGTTGAAGGCTTGTCCGCGCGCGGCCATCGACAAAGTCGTGTTTCTGAGCGCGAAAAGCTCAGGCCGCCAGTTGGCGCTCGATGCGCTCGCCACGCTGACCACCGCACCAGAGGAAGCCACCGACAATACGCAGCGAACGACCCTCCCCTTGCGAGTGCTCGAACTCGTTGCGCGCGAGAAGGCTTGCGAGCATCCCGAAGCGGCATGTCATGGCGAATCCTGCCCGCTCGCGCGCGGCTTTTACGACCGCCTGCCGGCCGCGCGCGCGGCGGCGCTCGAACGCGTGCGGCTCGATCGCGCAGCACTGCGCGCGGTGGCGGGCGAGCACGCCGTCTGCCCTTACTACCTTGGCCAGGAACTGGCGCGCTGGAGCGACGTGATCGTCGGCGACTACAACTACTGGTTCGACGCGAGCGCCATGCTGTTCATGCTCGCCGCGCACAACCAGTGGCGCGCGAGCGTGCTCGTGGACGAAGCGCACAACCTGCCCGAGCGCGCCCGCGCGATGTACTCGGCGGAACTCGTGCAAACGCGCATCGACACCGTGCGCCGAGCCGCGAGCGCACCGCTCAAGCGCGCGCTCGCACGGCTACAGAAGCTTTGGAATGCGCAAAACGCGGTACAGCCCGACGCCTGGCGCGCAAGCGACACCTTGCCCGAAGGCCTCGTCGCCGCGCTCGGCGAAGTAATCGGCGCGATTGGCGATCAGCTCGCCGAGCCCGCGCTCGTGCGCGACCCCGAGCTCGAACGCTTCTATTTCGATGCCCTGCACTTCACGCGCATTGCCGAACGCTTCGATACGCATTCGCTCTTCGACATCACGCCGCTTGCGCAGCAGAGCGCGCGCCGCCCGCGCTCGACGATCGCGATCCGCAATATCGTGCCCGCGGATGCGTTGCGCCCACGGATCGCCACGGCGCACAGCATGACGCTCTTTTCGGCGACGCTCTCGCCCACGCACTACTACAGCGACATGCTCGGCCTGCCCGCCAACACGGTGAGCATCGACATCGACACGCCGTTTCGCGCCGAGCAGCTCGACGTCCACATCGCCCGCCATATCTCGACGCGTTTCAAGGACCGCGAGCGTTCGCTCGAAGCGCTGGTCGCGCGCGTATCGGCGCAATACGCCGAGCGCCCCGGCAACTATCTATGCTTTTTCAGCAGCTACGACTATCTGCAGCAAGCCGCCGATGTGTTCATGGCGCGCCATCCGCAAGTGGACGTGTGGCTTCAGTCGCGCACGATGGACGAAGCGGGCCAGCAGGCCTTCGTCGCGCGCTTCGTGGAAGGCGGCTGCGGCATTGGCTTCGCGGTGCTCGGCGGCGCGTTCGGCGAAGGCATCGATCTGCCTGGCACGCGCCTCATCGGCACATTCATCGCCACGCTCGGCATGCCTCAGGTGAACGCCCTGAACGAGGCAATGCGCGCATGCATGGATACGCTTTACGGCGATGGCTTCGATTACACGTACCTGATTCCGGGCTTGCGCAAGGTCGTGCAAGCCGCGGGCCGCGTGATCCGTACCGAACACGATCGCGGTGTCGTGCATCTGCTGGACGACCGCTTTGCGCAGCCCGGGGTGCGTGCGCTGCTGCCGGCGTGGTGGCGCATCGCTTCCAGTTGATCTGGATTCCTTATCGTATCCGCATGAAGAAAGCTGGCACACCTTTCGGTGCGCCAGCCGTTTTTCATACGATCAGGCAGGCTTCGCCTTTCCTCCTCCCTTCCCGCTCTTCTTCGGAGGCGGCGGTGGCGGATCGCCTTCCATGTCGTCAGCAGCGATCTCGCTCGCGACTTCATCAACCGGCGGTGACTCCGCTTTCTTCGTCTTCTTCGCGGGCTTGCTCTCCTTCACGTCGGGCGGCACGGCGACCTTGCTGATCGTCACTTCGTCGTTCGTCTTGTCGTAACCGATCTCGACGGTATCCCCCGTCTGCAGCGCGTCGCCGAGTATCTCCTTGGCAAGGCGCGTTTCCACTTCCTGGCGAATCTGCCGCTTGAGCTCGCGCGCGCCGAACTCCGGCTGATAGCCCGCCTCAACGAGGTGATCAATGAGCGTCTGCCCCATAATCAACGTGATGCCCTGTGCAGCCGCCGTGCGTGTAACGCGTTCGAGCTGGATATGCACGATCGCGCGGATGTTCTCCCGCGAGAGCGCATGAAACACGATGATTTCGTCGATGCGATTGAGGAACTCGGGCCGGAAATGGCCCTTGAGCACCTTCATGAGTTCCGCGCGGATCGTCTTGTCGTCGAGGCGCGACTTCTCGGGGCGCTCGAGGTTGTCCATGATGATCGACGCGCCCAGGTTGCTCGTGGCGATCAGAATCGTGTTGCTGAAGTCGACCACGCGGCCTTTGCCATCCGTCAGGCGCCCGTCGTCGAACACCTGCAGCAGCACGTTGTAGACATCGGCGTGCGCCTTCTCGATCTCGTCGAGCAGAATCACGCTGTACGGGCGCCGCCTCACGCGCTCGGTGAGCTGGCCGCCCTCGTCGTAGCCCACGTAGCCCGGCGGCGCGCCGATGAGCCGCGCCACCGCATGGCGCTCCATGTACTCGCTCATGTCGATGCGGATGATGGCCTGCTCGTCGCCGAACACGGTTTCCGCAAGCGCCTTCGCAAGCTCGGTCTTGCCCACGCCAGTCGGCCCGAGGAACAGGAAGGTCGCAATCGGCCGGTTCGACTGACCGAGGCCCGCGCGCGAAAGACGCACGGCGTCGCTCACCGCGACTACGGCGTCTTCCTGGCCTACCACGCGCTCGCGCAGCGTGGCTTCCATCTTGAGCAGCTTCTGGCGCTCTTCCTGAGTGAGGTCCGCAACCGGTATGCCGGTGAGCCGCGAGACGACCTCGGCAATCGAGGCCACCGTGACTTCAAGCGTTTCCGAACCCGTCTTGCGCTGCCACGCTTCGGTCAGTTCGTCGAGCTTCGCCTGTTTTTCGTTGATGCGCTCTTCGAACCCCTTCGCTTCGTCGAAGCGCTTGCGCGAAGCCGCGTAATCCTGCTCGCGCTTGAGCTGTGCGATCTCCGCTTCGAGCTCCTGCATGTCGGCGGGGCGCGAGGTCGCGCCGATGCGCACGCGCGCCGCTGCCTGATCGATCAGATCGATCGCCTTGTCGGGCAAAAAGCGCGACGTGATGTAGCGATCCGACAGTTCGGCCGCGGCCACGAAGGCGTCGTCGGCGAACGTGACCTGGTGGTGCGCTTCGAGTTTGTCGCGCAGGCCGCGCAGGATCACAATGGTTTGCTCGACCGTGGGCTCGGGCACGAGCACGGGTTGAAAGCGCCGTTCGAGCGCCGCGTCTTTCTCGATGTACTTCTGGTACTCGTTGAGCGTCGTCGCGCCAATGAGGCTCAACTCGCCGCGCGCGAGCGCAGGCTTCAACACGTTGGCAATATCAAGCCCGCCTTCGCCGCCTCCCTGCCCCGCGCCCACGATCGTGTGCAATTCGTCGATGAAGAGAATCAGCTCGTCGTGCTTGGCAGTCACTTCGTCGATCAGTTGCTTTGCGCGTTCCTCGAACTCGCCACGGTATTTCGCGCCCGCGACCATCGAGTTGATGTTCACCTCCACGAGCCGCTTGCCGCGCAGCACCTCGGGCACGTCGCCGTTGACGATACGCTGCGCGAGCCCTTCGACAATGGCGGTCTTGCCGACGCCCGGCTCACCGATCAACACCGGGTTGTTCTTCTTGCGCCGCGCGAGCACCTCGATGGTGTTCTCGATTTCCAGCGCGCGCCCCAGCACCGGATCGAGCTTGCCCTGCCGCGCCATGGCCGTAAGGTCGCGGCCGAACTTGTCGAGCGTGGGCGTGCCCGTGGGCGCATCCACGCGGCCATCTTCCGCGCCCTTGCCCACGACCTTCACGACCTTCTGGCGCAGCGCCTCGGGCGTGACGCCGTATTTCTTGAGCAGCGTGCCCGCAATGCTGTCGGGTACCGCAGCGAGACCGATCAACAGATGCTCGGGGCCGACGTACGAGTGGCCGAGATCGCGCGACGCCTGAAACGCGAACTGAAACGCTTTTTTCAGGCGTGGCGAAATCGTCATCTTGTCGATGGGCGCGTCGGGCGCGGCCGTGCCCTTTTGCGCATGCTGATCGATATAGCCCTGGATGTCCTGCGGCGAGAGCTTCAACTCCTTCAGGAGTGCCGCGCAAACATCGGTGTCGGCAAGCACGTACAGCAGATGTTCGGTGTCGAGTTCATTACGCTGCAATTCATGGGCTTTTTCCGCGGCGCGCTGCAGGATTTCGAGCGTCTGCTCGCTGAACGCATCGGTCGCGTCCACGGATTCGCGCGGCACCTCGGCGGCGAGATCGTGCTCGTCGTCATGTTCGTCCTCGCCGCCTTGTCCGCCGAAAAAGCGCGACAGGCCGCTGCCGCCCAGCAGCGAGTCGAACGGGTTGAGCATGCTTTGGTGACGCATCAGTTGGCGGTAGTCGTAGTCGCAGATCGACATGGACTTGCGCTGCCCGTTTTGCACGACAGTCACGCGCGCGACTGCGGGCCGGGCATTACAGATTTCGCAAAGAGTGGGCATGGTCGGCTTGTCTCCGGAGGATCGGAATCGCGCCGCCGAAGTTGGCGAAACCCTGCCACAACCTCGCGGCGCGATTCGGTGCAACGCGGCCGCTCACGCAGCGGGTGCACCAGCAAAGCGACAAATCGGCGAGCACGCGCAGCAACACCATAGCGGCGCAGTGCTTTGGCTGACGATGACCTTGCGGACGGATTGCCTTGTGCGCTTAGCGTGCGTTACGTGAATCTGCCGCCCGACACAGGTGCAAACGATTGTGGCAGGAAACGATTGCCAACGCGTCGAACATGTTCCGCTCGGTGTGCGGTTGACGGTCGACTACATGAAAGAAAAAGGGCGGGACATCAGTCCCGCCCTGAGAACGCGCTCGGGGCGCGTGAGGAGAGCAACTGCGCGTGACGTCATCCGATGCGTTGCGATGTCACGCGCGGTGCAAGAACACTGTCATCAAACTCACTGCGCAAGCAGGTTTGCAATCGTGTTCGCCGCCTGTTGCTCAGCGGCGGTTCGACCCCGACACGACATCGATCCACACAGCGAGCACGAGAATGCCGCCCTTCACAATCATCTGCCAATACGCGTCCACGTCGAGCATCGACATGCCGTTATCGAGGCTCGCCATCACGAGCGCGCCGATCAGCGCGCCATACACGGTGCCGGAGCCGCCACGCATCGACGTGCCGCCGATAAAGCAGGCCGCGATCGCGTCGAGTTCGCCCATCGTGCCAGCCGACGGCGAACCGGCCGCGAGACGCGCCGTATTGACGATGCCCGCAAACGCGCACATAAGCCCCATGAGCGCAAAGATCGCGAGCTTCACTCGGTTCGTGTTGACACCGGAAAGACGCGTGGCTTCGAGGTTCGAGCCCACCGCATAGATGCGGCGGCCGAACACGGTTTGCGTGGCGATCCATGTGAAGATACCGAGCAGCGCGAGCAGCAGCAGCACGGGCACCGGAATGCCGCCATAGCTGTCGAGCATCAGCACGAACGCAAGCAGGATCGCGCCCGCGCCGACGATCTTCACCCCGTCCTGCCAGATCGGCACGACGCTCAGCTGATAGCGCCTGCGGTTCGCACGCTGGCGCACTGTGAGCACGGCAAGCAGCACGAAAAGTGCGAGCGCGAGCACGTCGCCGGCCACGCGCGGCAAATAGCCCTGGCCGAGAAACACGAAGTGATCGGACACCGGCGCGATGGTCGAACCGCCCGTGATGCCGAGCAGCACGCCGCGAAACGCGAGCATGCCGCCGAGACCCACGATGAATGACGGCACACGGCGGTACGTCGACCACCAGCCGTTAAACAGGCCCACCAGCACGCCGAGCGCGAGCACCACCGGCACCGTCACGCCGATGGGCCAGCCGCGGTTCACGTCGAGAATCGCGGCCACGCCGCCGAGCAGGCCCAGCAGCGAGCCCACCGAGAGATCGATCTCGCCCGCGATGATGACGAACACCATGCCGCACGCGAGCATCCCCGTGATCGACATCTGCCGCAGCAGGTTCGACACGTTGCGTGGCGTGACGAACGCGCCATGCGTGAGCAGCGAGAAGAACAGCCAGATCACCGCCACTGCAAGCAGCAGCGCGAGGATCTTGTAGCGAGCGAAGAGTTGCTGAAAACGCATGGCAAAACCATTGCCGCCTGGCTGCTGTTCTTCGCGCGCGTTTTGGGTCGTGACGTCGGGGGTCATACTGCACTCGCTGTATCGGGTTGGGCGCGCACGCTCTGGATCGCCGCGCCAAGAATGTCTTCCTGCGTGAGGTCGTCATTGACGAAGTCGCCGCGCAACTCGCCTTCGCCGATCACGAGCACGCGGTCGCTGATGCCTAGCACCTCCGGCAACTCGGACGACACCATCACGACCGCCACGCCGCGTTTGGCGAGCTGGAAGATCAGCTTGTAGATCTCGTACTTCGCGCCGACGTCCACGCCACGAGTGGGCTCGTCGAGGATCAGCACCTTGGGGTCGGTGAGCAGCATCTTGGTGAGCACGGCCTTCTGCTGATTGCCGCCGGAAAGGCTCGCAATCGACAGCATCGGGTTCGCCGCGCGCACCGAAAGACGCTGCATCTCCGTGCGGATCGTGTCGAGTTCGGCGGCCGTGTCGATGCGTCCGTGCTTCGAAAAACGCTGCAGCACTGAGAGCGTGATGTTGTGGCCCACGCCCAGTTGCGGCACGATGCCGTGGCGCTTGCGGTCCTCGGGCACCATGGCGATGCCCGCATCGATCGCGTCGAGCGGCGAGCGGATTTTCAGCGGCTTGCCTTCGAGCAGCACCGTCGCCGTGCATGCGCCCGCATAGGCGCCGAAGATCGCCTGCATGGTCTCCGTGCGGCCCGCGCCCACGAGCCCGGCCACACCCACGATTTCGCCGCGCCGCACCGAGAACGACACGTCGTCCACGCGCTTGCGGCGCGGATTCGTCACGTCGTAGCAGGTCACGTTGCGGGCCTCGAACACGACCTCGCCAATGTCGTGCGGCTCGCGCGGAAAGAGATTGCGAATTTCGCGCCCCACCATCATCGCGATGATGCGGTCGGTAGTGAGCGTCGCCATGGGCTCGGTCGCCACGTGACGGCCGTCGCGGATCACGCTCACCGTATCGCACACGGCCTCGACCTCGTCGAGCTTGTGCGAGATGTAGACGCACGCCACGCCGCGGCGCTTCAGGTCGCGCACGATATCGAGCAGGATCTTTGTTTCGGCCGCGGTGAGCGAAGACGAAGGCTCGTCGAGGATCAGCAGCTTCGCGCGCTTGTTCAGCGCCTTTGCGATCTCGATGAGCTGCTGGTGGCCGCCGCCATAGTTCATCACCGGCTGCGCCACATTGATGGCGTCGATATTCAGCTCGCGCAGCAATTCGTCGGCGCGCTGATACATCGCCGCGTAGTTCATGCGGCCGCCCGGCAGCGTGATTTCGTTGCCGAGAAAGATGTTTTCGGCCACCGAAAGCTCGGGCACGAGCATCAGTTCCTGGTGGATGATGACGATGCCCGCCCGTTCGGTGTCGCGCACGCTGTGCGCTTCGAGCGGTGCGCCTTCCCAACGGATTTCGCCGCTCCAGGTGCCGTGCGGGTACACACCCGAAAGCACTTTCATGAGCGTCGATTTGCCGGCGCCGTTCTCGCCGCACAGGCCCACGCATTCGCCGGGCTGCACCGTGAGGTCGATGCCGTCGAGCGCTTTCACGCCCGCAAAGGACTTGACGATGCCGCGCATCGTCAGCAAGGGTTCGGTCATACGCTGGTCACTCGCTGCGAAGGCCCGCGCGACGCCATCGCCACATTCGTGGCGCGCGCGGGCCGTCAGGCCATAGACGTTACTGGCTTGCCAGTTGCGCCTGCGTGTAGAAGCCGTCCTTCACGACGACGTCCACGTTGGTCTTCGTGAGCAGCGTCGGCTGCAGCAGCACCGTATCGACCTTCTTCTTGCCGTTGTCGTACTGCGCGTTGTATGCCGGCTTCTGGCCCTTCGCGAGATCGACGGCGAGCTTCGCGGCTTCGCCCGCGATGAGCTTGAGCGGCTTGTAGACCGTCATGGTCTGCGTGCCGGCCACCACGCGCTTGACTGCCGCGAGGTCCGCGTCCTGGCCCGACACCGGCACCTTGCCCGCGAGATGCTGCGCGGCGAGCGCCTGGATCGCGCCGCCCGCCGTGCCGTCATTCGAAGCGACCACGGCGTCGATCTTGTTGTTGTTCGCGGTGAGCGCGTCTTCCATGATGCGCAGCGCCGTCGAAGCGCTCCATTCCGGCACCCACTGCTGGCCGACCACCTTGATGTCGCCACGGTCGATAGCGGACTTGAGGACCTTCAGTTGTCCTTCACGCAGCATCTTCGCGTTGTTGTCGGTGGGCGCGCCGCCCAGCAGGAAGTAATTGCCCTTGGGCTGCGCATCGTAGACACCCTTCGCCTGAAGCTCGCCCACCTTCTCGTTGTCGAACGAGATGTAGCCATCGATATCGGCATCGAGAATCAGGCGGTCATACGAAACGACCTTGATGCCCGCCTTCTTCGCTTCGGCGACGACGTTGCCGAGCGTTTTCGAGTTGAACGGCACGATCACGATGACGTCGACGCCACGCGAAATGAGGTTTTCGATCTGCGAGATCTGGCGTTCCTCGCTGGCGTCGGCCGACTGCACCGACACTTTCGCGCCAAGCTTTTCCGCGGCGGCGACGAAGTAGTCGCGATCGCGCGACCAGCGCTCGACACGCAGGTCGTCGATACAGAAGCCGATCTCGGGGTGATCCTTGCTCGCGTGTGCGAGCGGTGCGGCAAGCGACAGGCTCGCGAGCACGGCCCCGCATACGAGCGAACTCAGAACCGAACGACGTTTGGCGAAATTCATGTCTCCATACTCCTCTTGATGCCGATGCGCAGGCGCGCGCGTACGCGTCGCCGCCGCGGCGATGGTTATCAGGCGGTTGCCGATGTAATTGCGGAACACACGCGAAAAGGCAAGGCGTGCGGTATAACCGTAGGACTACCAATCGACTGCACGACTACACTGGCCGTGCAGTTTTTCTGCACCGGCGCCCTCTCTCAGGCGCCGGTTGCGAAAACCGGTTCGAGCGCGCGGTACAGCGCGCTAAAGGTTGGACGGCGCGCCTCGCGATACCACGCGTGGCGTGCGGCGTCAGGCTCGCGTATCGCGAGCACAGGTGGCTGCGGGCACACCTGCTCGAGCGTCGCGCCCGGTTCGAGCGCGAGATGCGCGAGGCGCGCCGCGCCCAGCGCCGGGCCGACCTCGCCGCCGGCGCGCAGCGTAAGCGCGCGGCCGCTGATATCGGCGAGCATTTGCGTCCACCAGGCGCTGCGCGAGCCGCCGCCAATGACCGTGATCGTCTCCGGCACGAGCCCCGCCGCGTGCAGCGCATCCATACCGTCGAGCAGCGCGAAGCCTACGCCTTCCAGCGTCGCGTTGGCCAGATCGGCGCGCGCGGTCTGCGGCGTCATGCCATAAAACACGCCCTTCGCGTTCACATTGTTGTGCGGCGTGCGCTCGCCGCTAAGGTACGGCAAGAACCACGGCCGGCGCGCGTCGCGCGCGGCGTTTGAGTTTGCTTCGGCGTCAGCGAGCAACGCGGCAACGCTTTCGTAACCCGTCAACTGCGCAGTGAAGTCGAGGCAACTGGCCGCGTTCAGCATCACGGACATCAAGTGCCACGTGTGCGGTAAAGCATGGCAGAAGCTGTGCACGGCGGAGTCGGGATTGGCGAGAAAGCCGTCCGACACCGCGAAATAAACGCCCGACGTGCCGAGCGAAAGCATGGCGTCGCCGGGCCGCACGATGCCCACGCCCACGGCGCCCGCCGCATTGTCTCCGCCGCCCGCCACGACCGGAATTTCGCGCAGGCCGAATTGCCGCGCGAGTTCGGGCCGAAGCCGGCCCGTTACGTGGTTGCCTTCGACTACGTCCGGCATCTGCGCACGCGTGAGACCGCACGCCTCGAGCAAGGTCTCGCTATAGTCGCGCTTCGCGATATCGAGCCACAGCGTGCCGGCGGCGTCGGACGGGTCGGTCGCGAACACGCCCGTGAGCAGCCAGCGCAAATAGTCCTTCGGCAACAGCACATGCGCAATGCGCGCGAAGATCTCCGGCTCGTGCTTGCGCACCCACAGCAGCTTCGGCGCCGTGAAGCCCGGCATCGCAAGATTGCCGGCAATGGCATGCAACTGCGTTACGGCGCGCTCCAGCTCGATACATTCGGCATCCGAACGACCATCGTTCCACAAGATAGCGGGACGCAGCACCTGCCCACTCGCGTCGAGCAGCGTCGCGCCGTGCATCTGACCGGTCAAGCCGAGGGCTTCAATACGCGCCGGGTCGATACCGCGCCCACGCGCTTCGTCGATCAGTGCGCGCAAGGCATCCTGCGTGGCAAGCCACCAGTCTTGCGGCGCCTGCTCGGACCAACGTGGCTGCGGCCGGCTCACGGTGAGCGGCGCGCTCGCGCTGCCGAGCACGTCGCCGGCGCGATCGAGCAGCACGGCCTTCACGCCCGACGTGCCGAGGTCGATACCGATAAACATGTCTCCGTCCTTCTTTTTTGCGCCAGTTTGCCTTGTATGGGAAGCAGCGCAATTGCGAATTTGACGGCGCGCGCTAATGTTTTTTCAGGCGTTTCTTTTCGCGCGCCGTGGTACGGCTAGCGCTGGCCGTAGATGGCCTGATTCACGACATTCTCGAGCCGCTCCTGCTGGCCGCTCGCGTGCTGCGGATTCATGCCGTGCGCGAGCGCGTCGGCGGCGAGCGACGAAAGCGAATAGCCGCCCGAGAGAATCTTGCGGCCGAACTCGCTGTCCCAGCCCGCGTAGCGCTGGCTGCGGAACTGTTCGAGCCGGTCGTTTTCCACGAGCGCCGCACCGCGCTCGAGCGCAAGCGCGAGCACGTCGATCGCGCCCACGTGGCCGTAGAACATGTCTTCCGGATCGGCGCTTGCGCGGCGCACCTTCGCGTCGAAGTTCATGCCGCCCGTCGTAAAGCCGCCGTGGCGCAGAATCTCGTAGAACGCGAGCGTGAGTTCTTCGACGCTGTTCGGGAACTGGTCGGTGTCCCAGCCGTTCTGCGGGTCGCCGCGATTCGCGTCGACGCTGCCGAACACGCCCAGCGCGAACGCCGTTGCGATTTCGTGATGGAACGAGTGGCCCGCGAGCGTCGCGTGATTCGCCTCGATATTCACGCGGATTTCGTTTTGCAACCCGTATTGCGTGAGGAAGCCGTGCACCGTGGCGACGTCGTAGTCGTACTGATGCTTGGTCGGCTCCTGCGGCTTCGGCTCGATCAGCAGCGTGCCGGTGAAACCGGTGCGGTGCTTGTGCTCGACCACCATCGAGAGGAAACGCGCAAACTGTTCGCGCTCGCGCTTGAGGTCGGTATTGAGCAGCGTGTCGTAGCCTTCGCGGCCGCCCCACAGCACGTAGTTCTCACCGCCGAGCTTGCGCGTCGCGTCGAGCGCATGACACACCTGGGTGGCCGCATACGCGAAGACTTCGGGGTTGGGGTTCGTGGCGGCGCCGCCCGCATAGCGCGGATTCGAAAACAGGTTTGCGGTACCCCACAGCAGCTTCACGCCGCTTGCCTGCTGGCGCTCGCCGAGGTAGTCGACCATGCGCTTGAAGTTTTCGGTGTAGTCCTTCAGGTCCTTGCCTTCCGGAGCCACATCGGTGTCGTGGAACGTGTAATAAGGTGTGCCGAGCTTCGAGAAAAATTCGAACGCGGCATCGGCCTTCTGGCGCGCGCGTTCCATGGCGTCGCCGGGCTGCTGCCACGGGCGGTGAAACGCGCCTTGCCCGAAAATATCGTTGCCGGGCCACACGAACGAATGCCAATAGCACACCGCGATGCGCAGATGCTCTTCGAGCGTCTTGCCGAGCACCTTTTTGGTCCGGTCGTAGTGATGGTACGCAAGCGGGTTGTCCGACTGCGGGCCTTCGTATCGAATAGCGGGGATATGTTCGAAATACGACATGATGTCTCCAATGTTGTTGCAGCGCAGCGGCGCGGCGTGCATCCCTCTGTGTGACGCCATACTGCCCGCGAGGCGCAAAGCGCGGCAATTGCGAAATTGCGTGAGACCTTTAATGTTTCCTGCCGACTGGCGCGGCCGGCGCGCCCGCGCCCGCGAATCTGGGCCTAAAATAGCCGGACGCTTAAAACGACGCGCCAGAGGCGCGAAAGACATCGTAGCGCGGCGCTCATTTGCGCGCACCGCGCCCGAAATGGAGACATGGCGGTTTTTTCGCAGGCGTTGCGCGCCGGGCGACCAGCCGCCGACACGACATGACCCGTGCCCCCGCTTCCCAGACGCCCCATCGTATCGCGCTGCTTTTCAACGCGAACAAGGTGTACGACCGCGAGATCATTGCGGGGATTGGCCACTATCTGCGCTCCACACGCGTGGCGTGGGACCTCTTTCTCGAAGAAGACTTCCGCTGCCGGCTCGCGGGCATCGAGCGCTTCGACGGGGACGGCATCATCGCCGACTTCGACGACCCCGCCGTGGCCGACGCGCTGCGCGGCTGCCCCCTGCCGGTGGTCGCCGTGGGCTCGTCGTTCGAAGACGCCAGCCAGTACCCGGCCGACATACCCTATATCGCGACCGACAACCGCAAACTGGTCTCGCTCGCGTGGACGCACCTGATCGGCGCAGGCTTGCCGAATCTCGCGATGTACAGCCTGCCCGTCGCGCAGGAAAACCGCTGGGCGCAGGAGCGCGAGCTGGCATTCCAGGCGCTCGCCCGCGAAGAAGGCCTGCAGGCGCCGATCTATCGGGGTCAGGCCACCAGCGCCAGCGCCTGGAACCAGCACATCGAACAGTTGAGCGCGTGGCTGCACAGCCTGCCCAAGCCCGTGGGCGTGATCGCTGTGACCGACGCGCGGGCGAGGCATTTGCTTCAGGCATGCCTGATTCACGGTATTGCAGTGCCCGAGCAGGTGGCGATCATCGGCATCGACAACGACCCGCTCACCCGCACGCTCACGCGTATTCCGCTTTCGTCGGTCATTCAGGGCACGGAGGAAATGGGCAAGACGGCCGCCCACTTGCTGCACCAGATGCTGCGCGGCGCGCGTTTTCCGGGACAACGCATTCTGGTTCCGCCCGTCGGCATCAATGTGCTCGAATCGACCCGGCATGAACCGTTGTCGAGCCCGCACGTCATGCGCGCGCGCCATTTCATCCGCCAGTACGCGTGCCAGGGCATCAAGACCGAGCAGGTGGCCGACTATGTGGGCGTATCGCGCTCGTCGCTGGAAGAATATTTCCGGCGTGAACTCCGGTGCACGGTCCACCAGGAAATCTTGCGCCACAAGCTCGATGCCGCGAAAGCAATGCTCGCGAGCCGCGACGCTTCGAGCGCGGAGGTGGCGATCCGCTGCGGATTCACGTCGCTGCAATATATGTACGCCGTATTTCGCCGTGAGTTGGGATGCACGCCGCGCGAATATCAGGACAGTGTCGCGAACGCTTCGGGCCCACGCCTGTCCACTTGATAAAGCGGCTTCGGCCAACCCGGACAATCACGCTTTCTTCATACGTTCTCTTCACCTCATGAACACTCTTGCTGCCCATCCGACTTCCGAACCGTGGGGCGCCCTGCCCGGCGGCGACGCCGTGCGGCTCTACACGCTGCGCAACGCGCAGGGCATGAAGGTGACGGTCAGCGATCTTGGCGCGACGCTCGTCTCGTGGCTCGCCCCCGATCGCGCCGGCCGCCTCGCAGACATCCTGCTCGGCCACGACACGCCCGCCGACTATCTCGCGGCCACCACGTACATGGGCGCGCTGGTCGGGCGCTGGGCCAACCGCATCAGGAGTGCGCACTTCACGCTGGACGGAATCGACTATCCGCTCGATCGCAACGAGAACGGCAATCTTCTGCATGGTGGCGTGAACGGCTTTCACCGGCAGATATGGCAGGTGGAAGAAGATCGGGGCGCGCTGGTGCTGCGGCTCGATTCGCCGGAAGGCGATGGCGGCTTTCCGGGCAACGTGAGCGTGCAGGTGCGCTATACGCTCGACGACGACGGCACGCTCACGATCGAATACGAGGGCGTGGCCGATGCGCCCACGCCGCTCAATCTCACGAGCCACGGCTACTTCAACCTCTCCGGCGAAACGAGCCCGGACATTCGCGGCCACGTGCTGACGATCGACGCCGACGCGTTCCTCGAAGTCGATCCTCAATTGATTCCCGAGCGCATTGCCGACGTCTCGGGCAGCGCGTTCGACTTCCGCCACGGTGCGCCGCTGGGCGCGCGGCTCGACTGGCCGAACGACCAGCTCGAACGCGCGCGCGGTTTCGACCACTGCTATGTGCTACGCGCGCCCGAGAGCACGGCGGGCACGCTGCACGCCGCGCCGGGCCGCTGGCCCGTGCGGCCGGTCGCACGCGTGTACGAGCCGGGCAGCGGGCGCGAGCTCGCCGTCTCGACCGACCAGCGCGGGCTGCAGCTTTATACAGGGAATTATCTGGAAGGTCAGCCTGGACGCCGCGGCGCGACGTGCGCGCGCTACGCGGGGCTGTGCCTCGAAGCGGGCGGCTTCCCGAACCAGATCAACATGGAAGCGCCCGCGTGCGACGAAGTGGTGCTACGGCCCGGCAAGACGTATCAACAGGTCACGCAATACCGCGTTAGCGTGCTCGACTGAAGCCAGCCGGGCGCAATCGGTCAGGCGGCCTTGTCGTACTGATAGACACCGCGGCCGGTCTTGCGGCCGAGCTGGCCCGCCGCGACCATCTCGCGCAGCAGCGGGCACGCGCGATACTTCGAGTCGCCGAAGTCCTTCAGGAACACGTCCATCACCGAGAGGCACACGTCGAGGCCGATCAGGTCCGCCAGCGCGAGCGGGCCGATCGGGTGACTGGCGCCGAGCTTCATGCCGGCATCGATTTCCTCGGCGCTCGCAGTGCCTTCCGCTAGCACGAAGAACGCCTCGTTGATCATCGGCACCAGAATGCGGTTCACGACGAAGCCGGGCGCGTTCTTCACGGCGATCGGCGTCTTGTCGAGACACTGCGCCATTTCGCGCACAGACTCGGCCACCTCCGCGCGCGTTTGCAGGCCGCTGATCACCTCGACGAGCGGCATCATCGGCACCGGGTTGAAGAAGTGCATGCCGATGAAGCGCGACGGATCGGCGAGCGTGCTCGCGAGCGCCGTGATCGAGATCGACGAGGTGTTCGACGCGATGATCGCGTCGGGGCGGGCTGCGGCCTCGATCTGCTTGAGAATGCGCGTTTTCAGCTCGGCGTTCTCGGTCGCCGCCTCGATCACGAGATCGACGCCCGCGAGACGCTGGTAGTCGGTGGTCGTTTCGATTCGGGCGAGCGCGGCGTCGCGCACGCCCGCATCGAGCTTGCCCTTCGAGACGAGCCGCTCCAGGCTGTGCGTGAGCGTCGCGACGCCCTTGGCGAGCGCCGCGTCGGTCACGTCGATCATCACCGCCTTGAGCCCCGCCACCGCCACCGCCTGGGCGATGCCGTTGCCCATCGTGCCTGCGCCCACGATCCCTACCGTTTCGATTGCCATGCCTCGTCCTCACTCCTTGTCTGCGACCCCGGCGAGTCGCTATGGGAAATGCCGGTCATGCGGCGCTACGCGTGGTGCACCGCACCAATACCCACAGTGTAACGGGTAGTGGGAATTGGCCGGAACTCGCGTGACGGGGGGCCCCCAGCCGAATGCCTGCGCAGCGGCGCGAAAAGACGCTGGCCGTCAGACACCGCCGAGACGGCCGTAGTCGATTGGCGTGCGCGTATAGAAGAGTTCGACGCCACCCGCTTCCAGTGTGACGAGGAGCGCGTCGATGGAGGGCTCGTCGGCGACGATCAGCACCACAGCGGGCTCGTCGGCCAGATCGAAGAAGTGAGCGGCATGCATCTTTCCGTGGGCGTCGAGGCCCTCGTAGCCTTCCAGCACGGTCACGCCGAAGACACCCTGCGCACGCGCGGCGTCAATGATCCAGGAGACCGCGGACTTGTGGCCCTTCTTGTGTTTGCGGCTCGTGTAGAGCGTCAGTTGACTGCCTGCGGGCATGGGGCCCTCCATGCGCTCGGAAGTACGTCGAATGGTCGGATGAGCGCCGCGCGACGGGCGGCATGCAAAAAAATTCTAGCACGCGTCCTTTCGGGTGCCGGCGCGCCGACGGTTATGGTCTGACTCCGAACTGCAACGACGTCGACGTCGCGCGCTCGGGCGTTTGCCGTACAGGCGAGAGAAAGAGAAAGCCCACGCCCGCCGCGATGAAGGGCTTAAAGCTCGGCTGTACCCAAATTGAGGACAGACGGCGCGCGCGCCCCTCGCATAATCCGCGTGAATTGTGATCCGCGGCAAACAACAACGCCATAAGCCTTGCCACGCTCACGTCCCGGTGCTTAGGAGGAGACACATGAGCCCAATCCCGCAAGGGCATGCTTCGCGCGTGCCGCACACGTCCGCGCAAACGCAGTCAAACTGCGCAGCCGCCACCGAACAGGTCACCCGCAAGGTCTCGCGCCATTTGCTCGGTTTCCTGTTCCTGCTGTTCGTCGTGTCGTTTCTCGACCGCATCAACATCGGCTTCGCAGGCCTGACGATGATGAAAGACCTCGGCCTGACGAGCACGCAGTTCGGCTTCGCCACCACCCTCTTCTACGTCGCCTATATCGCATGCGGCATTCCGGGCAATCTCATGCTCGCGCGCATCGGCGCGCGCCGCTGGATCAGCTTCATCATGATTGCGTGGGGCCTCGCCTCCACCGCGACGATGTTCGCCACCAACGCCACCACGCTCTACTGGCTGCGTATGCTGGTTGGCGTGACCGAGGCAGGCTTCTTGCCCGGCATGCTGCTCTATTTGACCTGCTGGTTCCCGAGCGCGTGGCGCGCGCGGGCGAATGCCCTCTTCATGATCGCCATGCCCGTGACGGCTGCACTCGGCTCTGCAGTCTCGGGCTATATCCTCAAGCTCGACGGCCATGCAGGACTGGCCGGCTGGCAATGGCTCTTCGTGCTCGAAGGCATGCCGGCTGCACTGCTCGGCTGCGTGGCGTTCTTCTACCTGGACGACACGCCACGCGCCGCGCGCTGGCTCAGCGCGGAGGAAAAACGCACGCTCGAAGCCGCGCTCGCCGAGCCGGCCGACGACGCGCTCGCTTCGACCACGGCGCACGCAGCGAACGAACGCAGCCTTTGGCAGCAACTGCGCTCGCCGGTGGTTCTGCGCTTCGCGGCGGCGTACTTCTGCCTCGTCAACACACTCGCCATGGTCGCCGTGTGGGCGCCGCTGATCGTGAAGGGTTTCAGCGCAGGGGCGAGCAACGTCACCGTGGGCCTCGTCGCGACGATTCCGCAGCTCGTCACGATCGTCGCGATGATCGCGTGGGGCCGCCGCTCGGACCGGCGCCAGGAACGCAAATGGCACCTTGCCGCGCCGATGCTGCTCTCGGGGATTGGCTGCGTGTTGACGGCGCAAGGCGGCGCACCGCTCGTGCAGCTGCTCGGCGTGTGCCTCGCATCGGCGGGGTCGTACACGGCGATGTCGATCTTCTGGACCACGCCCGATCAGGCGTTCACGCCGCAAGCGCGCGCGGTGGGCATCGCGGTGATCAATGCGATCGGCAATATCAGTTCGGCGGCCAATCCGCTCGTCGTGGGCTGGCTCAAGGATGCGACGCACAGCTATGCGGCGGGGCTCATCTATTCCGCGGTGCTGCTCGTGCTGGGAGCGATGATTGTGGCAACGTTGCCGATTGGGCGCAGCGGTCGTGAGAAGGAAGTCAAAGCCGCGCCGCGTGCGGTGGCTTGAGCAAGCTGGCAGGTGTGAAAAACGCGCGACGGCAGTCGCCGCGCGATTTCGTGGATCCTGCGCGCAAGGCAGTGTGCCGCGCGGCGCGCACAGCGCACGCAACGCACTATGCGCTGTCTTGCTAGCGCTCCGCGCCTGCTCCGCTGCGACGCGCGGTGAAGCCCGGCAAGCGCTTCACGAAGCCAGTCGCGAGCGCCGTGCCCACGAGAATCGCCGCGCACGCTTCGACCATGCCCATCGACACGCGCTCGCCGAGAAAGAGCGCGCCCCACAGAATGCCGAAGATAGGGATCACGAACGTCACCGTGATTGCGCGCGCCGGGCCCACGGCTGCGATCAGCCTGAAGAACAACAGATAGGCGACACCCGTACACGCTACGCCCAGGCCGAGCACCGCGCCCCACGCATGCAGTGAGACGGGCGCTGCGGGCCAGGTGACCAAAGCGATAGGCGCGAGCACGAGAGTCGCGCCCGTCATCGTCCCGGCAGCGACCGTGAGCGGATCGGCGCCCGTGAGATGACGCTTCGTGTAGCTCGCAGCCACGCCGTACAGCGCCGCTGCGACCAGCGCAGCAAGGGCGGCGAGTACGGCGCTCGTGGAGGACGCGCCGTCGCCGGCGTGCGTCACGACCTGATCCCAGACGAGCGCGAGCACACCCGCGAATCCGATTGCCAGCCCGACCACACGCAACCCGCTCAGACGATCCTTGAGCCAGACATACGCAACGACTGCGCCCCACAGCGGCGTGGTCGCGTTGATCACAGACGTAACGCCCGCGGAGAGCGTGAGCTCGGCCCACGCGAAGAGGCAGAACGGTGCGGCCGAATTGAGGATGCCGACGACGAAGAGCGGCCATGCGCGTTCGCGCAGCGTGCCGAGCGCTTCGCGTGCAGGGCGCCGCGAGAACAGCACGAGCAGAAGGAACAACGCGCCGATGCCAACGCGCAGCGCCATGAGCGGCGCGACGCCGAAATCGGTCACGCCGACACGGATGAACAGAAACGACCCGCCCCATAGGGCGGCGAGGATGACCAGCTGCACGAGTTCGATCGGGTTCATGTGAAGTGACGCTGTATGGGGTTGCGCGCGGGCGCGCGATGCGACGTATCACGGGCGCGAAGTACGCGTATCGTAAGGCGAGCGGCACGCGCCGTATAACGAAGGATTCTCACCGATATGTGAGAAAAATTGACAGCCGGATCTTGCGGTGTCATCGCGCCACCTGTTTTGCAGCGCGCCAAAAGACAAAGCCCGCGTAATCTTTCGATTACGCGGGCTCTATTTTCTGGTCGGGGCGAGAGGATTTGAACCTCCGACCACCTGCACCCCATGCAGGTACGCTACCAGGCTGCGCTACGCCCCGAGAGCTAGAAAGTATAACAGAGAGTTTCTCTAATTAGAACCGCTTCGCACGTAATTCGTGAACGACTCACATGCATGCGTTCTGAGAGGTGTATCAACGCCCGAGCGCATCGAGCACGTGCAGCAATTCCTTGCGCAACTGGTCGACGTCCACGAGCGCTGTCGTGCCTTCAGAAGCTTGCGCCCCCACCGCTTCCGACTGCCCCGCTTCATCGGCCGCCGCCCCATGCGAATCGAGCCGATTGCGCGCGCCGTTGATCGTGAAGCCCTGCTCGTAAAGCAGTTCGCGTATGCGACGGATCAGCAATACCTCGTGATGCTGGTAATAGCGGCGATTGCCGCGCCGCTTCACCGGCTTCAACTGCGTGAACTCCTGCTCCCAATACCGAAGTACGTGTGGCTTCACGCCGCACAGCTCGCTCACCTCGCCAATGGTGAAGTAGCGCTTGGCGGGTATGGGAGGCAAGACGACCTTTTCGCTTGTCGATGTCATCGCCGGTTTGCCGTCGTGGTGGTTGCGCAATGAGGCGTCGCCGCCTGGGTCCTTGAAGTCCGCTCTTTCTACTTATTCGTTCACGCCCGCCATATTGCCACCGCCGCGGGCAGACAAGCTCAACGCATCAACGCGGGAAGCTTGCCTCGGCGCCGCTCTCCACGAGCGCCTTGAGCTTCTGGCTCGCATGGAACGTCACCACGCGACGCGCCGCGATGGGGATCGCCTCACCCGTTTTCGGATTACGGCCGGGGCGTTGCGGCTTGTCGCGCAACTGGAAATTGCCGAAGCCGGACAGCTTCACGCTGTCGCCGCTTTCCAGCGCGTCGCGAATCACTTCGAAGAAGGCTTCGACCATGTCTTTCGCTTCGCGCTTGTTGAGCCCAACATTGTCGAACAGCAGCTCTGCGAGTTCGGCTTTGGTCAGCGTGGGCGTGTCGTTCGTGGCGCTTGCCGACGAGGCAGGAATGTCGCGAATCATGGCGCTACGCTGTGCCGCAAGAAGGGCTTCGAAATCACTCGAGTTCATTTCGTTCATCTATCTATGAAATGGCGCGCTTCCGGTTGCGAAGTTGATCTGCAACCTCGCAAACCAGAAAGCGATGTCGGTACGTGATGAGCCGAGGAGCTTATCCGCGCAACCGGGCGCCATACACTCGAGCCAGGCGATCCACCAGGGACTTGATGGCCGCATCGACCGTTTCGTCCTGAAGGGTTCCGCCAGTATCTTGCAGGGTCACCCGGAAGGCAAGGCTTTTCTCGTCCGCGCCAAGTCCGGAAGTATTTGATTTTGCACGAAATTCATCGAAAAGCGCAACCCTCTGCACAATCCGGCAAGCCTCGTCTTGCATGCCTTTCTGGAACTCGTCGAGCAGTGCTTGCACCTCGATCTTTTGATCGACAACAAGAGCGATGTCGCGACGGACCGGCGGGAATTTCGAGACTTCGGTAGGCGTGGGCAGCTCGCGCGCCATCAGTGCGTCGGCCTCGACCTCGAAGAGCATCGGTGCGTGCGGCAGGTCGTACTTCTGCATCCAGCGCGGATGCAGCTCGCCAATCCAACCCACCGACTTGCCATCGACTTCGATGCGCGCGCTACGTCCCGGATGCAGCGCCGGGTGCTCGGCCTTCACGAAACGCGGCGTCTTGGCCGCGCCAAGCGATGCGAACAGCGCTTCGAGATCGCCCTTCACGTCGAAAAAGTCGACGCCGCGCGTCTGCGCACCCCACTGCTCTTCGAGCGCGGGACCGTAGGCGAGTGCGCCAATCATCTTCGGTTGTGCGAAACCTTCCACCGCCATCTCGCCGGCCTTGATCGATGGATCGTTCAGGAACACGCGGCCTGCTTCGAACACGCGCACGCGGTCGGCGCGGCGGTTCAGATTATGGCGCAGCACGTTGATGAGGCTGCCGAACAGCGTCGTGCGCATGACCGAGAGCTGGCTCGCGATCGGGTTCAGCAGCTTCACGGGATCCGCGTTGCCCGCGAAGTCCTGCTCCCACTCGGCGTCGACGAAGCTGAAGTTGATCGTTTCAGCGTAATCGCGCGCGGCAAGCGCGTGACGAATGGCGTGAATCGAGCGGCGCGTTTCGTTGGTCGCGCGCATTTCGCTGCGCGCCACCGGCGGCAGCGCGGGAATCTTTTCGACGCCGTAGATACGCGCGACTTCTTCGATCAAGTCTTCTTCGATCTCGATGTCGAAACGGTACGGCGGCGGCGTCACGCTGAAGCGCTCGTCGCCCGCATTGTCGACGCTGCGCGTGAACGTGAGACCAAGGCGCGTGAAGATTTGCGCGATCTCGTCGGCACTGATCTTCACGCCGATGATGCGGTTCGCACGCGCGACGCGCATCGTCACCGGCTCGCGCTTGGGCACGTTCACGGTTTGATCGTCGATCGGGCCGGCTGCGCCGCCGCAGATGTCGAGGATCAGTTGCGTGATGCGCTCGATGTGCTCGACCGTCGTCGACCAGTCCACGCCGCGCTCGAAACGATGGCCTGCATCGGTCGAGAAGTTGTAGCGGCGCGAGCGGCCACGAATGCTGTCCGGCCACCAGAATGCGGCTTCGAGATAGATGTTCGTGGTGTCGAGCGTGACGGCCGTGCTGTCGCCGCCCATGATGCCTGCAAGGCTTTCGATCTCACGGTTGTCGGCGATCACGCCGACCGTTTCATCGACTTCGACCGTATTGCCGTTGAGCAGCTTGAGCGTTTCGCCCTTCTTGCCCCAGCGCACGTCCATCGAACCGTGGATCTTGTCGAGATCGAACACGTGCGAAGGACGGCCCAGTTCGAGCATCACATAGTTCGAGATGTCGACGAGCGCCGAGATGCTGCGCTGGCCCGAGCGCTCGAGACGCTCGACCATCCACAGCGGCGTTTTCGCGTGCGCGTTCACGCCGCGGATCACGCGGCCCGAGAAGCGGCCGCACAGGTCCGGCGCCGAAATCTTCACAGGCAGCTTTTCGTCGAGCTTCACTTCGACCTTCGGATACACGGGCGCCTGCAACGGCGCGCCGGTGATCGCAGCCGTTTCGCGCGCGATGCCGTACACCGAAAGGCAATCGGCCTTGTTCGGCGTGAGCTTGATTTCGAAGATGGTGTCGTCGAGGTTCAGCGCTTCGCGGATGTCCTGGCCGATCGGCGTGTCTTCCGGCAGGATCATCAGGCCGCTGTGGTCTTCCGAGAGCTTCAGTTCGCGCGCCGAGCACAGCATGCCCTGGCTTTCCACGCCACGCAGCTTCGAGAGCTTGATCGCGAAAGGCTTGCCGCCCTCTTCCGCGGGCGGCAGTTCGGCGCCCACGAGCGCCACGGGCACCTTGATGCCCGGCGCGACATTGGGCGCGCCGCACACGATCTGCAGCGTCGCGCCGGTGCCGGCATCGACCTGCGTGACGTTGAGCTTGTCCGCGTCCGGGTGCTTCACGACTTCGAGCACGCGGCCCACGACGATCTTCGTGGTGGGAGGCGCGGCCGGGCTCAGGCCTTCGACTTCGAGGCCGGCCATCGTGAGCGCGTGGGCCAGTTCATCGGTCGTGAGTTTCGGATCGACAAAGCTTCTCAGCCAGGATTCGGGGAATAGCATTTGGTTTTACGTTCCAGACAGATTGTGACCGTCGCGAAGCGGGTTCTCGCGCACCTTCATTCAGTGCTGCGTCCGCCTCGCGCTCTGCAAGCGAGTGCGTCGCTCCGTTCAGGCGAACTGACGCAAGAAGCGCAGATCGCCTTCGAAGAACAGGCGCAAATCCTGCACGCCATAACGCAGCATCGTCAGGCGTTCGAGGCCGCTGCCGAACGCAAAGCCGATGTAGCGCTCCGGGTCGAGGCCCATGTTGCGGATCACGCTCGGATGCACCTGGCCCGAACCCGAGATCTCGAGCCACTTGCCGGCGTTCTTGCCTTGCTCGAACATCATGTCGATTTCGGCCGAGGGCTCCGTGAACGGGAAGTACGACGGACGGAAGCGCACCTTGATGTCGTCACGTTCGAAGAACTTCTTGAGGAAGTCGGTGTAGACACCCTTCAGGTCGGCGAAGCTGATGTTCTCTTCGATCCACAGGCCTTCGACCTGGTTGAACATCGGCGAGTGCGTGGCGTCGCTGTCCACGCGATACGTGCGGCCCGGCACGATCACCTTGATAGGCGGCGTGTGCGTGCGCGCGTAGCGCACCTGCATCGGACTCGTGTGCGTGCGCAACAAAAGCTGACGGCCATCCGCGTCCTTGCCGTCCACGTAGAACGTGTCCTGCATCGAGCGCGCCGGATGGTTTTCCGGGCTGTTGAGCGAGGTAAAGTTGTACCAGTCAGTTTCGATCTCGGGACCGTCGGCCACGTCGAAGCCGATCGAGCCGAAGATGCGCTCGACGCGTTCCCACGTCTGCATCACGGGGTGCAGGCTGCCCGTACCCGTGCCGCGGCCCGGCAGCGTGACGTCGATCGCCTCGGCGGCGAGACGCTGGTTCAGGAGCGCGTCGGCGAGCGCCTGGCGGCGCGCGTTGAGTGCGGCTTCCACCTGCTGCTTGACGGCGTTGATGCGCGCGCCTTCGGTCTTGCGCGTTTCCGGGTCGAGCTTGCCGAGACCCTTGAGCAGTTCGGTCAGCGCGCCGGACTTGCCGAGAAAGCGGGCCTTTTCGTTTTCAAGCGTGTTGACGTCGGGGGCGGAAGCGAACGCGCCTTGCGCGTCGGCAACAATCTGGTCCAGATCCATTGATCCCATCTTTTCAGCGTCAGAGTTTGAGACTTAGCGCAGCGATGCGCCATCACGACCCGCGATGATCGAGCGTGGCAATGACGGCGCGAAGGCACTGCATGAAGCGGCGCAAGAAGCGTAATTACCAACAAAAACGGGGCTCGGTGAGGAGCCCCGTTTTTGTTGCAGCATCACCGAAACAACCGGACGCTGCTGCAACGAACCTGCGCAATACCTGCTATCAGGCAGCGACGGCGGCCTTCACCTGCTTGACGATCGCAGCAAATGCAGCCTTGTCGAACACAGCCATGTCAGCCAGAACCTTACGGTCGAGTTCGATCGAAGCCTTCTTCAGGCCGTTGATGAACACGCTGTAGGTCATGTCGTGCTGACGCACCGCCGCGTTGATACGCGTGATCCACAGTGCGCGGAACACACGCTTCTTGTTGCGGCGATCGCGGTAGGCGTATTGGCCAGCGCGCATGACCGCCTGCTTGGCGATGCGGTAGACGTTATTGCGACGGCCGCGGTAACCCTTGGCCAGGTTGATGATCTTCTTGTGGCGGGCCCGTGCGGTAACCCCACGTTTGACTCGAGGCATGTTTCGCTCCTATGAGTTATCGGTTGAGGATTACGCGAACGGCAGCATTGCGCGCACGGAGTTCAGATCGGAATCATGAACGGCCGTTGCACCACGCAGATGACGCTTGTTCTTGGTGGTCTTCTTCGTCAGGATGTGACGCTTGAAGGCTTGACCGCGCTTGACGGTACCGCCCGGACGAACCACGAAGCGCTTTGCAGCGCTCTTCTTGGTCTTCATCTTCGGCATGACAGACTACTCCATTATTTGATGGACATGGGTGTGCGGTTGGCGCGGTGTTCACACACCTTGCCGGGACTTCCGCCCTTCGAAACCCACTCCACTTGTTTTGGCGACTGGCTGGCTTTTTGAAAAACAAGCTCGCCGCCGCTTTCAGGAAAAACGCCCGTTTGCCGCACTTCACGTGCAGCGCGCGGGCGCCGTTCCGGAACCTGCTTGCCGCCTTCGACGCAATAGCGTCGAAGACGTCATTGAAAACTGCTTTCGGCCGCCGCGCATCGAACACCCGCGCGGCGCGCCAATTACTTCTTCTTCTTCGGCGAGAGCACCATGATCATCTGGCGCCCTTCCATCTTCGGCATTTGCTCGACCTGACCGACTTCATCGAGGTCGGTGCGCAGGCGCTCGAGCATACGCATACCGATTTCCTGGTGAGCCATTTCGCGGCCCCGGAAACGCAACGTGATCTTCGTCTTGTCGCCATCTTCGAGGAAGCGGACGAGATTACGCAGCTTGACGTTGTAATCGCCGTCATCGGTACCCGGGCGGAATTTGACTTCCTTGACCTGGATGACCTTCTGCTTGAGCTTGGCCTCGTGCTGCTTCTTCGATTCCTGGTACTTGAACTTGCCGTAGTCCATCAAGCGGCATACGGGAGGCACCGCCTGAGGAGCAATTTCAACCAGATCGACGTCCTGCTGTTCCGACATGCGGAACGCATCGGCCAGCTTTACGATGCCGAGCGGCTCATTCTCGATTCCGACGAGACGCACCTCGGGTGCAGTGATTTCACCGTTGATGCGATGCGACTTATCCGTAGCGATGTTACGTTTCCTCTAAAAATTAAAAAAACGAGCCGCGCTGCCGCAGTGGCTTACCTGAACGTCTTGACGTCTTCCGCAAGACGCGCTGTAAAGGCATCGACAGGCATGACACCCAGATCGACGCCGCCACGGGCACGCACGGCTACCGTTTGTGCTTCACGCTCCTTGTCGCCGACGACAAGCAGGTACGGGACCTTCTCAAGCGTGTGCTCGCGTATTTTATAGCTAATTTTCTCGTTGCGCAAATCGCCTACCACTCTAAGCCCTTGTTTTTGCAACGATTGGACCAGATTGGCGGCATATTCGGCCTGACTTTCCGCGATATTCATCACAACGGCCTGCACCGGAGCGAGCCACGGCGGCATCGCGCCGGCATGGTGCTCGATCAGAATGCCGAGGAAACGCTCCATCGAACCAAGAATGGCACGGTGCAGCATGATCGGGCGGCGACGGCTGTTGTCTTCGGCCACGTACTCGGCGCCGAGGCGCTCCGGCAGCACCATGTCGAGCTGCAGCGTGCCGCACTGCCACGAGCGGCCGAGCGCGTCCTTGATGTGGTACTCGACCTTCGGACCGTAGAACGCGCCCTCGCCCGGCAGCTCTTCCCACTGCAGGCCGCAGGCCGTGAGCGCCTCGCGCAGGCCCTGCTCGGCGCGATCCCACGTCTCATCCGTCCCCGCGCGCGAATCCGGGCGCAGCGACAACTTGATGTCGATGTGATCGAACCCGAAATCCTTGTAGATGCTCATCGCCAGCGTGTTGAAGGCGATCGACTCGCTGATGATCTGGTCTTCCGTACAGAAGATGTGCGCATCGTCCTGGACGAAGCCGCGCACGCGCATCAGGCCGTGCAGCGCGCCCGACGCCTCGTTGCGGTGACACGAGCCGAACTCCGCGTAACGCAGGGGCAGATCGCGATACGAGCGCAGGCCGTGATTGAACACCTGGACGTGGCCCGGGCAGTTCATCGGCTTGATCGCGTAATCGCGCTTTTCCGACTCCGTCGTGAACATGTTTTCACGATAGTTCTGCCAGTGACCCGACGCTTCCCAGAGCGAACGGTCCATGATCATCGGGGTCTTGATCTCGTCGTAGCCAGCCACGCGCAGGCGGCCGCGCATGTACTGCTCGACCTGCTGCCACAGCGTCCAGCCCTTCGGGTGCCAGAACACCATGCCCGGCGACTCGTCCTGCATGTGGAACAGGTCGAGCTGCTTGCCGAGCTTGCGGTGATCGCGCTTCTCGGCTTCTTCGAGCATATGGAGGTACTGGTCCTGGTCTTCCTTCTTCGTCCAGGCCGTGCCGTAGATGCGCTGCAGCTGCTCGTTCTTCGAGTCGCCGCGCCAGTACGCGCCTGCGACCTTCATGAGCTTGAAGACCTTGAGCTTGCCCGTGGACGGCACGTGCGGGCCGCGGCACAGGTCCGTGAAGCCGCCGTGCGAGTACAGCTTGATCTCTTCCGCACCCGGAATCGACTCGATGATCTCGGCCTTGTACTTCTCGCCAATGCTCTTGAAGTAGTCCACGGCTTCGCCGCGCGTGACAACGCGGCGCGACACCGGCTCGTCCTTCTTCGAGAGCTCCTGCATGCGCTTTTCGATCTTCTCGAGATCTTCGGGCGTGAAGGGACGGTTGTACGCGAAGTCGTAGTAGAAACCGTTGTCGATGACCGGCCCGATCGTGACCTGCGCTTCCGGATACAGCTCCTTCACCGCGTAGGCGAGCAAGTGCGCCGTGGAGTGACGAATGATGTCGAGGCCGTCGGCATCCTTGTCCGTGACGATGGCGAGCGATGCGTCGCGATCGATCAGCGTCGACGTATCGACCAGTTCGCCGTCGAGCTTGCCGCCGAGCGCCGCCTTGGCGAGGCCGGGGCCAATCGAAGCCGCCACTTCGGCGACCGTGACGGGATGATCGTACTGTCGAACCGAACCGTCGGGCAGACGTATCGCAACCATGTTTTTCTCCAGAAGTGCCGCGAAGGCACATCGTATTGTTCGTGGGAACAGACCGCGGAAAACTTCGCAGCGAAAAAAAATGCGGCCCCGCTTTCGAGGGGCCGCATTCACTTTTCAAACCAGACTGCAGAGGCGAAAGAGGTCCTCGACTAGCGTCGCTCCGAAGTAGTTTCGGTAAACGTTCGCGGTGTCATAACCGTAGTCGCCTTGAGCGCAGAGCGCTTTTTACTGCATGTGAAGCCTCGGCAAAACCACCGCCGCGACCTCGATTTCGTTGGTAGGCTCGATTGGACTCGAACCAACGACCCCCACCATGTCAAGGTGGTGCTCTAACCAGCTGAGCTACGAGCCTGAAGAAGAAAGATTATATGAAGTACCCGCAGACTTGGCAAGCTTTTTTTGCAGCGCGCCAATTCTGCCCGCCTCAGCCCTTGCGCGACGCCCGCTGCACCCCGCCCACCTCGCCCAGCAGCACGCAGGCGCGCTGGATCTGCGCGGAATTCGACACTTCCACCGTGAACTGCATGTACGCCGCATTGCGGCGCGACTGCGTCTTCACGCCGATCACATTCATCTTCTCGCGCGCGAACACTTCGGAGATGTCGCGCAGCAAACCCTGGCGGTCAGTGGCCTCGATCGAAATATCGACCGGGTAGACCGACTGGCCGCGCCCGCCCATCACGTCGGCGGACCAGGTGGTATGCAGCACGCGCTCGGGCGCACGGTCAGCCATGCGCAGGAACGTCGGGCAATCGCTGCGATGGATCGACATGCCCTTGCCGCGCGTGACGAAACCGCTGATCGCGTCGGGCGGCGCGGGCCGGCAACAGCGCGCGAGCTGGGTCAGCAGCGCATCCACGCCGACCACCAGCACGCCCGACGACCCGCCATGCGCGACGTTCGCGCCGCTCGCGCGCTTGGTGAGCTGTTCGGGCGTTTCCTCCTCGGGCTCGGCCGCGGGCGCGTCGTGCAATGCGTGCTCGACATTGCGCAGGCTGAACTCTTCCTTGCCGACCACGCTGAAGAGGTCGTCGGGCGACTTGAAGCCGAGCTTGGCCGCGAGCTGATCGAGATTGACCGACGTGCGGCCCTCGCGCTGCAGCGTCTTTTCCACCATCGCGCGGCCGTTGGCGATGTTTTCCTGCGCTTCGATCGCGTTGAACCACGCGCGCACCTTCTGGCGCGCACGCGGGCTATGCAGATAGCCGAGCTGCGGATTGAGCCAGTCGCGCGACGGCCCGCCCTCCTTCACCGAAACGATCTCGACCGTCTGGCCGTTGCGAAGCTGGGTGTTGAGCGGCACCATCGCGCCGTCCACGCGCGCGCCACGGCAGCGATGGCCCAGTTCGCTGTGCAGGTGATACGCGAAGTCGAGCGGCGTCGCGCCTTGCGGCAGCGCGATCACGCGCGCCTGGGGCGTGAGAACATAGATGTGGTCGTCGTCGAGCGTGGCCTGGCGCAACTGCTCCCACGGCTGGCGAGCGTCCGAGACATCGTCCTTCCAGGCAAGCAACTGGCGCAGCCACGCGATCTTCTCGTCGTAGCTGCTGCTTGCGCTGAACTGGCCGCCGTAGCCCTTCGCACCGGCCTCCTTGTAGCGCCAGTGCGCGGCCACGCCGTACTCGGCGAACTGATGCATCTCCTGCGTGCGGATCTGCACCTCGAACGCGCGGCCGTCGTCGCCGATCACGACGGTGTGCAGCGAGCGATATCCGTTGGGCTTGGGCCGCGAGATGTAGTCGTCGAACTCCTTCGGCACCGGCTGCCAGAGGTTGTGCACGATGCCGAGCACCGTGTAGCAATCCTTGATGTCGGGCACGATCACGCGGAACGCGCGCACATCGTAAAGCTCGGAGAAGTCGATCTCCTTGCCGCGCATCTTCTTCCAGATGCTGTAGATGTGCTTGGGCCGTCCGCTCACCTCGGCGGGGATATGCGCGGCGGCAAGCTCACTCTGCAGCCGCGCGATCGCCTCGGCCACGTAGCTCTCGCGTTCCACGCGCTTTTCGTCGAGCAGCTTCGCGATGCGCTTGTAGGTAGTGGGCTCCTGAAAGCGGAACGCGAGATCTTCGAGTTCCCACTTGAGTTGCCAGATGCCCAGCCGGTTGGCGAGCGGCGCGTAGATTTCGAGCGACTCGTGCGCGATCTCGGGCGCGGGCGTGATCTTGGCCGCCGCATAAAAGCGCAGCGACTGCAGGCGCGACGCGAGCCGGATCAGCACGACGCGGATGTCCTGCGCGAACGCGAGCAGCATCTTGCGCAACGACTCGACCTGCGCGCGCCGCGCCGCCTGGGCGTCGCGCCCTTCGCGGCCGGCTTCGGGCACGGCCTGCTGCGCCGCCCGCAGGCTCACGCTGCCAAGCCGCAACAGCTTGCGCACGTCGAACACCAGCTTGGCGACTTCCGCGCCGAAGCGCGCTTCGAGCGTGGCTTCCGGATCGTCGAGATGCGGCGCGAGATTGAAGAGCGCCGCGGCGAGCACGGCAGGCGGATCGACGTTGAGCCGGCTCATGATGGACGCCGTGCCCTGCGCGTGCTCGATGAGCGGCTCGCCGGTGGAAAGACGTGCGTCGCCGGCGTGCTCGCGCACGAACGCAAGCGCGTCGTCGAGCGACGGCAGCGCGCCGGTATCGGCGGAAACCGCGGGGGCGGGAGGAACGGTGTCGCTACTCATGAGGCGATGCCCGCCGGCATGCCGGACGGGCGACAACGAAAAGGATCAAACACACTCGGTGAAACTACGCCGACTGAACGACTTGCACTCAATCGCGCTGCGCAGCCACCACGACGATCTCGACGAGGCATTCCGGATTCGCGAGCTTCGCTTCGACCGTCGCGCGCGGCGGCGTCGCGCCTTGCGCAACCCACTTGTCCCACTCGGCGTTCATGCCGGGGAAATCCTTCATGTCGGCGATATAGATCTGCACCGAGAGAAGCAGCGACTTGTCGCTGTTCGCCTCGCCCAGCAGGCGGTCGATGTGGCCGAGCACTTCGCGCATCTGGCCGGCGATGTCCTCTTTCGTGTCCTCGGCGATCTGGCCAGCCAGGTAGACGGTGCCATTGTGGATGGCGGTTTCCGAAAGACGCGGGCCAACGTGGTGACGAATGACTGCCATGAAAATTCCTGTTGAGAAGTGAAAAACGATCGACTTCCGGGCCGGCGCGAGCCAGCGCGCATGCAAGCGCACCGGAATATGCCGGCGAATCTCATATTATGACGCGCGAAGGCCCTCGCCGTCGAAAAAACGGCGCGCGATCGCGATCTGGTCGGGCGCGAGGAACGCGGGCGCATGCCCGACGCCCTCGATTTCGACGCTCGATACGTTGCGCCCGGTCTCGACCATCTTCGTGACCGTTTCGCGCGAAAGCAGGTCCGAAAGCGCTCCGCGCACGACAAGCACGGGCCCCTCGAACGCGGCGAGCGAGCGCCACAGAAACTTCTCGCCCTCTTCGTTCTGCTCCGGCGTGGTCGACTTGAAGGGTTCGGCAATGCGCGGGTCGTAGCGGTAGCGCCACTGGCCGTCCACTTCGTGCAGCAACGGCGTATTGATCTCGCGCCACTCCCCGGCGCTGAGCGGGCCGAACGAAGCCGCGAGAAGCGCCGCGTTGTCGATGCCTTCCTGAAGCGTAGCGAAAGACCCGCCTTGCCCGACGTACTCGCCGATGCGAGCAAGCGACGCGGGTTCGATATGCGGCCCGATGTCGTTGAGCAGCATGCGGCCAATGGGCGAGCCCGGCAGCCCCGCGAGCGCCATGCCGATCAGGCCGCCCATCGAGGTGCCAAACCAGTCGACTTTCTCCACGCCGGTGCGCGCGATCAACGTAACCATGTCCGCGAGGTACTGCGCGACGCCGTAGCCGCGCGGGTCGAGCAGCCACGATGAGAGACCGCGCCCGGCCACGTCGGGGCAGACAACACGGTATTCGTCGGCCATGGCAGCGGCAAAGCGGTCGAAGTCGCGTCCCGAGCGCGTGAGTCCGTGCACGCATACGAGCACGCGCGGATTGGCGGGGTCGCCCCACTCGGTGTACGCGATGCGGTGCAGGCCCGCGGGACTCAGGCACTGCACATATTGCTGGCGCGGCACGGCGGTCGATTCGGTCATCGCGGGATCCTCGCTCGAAGGCGCATCAAGACTTTCGGCCGATTGTAAACGGCTTTGCCGCGCGGCATCGGTGGCAAAGCCGCACGCAACCCGCACCGAAAAGCACGGCCAAAACGAAACGGGCGAGACCGAAGTCTCGCCCGCCGCCAATCGTGCTTACGCTACGACTTTCAGCTCACAGCGCTCACATCGAGCGGCGCGCCAGTCTTGGCCTTGATCTCGTCCACCGTCACGCCCGGCGCCAGCTCGGTCACCTTCAGACCGGCATCGCTCACTTCCATCACGCCGAGATCGGTGATGATGAGGTCGACCACGCCCACGCCCGTCAGCGGCAGCGTGCAGGCGTCGAGAATCTTGTGCTGGTCGCCCTTTGCCACGTGCTCCATCAGCACGACCACACGGCCAACGCCCGCCACGAGGTCCATCGCGCCGCCCATGCCCTTGATCATCTTGCCGGGGATCATCCAGTTGGCCAGGTCGCCCTTCTCGCTCACCTGCATGGCGCCGAGGATCGCCAGGTTGATGTGGCCGCCGCGAATCATCGCGAACGAGTCCGCCGACGAGAAAATCGACGAACCCGGCAGCGTCGTCACGGTCTGCTTGCCGGCGTTGATCATGTCGGCGTCCACTTCCTCTTCGGTCGGGAACGGGCCGATGCCGAGCAAGCCGTTTTCCGACTGCAGCCACACTTCCATGCCCGCGGGCACGTGGTTGGCCACGAGCGTCGGCAGGCCGATGCCGAGGTTCACGTAGAAGCCGTCCTGCAGTTCCTTCGCCGCGCGCGCGGCCATTTCGTCACGATTCCATGCCATGGTCGGTCTCCTTGCTCAGTTGCTCGCGGCGTTGCCGGCTGCGGCGCGCACGGTGCGTTGTTCGATGCGCTTTTCCGGGTGCGCGTTGAGCACGATGCGCTGCACGAAGATGCCCGGCGTATGGATGGCGTCCGGATCGAGCGCGCCGTTCTCGACGATCTCCTCCACTTCCGCCACGGTGATCTTGCCGGCCATCGCGCACATCGGGTTGAAGTTGCGCGCCGTGCGGCGGAAGACCAGGTTGCCCGACTTGTCGGCCTTCCACGCCTTCACGAGCGCGACATCGGCCGTGAGCGAATGCTCGAGCACGTAGTGCTTGTCGCCGAACTGGCGCGTTTCCTTGCCCTCGGCGATCAGCGTGCCGAAGCCGGTATTCGTGAAGAACGCCGGAATGCCGGCGCCGCCCGCGCGCAGCTTTTCAGCCAGCGTGCCTTGCGGCGTGAATTCGAGTTCGAGTTCGCCCGACAGATACTGGCGCTCGAATTCCTTGTTCTCGCCCACGTAGGACGAGATCATTTTCTTGATCTGGCGCGTCTCCAGCAGCAAGCCGAGGCCGAAGCCGTCCACACCCGCGTTGTTGCTGATGCAGGTGATGCCCTTCACGCCCGTATCGCGCAGTGCGCCGATCAGCGCTTCCGGAATGCCGCAGAGGCCAAAGCCGCCAACCGCGAATGTCTGCCCGTCCTTGACGATGCCTTCGAGCGCGGCAGCCGCGCTTTTATAGACCTTGTTCATCAGTGTGTCCCTTCCTCGAATGGAAATCCGCCAATCCGGTTTGTCGCGCGGACGTCGAGCGCGTCCGGATGCTCAATTCTAGTCATGCCCCGGTGGCGTTGCCGTGAAGCCGGCAGCCCGGCCGGGCGGCTCGCACGGGCTCTAACGAGCTGCGCGAGCCTTGAAATCTGCCCCTCCGATGGGTGCAAAGCGTACGCTGGCCCCCTGTTGCGGCACAATACGCAAAACTACATAAAGCAATACCCGCACCGTCCGCCATGGCCGCTCCAATCCAACCCGCCGAACGCTCCGCTCTCGACTACCAGACCGCGTTCCATCTCGCGCCCATCGGCCTCGTGCTTGCGCGCGAGCGCACCATCGTCGATTGCAACGACCAGGTCGCCGCGATCTTCGGCTGCGCACGCGAGGCCCTGATCGGCCAGTCGTTCCAGGTGCTCTACCCTTCTGCGGACGAGTTCGAGCGCATTGGCGCACGCATCCCGCCGATCATGACGGCGCAAGGCAGCTACGCCGACGACCGCATCATGAAGCGCGCCAACGGTGAGCTCTTCTGGTGTCACGTTACGGGGCGCTCGCTCGACCGCGCCGAGCCGCACGCGGCGGGCGTCTGGACGTTTGAAGACCTTAGCGCGACGCGACGCGTGGCCATCGAGCTCACGCCGCGCGAGCGCGAAATCGCCGCGCAGCTCGTGACCGGCAAGACCAGCAAGCAGATCGGGCGGATTCTCGATATCAGCCCGCGCACCGTGGATGTGTATCGTGCGCGCCTCATGCGCAAGTACGACACCGGCAACGCCACCGAGCTGCTGCAGCGGTTGCTCGGCCAGTAAAGGCGCGCGCCTGCGACGTAAGGCTCAGCCTACCCGGTCGGACTTGACGAGGCCCGCATGCTCGATGGTCGAGCGCAGCATGTCGGGAATCGGCACCGACTTGCCCGCCGCGTAATCGATCCACACGCAGCGCGCGTTTCCGCGTGCGTAGAGCGTGTCGGGCTCGTCGGCGCGGCGCAGCTCGAAACCGGTGTCGAAGCTGCTGCGGCCAGGCTGGCCGACCGTCATCGTGCAGACGATGTCGCCAGGGTAATGCAACTGCTTGAGGAATTCCATCGAAGCATTGACGATCACGGGCCCCTGGCCGTCGCCGCTCTCCGCGGCCACGCCCAGATGCTCGAACCAGGAAATCCGCACCTGCTCCATGTAGCGGAAGTAGACCGTGTTGTTCACATGGCCGAACGCGTCCATGTCGCCCCAACGGATCGGCATGGTCATCTCAAAAACGGGGTGGTAGTCACTCATTGCACTTCAACTTCTTGCTGTTGCGAAAAAACGGAATGCCGGCCGGCGGCCGGACTCGCCTGCACTCAGGTGAGCCCGAAGCCGTCGTCGGCGGTAATGATCGAACCGTTGATGAACGACGACTCGTCGGCGGCGAGCAGCAGCAGCAGGCCATCCAGGTCTTCGGGCATGCCGACGCGGTGGCGCGGCAGCATCGCGACGAGCTTTTGCCCCTGCTCCGTCGACCAGTGGTGATGGTTGATCTCCGTGTCGATGTAGCCCGGGCAGATCGCGTTCACGTTGATGCCGTGACGCCCCCATTCGAGCGCCATCGCCTTCGTCATATGGACGACCGCGGCCTTGCTGATCGCGTACAGGCCGATTTGCGGCAGCGCGCGCAGACCCGCCACCGAAGCAATATTGATGATGCGGTATGCCGGTTTCGGGCCGCCGCTGCCGCGCATGATCATGCGCTTGGCGACCTCCTGGGCCACGAAAAAGGCGCCGCGCGTGTTGGTGTCGAATACGTATTCGAAGTCGGCGGGCGTGACGTCGGCGAGCTTTTGCGTCGTGGACACGCCCGAGTTGTTGACGAGGATGTCGATGGTCCCCGCCTCGGTTTCCGCATGCGCGACTGCCGAGCGAATGCTCTGGTAGTCGGTCACGTCGAGCGACACGACGTGGGCGGCGCCCCCGCTCGCCTCGATTTCGGCGCGCAGTTCCTTGAGCCGCTCCACGCGGCGGCTTGCCAGCACGACCTTTGCGCCCGCCTGCGAGAGCACCTGGGCGAAGCGCTTGCCGAGCCCGCTGGAGGCCCCCGTGATCATCGCGACCTTGCCTTCCAGATTGATCGAACGGCCCATTTCCGGTTCCTGTTCAGAGGTGAATAAGCGCCAGAACGCGGCCTGACCGGCACACCAAATCTGACGCCATAGAATAGAACGGTCGTGCTAATGTTAGCCTGTTGGGTTGCGGCACGGGGAACGTTACCCGACAATACGAACCCGAAAAAAGCATTCTAATGGCAAGAGGAGCATTGATGACCCCCGCAAGTCTTTTAGAGCAATACGGTCCACGCGAGTCGATGGAATACGACGTCGTGATCGTCGGCGGTGGCCCCGCCGGGCTGTCCGCTGCGATCCGCCTGAAGCAGCTGGCCGCGGAAAAAGGCGCTGAAATCGGCGTTTGCGTGCTGGAAAAGGGCTCGGAAATCGGGGCGCATATCCTCTCGGGCGCGGTCATGGATCCGCGTGCCCTGAACGAGCTGATGCCGGACTGGAAAGAGCAAGGCGCACCGCTGAACGTGCCCGTGACTGAGGACAAGTTCCTTTTTCTTTCCGAAACGGGGGCTAAATCTGTGCCGAACTGGGCGCTGCCCGACAACTTCAAGAACCACGGCAATTACGTCATCAGCCTTGCCAACGTCACGCGCTGGCTGGGCCAGCAGGCCGAGGCGCTGGGCGTGGAAATCTTCCCCGGTTTTCCGGCTGCGGAAGTGCTCTACAACGACGATGGCTCGGTGAAGGGCGTCGCCACCGGCAACATGGGCGTCGGCAAGGACGGCGAGCCCACCGAGAACTTCCAGCTCGGCATGGAGCTGCACGCCAAGTACACGCTGTTCTGCGAAGGCTGCCGCGGACACCTGGGCCGTCAGCTGAACGAGAAGTTCAAGCTGGGCAAGGATTCGGACCCGCAGGTCTACGGTATCGGCATCAAGGAACTGTGGGAAATCGATCCGGCGAAGCACCAGCCGGGTCTCGTGATCCACACGGCGGGCTGGCCGCTCGAATCCGATACGTACGGCGGCTCGTTCCTGTACCACATCGACAACAACCAGGTGATGGTGGGCTTCGTTGTCGGTCTCGCATACCAGAACCCGTACCTTTCGCCGTTTGAAGAGTTCCAGCGTTACAAGACGCATCCGGAAATCCGCAAGTACCTCGAAGGCGGCAAGCGCGTGTCGTACGGCGCACGCGCGATCACCGCAGGCGGCCTGATGTCGCTGCCCAAGCTCGTGTTCCCGGGCGGCGCGCTCGTGGGCGACGACGCGGGCTTCCTGAACGCCTCGCGCATCAAGGGCAGCCACGCGGCGATCAAAACCGGCATGCTGGCTGCCGATGCCGCGTTCGAAGCCGTGCAGGCTGGCCGCCAGAGCGACGAACTCGCGGCCTACCCCGAAGCGTTCAAGCAGTCGTGGCTCTACACGGAGCTGTACAAGGCGCGCAACTTCAAGCAGTGGATGAGCAAGGGTCTGTACCTCGGCACGCTGATGGTCGGCATCGAGCAGAAGCTGCTGGGCGGCAACGTGCCGTGGACGCTGCATCACCAGCACCGCGATCACGAGATGCTCAAGCCCGCTTCGCAATGTAAGCCAATTGAGTATCCGAAACCTGACGGCAAGCTCACATTCGACCGGCTCTCCTCGGTGTTCATCTCGAACACGAACCACGAAGAGAATCAGCCCGCGCACCTGACGCTCAAGGACGCAAGCGTGCCCGTGAACGTGAACCTGCGCACCTACGCGGGCCCGGAAGCGCGCTTCTGCCCTGCTGCGGTGTACGAGTTCATGAAGAACGACGACGGCAGCGACCGTCTGCAGATCAACGCGCAGAACTGCGTGCACTGCAAAACGTGCGACATCAAGGACCCGACGCAGAACATCGTGTGGGTCACGCCGGAAGGCGGCGGCGGTCCGAACTATCCGAACATGTAAGTTCGGCAAGCGAAAAAAAGCCGCTTCAGGTGTCAGCCTGAAGCGGCTTTTTTGTTGCCCGCGCAACGAGTGCGGCTCGCGCCGCACCGGCGAACATCACTCGTCGCTGGCCGCGATCTTCGGCGTCGTCACGACGACGTCGGCATTCTGCGCGCGGTGGCGCAGCGCGTGATCGATCAGCACGAGCGCGAGCATGGCCTCGGCGATCGGCGTCGCGCGAATGCCAACGCACGGGTCGTGGCGGCCAAAGGTCTCGACCGTCGCGGGGTCGCCCGCCTTGTCGATCGAGCGGCGCGGCGTGCGAATGCTCGAGGTCGGCTTGATGGCGATCGACACGGTGATGTCCTGCCCCGTCGAAATGCCGCCAAGCACGCCGCCAGCGTGGTTGCCGTGAAAGCCGTTCGGCGTGAGCTCGTCGCCGTGCACCGAGCCGCGTTGCGCGACGCTCGCGAAGCCCGCGCCGATCTCCACGCCCTTCACCGCGTTGATGCCCATCATGGCGTGCGCGATGTCGGCGTCGAGCCGGTCGAACAGCGGTTCGCCCCAACCCACCGGCACGCCGCTCGCCACCACGTTCACGCGCGCACCGATCGAGTCGCCGTCCTTGCGCAACGCGTCCATGTAGTCTTCGAGCTGCGGCACGACGTCGGCGTTGGGCACGAAGAACGGGTTCTCGTGCACGTGCTCCCAGCTCACGAACGGCACGTCGATCTCGCCGAGCGCGCGCATGTAGCCGCGCACTTCCACGCCAAAGCGCTCGCGCAGCCACTTCTTCGCCACGGCGCCCGCCGCGACCGTGGGCGCGGTGAGGCGTGCCGACGAACGGCCGCCGCCGCGATAGTCGCGAATGCCGTACTTCTGCCAATAGGTGTAGTCGGCGTGACCGGGACGGAAGGTCTCGACGATGTTGCCGTAGTCCTTGCTGCGCTGGTCGGTATTGCGGATAAGCAGAGCGATGGGCGTGCCCGTGGTGCGCCCTTCGAACACGCCCGAGAGAATCTCGACCTTGTCCTCTTCCTGGCGCTGCGTCACGTGACGCGACGTGCCAGGGCGGCGGCGGTCCAGGTCGATCTGGATATCGGCTTCGGTGAGCGCCAGGCCGGGCGGGCAGCCGTCGATGACGCAGCCAATGGCCGGACCGTGGGATTCGCCGAAGGTGGTGACGGTGAAAAGCGTACCGAGCGTGTTGCCGGACATGGCGGTCGTCCAAAGTGAATCGGGGAATCCAGCATTATGCCAGCCCGCGCGCGGCGACGCCCGACCGCTCGGTTGGGCGAAAAGGCGGCGCGACGCCGGTTTGGGCGGCACAGCCTGCCGCCCCGCGTGCCCCGCATGCCGCTTGCGTCAGCGCCGCGCGCCGCGCAGCTCCGCCACCGTCTCCTGCAAGCGCTCGAGCGTGGCGTCCGCCGCCGCGATCGGCTCGCCCACCGCGAGCGTCAAACGGCTCGTCAAACCCCGTCGTAGCGGCCGGTCCTGCCCGGATGCCGGAAAGCGCGAGAACGCGCTGCCCCACAGCCCGCGCAACGCCAACGGCACGACGGGCACCGGCGTGCGCCGCAAGATCTCGGTCACGCCGTGGCGGAACGGGTTCATGTCGCCCGTGCGCGTGAGCTTGCCTTCCGGAAAAATGCACACAAGATCGCCCTCGGCCAGCGCAGCCGCGCACGCGTCATAGGCAGCAGCAAGCGCAGCCGGATCTTCGTGAGCGGGCGCAATCGGAATGGCCTTGGCGTGACGGAACACCCAGCCGAAGAACGGCGAACGGAAGATCTGCTGATCCATGACGAAGCGGATCGGCCGCGGGCTCTCGGCCATGATCACGATCGCATCGACATAACTCACGTGATTGCAGACGAGCACCGCCGCGCCCTCTGCCGGTATGCGCTCGGTGTGCACGAGCCGCACGCGGTAGACCGTGTGCACGAGCACCCACGCCACGAAACGCAGCAGGAACTCGGGCACGAGCGTGTAGATATACGCCGCCACGACGATATTGAGCAGCGCCGTGGTGAGGAAAATGCCCGGAATACCGACGCCTGCGGACGTGAGCGCCATCGCCATGAGCGCCGAGACGATCATGAAGAGCGAATTGAGGATGTTGTTCGCGGCGATGATGCGGGCGCGGTGGCTGGGCGCGCTGCGGCTCTGGATCAATGCGTAGAGCGGCACGCTGTAAAAACCGCCGAACATGGCGAGCAGGAACAGGTCGGCGAGCACGCGCCAGTGCGCGGCGGTGCGCAGGAATTCGCCCACCGAAAGCAGATGGGAGGCGGCCGGCAACGCATGGCTCGCGAAGAAGAGATCGATGCCGAACACGCTGATGCCGATCGAGCCGAGCGGCACGAGGCCCACCTCGATGCGCCGCCGCGAGAGCCGCTCGCACAGCAGCGACCCCGAGCCGATGCCAAGCGAGAACATCGCGAGCAGCACGGTCACGACGTCGGGATCGGCCGACATCACATCTTTGGCGAAATTGAAGAACGACGCCAGAAACGTCGCGCCGACGAACCAGAGCCACGAGATGCCGAGCAGGCTCAGAAAGACGGTGCGGTTGCCGTGTGCGAGGCGCAGGTTGCGCCAGGTTTCGGAGAACGGATTCCAGTTGATGCGCAGATCCGGCTGCGACGGCTCGCACGGCGGCACGAAACCCGAGGCCACCCGCCCCACGAGCGCGATGACAATACACATGCCGCCGAGCCACCATGCGCCAAGCGGCGGCCCAGCGTCGGCATGCGCGGACGCGGGATCCATCGCCCCGATACCCGCCGCCACGCCGCCCACGATCGTGCCGAGCAGAATCGCGACGAACGTGCCCATCTCGACGAGCCCGTTGCCGCCAACCAGTTCTTCGGGCGTGAGCCGTTGCGGGAGGTATGCGTACTTGACCGGCCCGAACACCGTGGAATGCACGCCCATCAGGAACGTGCACGCATACAGCAGCGGCGCGCTGTGCATCCAGAAACCGGCCGCGCCGATCAGCATGACCGCGATCTCGAAGGTCTTGACCCAGCGCGTGAGCATCGCCTTGTCGTACTTGTCGGCGACCTGGCCCGAGGTCGCGGAAAACAGCACGAACGGCAAAATGAAAATGGCCGAGATCAGAAACGCGACCGTCTTCGGATCGACGCCGGAAAACCGCGCAGCCTGATACGTGACGAGCGACGTAAAGCCGATCTTGAACACGTTGTCGTTCATCGCCCCAAGGAACTGTGTCCAGAAAAACGGCGCGAAACGGCGCTGGCGCAGCAGCGTGAATTGCGATGCGTGATCACCCTCATGGTGTGCTTTGCGCTTGTCGCGCTGCGCCGCGGGCATCGGTCTATCGTTCATCGAGTAGGAGTCGCACTGACGGAATTCGTGAGGCCCAGACGCGAAAAAGCGCGCCTGACGCGCGCTTTTTCATGCTGACCAACCCAGGCGTTGGACGGAAGGACGGCTGCGCTCAGCGCGCCGGCTGGCGTTCCTCTTCCGGCCAGTCGCGAATATAGGCCTTGAGCAGCTTGTTTTCGAAGCCCTGCGCTTCCACCACGGCCTTCGCCACGTCGTAGAACGAGATCACGCCCATGAGCGAGCGGCTTTCCATGACCGGCAGATAGCGCACGTGATGCTCGAGCATCATGCGGCGCACTTCGTCGACCTCGGTTTCCGGCGTGCAGGTGATCGGATGATCGTCCATGACCTTGCGGATCGTCGTGGTGCCGACGCTGCCGCCGTTCGCGCGCAGCGTAAGGATGATCTCGCGGAACGTGAGCATGCCGACCAGATCGCCGTACTCCATGACGACGAGCGAGCCGATATCGTGCTCGGCCATGGTGTTGACTGCCTCGTGCAGCGCAGTATCGGGCGTGACGGTGAAGAGCGTATTGCCCTTCACCTTGAGGATGTCGCTGACACGCATGATGTGTCTCCAGGAATGCCGCTAGTAATGGGGGAAATGCTGAAAAGATGCCTACCTCATTCGATCCTAGCGGAAAGATTGTTAAAAGGAAAGCCGCGCGGCGGGCGGTCCACGGCGCTCCGAAACGTCTGCCGAAACCCGTGGCGAAAGGTTTTCCGGCGCAAGACTGGCCGCCCGCGCGGCCTCGCGGGCAGACACGCGGGCGGCCCTCCATCGGGCCCGAAAAACGCCTGGCCGGGCGTCCCTGCGCCCCGCCGCCGGTGTTACGATGCCCTTCACCTTCGACACCAGGCCGGTTCGCGCCGGCCGCGCCGCCACGATGTCATCGAATCCCGATAGCCGTTTCGACACGCTCGCGCTGCATGCCGGCGCGGCGCCCGACCCCGCCACCGGCGCCCGCGCAACGCCGATCTACCTCACCACCTCGTTCTCGTTTCGCGACACCGACCACGCCGCCGCGCTCTTCAACATGGAGCGGGCGGGCCACGTGTATTCGCGCATCTCGAACCCGACCGTCGCTGTGTTCGAAGAGCGCGTGGCCGCGCTCGAAGGCGGCGCGGGCGCGATCGGCACCGCGAGCGGCCAGGCGGCGCTGCATCTCGCGATCGCCACGCTGATGGGCGCGGGCTCGCACATCGTCGCCTCGGCGGCGCTTTACGGCGGCTCGCACAACCTGCTGCACTACACGCTCAAGCGCTTCGGCATCGAGACGACCTTCGTGAAGCCCGGCGACCTCGACGCCTGGCGCGCGGCGCTGCGGCCCAACACGCGCCTGCTGTTCGGCGAAACGCTCGGCAATCCGGGCCTGGACGTACTCGACATCGAAGCCGTCGCGCACATCGCGCACGAGCACGGCGTGCCGCTCCTCGTCGATTCGACGTTCACCACGCCTTACCTGCTGCGCCCCTTCGAGCATGGCGCGGATTTCGTCTATCACTCGGCCACCAAGTTCCTTGGGGGCCATGGCACGACGATCGGCGGCGTGCTCGTGGATGGCGGCACGTTCGACTTTGAAGCGTCGGGCCGCTTTCCCGAACTCACCGAGCCCTACGCGGGCTTTCACGACATGGTGTTCAGCGAGGAAAGCACGGTCGCGCCGTTCCTGCTGCGCGCGCGCCGCGAGGGCCTGCGCGACTTCGGCGCGTGCCTGCATCCGCAGGCCGCCTGGCAGTTGTTGCAAGGCATCGAAACGCTGCCGCTGCGCATGGAACGGCATGTGGCGAACGCGCGGCGCATCGTCGAATTTCTCGCTGCGCACGAGGCGGTCGAATCGGTTGCGTGGCCCGAACTGCCGAGCCATCCCGATTACACGCTGGCCAAACGTCTGCTGCCGCGCGGCGCGGGCGCCGTGTTCAGCTTCAACTTGCGCGGGGCACGCGAGGCAGGCAAGCGCTTCATCGAATCGCTCACGCTGTTCTCGCACCTGGCCAACGTCGGCGACGCGCGCTCGCTCGTGATCCACCCTGCCTCGACCACGCATTTCCGCATGGACGCCGCGGCGCTGGCCGCCGCCGGCATCGCAGAAGGCACGATCCGGCTCTCGATCGGACTCGAAGACCCCGCCGACCTGGTCGACGACCTCAAGCGCGCGCTGAAGGCGTCGCAGAAAGCGGACGCGTCGAAGGCCAAGGCCGCCGGCAGGGAGGCGTCATGATCGTCGATGTCGCCGGCAAGCCGGTCTATGCCTACACGGCCTCGCGCGCGATCGACCCCGCGCTGCCGTTCGCGGTGTTCGTCCACGGCGCGCAGCACGACCATAGCGTCTGGGGGCTGCAGTCGCGCTATTTCGCGAACCACGGCTTCAATGCGCTGGCCGTCGATCTGCCCGGCCACCTGCGCAGCGCGGGCCCGGCGCTCACGAGCATCGGCGCGCTCGCCGACTGGGTGGCTGCGCTGCTCGACGCGGTGAACGCGCCGCAGGCCTTCGTCGCCGGCCACAGCATGGGCTCGCTCATCGCGCTCGAATTCGCGGCCCGCCATCCTGAGCGCGCGCAGCGCATCGCCCTGCTCGCCACCGCGTTTCCGATGACGGTCGCGCCCAGCTTGCTCGAAGCCGCGCGAGAGCGCGAACCGGAGGCGATCGCGCTCGTCAACGCGTGGTCGCACTCGACGCTTGCCGCCAAGCCGTCGAGCCCCGGGCCCGGTTTCTGGCTGCGCGGCATGAACCAGCGGCTGATGGAGCGTGTCGCCGCACGCGGCGAGCCGCAGCTTTTCCATACGGATTTCGCGGCGTGCAACGCTTACGTGGATGGCCTCGCTAGTGCAGCGAAGGTGCGCTGCCCGGTGCGCCTGATCGTCGGCAAACGCGACGCGATGACGCCCCCACGCGCGGCGCGCGCCCTCGCCGACGCCTTCGCGCAAGCCGGCACGCCGGTGGACACCGTCACGCTGGACGCGGGCCACGCGCTGATGACCGAGCAGCCCGATGCAACGCTCGACGCGCTCTACGCTTTTGCAACGCAGCAGGTGCCGCGCGTGGGCAACGGCTGAGATTTAGACGCCTGCCCTGGTTGCACGGTCGTTCGGAACGCCGGAAAATGGCCGAATCAACCATCCCCTGCGGCCCACGCAGAAAGGAGGAGACAATGCAACCCACCACGCATACCGAGCATTTTTCGAGCTTCGCGGAGTTCTATCCGTTCTACCTGAGCGAGCATAGCCATCCCGTTTCGCGGCGGCTGCATTTCATCGGGTCGCTCGGCGTGATCGGCTTCGTCTGCATGGCGATCGCCACGGGCAACTGGCTCTGGCTGCCGCTCGCCATCGTGTGCGGCTACGGCTTCGCGTGGGTCGGACATTTCAAGTTCGAGAAGAACCGCCCGGCCACCTTCCGTCACCCCATCTACAGCCTGATGGGCGACTGGGTCATGTTCGCGGATATCTGCCGCGGCAAGATCTCTCTCTGATCGCGATCGGACGCGGTGGCGCGCCTCTCGCAGGCGCGCCGTACCGTCACGCCGCCGGGTGCGGGAGCACCGGCGCGTGCTCTTCCGTTAGCGCCGGGAAACGCCGCGTCGCAATCAGCGACGCGAGTGAAATTGACAGCCTGTCGTTGTCGAGCGCGCCTAGCAGCATGGGCGCGTCGATGCTGCTCGACTTGAGCTGATACGCCAGTTCCTCGCGATCGATCGCGAAGCGGTCGAAGATGCGCGCCACCGTGATGCGCGCGGGATTGCCGATCAGCAGGAACAGCGTTTTCGCGCGGTCGTCCTGTTCGAGACGCCCCACGAGTTCATCTTCTTCGAGACCGTTGATCAGGCGTGTGACCGTGGCCAGGTCGCGCCGCAGCAGTTGCGCGAGTTGCTCGGTCGTGCGGCCCGGCTCGCCCGCTTCCCGCGCTTCGGCGAGGCCCGCCAGCAGTTCGAGCGCATCGAGCAGATCGCTGCCCGGAAAGCGCGGCCGGTCGAAGCGCCCGGTGCGGATTTCGGGCAACGCCGAGGTGATCATTGCGCCCACGAGCGTGATGAACCAGCTCAGGTACATCCACAGCAGGAACATCGGCGCGGCCGCGAACGCGCCGTAAACGGCCGTATAGGTCGGAATGCGCCGCACGTAGTAGCCGAAGCCGCGCTTGGCCGCCTCGAACGCGATCGCCGCGGCGATGCCGCCCACCAGCGCATCGCGCCACTGCACGCGGCAGTTCGGCAGGTACACATAGAGCATCGCGAACGCGAGCGCCGTGAGCGGCAGCGAAGCGCCGAAGAGCATCCAGTCGAGAATGACCGAAACGTGCTGCTCGGTCGCGATCACAGCCGAACGCGTGAACACGTAGGAAGAGATCGACAGGCTCACGCCGATCAGGATCGGCCCGAGCGTGAGGATGGCCCAGTAGACGAGCACGCGCTGCGCGAACGGCCGCGCCTTGCGCACGCGCCAGATCAGGTTGAAGGCCGACTCCACAGTCATCATGGTCATGACCGACGTGACGAACAGCACGATCATGCCCATTGTCGTGAGGCCCTTGGCCTTCGAGGCGAACTGGTTCAGGTACTTGAAGATCTGGCTGTTGATCTGCGCCGGCATGAGGTGATCGGCGAGAAAAGCCTGCAGCGAGTTCTGGAACGACGCGAAGATCGGGAATGCAGTGAAGAGCGCGAACGCAACCGTGGCGAGCGGCACGAGCGAGAGCAGCGTGGTGAACGTGAGGCTGCCCGCGACCTGCGGAATGCGATCTTCGCGGCTGCGCCGCGCCGCGAAGCGAGCGAGCCGCTTCACGATGTCCAGATCGATCTTCACTGTCGACAGCACATCCATTGGCCCGTCTTCCTCGCCACCGTGAACACTTTGACTGCCGCGCGGCGGCGGCAAACCCAACCCCTATAATATCCCGTCCACCGACGAGGCCCGATGAAACCGATTCTTGTGCTCTACTACAGTCGACATGGCGCAACCCGCGAGCTCGCGCGCGCAATTGCCCAGGGTATCGACAGTGTTCCCGGCGCCGAGGCGCGCGTGCGCACGGTGCCACCCGTCTCGACGGTCTGCGAGGCCACCGCGCCCGATATCCCCTCCGACGGGCCGCCCTACGTCGAACTGCGCGACCTCGAAGAATGCGCGGGTCTCGCACTCGGCTCGCCCACGCGCTTTGGCAATATGGCCGCGCCGCTCAAGTACTTTCTCGACGGCACGACGCCCCAGTGGCTTTCGGGCGCGCTCGCGGGCAAGCCCGCGTGCGTGTTCACGTCGACGGGCAGCCTGCACGGCGGCCAGGAAAGCACACTGCTCTCGATGATGTTGCCGCTGCTTCATCACGGCATGCTGCTTGTGGGCATCCCTTACACCGAAAGCGCGCTCACGACTACGCAGGGCGGCGGCACGCCCTACGGCGCCTCGCATCACGCGCGCCACGACGCGCGCGGCCACGGCTTGAGCCCCGAAGAGAAGACGCTCGCGAGCGCGCTGGGCGTACGGTTGGCGCGCGCGGCGCTCGCGCTCGCGCCCAGCGAGCGAGGCCAGCGGCTGTGAATGCCAGCGTGGAGAGCGTCACCGAGCCCATCGCCCAGCGTCGCGGCGCCGCGCTCGGCGCCTTTGCGATGCTCGCCGCGCTCACGCTGCTGTGCATCGCGTGGGAATGGCGGCTCGCGCCACTGCGCCCGGGTGGCAGCGCGCTCGTGCTCAAAGCGGTGCCGCTCGCCATTGCGCTGCCCGGCGTGCTGCGACGCAGGCTCTACACGCTGCAATGGGCGGCGATGCTCGTGCTGCTCTACTTCGCGGAGGGCATCGTGCGCGGCATGACCGATCCCGCGCCCGGCAACCGGCTCGGCTGGGTGGAAGTCGCACTTTCGCTCGGCTTCTTCGCGTGCGCGCTTGCCTATGTCGCGCCGTACAAGCGTGCCGCGAAACGTGCTGCAAAACCTGCCGCAAAGTCCGCGAAGCGCGAGTCGGCCTGAGCGGCTCTCTCCACCGCGCACGCTGCGTGAAGGCTATCGCCGTGTCACACTAGGCGTTTGAGCTTCACGACAATCGTGCCGCGCGCCAGCCCAGCGCAGGCGCGACACTCCGAGACACCATGACCGACTCCACCCCGACCGCCAGCCCAGCCTTTCTCGACGCCTGCGCCGCCGCCATCGGCGCGCAAAACGTGCTGACCGACGCGCACGACACCGCGCCCTACCTCGCCGACTGGCGCCGCCGCTACCAGGGCGCGGCCTTCGCCGTGCTGTGCCCGGCCAACGCGCAGGAAGTGGCCGCTGTCGTGAAGCTCGCGCACGCGCATCGCGTCGCGCTCGTGCCGCAAGGCGGCAACACGGGCCTCGCGGGCGGCGCAACGCCCGACGCGAGCGGCAGCCAGGCCGTGCTGAGCCTGCGCCGTCTGAACCGCGTGCGGGAAATCGATGCGCACAACAACACGATCACCGTCGAAGCCGGCGTGATCCTCGCCGAAGTCCAGGCGCGCGCCAAGGATGCGGGCCGCCTCTTCCCGCTGTCGCTCGCTGCCGAAGGCAGCTGCACGATCGGCGGCAATCTGTCGACCAACGCCGGCGGCACCGGCGTGCTGCGCTATGGCAACACGCGCGAGCTGTGTCTCGGCCTCGAAGTCGTCACGCCACAAGGCGAGATCTGGGACGGCCTGCGCGGGCTGCGCAAGGACAACACCGGCTACGATCTGCGCGATCTCTTCATTGGCGCGGAGGGCACGCTCGGCATCATCACCGCCGCCGTGATGAAGCTGCATCCGCTGCCGGCCGCGCGCGTCACCGCGCTCGCCGCGCTCGGCTCGGCGCACGCGGCGCTCGACTTCCTCGCGCTCGCGCAGCGCTACGCCGGACCGCTGCTCACGGGCTTCGAGCTGATGTCGGACTTCTGCATGCAGCTCGTCGGCCGTCATTTCCCGCAAATGCGTTATCCGTTCGCGGAGCATCACGCACAGGTCGTGCTGCTCGAACTCTCGGATAACGAAAGCGAGGAACACGCACGCGCACTCTTCGAGCGGCTCATGGAAGACGCGCTCGAACAAGGTCTCGTGGAAGACGCCGTAGTCGCCGAAAGCCTCGCGCAATCGCAGGCGTTCTGGAATATCCGCGAGCACATTCCGCTCGCGCAGGCGCAGGAAGGGTTGAACATCAAGCACGATATCGGCGTGCCAATCTCGCGTATCGGCCATTTCATCGAGGAAACCGACGCCGAGATCGCCCGCACGGTGCCCGGCGCGCGCATGGTCACGTTCGGCCATCTCGGCGACGGCAATCTGCATTACAACGTGCAGGCGCCCGAAGGCGGCGACCCGAAGCGCTTTCTCGCCGAAAACGAAAAGACGCTGAACCGTATCGTCTACGACAGCGTGGATCGCCATCGCGGCACGATCAGCGCGGAACACGGCCTCGGGCAGTTGAAGATCGACGAGAACATGCACTACAAGAGCGAGGTCGAAATTGCGCTCATGCGTGCGATCAAGACCGCGCTCGATCCGTTGAACCTGATGAATCCGGGGAAAGTGCTGCCCTGATCGAAGGAGCGAGAATCGTGGAAGACCCGGTGAAAGACTCGGTGAAAACCCCGCTGAAGATCCGCGTGCTGTCCGACCTGCATCTGGAGCAGGACGAGCCCGACACGATCCCGCATGCGCAGGCCGATCTCGTCGTGCTTGCGGGCGACATCCACAATCACGGGCTCGGTTTGCGTTGGGCGGCGGAGACGTTCGATCCGCAGGTGCCGGTGGTGTACGTGCCCGGCAATCACGAGTACTACGACGGCGATCTCGGCGCGCTGGAAACGGCGATGCGCGACGCCGCCGCCACGCTCGACAACGTGCATTTCCTCAACGACGGCGTGTATGTCGATCCGGCGGGCCGCTTCCGCGTGCTCGGCACGACGCTGTGGGCGGACTTCGCGCTCTTTGGCGCCGACGACGCCGCGCGCGAAGCCGCCATTGCGGCCGCGATGCGCGTGATGCTCGACTTTCGCGGATTGATCCAGGTGTCCTGGCCCGATAGCCCGCAAGCGCTGGCGCGCGACTTCACCCCAGCCGACTCGCTCGCGCTCCATGCGCGTTCGCGCGCGTGGCTCGAAGCGGAACTCGCGAAGCCCTTCGCGGGCGAGACGATCGTGGTGACGCACCACGCGCCGCACAGGCAAAGCCTTGCGCCGCGCTATGCGGAAGATCAGGTGTCGGCGGGATTCGTGAGCGATCTCGACGCGCTCGTGCGCGCGCCTGTCGCGCTATGGATACATGGCCATACGCATACGTGCTTCGACTACACGGTCAACGGCACGCGCGTGGTGTGCAATCCGCGCGGCTATCGCGACCGCCGCACGGGGCAGCCGGAGAATCCGGCCTTTGCATGGGACAAGGTGGTGGACATCTAGCGAGGCGAATGCGCCTGCGGGTTTAGTGCATGCGCGCGTCGTCGCGGCGCACGCGCAGCGTCACGGGCTGCAGCTGCGCGCGGCGCATGCGCAGCAGATCGCGCGATGCCGCGATGCCGATCAGGCCCATCATCACGGCGATGCCGATCATCAGATGCGTATCCATGTAAGTTCCCGGTGTTGGCAGAAGAGGGTTGCGTGAAACAGTCCCGCTACCTTACCAAGCCGCCGCGCCGCCGGGCGTAAGCAAGTGTTGCCATCTGCGCAAGCTGTAACAGGCTGTCACAGCCCGCGCGCGCCTCTTGATCAAGCGCAGGCGCCTCAGGTGCGTGCGAACTGGCGCAACTCGTTCTGATCGCGTGCGAGCGTCGACGGCATGCTCTCGCGCAGCAGTTCGACCCATGTGCGGATCTTCGCGTCGAGATACTGGCGCGACGGGTACACCGCAAAGACGTTCATCTCCTGCGACTTGTACTCCGGCAGGATCCACTGCAGCTCGCCGCTGCGCAGACCGCTGATCGCCGAATAGATCGGCAGCAGGCCCACGCCCATGCCCTCGCGCACGGCCACCGCCATCGCCTCTGCCACGTTCACCTGGAAAGTCGCCGCGCCGAGATCGACCGTGGCCTCGCCTTCAGGGCCCGTAAAGTGCCACTGGGCGGTCGGGAACACGGGCGTCACCATCTGCAGGCAGGTGTGCTGCGCGAGATCGGCGGGTTTTTGCGGCACGCCGCGCTTCTCCAGATACGCCGGCGACGCCACCGCGATGCTGAACGCGCTCGCGAGCCGCTGCGACACGAAACCCGAATCCGGCAGATCGGTCGCGACCACGAGGGCCACGTCATACCCCTCGTCGAGCAGGTCCGGCATGCGCTGCGCAAGCGTCAGCTCCACGTGCACGTCGGGATAGCGCTGCTGATACTGCCCCACCGCCGGCACCACATAGTGCTGGCCGAAGCTCGTCATGGCATGGACCTTGAGCTTGCCCGAGGGGCGCGCATGCGCGTCGCCGGCTTCCGCTTCCGCCTGATCGACGTAGGCGAGGATCTGCTCGCAGCGCTGCAGGTAGCGCTCGCCCGCCTCGGTGAGCGCGATGCGGCGCGTCGTGCGGTTCAAGAGGCGCGTGCGCAGATGCGCCTCCAGATCGGACACCGCGCGCGAGGCGTAAGCCGTGGTCGTGTTCAGGTATTGCGCCGCGCCCGTGAAGCTGCCCGCCTCCACCACCCGGACGAATACACGCATGTTTTGAAGCGTATCCATACCAATCCTCTATCTGACTCACGAATTGTTTCATATTTCGTAAGATCGATTGTCTCATGTTTCGTAAAAATGCCTTGCATCCTTACCGGTTATTCACCAATCGCGCAAAAAATATAATGACGCACAGTGATTCATAGTCAAGATAAGGAGTAAATCGTGCAGTCTCCGGTACCGAAAGGACTAGCCGCACTCACGGTTCTTACGTTCTCGTTGATAATCGCGGGCTGCGCCAGTACCGGGGGCATCGCACCGCAAGCGAAGCAGGCCGAAGCCGCGCAACTCGACGCCGGATCGGCGATCCGCGCGGCCAACACCGACGCGAGCTGGCCCGCCAGCGACTGGTGGCGCGGCTATAACGACCCTCAACTGAACGCCTGGATCGAGGCCTCCGTGGCCGGCAACCCCTCGCTTGCCGCCGCCCAGGCGCGCGTGCGCGAAGCCCGCTCGATGGTGGGCGTGGCCCAGGCCGGGCTCCTGCCGCAAATCAACGGCAGCATGTCCATCCAGCGCCAGCAATGGTCCGACAACATCTACTACGGACCGGGGTCGCTCGCGGGCTCGAACACGTGGAACAACACGGCCACGCTCGGCCTCTCGTATCACCTCGACCTCTGGGGCCAGGACAAGAACAACGCCGAGCGCGCGCTCGACGTGGCGCACGCCACCGCTGCGGACGCGCGCGCGGCGCAGCTCGAACTCGAAGTCAATGTCACGCGCACCTACATCGAGATGTCGATGAACTACGCGCTGCTCGACATTGCGAAGCAAACGCTCGGCCAGCAGCAGCGCATTCTCGCGCTCGCGCAAAAGCGTCTCGCGGGCGGCATCGGCACCCAGCTCGAAGTGAGCCAGGCGCAAACGCCGCTGCCCGAGTACGAGCGCCAGATCGACGCGCTCGAAGAATCCATCGCGCTCGGCAAGAACCAGCTCGCGGCGCTCGCGGGCAAGGGCCCGGGCGCCGGCGAATCGATTGAGCGCCCGGCGCTCTCGCTCGCCGCACCCGCAGGCCTGCCTTCGGCGCTGCCCGCGCAGTTGATCGGCTATCGCCCCGACGTGGTCGCGGCGCGCTGGCTCGTCGCCGCGCAAGCGCGCGGCATCGACGTCGCGAAGGCCGACTTCTATCCGAACGTGAACCTGCTCGTTTCGATGGGCGGCTACGCGGCGGCCGGCCCGCTGTTCCAGTTCCTCAAGTCGATGAGCGGCAGTTACGCGGCTGGCCCCGCGTTCTCGCTGCCGATCTTCGACGGCGGACGCCTGCGCGCGCAGCTCGGCGCGCAGTCCGCCGCGTACGACATCGCCGTCGATCAGTACAACCAGACGATCGTCACCGCGCTCAAGGAAATCGCCGATCAGGTCGTGCGCATGCGCTCGCTCGCGACGCAGGAAGACGATGCGCACCGCTCGGTCTCAGCCGCGCAGCGCAACTACGATCTCGCGCAGGAAGGCTTCCGCCGTGGCCTGACCGACTATGTGAACGTGCTGATTGCGCAAACGCAGCTGCTGCGCGCGCAGGAAGGCGTGGCGCACATCCAGGCCGAGCGCCTCGCCGCACACGCCACGCTCGTCGCGGCGCTGGGCGGCGGCATGATCGACGCATCGAGCGATGCCGCCGCGAAAGGCCCGACCGACGCCGAGCAACTGCCCGCGCACGGCAAGAAGACGCGCGACGTGCCGCTGATGCCCGCGGCGCTGCTCGCGCCGCACGGCTCGCATGCTTCGTCCGGTCCCGACGCCGCCGATGCCAGCGCATCGGGCGCGGCGCACTAAGGCAGCCGAAGATGCAGGCGTCCACCTCCTCACCTTCGCAGCCGGGCGGCCAAAGCCTCTATGCGGCGCTCGCCGACTGGGCGCGCACCGACGGCCTCGTCTGGATCTATCTCTTCAAGGCGATCGCAGCCGCCCTGCTCGCGCTCGGCATCGCCATGAAGCTCGACCTGCCGCAGCCGCGCACGGCCATGACGACCGTGTTCATCGTGATGCAGCCGCAAAGCGGCCCGGTGTTCGCAAAGAGCTTCTACCGGCTGTGCGGCACGCTCGTGGGCCTCGTCGTGATGCTCGCGCTGATCGGCCTCTTCGCGCAACAGCCGGAACTCTTCATCGTCTCGACGGCGCTGTGGGTCGGGCTGTGCACCGCGGGCGCGGCGCGCAACCGCAACTTCCGCTCGTACGGCTTCGTGCTCGCGGGCTATACGGCGGCGCTCATCGGCATTCCGGCCTCGCAGCATCCCGACGGCGCGTTCATGTCGGCCATGACGCGCGTGGGCGAGATCTCGATCGGCATTCTCTGCTCGGGCTTCGTCAGCGCCGTGGTGTTTCCGCAGTTTACGGGCGAGCTGCTGCGCTCGAACGTGCGGCGCCGTTTCTCGTCGTTCGTCGACTACGTGTCCGCAGCGCTCGCCGGCCGTATCGATCGTTCGCATATCGAAGCGAGCAATGCACGCTTCGTCGCCGACGTCGTGGGCCTCGAAGCGAACCGCAGCATGGCCGTGTTCGAGTCTCCCGACGCGCGCATGCGCTCGGGGCGCCTCGCGCGTCTGAACACCGAGTTCATGACGGTCTCCACGCGCTTTCACGCGCTGCATCAGTTGATGAACCGTCTGCGCGCGGACGGCTCCGTGGTCACCGTCGATGCGCTCGAACCGTACTTCCGCGAGATCGCGCCGCTGTTCGCGAAAGCGGGCGAGCCGGTGCTCACAGCCGCGGATGCAACGCACGCCTCGAAGCAACTCGAAGACTACCGCTCGGCGCTGCCGAAGCGCGTGCGCACCACGCGCGCCGAACTCGAAGCGCAAGGCAATGCGCGCCTGCTCGACTTCGACACCGCCACGGAACTGTTCTACCGCTTCGTACACGAGATGACCGAGTACACGGCCACCTACGCCTCGCTCGCCGTCGACACGCACTCGCGCGAAAAATGGATTGCGCGTTACGTGCCGAAGACGAACCTGATCGCAGCAGGCGTCTCGGGCGTGCGCGCCGCGATCGTGATGACGCTGCTCGGCGCGTTCTGGATCGCCACCGCATGGCCGAGCGGCTCGACCCTCGTGCTCAATGCCGCCGCGACCTGCGCGCTTGCCTCGGCGGCACCGCAGCCCTCGCGCATGGCGACGCAGATGGCGCTCGGCACCGTGCTCGCGTCGCTCGTCGGCATGGTTCTCACGTTCGGCGTATTTCCGCATATCGACGGTTTCGCCATGCTGTGCGTCGCGCTCACGCCCGCGCTCGCGCTCGGCGTGTTCCTCACCACGCGCCCGAAATACGCGGGCTACGGCGTGGGCTACTGCATCTTCCTGTGCTTTCTCGCGGGCCCGGACAACGTCGTGCAGTACAACCCGAGCAGCTATATGAACGATGCGCTCGCGCTGATCGCGTCGATGGCTGTCTCGGCGCTCGCGTTCGCCGTGCTGCTGCCGCCTTCCACGCCGTGGCTGCGTCGGCGACTGCTCGCCGACCTGCGCGGCGGCGCCGTGCAGGCCTGCCGCGCGCGCCTGAAGGGACTGCGCAACCGCTTCGAGAGCGGCGCGCGCGACCTGATGTTCCAGCTCTCGGCGATCGCCGGCAACGACGACGCGCAACGCCGCGACACGCTGCGCTGGCTCTTTTCGACGCTCGAAGTGGGCAACGCCGCGCTCGATCTGCGCCACGAACTGGCCACGCTGCCCGCGCATCCGCAGTACGCACGGGGAACGGCTTGGCGCGTGGCGATCGACGCGACGCTCAAGGCCGTGGGCGCGCTCTTCGAGCGCCCAAGCGAGGCACGTTACCGCGCCGCGCTTGCGGCAACCGTGCACGCCATCGACGCAAGCCAGAGCGTGCTGCAAGGCATGTGGAAGCCCGATGCAGCGAGCGCGGCCGAGCGTGGCGACACGCCGCCGCGCGAAGAGCGCCACCAGCTGCAGCGCATCCAGAGCCATCTGCATTTCATCCGCACCGCGCTCATCGACCCGCAATCGCCGCTCGCGGCCTATGCGGGCAGCGAGGGCGAGAGTGCCCGTCAACCTCATAAAGACAATCGGGGAGCCAATCATGCCTCGTGACGTCGCGTTTCTCGACGCCTATATCCCGGCGATCGTGCTGCTCTTCATTCTGGGCGCGGCGGTCACCTGGGTGCTCGATTCCGTGCTGGCCAGAACCGGCCTGTATCGGGTCGTGTGGCACCCATCCCTCTTTCGCGTGAGCCTGCTCGTGGTCGTGTGCTGCGTGCTCGGCCTCGCGGTTTATCACTAATTGCGCCGCTGAATGCATCGCTGAACGAATCAACCGAATCATGACAATCCGCAACCTCATTGGCTTTATCGCGACGGCCATCATCTTCGTCGTCGCCATTCTGGTCGGGCGCGTCCTGTGGGTTCACTACATGGACGAACCGTGGACCCGCGACGGCCGCGTGCGCGCCGAAGTGGTGAATATCGCCCCCGACGTCTCGGGCGCCGTGGTCGAGCTGCCCGTGAAGGACAACCAGTTCGTGCACAAGGGCGACTTGCTCATGCAGATCGACCCGTCGCACTATCAGATCGCCGTCGAGCAGGCCGAAGCCGCCGTGGCCGCGCGCAAGGCCGAGCTGACCATGCGCCAGGACGACGCGCGCCGCCGCGCTGACATGGACAGCGAAGTGGTCTCGGCGGAAAACCGCGAGAACGCTTCGCACACGGCAAACTCGGCTCAGGCGCAATATCAGCAGGCCATCGCCGCGCTCGACGCCGCCAAGCTGAACCTCGAACGCACGCGCGTGGTCTCGCCGGTGGACGGCTACATCACGAACCTGCAAGTGTTCCAGGGCGACTACGCGATCTCGGGCCAGGCCAAGCTCGCCGTGGTGGACAGCCATTCGTTCTGGGTCTACGGCTACTTCGAGGAAACCAAGCTGCCGCACGTGAAGGTGGGCAACAAGGCCGATATCAAGCTGATGAGCGGTGGCACGCTCCAAGGTCACGTGGAAAGCATCTCGCGCGGCATCTACGACCGCGACAATCCGCAAAGCCGCGAACTGCTCGCCGATGTGAATCCGACCTTCAACTGGGTGCGGCTCGCGCAACGCGTGCCGGTGCGCATCCATATCGACAAGGTGCCGGACGACATGGTGCTCGCGGCCGGCACGACCTGCACGGTGGTGGTGAAGCCGGGGACGTGATGGAACGGCGACGGAACCGGCTGACCGCGCACGCGCCGCCAGCCGGACGACGCAAAAGCGCACGCAAAAGGGGAACGCCAGTTTGGCGTTCCCCTTTTTTGTTGCTGCGCGCAGACGGAGTGTTAGCGGCTGCCGCACGTTGTTCTGACGGCCAATCGATGAGTATTGCAAAACATTGTCCTTATCACGATAAAACCTATCTCGATTGATACGCATCAACAGAGATTTCCCGAATTACTCGGATTATTCCTATTCGCAAACTCTCCCTACCCACCCTCAACGTGATCCCTCGCCTACATCGCCCCCCAGAGATCGGCAACATCCCGCAGGCAACGCGCGAGCCTGGCGCGGTGCGCGCCTTCGCGCACCGCGCGCTGGCCGGGCTCGCGAACCGCCGGGCCAGCGCGCCGCAGCGCGTGGTCGTGCTCGGCCTCGGCAACGTTCAATGGGGCGATGCTGGCGTGGGCGTTCTGGCGCTAGAGCAGTTGAAGACGAATTGGCAATGCCCCGCCCAGGTCGAACTCGTGGAAGGCGGCACGCGCGGCCGTGCGCTCTTGCCCGTCGTCGAATCCACGCAGCGTTTGATCGTGCTCACGGCAATCGATTTCGGGCTCGCGCCGGGCGCGCTTCGCGTGCTCACCGGCGACGCGGCGGCTGAACGTCTCTACATGTGTCGTCCGAGCCGCCCAGGCATGGGTTTCGCCGATGCGCTCGCCTGCGCGCAGTTGAGCGGCCGCTCGCCGCGCGAGTTCGTGCTGATCGGCGTGCAGCCGCAGGCCAGCGACTGTTACGGCGCGAGCTTGTCGAGCCTGGTGCGCGCGCAACTCGATGCCACGGTCGAAGCCGCGCGCGGCTGGCTGCACCGCTGGCGCGCCGCACCACTGCCGCGTCTCGCGCATCCGGACCTGCGCGGCTGAAGGCCGCGTACAGCCGTCATTGAGAATCTGCGGCAGAACCCGCGGGAGAACCCGCGTTGCCCGCATGCATTGCACTGCACTATCCTGAAAAACTGCGCCAGATCCGGACCACTGTGCTGGATCACCGCACCGGTCGCCTGCACCATCAGCACGGGAGGAAGGCAGTCATGCGTTACCGCGATTTTCACCGCGAGTCGATCGCGAACCCCGACGACTTCTGGCGCCGCGAAGCCGCGCGTATCCATTGGGAGACGCCCTTCGACCAGGTGCTCGACCGCTCGAACCCGCCGTTCGCGCGCTGGTTCTGCGGCGGCCGCACGAACCTGTGCTTCAACGCCGTGGACCGCCACCTCACGTCGCGCGCGCACCAGAACGCGCTCGTCTATGTCTCGACCGAAACCGGCATCGAGCGCCGCTACACCTACGCCGACCTGCACGCCGAAGTGAACCGCATGGCCGCCGTGATGCGCTCGCTCGGCGTGACGCGCGGCGAGCGCGTGCTGATCTATCTGCCGATGATTCCCGAGGCCGTGTTCGCCGTGCTCGCCTGCACGCGCCTCGGCGCGATCCACTCGGTGGTGTTCGGCGGGTTCGCCGCGCCGAGCCTCGCCGCGCGCATCGACGACGCGAAGCCCGTGCTGCTCGTCGCCGCCGACGCCGGCGCGCGCGGCGGCAAGGTGATCGACTACACGCCGCTCGTGGACGAAGCGATGGCGCGCGCCGAATTCGCGCCGCCCAAGGTGCTGCTGATCGATCGCCAGCTCGCGCCCGAGCGGCTGAACGCGCCGTATCTCGTCGATTACGAGCCGCTGCGCGAGCAACACTACGACGTCCAGATTCCGTGCGAATGGCTCGAATCGAACGAGCCTTCGTACATCCTCTACACCTCGGGCACGACGGGCAAACCCAAGGGCGTGCAGCGCGACGTGGGCGGCTACGCCGTGGCGCTCGCCGCTTCGATGGAATACATCTTCGAGGGGCGCGCGGGCGACACGATGTTCACGGCGTCGGACATCGGCTGGGTGGTGGGTCATAGCTACATCATCTATGCGCCGCTGCTCGCGGGCATGACCACCGTGATGTACGAAGGCACGCCGATCCGCCCCGACGGCGGCATCTGGTGGCGGCTCGTCGAGCAGCACCGCATCAACCTGATGTTCACTGCGCCCACGGCCATTCGCGTACTCAAGAAGCAGGACCCGGCGCTCCTGCACTGCGCCGATCTTTCGAGCCTGCGCACGCTCTTTCTCGCGGGCGAACCACTCGACGAGCCCACGGCGCAATGGATCTCGGACGCGCTCGGCAAGCCCGTCGTCGACAACTACTGGCAAACGGAAACCGGCTGGCCGATGCTCGCGATCCAGCGCGGCGTCGACCCCATGCCGCAAAAGCTCGGCTCGCCGGGCGTGCCCTGCTACGGCTACGACCTCGTGCTGCGCAACGAGCACACGGGCGAGCCCTGCGCGCAAGGCGAGAAAGGCGTGATCACGCTCGGCTACCCACTGCCGCCCGGCTGCATGCAAACGGTGTGGGGCGACGACGCGCGCTTCGTGAAGACGTACTGGGAAAGCGTGCCCGGCCAGCCGGTGTATTCGACCTTCGACTGGGGTGTGCAGGATAGCGACGGCTACGTGACGATCCTCGGCCGCACCGACGACGTGATCAACGTGGCGGGCCATCGTCTCGGCACGCGCGAGATCGAAGAGGCGATCTCGTCGCACGCGGCGGTCGCGGAAGTGGCCGTGGTGGGTGTGAACGATGCGGTGAAGGGTCAGGCCGCGCTGGCGTTCGTCGTGCTGCGCGACGCGAACGCGGCCGCCCATCCCGCCGATGCGGAAAAGCTCGCGCACGCGCTAGCCGTGACGGTGGACCGCCAGCTCGGCGCGATCGGCCGCCCCGCGCGCGTGCACTTCGTGCCGATGCTGCCGAAAACCCGCTCCGGCAAGCTGCTGCGCCGCGCGATTGCGGCCCTCGCCGAAGGCCGCGATCCGGGCGAGCTGCCGACCATTGAGGACGCCTCCGCGCTGCAGTCGATTCGCGAGGCGGTCAGCGCGGGCAACAACGGTTGATCGCTTAACGCGCGAGCGGGCGGTACCCGGCGAGAAAACGCTTGAGGATGCCTGTCGAATACGTGCCCGCGATATCGGTGAGGAAGCTCGAGAACGAGGTGCTCGCGTGTTCGTCGGCGGTATCGGAGATCGTGCGCACGACCGCGCAGGGCACGTCGTACTCGTGACAGACCTGAGCGATCGCCGCGCCTTCCATCTCGACGGCGAGCGCGTCGGGCAACTGCGCGCGCAGCGCGCCCACGGCGGCCGCGCTCGCCACGAACTGATCGCCGCTGATCACGAGCCCGCGGTGCACCTGCGGCGCGACACTCGCGAGACGCGGCAACGCTGCGCCGAAATGCGCGGCGAGCGACGGGCCTTCCTCCGCGATGAAGCGCTCGCAGGCAGCGGCAAGCGCGTCGGCGAGCGCGCGGTCGGCGTCGAAGCGCGAACGCGCGAGCAGCGGAATCTCGTGGCGCGGAAAGAGCGGCTCGGCGTTCATGTCATGCTGGAGCAGCGTTTCGCCCACGACCACGTCGCCCACGTGGACGTTCTCGCCCACGCCGCCGGCCACGCCCGTAAAGACGATCGCTTCCACATCGAACGCATGGATCAGCGCACTCGCGGTCGCGGCGGCGGCCACCTTGCCCACGCGCGCGAGCGTCACCACGCAAGGCGCGCCATGCACCGTGCCGAGGTGATAGTCACGCCGGCCAAACGTGCGCGTGACGACACCCGATTCAGCCTGCATCGCCGCGATCAGATCGCCGAGTTCCTGGGGCAGCGCGGCGAGCACGCCGAGCGGACGGGCGGCCGTGCCGCTCGCCTGGATCGAAGAGTTCATCGTTGAAGGTTGTCCGTCTGGTTCGTCAAAAACTGAGGCGCGCTCACTCCACCGGCTGCAGCTTGGCCACCGCCAGCGCGAGCCACTTCTCGCCGTGGCGCTTGAAGCGCACCTGCGCCTTGGCGTCGGTGCCGCTGCCTTCGAGCGCCGTGATCGTGCCTTCGCCGAACTTCGTGTGGAACACGCCCTGCCCCACACGGAAGCCCGTTTCGGCTGCGCGCTGCTCGTTGGCGAACGCGGGCGCCGGGCTCTTGTCCGCGATATAGGCGTCGCGCTCGCGGCGGCCGCCGCCGCTCTCGCCATTGCCAGCGCCGCCCGGCTTCGAGAACCAGTCGCGGCCCCAGCCTGCGTTGTCGGAGCGTCCGCCCCAACGCGCACCCGCTTCGACCTTGGGCGTGAGCCACTTCAGCGACTCCTGCGGCAGCTCGTCGAAAAAGCGCGAGCGCACGTTGTAGCGCGTCTGGCCGTGCAGCAATCGGCTCTGCGCGAACGAGATATAGAGCCGCTCCTTCGCGCGCGTGATCGCCACGTACATCAGGCGGCGCTCTTCTTCGAGGCCGTCGGCTTCCATCGCGCTGTTCTCGTGCGGGAACAGGCCCTCTTCGAGACCGGTGATGAAGACCGCCGTGAATTCGAGGCCCTTGGCGGCGTGCACCGTCATCAGCTGCACGGCGTCCTGGCCCGCCTGCGCCTGATTGTCGCCGGCTTCGAGCGAGGCGTGCGAGAGGAAGCCCGCGAGCGGCGTCATGACGTCGGGGTTCTGCGCGGGGTCGGTGATCGTGGGCGCATCGAGCACCTCGATCTCGCCGTCCTGCGAGACAAGCTCGGGCACCGCGCTCGCACCCGGGCGCAGCGGAATCGAGCGTGCGGGCGTGTCGAGGCCATAGCCCGCTTCGCTCACGAACGCCGTGGCCGCGGTCACGAGTTCCTGCAAGTTCTCCAGCCGATCCTGCCCTTCGCGCTCGGTCTGATAGAACTCGGCGAGGCCGCTCATGCGCACCGTGTATTCGACGGTTTCCGGCAGGCTCATCTGCGCCGTCTCGGCGCGCATCTTCGCGACCAGATTGGCGAACGAACCGAGGCTCGTGCCCGCCTTGCCCGTGACGTAGGGAATCGCCGCAGCCATCGAGCAGTTGTAGAGGCGCGCAGCATCCGCCAGCTGTTCGATCGAGCGCGCGCCAATGCCGCGCGTGGGGAAGTTCACGACACGCGCGAACGCCGTGTCGTCGTTCGGATTGTCGATCAAGCGCAGATACGCGAGCGCATGCTTGACTTCCTGACGCTCGAAGAAGCGCAGCCCGCCGTACACCTTGTACGGCACGCCCGCGTTCACGAGCGTGTGCTCGATCGTGCGCGACTGCGCGTTGCTGCGGTAAAGAATGGCGATTTCGTGGCGCGCGAGCCCCTGATTGATGAGCGCGCGAATCTCCTCGACGATCCAGCCCGCTTCCTGCGAGTCGGTCGCCGCCTCGTACACGCGCACCGGTTCGCCGTGGCCCGCATCGGTGCGCAGGTTCTTGCCCAGACGCCGCGAGTTATGGGCGATCAGGTAGTTGGCCGCATCGAGAATATGGCCGTGCGAACGGTAGTTCTGCTCCAGCTTGATCATGTGCTTCACGCGGAACTCGTTCTCGAAGTCGCGCATGTTGCCGACGTTCGCGCCGCGGAACGCGTAGATCGACTGGTCGTCGTCGCCCACCGCGAAGATCGCGTTGCCCGGCCCCGCGAGCAGCTTGAGCCACGCGTACTGAAGCTTGTTGGTGTCCTGGAACTCGTCCACCAGAATGTCGCGAAAGCGCCCCTGATAGTGCGCGCGCAGCGGCGGGTTGTAGGCAAGCAGTTCGTAGCAGCGCAGCAGCAGCTCGGCGAAGTCGACCACGCCTTCGCGCTGGCATTGCTGGTCGTAGGCTTCGTAGAGCTCGACGAACTTGCGGTTGAAGTCGTCGCTCACGTCCACGTCCTTCGGACGCAGGCCCTGCTCCTTCGCGTTGTTGATGAAGTACTGCAAGTTCTTGGGCGGGTACTTCTCGTCGTCGACGTTCAGACCCTTCATCAGGCGCTTGATGGCCGAGAGCTGGTCGGCGGTGTCGAGAATCTGGAAGGTCTGCGGCAGGCCCGCGTCTCGGAAATGCGCGCGCAGCATGCGGTTGCACAGGCCGTGGAACGTGCCGATCCACATGCCGCGCGTGTCGATGGGCATCATCGCCTGAAGGCGGCTCATCATTTCGCGCGCGGCCTTGTTCGTGAAGGTCACGGCCAGAATGGTGGACGGCGAAGCCATGCCCTGCTGGATCAGCCACGCAATGCGCGTGATCAGCACGCGCGTCTTGCCGCTGCCGGCCCCGGCCAGAATGAGCGCCGGTTCGTTGGGCAACGTGACGGCGGCGAGTTGTTCGGGGTTCAGGTTCGCGAGCAGTTCGGGCATGGGCTGAAAAGGAGCGTGCCCCTGGGGACATCACCGCAGGGACGTGGCGCGCGGCAAAGGCGCGCCGTTGAATGGCAGACCGCCATTATAAGTGCGCGCGCACGCGGCGGCTCGGGCAGCCCGGGCGTCGCGCGTCGGCCCGCGCTTGGCCCGGCCTCGGCTGGCACGTCGGCTCCGACAGGACTTCCCCTTATAATCGAACGTTTCCGCATCCTTTTTTCGGCAGATTCCACCCATGAGCGACAGCACGCTAGCGAAAAGCTTCGAGCCCCAAACGATCGAGGCCCATTGGGGCCCCGAATGGGAGCGTCGAGGCTACGCCGCCGCGACCTTCGAGCCCGGCCACAAGAACTTCTCGATCCAGTTGCCGCCGCCCAACGTCACCGGCACGCTGCACATGGGGCACGCGTTCAACCAGACGATCATGGACGGCCTCGCGCGCTACCACCGCATGCTCGGCGAGAACACGCTGTGGGTGCCGGGCACGGACCACGCGGGCATCGCCACGCAAATCGTCGTGGAGCGCCAGCTCGACGCGCAGAAGATCTCGCGCCACGATCTCGGCCGCGAGAAGTTCGTCGAGCGCGTATGGGAGTGGAAGCAGCAGTCGGGCTCGACCATTACGGGCCAGGTGCGGCGTCTGGGCGCCTCGATCGACTGGTCGCGCGAATACTTCACGATGGACGACAAGATGTCGGCCGCCGTGCGCGACGTGTTCGTGCGCCTTTATGAACAGGGCCTGATCTACCGCGGCAAGCGCCTCGTGAACTGGGACCCGGTGCTGCTCACCGCCGTCTCGGACCTCGAAGTGGCGAGCGAAGAGGAAAACGGCAACCTGTGGCACCTGCGCTACCCGCTCGCGGACGGCTCGGGCCACCTCACGGTCGCCACCACGCGCCCGGAAACCATGCTCGGCGACACGGCCGTGATGGTGCACCCGGAAGACGAGCGCTATGCGCACCTGATCGGCAAGACGGTGAAGCTGCCGCTCGCGGACCGCGAGATCCCCATCATCGCCGACGAATACGTGGACCGCGAGTTCGGCACGGGCGTCGTGAAGGTCACGCCCGCGCACGACTTCAACGACTACCAGGTGGGCCTGCGCCACGGCCTGCCGATGATCGAGATCCTCACGCTCGACGCGAAGATCAACGACAACGCCCCTGAAAAATACCGCGGCCTCGACCGCTTCGAGGCGCGCAAGCAGGTGGTGGCCGACTTCGAAGCGCTGGGTCTGCTCGACTCGGTCCAGCCGCACAAGCTCATGGTGCCGCGCGGCGACCGCACGGGCGTGGTGATCGAGCCGATGCTCACGGACCAGTGGTTCGTCGCGATGACGAAGCCGGCGCCTGAGGGCACCTTCAACCCCGGCAAGTCGATCACCGAAACCTCGCTCGACGTGGTGCGCAGCGGCCAGATCAAGTTCGTGCCGGAAAACTGGACGACGACCTATTACCAGTGGCTCGAGAACATCCAGGACTGGTGCATCTCGCGCCAGCTCTGGTGGGGCCACCAGATCCCGGCGTGGTACGGCGAGAACGGCGAGATCTTCGTTGCGAAGAACGAGGAAGAAGCGCGCGCGCAAGCCGACGCCAAGGGCTACAAGGGCGCATTGAAGCGCGACGAAGACGTGCTCGACACGTGGTTCTCGTCGGCGCTCGTGCCGTTCTCGTCGCTCGGCTGGCCCCAGGAAACGCCTGAACTGAAGGCCTTCCTGCCCTCTTCCGTGCTCGTCACGGGCTTCGACATCATCTTCTTCTGGGTGGCGCGCATGGTCATGATGACCACGCACTTCACCGGCAAGGTGCCGTTCGACACGGTGTACGTGCACGGCCTCGTGCGCGACGCCGAAGGCCAGAAGATGTCCAAGAGCAAGGGCAACACGCTCGACCCGATCGATATCGTCGATGGCATCGACCTCGAAGCGCTCGTGGCCAAGCGCACGACCGGCCTCATGAATCCCAAGCAGGCCGCGACCATCGAGAAGAAGACGCGCAAGGAGTTCCCGGACGGCATTGCCGCGTTCGGCACCGACGCGCTGCGCTTCACGATGGCTTCGATGGCCACGCTCGGCCGCAACGTGAACTTCGACCTCGCGCGCTGCGAAGGCTATCGCAACTTCTGCAACAAGCTCTGGAACGCCACGCGCTTCGTGCTGATGAACTGCGAAGGCCACGACTGCGGTTTCAGCAAGCCGGGCGATTGCCAGCCCGGCGATTGCGGCCCCGGCGGCTACACCGACTTCTCCCAGGCCGACCGCTGGATCGTCTCGCTCCTGCAACGCGTGGAAGCCGAAGTCGCGAAGGGCTTCGCGGACTATCGCTTCGACAACGTGGCCAACGCCATATACAAGTTCGTCTGGGACGAATACTGTGACTGGTATCTGGAACTGGCGAAGGTGCAGATCCAGACGGGTACGCCCGAGCAGCAGCGCGCCACGCGCCGCACGCTGCTGCGCGTGCTGGAAACGGTGCTGCGCCTCGCGCATCCGGTGATTCCGTTCATCACCGAAGCGCTGTGGCAGAAGGTGGCGCCGCTCACCGACGCGTACCCGCAAGGCGCGGCCGAAGGCGAGGCATCGATCATGATGCAGCGTTACCCGGTGGCCGATGCGAAGAAGATCGACGAAGCCGCTGAGCAGTGGGCCGCCGACCTGAAGGCCGTGATCGACGCATGCCGCAACCTGCGTGGCGAAATGGGCCTCTCGCCCGCCACCAAGGTGCCGCTGCTCGCCACGGGCAACGCCGAGCGCCTCGCGACGTTCGCGCCTTATGCGCAGGCGCTGGCGAAGCTTTCGGAGGTCCAGATCATCGCCGACGAAGCCGCGCTCGACGCCGCCTCGGCAGGCGCGCCAGTTGCTATCGTAGGAACGGACAAGCTCGTGCTGAAGGTGGAGATCGATGTCGCCGCCGAACGCGAACGCCTGTCGAAGGAAATTGCCCGCCTCAGCAATGAGGTGACGAAGTGCAAGGCCAAGCTAGGAAATGACAGTTTTGTAGCAAAAGCACCGCCCGCAGTCGTTGAGCAGGAGCAGAAAAGACTGGCAGAATACCAGGCAACGCTGGACAAGCTGACCGCGCAACTCACGCGGTTGCCGGCCTGAGCGCCATACCGGCCAAAGGCTGTACCGTGTGACGTCGCACCCGCGGCGTCACACGAGCACCAGGACAGGGACTAAAGACATGCTGAAAGTGACAAAAGCGGTATTCCCGGTAGCGGGCCTAGGCACGCGCTTCCTTCCGGCCACGAAAGCCAGCCCGAAGGAAATGCTGCCCGTGGTCGACAAGCCGCTCATTCAGTACGCGGTCGAAGAAGCCGTGGCTGCGGGCATCACGGAAATGATCTTCGTGACCGGGCGCAGCAAGCGCGCGATCGAGGACCATTTCGACAAGTCGTATGAGATCGAGGCCGAACTCGAAGCGCGCGGCAAGGCCAAGCTGCTCGAACTGGTGCGCAACATCAAGCCGAACAACGTCGACTGCTTCTACGTGCGTCAGCCGGAGGCGCTCGGCCTGGGCCACGCCGTGCTGTGCGCGGAAAAGCTCGTGGGCGACAACCCGTTCGCCGTGATTCTCGCCGACGACTTGCTCTACGGCACGCCGCCCGTCATGCAGCAGATGGTCGAGGTGTTCGACCACTACCATAGCTCGGTGCTCGGCGTGGAAGAGATCCCGCCCTCGGAAACGCGCTCGTACGGCATTGTCGACGGCAAGGAGTGGGAAGACTCGATCGTCAAGCTTTCGGGCATCGTCGAAAAGCCGGCGCCCGAAGTCGCGCCGTCGAACCTCGGCGTGGTGGGCCGCTACGTGCTCAAGCCGCGCATTTTCGAGCATCTGAAGTCGATCAAGCCCGGCGCGGGCGGCGAACTGCAGCTCACCGACGCGATCCAGTCGTTGCTCGCCGACGAGCAGGTGCTCGCGTACAAGTACCACGGCACGCGCTTCGACTGCGGCAGCAAGCTCGGCTATCTGAAGGCGACGGTGGAGTTCGCGCTGCGCCACCCGGAAGTCGGCGCCGATTTCGACGAGTATCTGCGTACGCGCAAGCCGGTGCTGGAAGGCTAGGCGCCCCCGGCTGCACAAACAAAAATGGCCCGCATTCTCATGCGGGCCATTTTTTTATCTGCTTCGGCGTTCGGTGTTTAGCGCCGGCGCATCAAAAACACGAACGTCTCTTCCTGCTTCGAGCTTTCCACGATCTCGTTGCCGGTTTGCTTCGCGAACGCGGCGAAATCGCGCTGCGAGCCGGGGTCGGTCGCGAGGACCTTGAGGATCTGGCCGCTTTCCATGTCGGCGAGCGCCTTCTTGGCGCGCAGGATCGGCAGCGGGCAGTTCAGCCCGCGTGCATCCACTTCCTTGTGAACCTGAATCTGCATCGGGGTTGGATCCTTCGGTGGCGCACCGTCGCGGCGTGAGACGGTGCTGGCAATAGCGTCGATTTTACCGCAGCCACGCCAGCCGCCGCTTGCCCCCGATCGCGGCACGGCTTACAGCGTGACCGCCGCCCCCGTATGCAGCGATTCGCGCAGCGCCTGGCCAATGCGCGTGGCCTCCAGCGCGTCTTCGAGCGTCGCGCCAAGGCTTCCGTTCTCCGCTGCCCCCGCCTTGCGCGCCGCGACTTCCGCGACGAACGCCTGCGCTTCGATCAGGAACGCCTCTTCGAAACGGTCGAAGAACGTGGGCGTGCAAACGCTGCGCACGCCGGTCGCGTCGTAGACATCCACGCGATTCGCGCGCGGGATGCGCCCGATCGTAAGCGCCCCCGCCGTGCCGATCACCTCGCTCGACGTGTCGTTGCCGTGCGCCATCGTGCGCGACGCGTAGAACATCGCGAGACGCCCGTCCTCGAACTCGCAGATCGCCACGCCGTTGTCCACATCGCCCGCTTCGCGCAGGCCCTCGTGCAGCGCGATCGCACCAGCGGCATAGACACGCGTGGCGCGCGGCTTGCCGAGCAGCCAGCGCGCGACGTCGATATCGTGCACCGTGCAGTCGAGAAAAATCCCGCCGGAGGTCGGCGCGAAGCGCACGAAGAAGCCTTCGGGATCGTTGAGATCGCAGGTTTGCGAGCGCACGAGAAACGGCCTGCCGATCGCACCCGCCTGCACTTTTGCATAGGCATCCTGATAACTCGGATCGAAGCGGCGCATGAAGCCGATCGTCACCTGCCGGTCAGCATGGCGGCGCGACACGTTCACCACCCGCTCGCATTCAGCCACATCAAGCGAAAGCGGCTTCTCGCAAAACACATGCTTGCCCGCTTCGAGCGCCTGCACGATCTGCTCGGCGTGCAAAGCCGAAGGCGTGACGAGCCACACCGCATCGACCGATTGATCCGCCAGCAAGTCTGCATATTCGCCATACAGCCGCGCGGCGGGCAGCGCCTCGCGCGCCCATGCGAGATCCGCTTCGAGCGGACTGCACGCGGCCGCGAGCGTCGCGCCCGGCACGCGATACGCCAGGTTCTGCGCATGCCGCCGCCCCAGCCTCCCCAGTCCCGCCACACCCACGCGCAACGGCTGGGCACGATCGATTGCCTGCATTCCTCGTCTCCTCGCTTGATCCACGTTAGACCGGTTTCAGTCGCCCAGTGTCACCACACGGCCCTCGCGCCACGACAGCGAGGCAGCTTCGGCCAGCTCCAGCGCCTTCAGGCCGTCGGCAACCGACGTGCGCACCGGCGTGCCCAGCGTCACCGCTTCGTGAAAGTGCGCCATTTCGCGCGCGTAGGCCGCGCGATAGCGTTCGAGGAAGAAGGCTTCGGGCACGTCCTGCGCCACGGCGGTCTTCGACCACGCCACCACTTCGGTCGGCTTCATGTTGCCGGCCTGCAGCATGCCCTCGCTGCCGAGCACCTCGAAACGCTGGTCGTAGCCGTAAGCCGCGCGCCGCGCCGTGTTGATCTGGCAAAGGCGCCCGCGCTTCGTGCGGATCGTCACCGCCGTCGAGTCGATGTCGCCCGCATCGGCAATCGCCGGATCGGACAGGCAACTGCCCGTGGCATGCACGCTCAGCGCTTCGTCGTCGAGAATCCAGCGGAAGATATCGAAGTCGTGGATCAGCATGTCCTTGAAGATGCCGCCCGAATGCTTGATGTATTCCACGGGCGGCGCGCCCGGATCGCGGCTCGTGACGATCAGCATTTCCGGCGTGCCGATCTCGCCTGCGTCGAGGCGCGTCTTGAGCGCGGCGAACGTGGGATCGTAGCGACGCTGGAAGCCGATCATGGCCACGACGCCCGCACGCTGAACCGCTTCTGCGCAAGCGCGTGCGCGCTCGATGGTCAAATCGACGGGTTTTTCACAGAAGATATGCTTACCGGCCGCCGCCGATTTCAGGATCAGTTCGGAGTGCGTATCGGTGCTCGAGCAGATTACCGTGGCGCCGATCGAGGCGTCGCCGAATGCGGCGTCCACGTCGACCACCTGGGCGCCGTGCTGCGCGGCGAGCGCGGCGGCGGCTTCGCGATTCACGTCGATCACGTACTTCAGACGCACGCCCGGCTGGCGCGCGAGATTGCCCGCATGAATGCGGCCAATGCGCCCCGCGCCGAATACCGCCACATCCAGCGTTTTCGCGGCTCCGCTTGCTGCACTAGTCATCGTATCCTCCGGTGTCGGTCGATTCTTCCACGTTGAGTTCGAGCCGGTACGCAAGCGCAATGAAGAGCGCCTGGCACAGGCAGAAAGTGCTGGTGAGCGAGCGGAACGCGAACGCGCTCCCCTCCTTCACATAGAGTTGCGCGTTCGCGTGGCGCGCGAGCGGCGAAAGCTGGCTGTCGGTGATGACGAGCGTTTTGGCGTGATGCTGCTGCGCGACGCGCAGGCAGTACTGTGTCTCTTTGCCATAAGGCGCGAAGCTGATGGCGATCACCACGTCGCCTTTCTTCACGCTGCGGATCTGCTCGTGATACATGCCGCCGAGCCCCGAGACCAGGTGCACGCGCTTGCGCGTGTGCTGCAAGGCATAAACGATGTAGCTCGCCACCGGAAACGAGCGCCGCACGCCGATCACGTAGATGTTGTCCGCCTGCTCGAGCATCTTCACGGCTTCGTCGAACTGCGCGCCGTCGAGGCCCGCTTCGAGTTCGTCGAGCCCGCTGCGGCACGCACCGATGAATTCGCGCGCGACGGCGCCGCCCATGTCGGGGCTCGTCTCGCCCTCCTTGGCGTCGATCAGCTGGCGAATGCGCTGCTGATAGCTCGTGGCCGAGGCGCCCTGCCCCGCATACGCCTGCCGGAACACCGCCTGTAGATCGGAGAAGCCCGAGAAACCGAAGCGCTGCGCAAAGCGCACCACCGCCGAGGGATGCACGCCGCAACTCGCCGCAATGTCGCTCGTGCGGTCCATCATCACGCTCGCGCGGTGCTGTTCGATGTAGGTCGCGATGCTTTTCAGCTGACGCGGCAGCGCCTCGTAATCCTGCGCGATGCGCTGCATCAATTCGTCTACGCCCGCTACGGCGTCGGTTGTGTCATCCGCCATGATCGTTTTCCTTCGCTGATTGCCGCATTGCCGCAAAGCCTTATCCGGCTTGCATTCCACGGCATGCCGACGGAGCCGATTATAGGCAGCGTGTCACACGAATGGAACAGATTTTCCATTTTTATTTGCAATGAAATTTTCGTTGCAAGTCGCGAGGCGATGTCCTAATCTTGTCGATGAGCGCGGCAGTTGGTCCATTCGGTCCATGTAGCAAGCGGCATGTAAAAAGCGCGGCTGCGACGCTCACCCCAAGAACGAACGACAGACCGAGAAAGGTGGAGACAATGACTCAACGCAAGGGCAAGACCATGCTCCGAAAGTTGGCCGCAGTGCTCGCGCTGGCAGCGGGACTGACCGGTGCCAGCGTGCTCAGCGCGCAAACCGCACAAGCCGCCGACGCGCATTTCGTGCTGATCAGCCACGCGCCCGATTCCGACTCGTGGTGGAACACGATCAAGAACGCCATCAAGCAGGCCGATGACGACTGGAACGTCGAAACCGACTACCGCAATCCGCCCAACGGCGATATCGCCGACATGTCGCGCCTGATCGAACAGGCCGCCGCGCGCAACTATGACGGCGTGATCGTCACCATTGCCGACTACGACGTGCTCAAGAGTGCCATCGGCAAGGTCACGCAAAAGAAGATCCCGCTCGTGACGATCAACTCGGGCACTGAGGAACAGAGCGAGAAACTCGGCGCAATCATGCACGTGGGCCAGCCTGAATACGTGGCGGGGAAAGCCGCCGGCGAAAAAGCCAAGGCCGCCGGCGTGAAGTCGTTCCTGTGCGTGAACCACTTCGCCACCAACGCCGTGTCGTTCGAACGCTGCCGCGGTTTTGCCGATGCGCTCGGCGTGGACTACAAGACCTCGACGATCGACTCCGGCCAGGACCCGACCGAAATCCAGTCGAAGGTGAGCGCGTATCTGCGCAACCATCCGAACACGGGCGCGATCCTCACGCTCGGCCCGGTGCCGGCGGCCGCTACGCTCAAGGCCGTCGACCAGATGGGCCTCGCGGGCAAGATCTACTTCTGCACGTTCGACTTCTCGGATGACATTGCCAAGGCGATCCGCGCGGGCACCATCCAGTTCGCGATCGACCAGCAGCCGTACCTGCAGGGCTATATCCCGGTGGCCGTGCTCGCGATCGTGAAGAAGGAACACACCACCGACCCGCAGAAGATCCGCCAGATTCTCGAAGCGAATCCGAAGTTCAAGCAGCGCCTTGAAACCTATGGCCTGCAGCCCTCGTACGGGCCGAAGAATATCCGCTCCGGTCCGGGTTTCATCACCAAGGAGAATGTCGACAAGGTTGTGAAGTACGCAGGTCAGTACCGCTAAGCTTTTTTCGTCAGCCACGCGCGGCGGCGGCTAGCATCTTCCGATGCCCATCGCCTCTCGCCAGCCTCGCCGCGCGCCATTCACCGTGTTGCTTCTACTGCAAGGCTGTTGCTTGTGGGGAATGCGCTCGGGCATTTGAGCCAACGCAGGTGCGAATGCGCCTCACACGGCCGAAAGCCGTGCATAGGACCGGAGTCACGCGCTAATGCGCCCACTCGGGTCGATACAGGAGACATCATGGGTGTAGCCGGCAAACACTTCCCCTCGCACGCTCAGGAGAGCGGCGCGCAAGACGCGCCCACGCCGCAGCCGGGCGCCGGCGACGAACGCGTGCGCCGCGAATCGTGGTTCGGCCATCTGCTCGGCCGCCCCGAATTCGCCGCGATTTCCGGCACCGTGCTGGTCTTCGCCGTCTTTGCGATCGGCGCGGGCGGATCGGGCATGTTCGATCTCGACGGCGTGATGAACTGGTCCCAGGTCGCCGCTTACCTCGGTATCCTGAGCGTCGGCGCGTGCCTGCTCATGATCGCCGGCGAGTTCGACCTCTCCATCGGCTCGATGATCGGCTTCGCCGGCATGATGGTGGCGATCCCCACGATGTACTTCCACTGGCCCATCGCGCTTTCCATTCTGTTCGCGTTCGTGGGCTGCACCGCGCTCGGCGCGCTGAATGGCTACCTCGTGATGCGCACGCGGCTGCCCTCGTTCATCGTCACGCTCGCGTTCCTGTTCATCCTGCGCGGCCTGACTCTTGCGCTCTCGATCATGTTCGCCGACCGCACGATCGTCTCGGGTGTGGGCGACGTGGCCAAAGCCGACTTCATCACCAACCTGCTCTTTCACGGCACGGCGTTCAAAGGCCTGTTCGTCGCGCTCGCGCATATCGGCATCGGCAAGATGCTCGACAACGGCCAGCCGCTCGTGCCGGGCGTTCCCAAGGTGATTCTCTGGTGGTTCGCGCTCGTGGCCATCGGCGCATTCGTGCTCGCCAAGACCCGCTACGGCAACTGGATTCTCGCCGTAGGCGGCGACTCCAACGCAGCAAAGAACGTGGGCGTACCCGTGAAGCGCGTGAAGATCTCGCTCTTCATGCTCACCGCGTTCTGCTCGTGCCTCTTTGCCGTGCTGCAAGTGTGCGACATCGGTTCGGCCGCCGCCGACCGCGGTCTTCAGAAGGAGTTCGAAGCGATCATTGCCGCGGTGATCGGCGGCACGCTGCTCACGGGCGGCTACGGCTCGGTCATCGGCGCGGCGTTCGGCGCGCTCATCTTCGGCGTCGTGCAGATCGGCATCACTTACACGAACATCGATTCGGACTGGTTCCGCGTGTTCCTCGGCGTGATGCTGCTCATTGCCGTGCTCTTCAATCACTATGTGCGCCGCCGCGTCGCGCAATCGTAAGCCGGAGGCTCAAATGTCCGATACCACCAGCACCGCCAACGACGACACGATTCTCGCGCTCGAGAACGTCAGCAAGTACTTCGGCAAGGTCATTGCGCTCAACGGCGTCACGCTGCGCCTGAAACGCGGCGAGGTGCACTGCCTGCTCGGCGACAACGGCGCGGGCAAGTCCACGCTCATCAAGACGCTCGCGGGCGTGCACCAGCCCACTTCCGGCCAGTATTTCGTCGACGGCAAGCCCGTGGCGTTCGATTCGCCCAAAGACGCGCTCGACCTCGGCATCGCCACCGTCTATCAGGATCTCGCGCTCGTGCCGCTGCTCTCGGTTGCGCGCAACTTCTTCATGGGCCGCGAGCCGCAGAAGAAGCTGTTCGGCTTTATCAACGTGATGGATCTCGATGCGAGCGCAACGATTGCGAAGGACCGACTCGCCGGCATGGGCATCAACGTGCGCGACCCGCATCAGGCCATCGGCACGATGTCGGGCGGCGAGAAGCAGTGTCTGGCCATCGCGCGCGCCATTCACTTCGGTGCGCGCGTGCTGATTCTCGACGAGCCGACTGCCGCGCTCGGCGTGAAGCAGAGCTTCAATGTGCTCAAGCTCATTCATGCGGCGCGCGCGAAGGGCATTTCGGTGATCTTCATCACCCACAACGTGCACCACGCCTACCCGATCGGCGACTCGTTCACGCTGCTCAATCGCGGCCGCTCGCTCGGCACCTACACGAAGGACACCATCAGCAAGAACGAAGTGCTCGACATGATGGCGGGCGGCGCGGAGATGCAGAAGATGATCGCCGAACTCGACGGCGCGACCATCTGATCACGCGCGCACGGCACAGCACTCAACAGGAATACTCATGGCCCTGACTCAATCCACCCCGCCCCGTTCAACGCCAGGCCGCTTCGCCGCCGGGCGCAGCCGCGACATCGTCTGCCTTGGCCGCCTGGGTGTCGATCTCTACGCGCAGCAAGTGGGCGCGCGGCTCGAAGACGTTTCCACGTTCGCGAAGTATCTGGGCGGCTCCTCCGCGAACATCGCCTTCGGCTGCGCGCGTCTTGGCCTGAAGTCGGCCATGCTCACGCGCGTGGGCGACGACCACATGGGGCGCTTTCTCGTCGAAACGCTCACGAAGGAAGGCTGCGACACGAGCCACGTGCGCGTGGATCACGAACGCCTTACGGCGCTCGTGCTGCTGGGTCTGAAAGACCGCGACACGTTCCCGCTCATTTTCTATCGCGAGAACTGCGCCGACATGGCCGTCGATTCGGGCGACTTCGATGAAGCCTTCATCGCTTCTTCGAAAGCACTGCTGATCACCGGCACGCACTTCTCGACCGAGCAGGTGAATCGCACGAGCCTCACCGCGCTCGACTACGCGCGCCGCAACAACGTGCGCACCGTGCTCGACATTGACTACCGGCCCGTGCTGTGGGGCCTCACGGGCAAGGCCGACGGCGAGACGCGCTTTGTCGCGAGCGAAGGCGTGAGCGCGCATTTGCAGCGCATCCTGCCGCATTTCGATCTCGTGATCGGCACCGAAGAGGAGTTCCGCATTGCGGGCGGCAAGGACACGCTCGTCGATGCGCTCAAGCGCGTGCGCGAAGTGACGGGCGCGACGCTGCTCGTCAAGCGTGGGCCGCTTGGCTGCCAGATCGTGGAAGGCGCCGTACCCGCCTCGATGGACGATTTGCCGATGCAGCGCGGCGTGGAAGTCGAAGTGCTCAACGTGCTCGGCGCGGGCGACGCGTTCGCCTCCGGCTTCCTCTCGGGCTGGTTGCGCGACGCCTCGCTCGAAGACTGCGCGCGCGCGGCCAATGCATGCGGCGCGCTCGTCGTCTCGCGACACGGTTGCGCGCCCGCCATGCCGACGCCGGTGGAACTCGATTACTTCCTGCGCGAAGCCGCCGCCGACCCCGTGCGCATGCGCCGCCCCGATCGCGACGCGACGCTCGCGCGCCTGCATCGCGTGACCCCCGCGCGCAAGCGGCACGACGAAGTGCTCGGCTTCGCGTTCGATCATCGCAACCAGTTCTTCGATCTGGCGCAGCAAACCGGCGTGAGCGAAGCGCGCATTGCGTATCTGAAGAATCTCTTCGTCGAGGCGGTGGCGCAGACCGAACGCACGCTCGGCCTGCAGGGACGCATCGGCGTCCTGATCGACGACCGCTACGGCCAGGACGCGCTCAACGCCGCGACCGGCCGCGGCTGGTGGATCGGCCGCCCGGTCGAGCTTCCTGGGTCGGTGCCGCTCGTGTTCGACCACGGCCGCTCGATCGGCACGACACTCGCCTCGTGGCCTATCGACCACACGGTGAAGTGCCTTGTGCAGTTCCATCCTGACGAGCCGATCGAACAGCGTCTGGAACAGGAAGCGCAGTTGCGCGCGCTTTATGACGCAACGCAGGCAAGCGGCCACGAACTGCTGCTCGAAGTCATTCCGCCGAAGCTCGGTGGCAAACCGAATGCGCCCGATACGGTCTATCGCGCGCTCAAGCGGCTGTACAACATCGGCCTCTATCCGGAGTGGTGGAAACTCGAGCCGACGAGCGCGGCGCAATGGCGCGAGATCGACGCGCTGATCGCCGAGCGCGACCCGTATTGCCGCGGCGTCGTGCTGCTCGGTCTCTCCGCACCGATCGACCAACTCGTGGAAGGCTTCCGCGCGGCGGCCGCCTCGAACACCTGCCGAGGCTTTACGGTAGGCCGCTCGATCTTCTACGAGCCGAGCCTCGCGTGGCTCGCCGGCGAGATTAGCGACGACGAAGTGATCGCCCGCGCTCGCCGCGCCTTCGAAACGCTGATCGGCGCATGGCGCGCCGCGCGCGCCGAAGCAGACGGCACGCACGCCAACCATGAGGAGAAGGCGGCATGAACCAACGCATCGCTCCTGGCGACTACGCCTCGCAGGAAAGCGCGCCGCACGCATCGTCCGGCGCGCACGCGAGCACCGTGCGGCTCACCGCGGCTCAAGCGCTCGTGCGCTATCTCGCCGCCCAGCGCGTGGCGAGCGAGGACGGCTCGGGCCGCACCGAGCCGCTGTTCGGCGGCGTGTTCGCGATCTTCGGTCACGGCAATGTGGCTGGCATCGGCGAGGCGCTTTATCAGCATCGGCACGAGTTGCCCACGCTGCGCGCGCACAACGAACAGGCCATGGCCCACAGCGCGATCGCTTATGCCAAAGCGCACTTCCGGCGCCGCATGATGGCGGTCACGACCTCGATCGGCCCGGGTGCGACGAATCTCGTGACCGCGGCGGCGCTCGCGCATGTGAACCGCCTGCCCGTGCTGCTGCTGCCCGGCGACATCTTCGTTTCACGCGAACCCGATCCGGTGCTGCAGCAAATCGAGGACCTGCACGATGGCGGCATTTCCGCCAACGACGCGCTCAAGCCCGTATCGCGCTACTTCGACCGCATCGTGCATCCCGCGCAGTTGCTCACGGCGCTGCCGCGCGCGCTGCGCGTGCTCACCGACGCCGCGCTCTGTGGCCCGGTCACGCTAGCGTTGCCGCAGGACGTGCAGGCCATGGCATGGGACTATCCGGTGAGCTTCTTCACGCCGCGCCTCGTGACGTTCCACGCGCCCGCCCCCATTCAGACCGAGATCGATGCGGCGCTCACGCAACTGCATCGCGCGAAACGCCCGCTGATCGTCGCGGGCGGCGGCGTGCTCTATTCGCGCGCCTCGCAGGCCTTGCAGACGCTCGCCGCCTCGCGCGGCATTCCCGTGGCGGAGACCCAGGCGGGCAAAGGCTCGCTCGCGTGGGACGATCCGCTCAACGTCGGCGCGCTTGGCGTGACGGGCTCGCCCGCCGCCAACGAACTGGCGCGCGACGCCGACTGCGTGCTCGCCGTGGGCACGCGTTTGCAGGACTTCACGACCGGCTCGAACTCGCTTTTCGCCAATGCGCATGTGGTCGGCGTGAACGCCAATGCCTTCGACGCGCTCAAGCACGACGGCCTCGCCGTGCAGGCAGACGCGCGCCAGGCGCTCGCCGCGCTCAACGACGAGCTGATCAACTGGCGTGCCGACGCGAACTGGACCGCCCACGCGCAACGTCTTGCCAACGAGTGGCGTGCGAGCGTCGAGCGCCTGACGCATGCGCCGCAGGAACGCAATTGCCTGCCCTACGACGCCGATGTGATTGGTGCCGTGCAGCGCTCGTCGAGCCGTTCGTACACCGAAGATATCGTCGTGTGCGCAGCCGGCACGCTGCCCGCCGAGTTGCACAAGCTGTGGCGCGCGGGCCAGCCCGGCGCCTATCACGTTGAATACGGCTATTCGTGCATGGGCTACGAGATCGCGGGCGGCCTCGGCGCGAAGCTCGCGCGGCCCGATCGCGAAGTCATCGTGATGGTGGGCGACGGCAGCTATTTGATGATGAACAGCGAGATCGCCACCTCGGTCATGCTGGGTGCGAAGCTCATCATCGTCGTGCTCGACAACCGCGGCTATGGCTGTATCAACCGGTTGCAGCAGGCATGCGGCGGCGCGCCGTTCAACAATCTGTTCGACGACTGCGCGCAAGGACCGCTCGGCGCGCCGCGCATCGACTTCGCCTCGCATGCTCGCTCGCTCGGCGCGCAGGCCGAACACGTGGCGAACGTCGCGGAACTCGAAGCGGCGCTGCAACGCGCGCGCGCTTCGACGCGCACCTACGTGGTCTGCATCGACACCGATCCCGCGCGCACGACTGAGGAAGGCGGCTGGTGGTGGGAGGTCGCGGTGCCCGAGGTATCCGCGCGCGCGGCCGTGCGCGAGGCGCGCGAGCGCTATGAAGAACATGTCGCCGAGCGCGGCGGCCGCGTGCAAGCGGCCGAATCCAACGAAAACGCGCCCGCCGGCGACGACGAACCCGGCCATGCATAACGCGGACGACACAGACATCGAGGAGCGCACATGAGCGCATTTGAAGTACGCATCGGCATCAACCCGCTGTCGTGGATGAACGACGACCTGCCCTCGCTCGGCGGCGAGACGCCGCTCTCCCAGGCGCTGACCGAGGGCCGCGAGATCGGCTATGAGGGCTTCGAGTTAGGCAACAAGTTTCCGCGCGAGCCGCAGGCGCTCAAGGCGCTCCTCGCGCAATACGATCTTTCGCTCGTGTCCGGCTGGTATTCGGGCATGCTCGCGCGGCGCAGCGTCGAGGAAGAGATCGCCGCTGTCGACAAGCATCTGGACCTGCTCGCGCAGAACGGCGCAACGGTGATGGTGTACGGCGAGGTCGCCGATTCGATCCAGGGCGCGTCGCGCCCGCTCTATCAACGGCCGCGCTTTTTCAGCGACAAGCAGTGGGACGAATACGCCGCGCGCGTGGACGCCTTCGCGCGCCACACGCTCTCGCGCGGCGTGCGGCTCGCGTACCATCATCACATGGGCGCCTACGTCGAAACGCCCGCCGACGTCGACAAGCTCATGGCGCGCACGAGCGACGCCGTGGGCCTGCTGTTCGACGCAGGCCACATGACGTTTGCCGGCGGCGACCCGGTTGCCGAACTCGACAAGCACATTGCGCGCGTGTGCCATGTGCACTGCAAGGACGTGCGTCCTGCCGTCATGAAGCTGGCGCGCAACCGCAACTGGAGCTTTCTCGACGCCGTGCTGGCCGGCGCGTTCACCGTACCCGGCGACGGCGCCGTTGATTTCTCCGCGATCATCGCGCGCCTGAAACGCCACGGCTATCGCGGCTGGCTCGTTGTCGAAGCCGAACAGGACCCGGTGATCGCACCGTCGTACGAATATGCGCAAAAGGGGTATCGTACGCTGCGCACGCTCGTCGATGCTACGGACACCCAATCGAAGGAGGCAGCATGACACTGCTGGTCAAGGCCGCGCGCGAGGGCCAGACGATCGCGCGCGTCACGCCCGACACCGCGGGCTGGCGCTATGTCGGCTTCGCCGCCTATCGGCTCGAGGCGGATGAAGTGGTCTACGTATCCGAACCCGATCGCGAAAGCTGCATCGTCGTGCTTTCGGGTGCGGTCGATATCGAAGCGGGCGGCGAGCGCTGGACGAGCCTCGGCTCGCGCGACAGCGTGTTCGAAGACGCCGCGCCGTATGCGCTCTACGTGCCGCCCTGCGTCAAAGCGACCGTGCGCGCGAAACGCAACGCCGAAGTGGGCGTTGCGAGCGCGCCCGCCAAAGGCACGCTGCCCGTTCGCCTCATCGAACCCGCGCAGATGAAGCGTTCCACGCGCGGCAAAGGCGCGAATACGCGCTACGTGTGCGATATCCTGCCGCAAGACGCGCCCGCGGAATCGCTGCTCGTGGTCGAGGTGCGCACGCCTTCGGGCCACTCGTCGAGCTACCCGCCGCACAAGCACGACGCCGACCGTTTGCCGCAGGAGAGCGCGCTCGAGGAAACCTACTATCACCGGCTCAATCCGCCGCAGGGTTTCGCGTTCCAGCGTGTGTACACCGACGCGCGCGATCTGGACGAAACGATGGCCGTGGAAAATCACGATGTCGTGATGGTGCCGCGCGGCTATCACCCGGTCGTCGTCCCGTATGGCTACGACTCGTACTACCTGAACGTGATGGCGGGCCCGACGCGCGAGTGGCACTTCCACAACGACCCGGCGCACGAGTGGATCATCGAGCGCGACGCGAAGTGACAGGTCCATAAAAAAAACGCCGCGTGTAGCACCACGCGGCGTTTTTGTTGTGCACGCAACCAGGTTGCGAGTATCAAGCCAGCCTGAATTTCCCCACGAGGCGCTTGAGCACCTTCGCCTGATCGTCGAGCGATTGCGCCGCGGCGGTCGCCTCTTCCACGAGCGCCGCATTCTGTTGCGTGCCGGCATCCATCTGCGTGACCGCGCGGCTGATTTCCTCGATGCCCGAGCGCTGCTCGCGCGAAGCCGCAGAAATTTCGCCGATGATGTCGTTCACGCGCCTCACGGCCTTCACGACTTCGTCCATCGTCGAGCCCGCGTCCTGCGCCAGCGTCGAGCCATTGGACACGCGCTCGACCGATGCGCCGATCAGCGCCTTGATCTCCTTGGCCGCCGCCGCGCTGCGCTGCGCGAGGCTGCGCACCTCGCCCGCCACCACCGCGAAGCCGCGTCCGTCCTCGCCCGCGCGCGCTGCTTCCACGGCCGCGTTGAGCGCGAGAATGTTGGTCTGGAACGCAATGCCTTCGATCACGCCGATGATGTCGGCAATGCTCTTTGCGCTGTCGTTGATCTCCTGCATGGTTGCGACCACGCGGCCCACCACCGAGCCGCCCTTCTCCGCGATTGCCGACGCGTTGCCCGCGAGCGTGCTGGCCTGCTCCGCGTTCTCGGCGTTCAGGCGCACCGTGGATGTGAGCTGCTCCATGCTGCTTGCCGTGCGTTCGAGCGCCATGGCCTGCTCTTCGGTGCGGCGCGAGAGATCGAGATTGCCGGTCGAGATTTCGCCCGAGGCGGAGGCGATCGCCTCGGCGCTCGCGGCGATCTCGGCCACCGTGGTCGAGAGGCCCTTCTGCATGTCGCGCAGCGCGCCCAGCATGCTTGCCGCGTCGCGCGCATGAACCGAGACGGGCTGGGCGAGATCGCCGGCCGCGATACGGGCCGCGATGGCCTTGGCGTGCGCCGGTTCGCCGCCCAGTTGCCGTGCGATGCGGCGCACGACCCATTCGCTCACGAAGAACGCGAGCACGAACATGGCCACGGTCGCCACGGCCATCATCACGAACGACGACTTGAAGATGAACTCCGCCTTCTCGATCGTGGCTTTCGCGGCTGTGCCGCGCTGCGCAACGAGGTCGTTCACGAGCGTTTCGAGCTTGCCGGTCTCCACGAGCAGCGACACGTCCTGCGTGCCCACCTGCCAGCTCATCTGCGAGAGATCGAGCGGCTGCTGCTTCACGAGCGTCACGAAGTCGCGCAAGTGTCCGCTCCACGTCGTGGTCGCGTCCGCGAGCTTCTTTTGCAGTGCGAGCGCGTCGCCGCCCTGCTCCTGCGCGTATTGCTGCAGCTGGCTTACGCCGCGCTCGAGCGCGCCGAGATCCTTGTCGATGTCCTGACCCAGTTCTTCGCGCTCGCGCGCCGTGGTCGCCGTGAGCAGCATCTTCTGGGCGCGGCTCGCGCGCAGCACGTGACCGCGCGCTTCCTCGGCGGCGCGGCTCGCGACGTAGCCCTGTTCGTAGATCGATTGCGTCGAGCCGTTGAGACGGCTGATTTGCGCGAGTGAAACAGCGCCGATCGCAAGCGTGCCGATCAGCACCAGCGCGAAGGCGAGGCGCAGTGTGGCCTTCACGGAAAGCCGGGAACTGCGCGTTGCAGCGCCGGTGCGTCCACCCTTGTGCAATTGCGCGTTCGCCGCGCTGCCTGCCGGATCCAGCGGCACGAAGCCCGCGTGCCTGCCGCCTTGCGGTACTGCTTTCATTTTGGTCTCCAGCATTGTTGTTCGGCCTAACGCCACCGTTCTTGATGTGCGTTACGCCTCAACTCCGGTCTACGGCACGCCGTCGCGCAATCTTTAACCCCGCCTTTTACCCCTGCGGCGCGCGGCGCGGCTCGTATTCCGGCCCCGTATTGCGCACCTCGTGGGCGCGCACATCGCCGGTTTATACATGGCCAAAATGAAACGCCAAAAATCCCGGATCAATTTCGAGTATTGGCTCCAGCCTATTGCGGCATTGGGCCGCAGGGCAACCGTGTGCCGCCCGTGTCCGATTCTCGACAAATCTTGTCCGTACAGTTCGAGCAAGACACATTACACTGCGCTCATAACTCTTATACATGTCCTTTCATGCCGTCGCCGCTGCCCGCCTGGAGTGGTTCCCGCTGAAAACTCTCTGCTGCTACCGAAAACATGGAAACCAGTCTCGACAAGGGCGCTCTGCCGGGCGCCGCCGCGGGTTCGTCCGCGGCCGCTTCCGCCCCCGCCCCCGCCGCGGTGCAACGCACCGTCTATTCGGTGCTCGGTGCGATCAGTTTCTCGCACCTGCTCAACGACATGATCCAGTCGCTGATCCTCGCCATCTACCCGATGCTCAAGGACAACTTCTCGCTGTCGTTCACGCAGATCGGGCTCATCACGCTCACCTACCAGATCACGGCATCGATGCTGCAGCCGTTGGTTGGCGTGTATACCGACAAGCGGCCGCTGCCGTATTCACTGCCCGTCGGCATGGGCTTCACGCTGTGCGGCCTCCTGCTGATGTCGGTCGCGCCAAGTTTCGGCGTGCTGCTCGTGGCAGCGGCGCTGGTGGGCTGCGGCTCGTCCGTGTTCCATCCGGAATCGTCGCGCGTCGCCCGCATGGCCTCGGGCGGCCAGCATGGTCTGGCGCAGTCGCTCTTCCAGGTGGGCGGCAACGCGGGCTCGTCGCTCGGGCCGCTGCTCGCCGCCGCGATCGTCATTCCGCACGGCCAGCGCAGCATTGCGTGGTTCTCGGCAGCCGCGCTCGTCGGCATGGTCGTGCTCACGCAGATCGGCCGCTGGTACAAGGCACATCCCGCGCTGAAGAAAAAGCGCGCCGAGGTGCCACACGTGGCGCTCTCGCGCGCACGCGTGGCGGGCGCCATCGGCGTTCTCGTGCTGCTCGTGTTCTCGAAGTACTTCTACCTCGCGAGCATCAACAGCTACTTCACGTTCTATCTGATCGACCGTTTCCACCTTTCCGTGCAGGCCGCGCAGATCCATCTGTTCGTGTTCCTCGCCGCCGTTGCCGCAGGCACGATCATCGGCGGTCCGGTGGGTGACCGCATCGGCCGCAAGTACGTGATCTGGGTCTCGATTCTCGGCGTGGCGCCCTTCACGCTGCTGCTGCCCTACGCCAACCTGTTCTGGACCGGCGTGCTCACGGTCATCATCGGCGTGGTGCTGGCCTCGGCGTTCTCGGCCATCCTCGTGTATGCCCAGGAGCTGATTCCGGGCAAGGTGGGCATGGTCGCGGGTCTGTTCTTCGGCTTCGCGTTCGGCCTTGGCGGCATCGGCGCAGCGGTGCTCGGCCAACTGGCCGATGCCACGAGCATCGCCTTCGTCTACAAGGTCTGCTCGTTCCTGCCGCTCATCGGCATCCTCACCGTGCTGCTGCCCAACGTGGAAGGCAAGCGCGCGAAGAAGGCCGCATAAGCGCTGCAGCACGCCTCATTGCCCAGCAAAACGGCCGGACGCCCCTCGGGGCTCCGGCCGTTTTGCTTTGTGCGCCTGCACACGCTTTGCCTCGCCGCGACTTCGTACTAGGCTTGTTGTTGGCCGCCGGCGCTCGCCCGCCAGCCATCCCGGCCATGTCCGGCCAGACGAGGCGAGATGCGGCGCTTCCGAGACGCCCGCCCACGAGGTCCGTCATGCAACTGTCCACGGTAGAGATCGAAAAGCCCGAAGCCACCAACTTCATCCTTGGCCAGACCCACTTCATCAAATCCGTCGAGGACCTGCACGAGGCGCTCTACGGCACGGTGCCGGGCATCCAGTTCGGCCTCGCGTTCTGCGAGGCGTCGGGCAAGCGGCTCGTGCGGCGCTCGGGCACGCAGGACGCGCTCATCGAGATGGCGACGCAAAACGCACTGCGCATCGGCGCGGGTCACTGCTTCATCGTCTTTCTCGGCGACGGCTTTTTCCCCATCAACGTGCTCAACACGATCAAGGCCGTGCCCGAGGTCTGCCGCATCTTCTGCGCCACCGCGAACCCGACACAGGTGCTGATCGCGGAAACCGATCAAGGACGCGGCATCGTCGGCGTGGTGGACGGCATGCCGCCGCTCGGCGTCGAGGCCGAGGACGACGTGCGCTGGCGCAAGGACCTGTTGCGCGCGATCGGCTACAAGGCCTGAGCGCGCCCATGGCAGCACTGCGCGAGGCCATCGAGCGGCAGACGGCGCACGCGCTCGCGTGCGGCGCGCTCCACCCCATTGAGACCGCGCATACCTTCATCGACGATGGCGGTATGCGCTTCTATGTGCGCGTGGCCGGGAATCTTGCGCGCAAGGAAGCGGCGCGGCTCACGTCGCAGACTTCGGTTGCGTCCGGCTCGCAGCCGCCGCGCGATCCGTTCCTGCCTTACGAACCCGATCTGTTTGTCTGCGACCTGTCGCCCACGCACGTCGCGCTGCTCAACAAGTTCAATGTGATCGACCAGCACCTGCTGATCGTGACGCGCCGCTACGAGCCGCAGGAAGCGCTGCTTGACGCGGCCGATTTCACCGCACTGGTCGAGGCGCTGCGCGAGATCGACGGTCTCGCGTTCTACAACGGCGGCGCGGCCGCAGGCGCGAGCCAGCCGCACAAGCATCTGCAGATGGTGCCGCTGCCGCTCGCAGGCGACGGGCCTCGCGTGACGCCCCTCGAAGCGCTGCTCGGCAGCGCGCAGGCGGTTCACGGCGCGCGCCCCATCGCGATCGTGCCAGGGCTCGCGTTTCGCCACGCCTTCGCGCGCCTCGACCTCGGCCCCGACAAGGCCACGCCGGACGCCGCCGCGCAGGTCGCACTCGACTGCTATCGCGCGCTGCTAGACGCGGCGGGCGTGAGCGCTATCGACGTGGGCGGCGTCGCGCATCAGAGTGCGCCGTACAACCTGCTCGTCACGCGCAAGTGGATGCTGGTCGTGCCGCGCACGGCGGAATGCGTCGAGGGAATCTCGGTGAACTCGCTCGGCTTTGCCGGTTCGTTCTTCGTGCGCAACGCAGCGCAGTTGCAGACGCTCACGCAACTCGGCCCGATGACGGCGCTAGAACGCGTGAGTGTGGCGCGCTGAGGTGCGCTGACGTGCGTTCAGCGCTCGACAACGAGCGGCTCGAGCGCCGCGCGAAGCGCATCGGGCAACGCGCTCACGGGCCGGCGCGTCGCACGATCGACGTAGACGTGCACGAAATGCCCCTGCGCCGCGGGTGCGTCCTCGCCTTCGCGAAAGAGGCCTACCTCATAGCGCACGCTCGACGAACCGAGCCGCGCCACACGCAGCCCCGCCTCCACGCGCTCCGGAAACACGAGCGGCGCGAAGTAGTTGCACTGCGTTTCGACCACGAGCCCGATCGTCGTGCCGTGTTCGATGTCGAGCGCGCCCGCGCGTATCAGATACTCGTTCACGACGGTGTCGAAGTAGCTGTAGTAGACGACGTTGTTCACGTGGCCGTAGACATCGTTGTCCATCCAGCGCGTGCCGATCGGCAGGAAATGACGATACCCGGAGCGGGCGACGGTGACGGGTCGATTCATCAGCGTGATCCAGGGAAGGCGTAGCGGGAAAGTGTCGAGCGTCTTGCGGCCATCACTGGCCCGGACGCTCGACGAACTCGAACGGCAGGCCGCGCCGGCGCATCCATTCTCCGAGCGCCTGCCCCGTGCCGGCGCGCCACGGCCGCAGCTTCGCGGGCTCGACGAGGCGGTATTCGAGCAGTTCCGGCGAGAGCGCGATCGTGCCCGACGCCCTCACGTGATACGCGATGATGAGTTCGTTCTTGCGGATGAATTCATACACGCCAACCAGTTCGACGCTCTCGGCGCGCAGCGCGGTCTCTTCACACACCTCGCGCGCGATGCCCTCTTCGGGCGTCTCGCCATTTTCGAGAAAGCCGGTGATGAGCGCGAACATGCCTTCGGGCCACGCGGCGTTGCGGGCGAGCAGAATGCGGCCCTCGTACTCGACGATCGCCGCCACGACGGGCAGCGGGTTGTTCCAGTGGACGTAGCCGCAGGCGTAGTCCGGGCAGGCGAGACGCACGCGGCCGCCTTCGTGGTCGGGATCGGCGCGCTCGGTCAGGCGCGTGGCGCAGCGCGGGCAAAACTGGTAGTCGCTCATGGGGAAAAAGGCACGGGTCGATGGCGCTGCGAACCCGCTGCGCGGCCCGGCGGGCACGCTCGCGGCTCGCGCGAAAGCGTCCATTCTAGTGCGCTATCGGCACGCGCGTGCGACCGCGCAAAACCGGTGCGATGCCGCGTGCCCGCCGTTTTCACGCCTCTGCACGACCTCACGGCTCACACTAGCGCGCCGCCTCGCGCGTGAGCCACACCCGCCACAGCAGTCCGAGCGCCCCGGCCACGAGCGCGCCCGCCGCGAGCCACAGCGATGGCGAGAACGAGCCCGTCGACGCCGCGAGCGGCGCGGCCACGAGCGGCCCCGCGATCTGCCCGACGCCATAGGCAGCCGTCGCATAGCCCATCAGCGCGGCCGCATGCTCGCCGCGCAGAAGGCGCGCCTCGCGCATCGCGAAGAGCGTGATCGCCGTGAACGGCAATCCGATCAACACGCTGCCGAACGAAAATCCCGCGGCGTTGGGCCAGACGATACCGAGCGCGATACCCACGGCCTGCAGCACGTACGCGCCCGCCAGCATCACGCGGTTGTCCCAATGCAGCGGGAAGCGCGCCGCCAGCAGCGCGCCGGTGATCAGCGCCGCGCCGAACATCGGCCAGAACAGGTCGGGCCACGCCGAGCCGGGCAGCGCGTGGCGCGCGATCACGGGCAGGAACGTCGCCGTGATGATGTAGCCGAAGCCGGGCACGCCATACAGCAGCACGAGCCAGAGAGCGTCCGCGCGGCGGTCTTCGCCGGTGTCGTGCGCGGTGCCGGCCGTCGTGCTCGCAGCGGGGCGCGGCGCCAGCGCGCGCATGTCCTCGCCAAACGCGGGCCAGACGAGCACGGCGAGCAGCGCGCTGATGAGCCCGAAGCCTAGCCAACCCGCGCGCGCGCCGAGACCGCCTGCCGCGCTCACGAACAGCCCGGTCGCGATAATGCCGACGCCCGGACCGGTGTAGATCACGCCGCCCCACTCGTTCGCGCCCAGTTGCGCAAGCCGCCGCAGGCCCCATTGCGAGGCGAATACGAACGTCCATGCGCTCACCGCGCCCGCCACGAAACGCACCGCCGCCCAGATCCAGAACTGCTCGGTGAGGCCCATCGCGAGCGTGAGGAGCACCGTGGCCACGAGGCCGGCGCGTACGATCTTTGCGGGCGCGATGCGCAGCGCCACACAACTGAGCGCGCCGACGAAGTAGCCCGCGTAGTTCAGCGATGCGAGCCAGCCACCGTGGCGCAGGTCGAGCGCGCCGCCGTGCAGCATCAGTGGCAAGAGCGGCGTGAACGCGAAGCGCCCGACACCCAAGGCGACGGCGAGGGTCACCATGCAGGCCAACGCCGCGCGGCGCCCGGCATGCGGGCGTGGCCCGGAAACGCAGGCGGCGCGGGGGACGTAGTCGTTCATGAGTTCATTGCGTTAAGCGATTGCCTACCATCGTAGGCAATTCTATCGTTCACGAAAAATGAATTATCATGAATCAATGCATCCCGAGGAGAGAACTATGGACCTCGCCGAACTGGCGATTTTCCGGGCAGTCGTGCGGGAAAACGGCGTGACGCGGGCCGCCGCCAAGCTCAACCGCGTGCAGTCGAACGTGACGACGCGCATCAAGCAACTCGAAGATCAGCTCGGCACGCCGCTCTTCACGCGCGAGGGCCGCCGCCTCATTCTCACGCCCGCGGGCGAAACGCTGCTGCCCTACGCCGAGCGTCTGCTCGCGCTAGCCGACGAAGCGCGCCATGCGCTGAAGGCCGGGCGCCCGGCGGGACGCCTGAGGCTCGGCACCATGGAAAGCGCTGCGGCAAGCCGTCTGCCCGGCCTGCTTGCGCACTATCACCAGACGTGGCCCGAGGTCACGCTCGAACTGGAAACGGGCACGACGGGCACGCTGATCGAACGTCTGCGCGAATACGAAATCGATGCCGCGCTGATCGCCACGCCGCTCGACGGCCTGCCGGACCCCGAGGTGTTCGACGTCGTGCCGGTCTATCGCGAGGAACTCGTGATGCTCACGCCGCGCGGGCACCGGGCAATCCGTCAGCCTCGCGATATCGCGCTCTCCACGCTCGTCGCGTTCGAGCGCGGCTGCGCGTATCGCGCCTACGTCGAGCGCTGGTATCTGGAGCATGGCATCCGGCCGTCACGCGTGCTGGAACTGGGCTCGTATCACGCGATCGTCGCGTGCGTGGCGGCGGGCGCGGGTGTGGCCGTCGCGCCGCGCTCGGTGCTCGAACTGCAACGCAGCGCCGACGAGGTCACGGTGCATTCCCTTGGCAAGCTCGGCCAGATCGACACGCTGCTTGCCTGGCGTCGTGGCCACTTTTCGCCCGCGCTCGGCGCGTTGAAGGACGCGCTGATGGAGCATGCGCAACACACAGGCTGTGCGGCGTTGCCGTTAGCGGGTGAAGCTGCAGCGACGGCGGCAGGCCTGCACACCATTTAAGCCGCGCGGAAAACAAAAAGGGCTGCCCTCGCGGACAGCCCTTTTTTCATTGCCAAGCGGCGATCAAGCCGCCGCGCGCGGCATTACAGCTTCGCTTCGACCCAGCCCTTCACGCCGGCAAGCGCGGCCGGCAGGTTGGCAGGCTCCGTGCCGCCCGCCTGCGCCATGTCGGGACGGCCGCCGCCCTTGCCGCCCACCTGCTGGGCGACGAAGTTCACGAGTTCGCCGGCCTTGACCTTCTTGCTCGCCTCGGCGGTCACGCCGGCGATCAGGCTGACCTTGCCGCCTTCCACCGCCGCCAGCACGATGGCCGCGCTCTTGAGCTTGTCCTTGAGCTTGTCCACGGTCTCGCGCAGCGTCTTCGAATCGGCGCCGTCGAGCGTCGCGGCGAGCACGTGCACGCCATTCACTTCGATCGCCTGGCCGACGAGCTCGTCGCCCTGGCTCGAAGCGAGCTTCGACTTGAGCGCGCCCAGTTCCTTTTCCAGCGACTTGACCTGGTCCTGCACCTGCGCGATGCGCTGCGTGAGCTCCGAAGGCTGCGCCTTCAGCGCCGCCGCTGCCGCGTTGATGCGGGCGTCGAGGTCCTGCACGAAGCGCACGGCGTTGTCGCCCGTGATCGCTTCCACGCGACGGATGCCCGCGGCCACGCCGCCTTCCATTACGATCTTGAAGAGGCCGATGTCACCGCTGCGATGCACGTGCGTGCCGCCGCACAGCTCGCGCGAGAAGCCGAGGTCGAGCACGCGCACTTCGTCGCCGTACTTCTCGCCGAACAGCGCCATCGCGCCGCCCTTCACGGCATCGTCGTACGACATCACGCGCACGATGCCGGGCGCGTTCGCGATCACTTCCGCGTTGACGATCTGCTCGACACGGCGGATTTCGTCATCCGTCATCGGCGCGTTGTGCGCGAAGTCGAAACGGGTTTTATCGGCGTCGACGAGCGAGCCCTTCTGCTGCACGTGCGCACCGAGCACTTCGCGCAACGCCTTGTGCATCAGGTGCGTGGCCGAGTGGTTGCGCGCGGTGCGGGCGCGGCGGATGGCGTCGATTTCCGCCTTCACGACGTCGCCAACCTTGAGCGTGCCTTGCTCGAGCGTACCGTGGTGGCCGGAAACGTCGGCTTGAACCTTGAGCGTGTCGGCAACGGCGAAGCGGATGCTCGCGTTCGAGATCACACCCTGGTCGCCCACCTGGCCGCCCGATTCCGCGTAGAACGGCGTGTGGTCGAGCACGACCACGGCGTCCTGGCCCGTCTTCACTTCGTTGACCGAGGAGCCGTCCACGTAGAGCGCGACGACCTTCGCGTCGTCGAACACGATTTCTTCGTAGCCGTGGAACGTCGTCTTCGCGCCCGAGTATTCGAGGCCCTGCGTCAGCATCTTGAACTTGCCTGCCGCGCGCGCCTGCTCGCGCTGACGCGCCATCGCTTCGTCGAACGCCGGCTCGTCGACCGTCATGTTGCGCTCACGGCACACGTCGGCCGTGAGGTCGAGCGGGAAACCGTACGTGTCGTGCAGCTTGAACGCGAGTTCGCCGTCGAGCGTCTTACGGCCCTTGGCCTCGAGGTCTGCGAGTTCGGCTTCGAGGATCGACATGCCGTTCTCGATGGTCTCGAAGAAGCGCTCTTCTTCCTGGCGCAGAACGTCCGTCACGCGTTGCTGCGCTTCGGCGAGTTCCGGGTAAGCCGCGCCCATTTCGGCGACGAGATCCCCCACCAGCTTGTGGAAGAACGCGCCCTTCTTGCCGAGCTTGTAGCCGTGGCGGATCGCGCGGCGCACGATACGGCGCAGCACGTAGCCGCGGCCTTCGTTGCCCGGAATCACGCCGTCGACGATCAGGAACGAGCACGCGCGGATGTGGTCGGCGATGACCTTCAGCGAATTGTTCGTGAGATCGGGCGTGTTCGTTTCGCGCGAAGCCGCCTTGATGAGGTTCTGGAACAGGTCGATCTCATAGTTGCTGTGCACGTGCTGGAGCACGGCGGCAAGGCGCTCGAGACCCATGCCCGTATCGACGCACTGCTTGGGCAGCGGCGTCATGTTGCCCTGGGCGTCGCGGTTGAACTGCATGAACACGAGATTCCAGATCTCGATGAAGCGGTCGCCGTCTTCCTCAGGAGACCCCGGAGGGCCGCCCCAGATTTCCGGGCCGTGGTCGTAGAACACTTCCGAGCACGGACCGCACGGGCCGGTATCGGCCATCTGCCAGAAGTTGTCGGAAGCGTAGCGCGCGCCCTTGTTGTCGCCGATGCGGATGATGCGCTCGACCGGCACGCCGATTTCCTTCGCCCAGATGTCGAAGGCTTCGTCGTCTTCCTGGTAGACGGTCACCGTGAGCTTCTCTGCCGGCAGCGCGTAGACCTTGGTCAGCAGTTCCCAGCAGTAGTGGATCGCGTCGCGCTTGAAATAGTCGCCGAACGAGAAGTTGCCGAGCATCTCGAAGAACGTGTGGTGGCGCGCCGTGTAGCCGACGTTCTCGAGGTCGTTGTGCTTGCCGCCGGCGCGCACGCTGCGCTGCGCGGTCGTGGCGCGCGAGTACGGGCGCTTGTCGGTGCCGAGGAACACGTCCTTGAACTGCACCATGCCCGAGTTGGTGAAGAGCAGTGTCGGGTCGTTGCCCGGCACGAGGCTCGACGAGCGCACGATCGTGTGGCCCTTCGATTCGAAGAACTTGAGGAATTTCTCGCGGATGTCGGCGGCTTTCATGGCGTGCGTTGGGTCCTTCCTGGGGCGTCCGGTGCTTCAATCTTGGTCGTGGTCGGGGCCCCGGCCGGTGGCGAAAACCCCGATGCTGAATCGAACGATTATACGGGATCGCCGAGCGCTCGCGGCGGCGCGTCCGGCGCGGTTTGCATGGGCGCGACAGGGTGGGCGGCGGCGAGGGGTCGCGCGGTTATGTTCCGCAGTGCGGAACCCTGTACCGAATATTGACGCGCTCCCCGCCTTTTCGCTTACTATGGGCGGCATCGGCCTGCGCGCCATGTGCGCTCGCGGCCTGCCTTAGAACGACATTGGAAGACACAGCATGGGCGCTCTCAGCCATATTCGCGTACTCGATCTCACCCGCGTCCTCGCCGGACCGTGGTGCGCACAGACCCTCGCCGACTTCGGCGCCGACGTGATCAAGGTCGAGCGCCCCGGCGCCGGCGACGACACGCGCCACTGGGGGCCTCCGTACCTGAAAACGCCCGACGGCGCGGACACCGCGGAAGCGGCCTACTACCTCGCCGCGAACCGCAACAAGCGCTCGGTGACGGTGGACATCGCCACGCCCGAGGGGCAGCGCATCGTGCGCGAGCTGGCCGCGCAAAGCGATGTCGTGCTGGAGAACTACAAGGCGGGCCAGTTGAAGAAGTACGGGCTCGACTACGAGTCGCTGCGCGAAGTGAAGCCCGACCTCATCTACTGCTCGGTCACCGGCTTCGGCCAAACGGGGCCCTACGCCTCGCGCGCAGGCTACGACTTCATCGTGCAGGGCATGGGCGGCTTCATGAGCATTACCGGCGAGCGCGACGCGCTGCCGGGCGGCGGCCCGCAAAAGGCGGGCGTCGCGATCGCCGACCTGATGACCGGCATGTATTCGACCATCGCCGTGCTCACGGCGCTCGCCCACCGCGACCGCACGGGCGTGGGCCAGTACATCGACATGGCGCTGCTCGACGTGCAGGTCGCCATGCTCGCGAACATGAACTCGAACTACCTCGCAAGCGGCAATCCGCCTGCGCGCTGGGGCAACGCGCATCCGAACATCGTGCCCTATCAGGCATTCCAGACGAGCGACAGCTGGATCATCCTCGCGGTGGGCAACGACGGACAGTTCCGCAAGTTCGTCGAAGTGGCGGGCCAGCCCGAGCTTGCCGACGACGAGCGCTTCGCGACCAATCCGGCGCGCGTGCGCCATCGCGACACGCTCGTGCCGATCGTCGCCGGGTTGATTCGCGGGCGCACGAAAGCCGACTGGATCGGCGCGCTCGAAGCCGCGGGCGTGCCGTGCGGGCCGATCAACAACCTCGCGGAAGTGTTCGATAACGAGCAGGTGATCGCGCGCGGGCTGCAGGTCGATGTGCCGCATCCTTCGGGCGGCACGGCGCGGCTCGTGGGCAACCCCATCCGCATGAGCGAGACCCCGCCGCGCGTGACGAGCCATCCGCCCACGCTCGGCGAGCATACCGATACGGTACTGCGCGAGGTGCTCGGCTACGGCGACGAGCAGGTAGCGGCGTTGCGCGGCAAGGGCGTGGTGTAACCACGACGCCCAGGGCGGCTAGCCGCGGTTCCCCGCCGACATCAGCCACGCGAGCCCCTGCGGCCAGTCGTCGAGCCCGCTTTCCGCGTTGATATGGCCGCGCGCGCCGATCTCGAACCAGCGGCTGCCCCACGCCTGCGCGCAGCGTTCGGAGAACGCCACGCCGCCATACGGATCGTCGCTGCTGGCGACCACGACGCTCGCAAACGGCAGCGCCGCCAGCGGCACCGGATCGAAGCCCCGTGCGTCGCGCGGAAATTCGGGACCGTGTGGATCGGGTAGCGCCACCAGCAGCGCGCCAGCCACCTTCGCGCGGGTCGCGGCGCTCGCGTGATGCGCGGCCCAGTGCGCCACGGTCAGGCAGCCCAGGCTGTGGGCGGCGAGGCGCACGCCAGCAGGCGCGCGTTGCACGGCGGCTTCGAGCGTCGTGCACCACGCCTCGCAGTCCGGGTGCATCCAGTCGGGCATCTGCACCCGCGTAAAGCCCGTGTGTGCGGCTTCCCAGCGCGTCTGCCAGTGCCCCGGCCCCGAATCCATATAGCCCGGCAGTACCAGCACAGACGTTTCAATCATCGTCACGTTTTTTCCTCGCTTGTTGTGGTCCGCGCGACGATCCGGCACCGGGACTGGCACGGCGGGTCGCGTCAGGTAGAATGGAAGACACCATCGGGTGCCCGGTTACGCGCTTTTATCCTTTTGACGGGTGCCCTCGAACGACTCCCTTTTCGCATGAATACCGAACGTAAAGACGCCGACCGCACGGACGCGCCTGCGGCATCCAATTTCATCCGCAACATCATCGACGACGACAACCAGTCGGGCAAGTGGGCGCAGCGCGTCGAAACGCGCTTCCCGCCGGAGCCGAACGGCTATCTGCACATCGGCCACGCGAAGAGCATCTGCCTGAACTTCGGCGTGGCGAAAAGCTACGGCGGCGTGTGCCACCTGCGCTTCGACGACACGAACCCGGAGAAGGAAGACGTCGAGTACGTCAACTCCATCATCGACGCTGTGGAGTGGCTTGGTTTCGAGTGGAAGAAGGACGACCAGGAATACCTCTTCTACGCGAGCGACTACTACGACAAGCTCTACGAGTTCGCCGAACTGCTGATCCAGCGCGGCAAGGCGTATGTGGACAGCCAGTCGCCGGAAGAGATGCGCGCGAACCGTGGCTCGGCCACGGAGGCCGGCAAGAACTCGCCGTTCCGCGATCGCTCGGTCGAGGAAAACCTCGACCTGTTCCGCCGCATGAAGGCCGGTGAATTCGCCGAAGGCGCGCACGTGCTGCGCGCGAAGATCGACATGGCGTCGCCGAACTTCAACATGCGCGACCCGGTCATCTACCGCATCCGCTTCGCGCATCACTACCGCACCGGCGACAAGTGGTGCGTGTATCCGATGTACGACTACACGCACTGCATCTCGGACGCGCTGGAAAACATCACGCATTCGCTGTGCACGCTCGAGTTCGAAGACCACCGTCCGCTGTACGACTGGGTGCTCAGCGAACTGGCCGACGCCGGCGTGTTCGCGCGCCCGCTGCCGCAGCAAATCGAGTTTTCGCGTCTGAACCTCACGTACGCGATCACGAGCAAGCGCAAGCTGCTGCAACTCGTGACCGAAAACCACGTGGACGGCTGGGACGACCCGCGCATGCCGACCATCGTCGGCGTGCGCCGCCGCGGCTTCACGCCCGAAGCCATCCAGCTCTTCTGCGAGCGCATCGGCGTGACGAAGGTCGATTCGTGGATCGACATGAGCGTGTTCGAGGGCGCGCTGCGCGACGACCTCGACGACAAGGCGCCGCGTGCGACGGCCGTGCTCGACCCGCTCAAGCTCGTGATCGACAACTACCCCGAAGGCCAGTCCGAGGCATGTAGCGCGCCAGTGCATCCGCATCATCCGGAGCGCGGCAATCGCGCGTTCACGTTTTCGCGCGAACTGTGGATCGAGCGCGAGGACTTCCAGGAAACGCCGCCGAAGGGCTATTTCCGCCTGTTCCCGGGTAACAAGGTGCGGCTGAAGTACGGCTTCGTCGTTGAATGCACGGGCGCGGAGAAGGACGCCGACGGCAACATCATTGCCGTGCATTGCAACTACTTCCCCGACAGCAAATCGGGCACCGAAGGCGCGAGCAACTACAAGGTCAAAGGCACGATCCACTGGATCAGCGCCGACAACGCCGTGCCAGCCGAAGTGCGCCTCTATGACCGCCTGTTCCGCGAAGAGCAGCCCGATGCGGGCGGCCGCAACTTCCTCGAGGCGCTGAATCCGGACTCGAAGCGCGTTGTTCAGGCTTTTGTCGAACCGGGCGCACGCGACGCCGCGCCCGAAGACCGCTATCAGTTCGAACGCCATGGCTACTTCGTCGCCGACCGCTACGATTCGAAGCCGGGTGCGCCGGTGTTCAACCGCATCGTCGGTTTGCGCGACAGCTGGGGCAAGTAAGGCGCGCGCCCGCCAGCAAGCAAAAAGCCCGCACAGATTTGTGCGGGCTTTTTCTTTTCGACAGCGGCTAGCGAGAACGCCCTAAAGTTTGCGATGCAATTCGGCGAGCGAAAGCGTCGTGTTGAAAAGGCGCGCGAGACTGCGGCTCGCGTAGCGATCGACTTCGCCTGGCGGGGTCCAGCGCCAGGCGTCCATTTCCGGGATCATCACGCCGTCCTCCCTGCGCGGAAAGAGCGACACGCAAACGCAACGCGAGAGATCGAGTTCATCGGCGCTCGCGCGCGCGGCGAAGAGATGCAGATCCTTGTCGCGCCGGTACAGATAGCGCCCAAGATCGACGAGCCGCGACGCCGCGACTTCGATGCCGGTCTCCTCGACCATCTCGCGGCGCGCGCTTTGCGATTCGGACTCGCCGGGCTCGCCCTGCCCCTTCGGAATGTCCCAGTGATTCGTGCCGGTTGCGTGCGCGAGCAGCACGCGGCCTTCAGGATCGAGCAGCACGATGCCGCACGAAACGATCTTGCCGTTCACCGCGCGCTCAGTGCTGCTTCTGGAAAACCCACGCGCCCTGGCCCGTGCGGCAGAAGTGCGGACGCAGTGTCATCGACTGGCCCTTCGCGTTGATGACGACCTCGGTGTCGCGGCAGGTCTTGTCGCCTTCCTTTTGCGTATTCGACGGCGTGATGGTCGAGGTGATGCGCGTGCCATTACGCGAGCCCTCGTTCGACCACGCCGTGGCCTCGCCATCGGCCTTGTGCTCGACGGCATCGCGCACAGCGTTCTGCAGCGAGCTGTAGTCCGCCTGGTTCATGAACGACATGGGCGTGTTGTTCAGAAAACCCAGGTTGGCGGCATGTGCGTTGCCCATGCCGACCGTGACAAAGAGCGCCGCGCCCAGGGCGCTCAGCGTATGCAGGGTTCGGGGCATTCTCGACATTTTGTGTTCTCCTCGACTGACTGAGCGATTCGGCGAAAAGCATAACACGCGCCCTTTTTTCGGCTCACCGAGCGAGGCCGCGCTCGCGCCCGGTTTCTTTTCAGATTGATCTGATGGTGAGGGCTAGCACCGATCACTACGATGGGTCCGTCGCCCACTTACACCTCCATCAGGAATATCTGACATGACCTACGCCATCGCCCTAAGGGTCTTTGCGGTCCTGCTGGCCCTCATCTGCATCGGCCTGATGTCGTTCGTCGCGCACTACACGCACGCGCCACAAACGCAAACACCTGGCCCGAACCTCGCAATACACCTTGAGCGCCCTGAGCGCACCGAGCACGCGCCGCGCTGGCCGGACGCCACGGTGCGCATCGGTACGGTCGCGTTGCTCGTCTCCTTCGTCGTGCTCGCCGGCGCCTGCCTGCTGATCGCGGGCGTCTGACGCCGCGCGTTCAGTCCACGCTCAATGCGCCCCCGGCTGCCAGCCGTCGGTGAGCGTGTCGAGAAACGCGATCACGTCCTTGATTTCAGCGTTGCTGAACACTGGCGCGTCGCCCGGCTTGCGATCGAACGGCGGGTCCGTGTTCAGATTCACCCAGTAGCGGCGCGGTAGATCGTCGAACTTCTGCACGCGGCCCTTCACCACCGGATAGAACTCCTCCGGATTCGTATCGCGCCGCGCGTAGAAACGCAGCACATCTTCCAGCGAGTGATAAACGCCGTTGTGGAAGAACGACTTCTTGAGCGCGACGTTGCGCAGCGTCGGCGTGCGAAAGAGTCCGCAAAATTCCGCGCGATGATCGAGGTCCGTGCGTTCCGGGCCGCATGCCCCTAGATCAAAAAACTTGCGGTCGTGATTCACGGTAAGCGCACGGTTGCGCGGCACGCCCACAGCGATCAGACCGAAGTCGCTGAATTGCGGAGGCGAGCCGTCCTTTGCACGCTGGCTGATATGGCAGCTCGCGCAATTGCCCTTCTTCTCGTCGTTGAAGAGTTGCAGCCCGCGCAGCTCGGCGGCGCCGAGCGTGGCCTTGCCGGCCAGATACGCGTCGTATTTACTCGTGTACGGATAAAACACCTCGGGCGATTGCTCGAATGTCTCCAGTGACTTCAGCACGGCCTTGAAGGTTGCATCGTCGTCAGCCAGGACGCGCGCGCCGAATGCCTCGCGAAACGCCTCAGCGTAAGGTGCCGCCCGCACCGCCTCGGCTACCTTCTTCGGCGAGCTCGCCATCTCGAACGTCGAGAGCAACGGAATGCGCGCCTGGTCCGAACCGCGATCGACGCGGCCGTCCCACGTGAGCCCGCCGGTCGGACCCGCATCGACGCTCTCATCGCCTTCGTCGTCGGAGTCGTGATAGTGCTCGGCGAACGCCGGCACCGCCTGCAGATACTTGAGCGTCGGCACGGCGCGCATGCCCTGGCGTCGCATGTCCGTGCCGCCGATCTGCACGTCGAGCGCGTTGGCCGGCGTGAACGCGTGGTCCGGGCTGTGACACGACGCGCACGCCATCTTGCCCGAGCCCGAGAGCGACGGGTCGAAGAACATCTGTTTGCCGAGCACCGTCATGCGGCGCACCTGCGCGTAGACCTCGGCACGCGTCTGTCCACCTTGCGCGGGCGCGGCGATTTTCATCAGCTTCACGCCCTGTGCGGCGCGCGCGTTCGCATTGGCGTCTTGCGCACGCGAGGCGCTGCCAGATGCGCCTGTCGTTGCATCGGCGGTCGCGGAACCGGACATGCTGCCGTCGCACGCGATCAGCAGCGACGACAGCGCCGCCGCCATCAGGAAGCGCCCCGCCTGGCGGCGCGCGCCGCCGTGCGATCGAGCGCGCGTCTCACCGTATGTTCGCGCCGTACGACGCGCCAATCTACGCAACATGCCTGGTCCCCGAAGCTTGAGCGCGACGCGCGCTTGCCGCCGCGCCGCTGCAGTGCGAATGCCGATGCGCTCACCCGCACATCGAAGTCGCGAAAGCGTATGTCAGGGATGTGACGCTCAAATGACATGCAGTAAGACAGATGTCATGCAATCAAAGGGCACAAAAAAGCTAAATGTAATTTTTTACATATCGCTGTCAAAAACGATTGCGACACTGCGCCTCGCCCGAAGGCCGGTGTCATTCGCGCCGGCCCTCCATGCGGGCCCCCAACGCGAGAGAGAGAAAAAATGATCAACAAAAAGTGGTTCTATGCCACGCCGATCGCGGTAGCGGCGGCGACCCTGGCCGTCGCCGCTTGCGGCGGCAACGACAACAGCAAGCCCGGCCTTTCGTCGGTGAAGAACATTGTCGTGATCTACGCGGAAAACCGCAGCTTCGACAACCTGTACGGCAGCTTCCCGGGCGCCAATGGCCTGCAGAACCTGAGCGCGCAAAGCACGCAGCAGCTCGATCGCGACGGCTCCGTGCTCGCCACGCTGCCGACCGTCTGGAACGGCCTCACGCAAACGGGCGTCACGCCCGTGGTGACCGCGGCAATGACCGAGAACATGCCGAACGCGCCGTTCGCCATCGACGACGCGAAAGGCTACAACGTGCCGCTCTCGGTCACGACGCGCGACCTGTACCACCGCTTCTACGAGAACCAGATGCAGATCCACGGCGGCAAGAACGACATGTTCGCGGCCTACGCCGACTCCGGCGGTCTCGTGATGGGGCACTACACGACGAGCGCAGAAAAGCTGCCGCTCTGGAAGATCGCCCAGCAATACACGCTCGCCGACAACTTCTTCATGGGCGCGTTCGGCGGCTCGTTCCTGAATCACCAGTGGCTGATCTGCGCGTGCACGCCGTTCTACGCGAACGCGGACACGAACCCGGCCAAGCCGACGATCTCGGCCGTGGACGCCGACGGCGTTTCGCTCACGCTCGCGTCGAACTCGCCGAAGTCGGCGCTCGACGGCATTCCGAAGTTCGTGAAATCGGGCAATCTGACGCCGGACTTCTACGCGGTGAACACGATGCAGCCGCCGTATCAGCCGAGCGGCAACGCACCGGCTTCGGGCGGCGACGCGAACCTGGCCGACCCGTCGAACGCCTCCACGATGCCCGCGCAAACGACGCAGAACATCGGCGACCTGCTTTCGAACGCGGGCGTGACGTGGGCGTGGTACGGCGGCGCGTGGGGCGCGGCCGTGAGCGCGGCGCAGAACAGCACCTCGGGCGTGATCTACGGTGCGAACATGACGGCGCCGAACTTCCAGCCCCACCATCAGCCGTTCAACTACTTCGCGAACTACGCGCCGGGCACCGACGCGCGCGCGAAGCACCTGCTCGACGGCGGCATGGACGGCACGGAGTTCATCAAGGCGATCGACGCAGGCGCGCTGCCGGCAGTGGCGTTCTACAAGCCGCAGGGCAACCTGAACGAGCACGCGGGCTACACGGACGTGGCGAGCGGCGACCAACATATTGCCGACGTCATCGCGCATCTGCAGAAGAGCCCGCAGTGGAACAACATGGTCGTGGTCGTCACCTACGACGAAAACGGCGGCTTCTGGGATCACGCTGCGCCGCCCAAGGGCGACCGCTGGGGTCCGGGCTCGCGCATTCCGGCGCTCATCATCTCGCCGTATGCGAAGAAGGGTTACGTCGACCACACGCAGTACGACACGACCTCGATCCTGCGCCTCATCACGCGGCGCTTCTCGCTGCCGACGCTGCCGGGGCTCGCGAACCGCGACGCCGCGCTCAAGAGCAACGGCGCCCAGCCGATGGGCGATCTGACCAACGCGCTCGACGTGAAGCTCTAAGCGCGAGACACCAACCGACCATCGATGACCGGATGTTGCTCATCCGGTTTGACGGGCAGCCCTCGGGCTGCCCTTTTTTATTGCGCCGGCGCCAGGCGCTGAGCCGCGACGTTTGACCACGGATCCTTCTGCGCGAGATGCACTACCTTACAGATTGGTTACTGCACAAATCTTGACGGAGGTCATTGTGAAATACGTCGAATCGACTCTCCTGCCGGGCGAGAGGATCGTCTGCGAGGGACACCCCTGCTTCTGGGCGATGGGTCCGCGTATCACATTCAGCCTTTTGCTCATGGTTTGGGGCGTGCTCATCGGCACCATGGGCACGTCGCCGTTCGCTGCGGTGGGGTTTTTCGTCGCAGGTCTGGGACTGTTCGGCGCCTCGCTGCTCGCCTGGTGGACGACGGAATTCGCCGTGACAAATAAACGCGTGGTGGCGAAGTTCGGCGCGCTGCGTCGGCACACCGTGGAGCTGACGCTTGCGAAGATCGAGAGCGTGCGGGTCGAGCAAAGCCTGATTGGCCGGATATTCGACTACGGTTCGCTCGTAATTGGTGGTGGGGGCCTCATCGCGACGCCGATTCCCGGCATTTCGAATCCGCATGAGTTTCGCCGTATGGTGTTTCTCGCGCAAGCGGCCGAGGAGCCGGTGCCGTTGCGGCTCGTGGCGTGAGGGTATTGATTCCGCGTCGATTCGCGGTGTGTGAAAAAGCAAAAAGCCCGGCGGTGAAGGCCGGGCTTTTTGTTTGTTTGATCTGGCGCGACAGGAGGGGCTCGAACCCCCGACCCTCGGCTTAGAAGGCCGATGCTCTATCCAGCTGAGCTACTGTCGCGTGGACGTGCGCAAGGCCGCAAGCGGGCCGCACGAAGACGGGGCTGGATTATACCGCGATCGTCCCATGCGGTCGCGCCCTGCTCATCACGCCTGCGAAGGGCCTTCGCGCCAGATTCAAACCGGCTGCTGATGGAGCGCAAACCAGCCAAGGCAGATCGCACCCGCGATCAGGCAGTACGCACCGAACGATGCGAGGCGCCCACGCCCCTCGAAATAGCTCATCAGGAACTTCACGCTCAGCCAGGCCGCGATGCCCGTGAGCACGCCGCCCACGACCGCAGTCATCAGCTGATCTCGCGCGTGAAAGAGCTTCGGCAGTTCGAGCACGCCAGCCGCAAAGATGATCGGCGTGCCGAGCAGGAACGAGAACTCCGCAGCCTTTTCTGCCGTGAGGCCTGCCGCATTGCCGGCGATCATCGTGAGACCGCTGCGCGAAAAACCGGGAATGAGCGCGCCGATCTGGGCGAGGCCGACGAGAAACGCCTGGCGGAACGTGAGCTTCTCGGGCGGACGATGTGCACGCGCGCGCTGGAGACGATCGCCGAACCACAGCAGCACGCCATTGACCATCAATGCGGCCGCGACAATGCGCAGATCGTGAAAGATGGCTTCGATGCGCTTTTCGAGCACGAGGCCAACGATGCCGGTCGGAATCGTCCCGATGATGAGCGCCCACATCATATGGCCGTCGTCGTTCTTGCGGCCGGCCAGCGAACTGAAGAAGCCGCTGATCAGCGCGACCCAGCGTTCACGGAAATACCAGAGGAGAGCGACCGCGGTTCCCAGATGCAAGGCGACGAGGAACGGCAGCAGTTGCGGCGCGTGCTTGTCGATGTGCATGCCGAACAGCGCGGGCACGAGCAGCGTATGGCCAAGACTGCTCACGGGGAACAGTTCGGTGACGCCTTGCAACACGCTCAGGAAGAATAGAAACCAGAGACTCACGCGCGGATCCTCGTAATGATGGTGTAAGGGGCCGGACCGTTGCGGAGCCGGTGCGGCAAAGCGCACCGATTATGCCTGGGCCGTATTGCAGCGCCAAGCCTGGAGAGGGATTTGTCGGAAAAGTTACTGCGTCGCAACAAAGTTGGCTGCGAAGACACGGATTCTGGCGCGAACGCGCGTGTCGCGCTTGCGAGAACCGGATGAGGGGGACGGAACGTCGCGCGATCAGCGCGCCATCTTGTAGAAGAAATACGCGCTGCTGCCGACAAAGAGGCTGAACAGCGCCATGCTCATTGCCATTGCGAGGTCCATCGGGGTCTCCTGCGAAAATGCTCTGTGCGCCAGCGCACGGTCATGCGGATTATGCTGACTCTCGTCCTTGAACAATACCCACGCTTTCCCGACAAGGGTTTTCACGCATGAGAAAGCAGCGCAAAATCCGCCTGCCCGGCGCATGTGCGCCGCCCTCCTTCCACCCACTCCAGGCCCGCCCATGAACGCTCATCCAGAAAAGGACATCCTCACCCTCACCCGCGGTGCCTCGACGTTGCGTTTCGCGCCGTGGGCCGGCGGCCGCTTGCTCTCGTGGCAAGTCGACGGCCGCCCGGTCATCGTGTGGCCGGAGAATGCAAACTGGGCCGAACCGGCACGCGTGCGCGGCGGCAATCCGCTGCTCTTCCCGTTCCTTGGGCGCCATCGTGTGGACGGCCAGATCGGCCGCTGGCGCGACGCCCAAGGCGTGGTTCGCGATCTGCCGATGCACGGCTTTGCGCGTGACCTGCCGTTCGCAGCGCTTGTCGACGACGATGGCCACGGCCTGAAGATGACGCTCGTCGACTCGGATGCAACGCGCACGGGCTACCCGTTCGCCTTTCGCTTCGAAGCGGCCTACCGGCTCGCCGACGCGCATACGCTCGAAGTCACGCTCGCCGCGACCAATACCGGCGCGCAGCCGCTCCCCTGGTACGCGGGCCATCACTTCTATTTCGCCCTGCCGCACGCCCAGCGCGCGCAAACGACGCTCGACTTGCCGCCTGCCCAGCGCCGTCATCAACTCGCGGACGGCTCGATCAGCGCGCCCGAGCCCGGCAAGGCGCAATACCGACTCGACGACGCCAGCATCATCGACCGTTTCCATGTGCTCGAACCCACGCCGCCCGCCACGCCGGTGCGCCTCGTCGCACCGGGACTCGGCCGCGCGGTGACGATCGATCTGAACCGGCCCGGCTCGCTCCCCTGGTACGCCGTGACGACGTGGACGGAAGCCGCGGACTCGGACTTCTACTGCGTCGAACCCTGGCTTGGCCTGCCTGATGCGATCCATAACGGGCTCGGCCTGCGCTGGCTCGCACCGGGTCAAACGGAGACGGCGACGCTGCGCATCGGCGTCGAGACGCTCGGTGGCTAATCGCGCCCGCAGGCCTCCTCTGGTGCCGGCACGGACATGGGCGCTGCCGCTTTCGTCAGTCATTCGTCAGGCAAAACCCCAGTTGCTTTGGCAAAACCGCTAAAATCGGGCGTTTTGCCAGCGCGGCGGACTTCGGTCCGTCGAGGCAAGGTCATGCGAGGTTCAATGTTGGCACCAGGAATCAGACGGATTGCGTGTGCGGCGCTCGTTGCGTTGCTCGCGGCGTGCGGATCGGCTCCAGTCGGCCCCGGCTTTTACCGCGTGGAACGCGGCGACACCGTGTACAAGATCGCGCGCAGCAATCGCCAGTCCGTACAGAACATCGTGCGCTGGAACAATCTGTCGAATCCCGACGCCATCGAAGTCGGCCAGGTCCTGCGCGTGGAGCCGCCCGCCGGTACAGCGAGCGCCCGTACCGGTGGCGCGCCACGTAGTGCAGCTGCGCCGCGCGAGAGTGCCAATGCAGCCGACACGGCTGCTGCGCCGTCACCCGCGGAGTCGTCCGCACCGTCGACAGCGGCCGCGCCTTCGATTTCGCTTGTCTGGCCGACTAGCGGACAGGTCATCCGCGGCTTCGATGGCCGCAATTCGAAGGGCATCGACATCGTCAATGCGGCCGGCACGCCGATCGTCGCTGCCGCGCCCGGCACCGTGGTCTATGCAGGCAATGGACTGCGGGGCTACGGTAACTTGCTAATCATCAAGCACAGCGGCGATTACCTGACAGCCTATGCACACAATCAGGCATTGTTCGTGAAGGAAGGTCAAAGCGTCACGCAAGGGCAAAAGATCGCGGAAATGGGCAACAGCGACAACGATCGCGTGATGCTGCATTTCGAGCTGCGATACCAGGGGCGCTCGATCGATCCAACTCGACAACTCCCCGCGCGCTGACACTGGCCGTTGCTGCCAGCCGATCAATGAACAAAAAAAAAGCCCGGCATGGCGCCGGGCTAACGGGGGTTTGGCGCATATCGGCAAAGGACCGGTTTACCATGCGCCGAATCGCAATCTATCAACGGGCTTCCTGCGGCGCAATCACTTAATTAGCCCGAAAATGTGCTACGCCGCACGGATTATGTGTCGCATCACTTTTCAGCAACGAATGAGGACGCCGAATCAACTGTTCGGGTGCACCGAATCGCGCGCTTCAATGACACAAGACGACAACTCGTCGAATGGCGCAAAGGCTTGCTGGACGGGACATTCAGGCTGACGTCGATTGCGCTTTCGAGGGCTTTTCGCAAGCCCGAATCGGTGGTTTAAAGCATGGCGATTTGTGCATTTTCGAGGCCACTGGCTTTAGTGGGCGAGCGCACGTAACAGCGCATTTATTCGGCGTGCTGTACAAATTTGAAACATCAATTCGCAGCACGCTTAGATCAGATGTTTGGCCGATTTAATGTTGCTTATTGTCTGTATTTTGGCGGCGAAAGCCTGGATATCGACAATTAATGTGATTAATCCCGCTGCTTTGGCGTTCGCCATCCGGCCAGCGGCCGGCAGACCGACTATCGTTTATAGTATCGGCCGCAACGAATTCCCCACTACCATGACTATCGAAGACGCCAACCCCAGTTCGACGTACACCAAGCTGCTCGGCGAAACCGCCAAGATCGACTGGCAAGATCTCGAGCGCTTCTTTGCGCAAGGCAAGCTGTTGAGCGTAGCGCGCGACCTCGACCTCGTGAGCGTGGCCGAGGCCATTGCCAGCGACAATAGTGCGGTCGTCACGCAATGGCTGTCTTCGGGCCTCGTCGAACGCATGCAGGCGGAAACCGCAGCGGATTACGCGGCTCGCAAGCCCGAGTTGTGGGCGGTTGTCGTCTCGCCGTGGGTGTGCGTGCAGGAACGCGCTTGAGCGGCGCCGAGGCCCTGCCCGATCAACGAGGTTGGCATCGGCGCGTGCTGACGCTCGCGTTTCCCATCGTCCTCGCCAATCTCACACAGCCTATCCTCGGTGCCGTCGATACGGCTGTGGCAGGTCACCTCGGCAGTGCGGCCGACCTTGGCGGCGTCGCACTGGGCGGCCTGTTCTTCAACTTCGTGTTTTGGGGCTTCGGCTTCCTGCGCATGGGGACGACCGGACTCGTCGCACAGGCCTACGGCGCGCGCGACCTCCCCGCCCTGCGCGCGAATGTCGTACGCGCCCTGCTCCTGGCATTCGCGATCGGCGCCGCGATCTTGCTGATTCAAGCTCCCTTGATCCGGTACACGCTCGCGGCCATTGGCGGCAGCATCGAGGTGCAACGCAACGCCGGGGTCTACTGCCTTGCGCGCATCGGCTCGGCGCCGTTCGCCCTGGCTAACTACGTCGTGCTCGGCTTTCTGCTCGGCACGCAGCGCGTGCGCATTGCGCTGCTTTCGCAGATCTTTATCAATCTCACGAACGTCGTCGCGGTGCTCGCCTACGTGTACGCGTTGCGATGGGGCATCGCCGGTATCGGCGCGGCAACAGCGACGGCAGATACGCTCGGTTTTGTCTTTGGGGCCTGCGTGCTGTGGAGGCTACGTCCTCGCGGGCTCGCACCGCTTGCGCTGCAAATCGTGCTCGCCCCCGCGGCGCTCAAGCGCCTCGTCGCGATCAATCGCGACATCTTTTTGCGCACGCTCTGTCTATTGGGCTCGTTCGGGTGGTTCGCACATCTGGGCGCCAAGCAAGGCGACGCGATCCTTGCCGCAAATGCGCTGCTGCTCAACTTCCAGACCTTCATGGCCTACGGTCTCGACGGGTTCGCCCATGCAGCCGAAGCGCTGGTGGGCGCGGCGATCGGCGCAGGCAATCGTCATGCGTTCCGTCAAGCCGTGAAGATCAACCTGTTCTGGGCAGCACTAGGCGCCGTTGGTTTTTCGCTGGTTTATTGGGTCTGTGGCCCGTGGATCATCGCTCAGCTCACCGATCAGCCAGCGGTGCGTGCCGCCGCCGAGGCATTCCTCCCATGGGCGGCGCTGTCACCGCTCATTTCCGTGTGGGGATTTCTGCTGGACGGCGTATTCATCGGGGCCACGCGAACACGCGAGCTCATGCAAGCCATGGCCGTGTCGCTGGCTGTGTTTCTTTGTGCGTCCTGGGCGCTGGTCGGGCCGCTCGGCAATCATGGATTGTGGATTGCCCTGCTTGTCTTCATGGCCGCGCGCGGCATGACGCTCTCGCCCTTGCTGCCGCGCATTAGCGGCGCGATCGGCCCTATGTCTGCGCAGTTGCGCTGAGCGTGCTCGCGCCCGGCATCGGCGCTTATTGAGCGGGTGGCGGGTTGTCGATCATCATCGGCGGCCGATCGTCGGTCGGCACGCCGTGGTAGTCGGGCGGGTCCTGCGGCGGGGTGCCGTGGCGGTGATTCGTTGCGTTATCAGCGCATGCCGAAAGCAAAACGGCCATTGCAAGGGCCAGATAAACACGGGGCATCGCCTCAAATCCTTTCTGAATGATGATCCGATCAGCGCTCCCGAGAGGTTGCGAAGCGGCTGAACTCGCTATTTTTTCCGTTGCCACATTGTTCTAAGATGCGGACATGGCTGCAATCGACAGGAGGCTGCCATGGATGCCGAAACTATTGCGGGTCTGATCGGTCTTGGTGTGGGTCTGATCGTTCTGCTCGGGCTATCGATTTTCGAATCGCGCGCCTACCGGAAGGAGCACGACGGCGAAGGCATGATGCATCACTGGCTAGCCGAGCATCACGTGCTTGACAGGGTTCGCCGCAGGCACTGAACCCAGCGCCGGTATTCCACGGCGTGCACATTGCCTGACTCTCGCCGCGGCCAGTCGAGCTGGCCGTGTGTCGGCTTTCGCTACGTCGTTTCGCGAACGGCAGACTCGCGCTTTCATTTCAACGCCAGCCCAAACGCCAGAACCCCGGTTCTCTTTCGGAGACACCGGGGTTCTGGACGTTACAGCATAAGA
>NZ_CAJMYW010000004.1:0-507213 GCF_905220165.1 Paraburkholderia sp. J10-1 | reverse complement strand
CGCGTCAAGGCTCGAAGCGCTCAGCGCGCCGTTGGCCACGTTGTGCAGCGCGACTGCCGAAGTGGCACCCGTGCCGCCCAGCGTCACCGAGTTATGTGCCGACGAGTCGTACAGAACCGCATCGTTGAGCTTGCCGTTGATGTTCGTGATCTGGCCGTTGAGTGTCGTCACATCACCCGAGAGCGTCGAGATGTTGCCCTGGATGGTCGTCACGTCACCGGCGAGGTTCGTGACGTTGCCCGCGAGGTTCGACACGTTCGTGTTGGTCGCGTACAGCTGCGAACCGTTCACCGCGTCCAGGCTCGAAGCGCTCAGCGTGCCGTTGGCCACGTTGTGGAGCGCCACTGCCGCGCTCGCGCCCGTGCCGCCCAGCGTCACCGAGTTATGTGCCGACGAGTCGTACAGCACCGCATCGGCCAACTGGCCCTGCATGTTCGTGATCTGGCCGTTGATGGTCGTCACGTTGCCCGCAAGGTTCGACACGTTCGTGTTCGTCGCATACAGCTGCGAACCGTTCACCGCGTCGAGGCTCGATGCGCTCAGCGTGCCGTTGGCCACGTTGGTCAGCTTCACTGCCGCAGACGCGCCCGTGCCGCCCAGCGTCACCGAGTTATGTGCCGACGAGTCATACAGAACGGCATCGTTGAGCTTGCCGTTGATGTTCGTGATCTGGCTGTTGATGTTCGACACGTTACCTTGCAGCGTAGTGACATTGCCCTGAAGGGTCGTCACGTTGCCTGCCAGATTCGACACATTGGTGTTGGTCGCGTACAGCTGCGAACCGTTCACCGCGTCAAGGCTAGATGCACTTAGCGCACCGTTGGCCACGTTGTGCAGTGCTACTGCCGCGCTCGCACCCGTGCCGCCCAGCGTCACGGAGTTGTGCGCCGACGAGTCGTACAGAACGGCATCGACGGAGCCTCCGCTGATGTTCGTGATCTCGCTGTAGAGATTCGAGATATCCGACGTGTTCTTCGTAACCTGCGTGTTCGTCGCAAAAAGTTGCGAGCCATTCACCGCGTCCGTGCTGGCCGCCGTCACCTGGCCTGCCGCCACGTTCGTGACCGTGCGCTCGTAGCCCGAAGCGCCAACGCTCACCGTGCCCGTCGGGCTCGTACCCGCGTAGGTGTAAGTCGTGCCGCCGATCACGCCACTTGCCGTACCCACAGCCGCGCTCGTGGTCGCTCCGTTGCCCAGTGCAACGGAGTTCGCAACCGAAGCGTTCGCAGCATTGCCAATCGCGATCGCGTTGGCCGCCGAGGCCGCCGCCTGCGGACCGATTGCCGTGCTGTTCGTGCCCGTTGCCGACGAGTCTGCCAGCGTCGAGTTCGTATGGAAGTACTTGATCCCGCCGCCGTTGTTGATGTTGTTGACGGTGTTCGAGAGGTTCGTGACGTTCGTGTTCGTCGCGTACAGCTGCGAGCCGTTCACCGCATCAAGGCTCGAAGCGCTCAGCGTGCCGTTCGCCACGTTGTGCAGCGCCACCGCCGAGGTCGCGCCCGTGCCGCCCAGCGTCACCGAGTTGTGCGCCGACGAGTCGTACAGCACCGCATTGGCCAGTTGGCCTTGCATGTTCGTGATCTGGCCATTGATGGTCGTGACGTTGCCTTGCAGCGTCGTGACGTTGCCCTGCAGCGTCGTGACCTGGCCTTGAAGCGTCGTGACCGAGCCCTGAAGATTCGAGATGTTGGTCGAGTTGACCGTAACCTGCGTGTTGGTCGCGTAGAGCTGCGAGCCGTTCACGGCATTGGTGCTCGCCGCCGTCACCTGGCCCGCCGCCACGTTCGTGATCGTACGCTCGGTATTCGCCGCCCCCACGCTGACTGTACCGGTCGGGTTCGTGCCCGCGTAGTTGTAGGTCGTGCCGCCGATCACGCCGCTCGGGGTACCGACCACCGTGCCGGTGGTCGCACCGTTACCCAACGCCACAGAGTTCGCAACCGAGGCGTTTGCACCGTTGCCGATCGCCACCGAGTTCGTGTTCCCGGCATTCGCTCCGCTGCCCATTGCCAGCGAGGTAGCACCTCCAGCCACTGCACTGCTGCCCATCGAAATCGCGCTAACGCCCGAGGCAACCGCGTTTACGCCCAACGCCAAGGCGTTCCCTGCCGAAGCAGTCGCCGCATAGCCCAATGCGAGCGCCGTAGACCCCGTGGCCAGAGAGGCCGTGCCGATTGCAATCGTAGAGGCGGCCGACGCGGTTGCGTTAATACCCATTGCAATGGAATTGCCGCCCGAGGCAACCGTGTGGTAGGTATTGCTGCCGGCACCTATTGAGATATCGCCGCTAGAAGTCGCACTGCTTCCAGTACCGATGGAAAGTGCAGCACTAGTGCCGTTACCGCCAATGTTGCCGCCATCGAGGGCAGACGCGGCCGCGCTCAGCGACACAGCGGCAAGCCCGACAGCCGCAGAGCATCTCAACACCAACGCAGACGACGCCTTCTTCTTGCGGCCGGTGGCCAATTCCGAAGCGGCGACCCACGTCCCCGTCGCTTCATTCCAAACTGAACGATATGTCCTGTTCATTTAGCAATCCCAATTAATCTATAAAGATATTCAAAAAAGATTTGTGTGTCCGTTCCCAGCTGAAGCCTCGTTCAGACCGGCTCGAATTGCTTCGCTTCGCGACGAATCCCGGCGAAGCGCGAATCATTGATTTGTTTATGCAGTTCAGTCTGACGTGCCGCTCGACTCCATGTACGTAGTTTCTGCTCCGACAGCATCGGAACCAATCGGAGGAATTCGATTACGCGAAATGCAGCGCCACATGCAGCGGGCGGATAAAGACGAATCACGGACGGCGCTGCCAGACGGCGAATGCCACGTCGCCGTCGCAACTGAACATTCCCGTCTATCGGGTGCTCCCCAATGGGCGGCGAGCAGGCGTGCGATCCATGTCGGATGTGCGCACACTCTTCCCGCTATGAAGCATGCGATGTTACGGAGGAGAAGAGGCGAGACGTATCAGAGAACTCTTAATTTCTCTGCATCGCACCGGGGAATAGAGCTAATGCAAAACGAAATATTAAGAATGTTTTAAATGCACGATGTCGCAATGCGCGGCGCTGCGCCGGTCAATGCTGTCCGTGAAGCAAGTCCAGGGTGAACGACTGCCGGAAAACCGTTCGCCGCACCAACCGCGACGTGCAGTGGAGAACGAACCATCGCAACGGCGCGGCCGGCCGGCGCAAGCACCGCAAGGGGGAAGTTGACTGGTGAAGCTAGTGGAAGGACACGTCGAGAGACGTGCCTGACAGAGATAGATGCGAGCGCCGCCGCGACGAGTGGCGCACGAATGCAAGAATTGGCCGAGCTGGCAAGGACTCGCCTTGCCGTCTGGTTTAGTAGCGGGACGACTGCGAAGCGATAGCTCGCCACGTACCATCGCGCCGGACGAATACGTCGGTGAAGGTGTAGTTCTGCGGCTCATCGGTCGCAACGTGGCGGTACTGATTGACCCCCGTCACCACGGCCGTATCGCCATTGAATCGCACCTCGACGTCGGCCAGAGTTTGCGACGAACCAGGTGCGGGCGGCGGGGCGACCAACACATCCGACTTCGAACGGCGTTGACCATTGGCAGTCGTTTCGACGTACGAATTGTCGAGCAGACGGTCCAATACCGCCTTGTCGCCCTTCGCGGTGGCGCGCACCCAGGTTTGCTCCACCTGCTGAATCGCCGCTTCATCTGTCACCGGCTCCCTGGATTGGGCACCCGCACTGGCAAGCACGAGCCCCGCTGCAGCAGCCAGGAGTAGGCGTTTCATCATCTTGGATTCCTCTCTCTACATGACCATTCGGATCGCGAGCCTAACAAACGCAAGCGAGCGCAACCAGTTACGCAGCCCGAACTGTGTTCGAATCGGCTAACAAGATTGATCTTAGTTAAGCGGTTCGTCCGATCACATAGGAGGAATTCGAAAGGCAAATCGGTTCTCGATCTGCCTTTCGATTCAGCGAAACGCGTTGATGCGGTCCCGCGTGTCCCTGGCAGCCGTTGCAGCTGCCTGCGCGTAGTCTTCGCCCTTGCTCGCGTAAATGATCGCGCGCGACGAGTTGATGAGCATGCCCGTGCCGTTTGCAGTGCGGCCCGCCTTCACGGTCGACTCGACATCGCCGCCTTGTGCGCCGATGCCCGGAATCAGCAGCGGCATGTCGCCTACGATCGCACGCACGGTCTCGATCTCCTTCGGGAACGTCGCGCCCACCACGAGGCCAAGCTCGCCGCTGGCGTTCCACTTTTGCGCCGCGAGCGAGGCCACGACCTGATAAAGCGGCTTGCCGTCAACCGTCAGGAACTGCAGATCGGAACCGCCAGGGTTCGACGTGCGGCACAGCACGATCACGCCCTTGCCCTTATGCGCGAGCCACGGCTCGATCGAGTCGAAGCCCATATACGGATTGACCGTCACCGCGTCCGCTTTGAAGCGTTCGAACGCTTCGCGCGCGTACTGCTCGGCGGTGCTGCCGATGTCGCCGCGCTTGGCGTCGAGAATGACGGGCAGGCCCGGATGCTTTTCGTGGATGTGCGCAATCAGCGCTTCAAGCTGATCTTCGGCGCGGTGCGCGGCAAAGTACGCGATCTGCGGCTTGAACGAGCTCGCATAAGGCGCCGTGGCGTCGACGATATCGCGGCAGAACTCGAAAATCGCGTCGCTGCGGCCGGCCAGCGCGGCCGGGAATTTCGTCGGCTCGGGGTCGAGGCCCACGCACAGCAGAGAGCCAGTGCGCTGCCAGGCGGCGCCGAGGGTCTGGGTGAAGGAGGTCATGATAGGAAGCTCGCAGCGAGCCGAATAAGGAAAACGGCGCGTATTTTACCCGGCTGAGGATCTCCGGCCGCGCCACGCCACCTCCGGCGCGGCCGCGAGACGAATCATCGGACGAAATGAGCGCGTAGCGCCGCCATGCGTCAGGCCCGCGAGCGTGCGCCCTTGCCGCCGCGCGTCCCCGCCCGGCCGCGCGCTCCGGCGCGATGCGGGCTCGCCGCCGCGCGCATGTCCATGCGTTCGACAGTGAACGAAAAACGCCGCACGAGCCGCTCCCCATGCGCGAGCACGGTCATGCCGTTCGCGTCGCCACCGCCGCGCAGATTCATCGCATTGATCGGATGATCGACGGGCTCGAAGCAGAAGAAGTCCGCGCCGGGCGGCGTATAGAGCACGTAATAGTCGGTGTTGGCGCAGATCGAAAGCGAGAGCCGGCGGCGCTCCCACACCACGGCGGCACGTCCGCTCCAGCCGCTGAACGCATGGTTCACGAGCTGCGCCGGCAGCGGATAGGCAATACCGAATTGCCAGGCAGGCGGCGCGGGCACGTGGCGCACCGGCAGCCAGTCCTGGCCCGAGAGCCACAGGCCGCTTGCGGGTGCGGAGAGTTCGGTGCTGGCGTCACGCGCGAGGAAAGGATGCACGCCGAGGCCGAACGGCAGCGCGTCGCGGCCCGTGTTCTCCACTTCAAGGGCGATCGTGAGCGTGGCGCCGTCGAGCGCGTAGGTGAGCGCCGAGCGGTACGAATAAGGTTCGCCGTCGCTGCGGTCGAGCACGAGCCGCACATTTTCTCGATCAGCGCTTTCGACGCTCCACGGTGCGAGCCAGCCGTCACCGTGAATCGGCAGCGGTTCGCTCGCGCGATTGCGCGGCACTTCGATATCGCGTCCGCCAAAGTGAAAGCGCCCCTCGCCAATGCGATTCGAATACGGCAGCAACGGATAGCATGCAAGCTCGTTCGGGTCCATGCGCGCGCTCACGCGCTCGCAGCGGCGAAACACGGGTTCGAGCGCACCTTCGCTGCGCCAGTCGAAGCGTGTGATTCCGCCGCCCAGTTGGGGCGCGACGTCGAGCCTCAGATACGCGTTCGCGAGCGTCACGCAGGCCACGTCGCTCGAGCCGGCCGCGCCGATGGCCACCGCCGAAGTGCTTGGCCCCGGCATGACAGGATGGGTGGCGGCTTCGAGCCGCGCGCGGCGCGCGGCGGCGGCAGGCGAGACAACGGGCGCGGAAGACGGCGCGCTTGCGGCAGCGCCTGCATGAGTGGTGGAACGGGGGGATCGACGCACAGCGGAATTCGCGACGCTCATAAGATGCTCCTCGAGAGGCATGTTTGATTGCCGCCGCAAAAGGCGGCTCACTGGTGGCCTTCCGGCGCCGTGCGCTTGCTCGTCTGCTCGCATTTGCACAGGCCTGCGGCCGCTTCTTGTGTTCGCCCTTCTAGTGGTACTGGCAAAGCCAACTGCACACTATCGATCGACTGCATCTGTTGCTGAACTGCAACGGCTATCCGTCTATTTGGGCTGCTCGCTACGCGCGGCGGTTCGCGCACTCACCCGCGGTCAGTGCGCACCTATCGTCTGACATAAGCGCGCGCATGCATTGCGGGTGACACGCGATACAACGAATTCAAACGCACCGACGCCCTTGAAACCGCGGTTCTTCAAGGCCCTGGCGGCCAATCCGGACCGCGAACACGCCGCCTGCATGCGGCTCGCGCGCGAGGGCCTCCTCGTCCATTTCCTCGCGCGCGCTCGTGACATAAAGCGTGTCCAGAAGCGCACCGCCGAGCGTAACGCAGCTTGGCTGCGCTGTGGGAATCTTTACTCGCTCGGTTTCCACGCCATCGGCGCCGTAACGCACCACGCGCTCGCCGCCCCACTGCGCGTTCCAGAGGCCGCCTTCGGCGTCGACGGTCGAGCCGTCCGGCACACCGGTGTCATCGGTGAGCGTGACAAACGTGCGCGGGTTTGCAATCGTTCCATCGGCGCCGTAGTCGCACGCGCGAATCTCGCGCGAGAGCGTGTCGCAGTAGTACATCGTCGCGCCGTCCGGGCTGAACGCGATGCTGTTCGAGATCGCCGGAGCGGGCAGCGGCAGGCGTTCGAGCGTGAGGTCGCGATTGAGCCGGTAAAAGCCGCCAATGGCTTGCCTCGGCGTGCCCTCGTACTTCGTGCCGAACACGAAGCGGCCCTGGCGGTCGCAGCGCCCGTCGTTCAGGCGCGTGGGCACGCCGGGCTCCACTTCAACAATGGTCTCGATCGCGCCCGTCTCCAGGTCGAAGAACGCGAGGCGGGACTCAAGACCCAGCAACAGCGTGCGTTCGTCCTCGCAAAGCGCGAAACACGCCAGGCGTTCCGGCATCGCCCAGGTCAGGTGCTTGCCGTCGCGCGGGTCGTAACGCGCGAGATGCCTGCCGGTGATGTCGACCCAGTAGAGCCGGCCGCGGCGTGCGCACCAGGTCGCGCCCTCGCCCAGCTCGCACTTCGCGTGCACGAGCAGTTCGGCCACCGCTTCGCTCGAAGCGCCATCGCTTGCGCTCATGCCCAGCCTCCGTCCACGATGATGTCCTGCGACGTGATCATGCGGCTGTCGTCGGCGGCGAGAAAGAGCGCCATGCGCGCGAGGTCTTCGGGCAGCAGTTCGGCGTCTATGCACTGGCCGCGCTTGATGTCCTCACGCCCCTCGTCGGTGAGCCAGAGGCGGCGTTGCTTCTCCGTCATCACCCAGCCCGGCACGAGCGAATTCACGCGGATGCCATAGCGTCCGAGATCCTTCGCGAGCCCGCGTGTGAGCCCCTGCACCGCCGACTTGCTCAGCGTGTACACGGGCATGCCCCACTGCTTGAGCATCCAGCTGATCGAGCCCAGGTTGATGATCGAGCCCGCACGTGCGGCTTTCATGTCTTCCGCCACGGCCTGTGCGGCAAACAGCTGGTGCCGCACGTTCACAGCGACACACTCGTCGAAGGATTCCGGCGTGACTTCGGCCAGCGTATGGCGGCGGTCGTTGGCGGCATTGTTCACCAGCACCTGAATCGGCCCGAGCGCCGCTTTCACGTCAGCAATGGCGGCGCGCAGCGCGCCGATATCGGTGAGGTCGCAGGCCGCGAAAAGCGGCTTGTGGCGCGAGTCATCAAGTTCGTCGGCAAGCGCCTGGCCTGCGCTCGCGTCGATATCGAAGAACGCGACGCGCGCGCCCTGCGCCGCGAAGTGTTCGACGAACGACGCACCGATGCCGGTCGCGCCGCCCGTGATCAGCACCACGCGGTCGGCCAGGCTCGGATAGCGCGCGTAGTGTTCATGCGCGTGGCGCGCGAGCGCGTTAGCGGGAGACGACATCGTGTTGGGCTCCTGTTGAATGGCTCAGTCCGGGGTTTAATCGCCGGATTTAGTCTCGTGTACCACGGTTCTTCAACTGATCGAGCAGCACTGCCGCGAGCAGGATCGCGCCGCGCACGAGGTACTGGTAGAACGCGTCGATGTTGAGCAGATTCATGACGTTTTCGACGGTGCCCATAATCAGCACGCCGATCACCACACCCGAGATCGTTGCGCGGCCGCCCAGCAGCGAGACGCCGCCCAGCACGCACGCCGAGATCACGTTCAGCTCGAAGCCTTCGGCCGCGTTCGGCTGGCCCGACGTGATACGCGAGGCGAGAATCACGCCCGCGAGCGCGGTGACTGCGCCCTGAATCAGGAAGATCCACACGCGCGTGCGCTCGACCTTGATGCCGGCGAGGCGCGACGCCTCCGGATTGCCGCCGATGGCGAGCGTATTGCGCCCGTACACGGTTTGATTGAGCATCACGCCGAACACGATGAAGCAGACGAGCGTCACCCAGATCGGCAGTTGCACGCCGAAGAGCGAGGCCGTGCCCATGGCGATGAACGTATCCGACGACACGCCCACGGCCTGGCCGTGCGAGGCGATGAAGCCGAGGCCGCGCACGATTTCCATCGTGGCGAGCGTGGTGATCAACGCGTTGATGCGCAGATACGCGATCACCGCGCCGTTCACGAAGCCAATCGCGGCGCCCGCCGCCACCGCCGCAACGATGGCGATGAACGTGTTGTTCGTGGCGTTGAGCACCATCGCGCAAAGCACGCCCGCGAACGCGACCGTCGAACCCACGGAAAGGTCGAAGTCGCGCGAGGCGAGACAGAACATCATCGTGCAGGCCACCATGCCGATCTGCGAGACCGACAGCGCAAGGCCGAGCATGTTCTCGATCGAGAAGAAGTGATCGACAGTCAGCGACATCACGATGAACATGACCGCGAAAATCACGATCAGGCTGTACTCGGTGATCTGCTGCCACCATTTCTGCTTGTCGGTGGGACTCGGAATCAACGCGTCGGCGACGCTCTTGGCGGTTTCAGCCGCCAGATTTTCTCTTGCTTGCATTTCAGTTTCCTCCCCGTCCACTCATGCAGCCTTGGCCTGCACGCGCTTGGGCAGCGCGAGGTCAAGCACCGCGTGTTCGCTCGCCGCGCTGCGCGGCAACTCGCCCGAAATACGGCCTTCGCGCATCACCACGATGCGATCCGACACGCCGAGCACTTCCGGCAATTCCGACGACACCATCACGATCGCGCAGCCGCGCGCGGCAAGCTGGTAGATCACGTTGTAGATTTCATGCTTCGCACCGACGTCGATACCGCGCGTCGGTTCGTCCAGAATCACGACTTTCAGGTCCGGTTCGGCGAGCCAGCGCGAAAGAATCGCTTTCTGCTGGTTGCCGCCCGAGAGAAAGCGGATTTTCTGGCGGCGGCTCGGCGTCTTGATCTTCAGCAGCTTGATGAAGCGATCCGCCGTTTCCGCTTCCTTCTTGCGGTCGAGGAACATGCCCGCGCGCAGGAAATGCCGGCGGCAGCTGATGTTGATGTTCTCCGATACCGTTGCCATCGCAACGATGCCCTGCTCCTTGCGGTCTTCCGGGCACAGCACGATGCCATGGCGAATCGCGTCGCTCGCGCTTTTCACGCGAATGGTCTTGCCATCGAGTTCGATTTCGCCCGCGCGCCGCTTGTGCGTGCCGTAGATGAGCTGCATCAGTTCGCTGCGCCCCGCACCGACGAGCCCGAAGAACCCGACGATCTCGCCCGCCTTCACCTCGAAGCTGGCCGCTTCGTTCAGCGGATGGCCTTCAATGCCGCGCACGGCGAAGCGCACATTGCCATGCTCGCGCGGCGTGTAGTTGTAGATGTCGCTGATCTCGCGGCCCACCATTTCGTGGACGAGCGTTTCGCGCCTCACCTCCTCGAGCTTTTCATGCGAGGCGACTTTGCGGCCGTCGCGGAAGATCGTGCACGCATTGCACAGCTCGTAGATCTCGTCCATGCGGTGCGAGATGTAGATAAGCGCGCGATTGTCGGCGCGCAGTTCGCGCACGAGCTTGAACAGCACCTCAGTCTCGCGGTGCGAGAGCGAGCTGGTGGGCTCGTCGAGCGCGATCACGCGCGCATTGCGCAAGAGCGCCTTGCAGATTTCCACCATCTGGCGTTGCGCGATGGAAAGCTTGCGCAGCTTGGCAGCCGGATCGAGATCCACGCCCATGGCGGCGAGGCGCTCACGCACGAACTTGCGCGCCTCGCCGCGCTTCACCCAGCCAAGCGCATTGGGCAACGCGCCGAGCAGCAGGTTTTCCGCCACGGTGAGGTCGGGCACGTACTGCAGCTCCTGGTGAATCACCGCGATGCCCGCGCCGATCGAAGCCGCCGCATCGGAAAAGTGCACCTCGTTGCCATCCATCAGGATGCGGCCGGAATCGGGCTGATACTCGCCGCCGAGGATCTTCAGGAGCGTGGACTTGCCCGCCCCGTTCTCGCCCATGAGGCCATGCACTTCGCCTGCGTTCACCTCGAACGACACGCCGTCGAGCGCGCGCACGCCTGGGAACACCTTGCCGATATTGTCAAAACGCAGTGTCGCTGACACTTCGGTTTCCTCTCATTCGATGCGTTGCGGGGCATGCGCCCCGCAACGGGAAACACCTCAAACCACGTCTCTCAAACTTACTTCGAAGCGAGACCCATCTGCTGACGCACGCTTTCCACGTTGTCGCGCGTGGCCAGCATGCCGCTCGTCAGCGTGAGCAGCGGCGGCTCCTTGCCTTGCGTGATCCACGTGTACATCAGGTCCGAGGTTTCCTCGCCATGGCGCTTCGGGCTGATGATGACGGTGCCGTAGAAGCCCGTCGGCTGCGGCTTCTTGAACTCGTTCAACGCCGAGTCCGAACCGCCGATGCCGATGCCGATCATGTTGTCGGCCTTGAAGCCGCGGCCTTCCGCTGCGCGCACGGCGCCGAGCACGCCTTCGTCGTTCAGCGCGTAAGCGACCCAGTGCTTGTACTGCGGGTTCTTCGTGAGCGCGATGTTGGCGGCGTTGAAGGCGTTTTCCGTGTCGGTCTTCGCTTGCGGCGCCATCACGATGTTCGCCTTCGGGAAGCCTGCGGCCACGAGTGCATCGGTCGCGCCCGTCGTGCGGTCATGCGCCGTCGGCAGCTGCTCGTAAGTCACGTCGATCGCGCCGACGTCCTTCATGTCCCAGCCGCGCTTCTTGATTTCAGCGGCAATGCCATCACCCACTTGCTTGCCGATGTTGTACGCCGAGATGCCCATGTGCGGCACCGACTCGATCGGCTTGCCCGCGCCGTCCACGAGACGGTCGTCCACCGTCATCATCTTGAGGTTGTCGGCCTTGGCCTTGGCAACGATGCCCGGTCCGAGCTTCACGTCAGGCGTGCAGATGATGAAGCCCTGCGCCTTTTGCGCGGCCAGGTTGTCGATCGCGCTCATCACCTTCTCGCCCGAGGGCGCGCCGATCTTCACCAGCGTGAAGCCCTTTTCCTTCGCGGCCATTTCCGCGAACTTCCATTCGTCCTGGAACCACGGCTCTTCGGGCTGCTTCACGAGAAAGCCGATCTTCACCTGGTCGGCGGCCTGTGCAATGGGCGCTTGCGCGAGCGTCACGCTTGCGGTGACCGCGGCGGCTATCAGCGTCAGAAAGATGCGTCGTTGCATGTTGTCAGTCTCCTTGTCTTCTTCAGTCACGGGAAGGGTATCGGCCGCCTCTTCTTTTACCCACCGAAAACGCGCGGCCAGCGTTTCGGCGGATTGCTGCGTGTTCGTTATTCCTTCGTGCTGCGAATTACTTGTTCACATCTTTCATTCGTGATGCAGTGCCGTGCGGCCGCCATCGATCGTGATGCAGCTCGCGTTGATGAACGGCGCTTCGTCCGAAGCGAGAAACACCGCCGTCATCGCGACTTCCTCCGGGCGGCCAATGCGCTTCATCGGCGGCAGCTCCAGCGTGGCCTTGCGCGCGGCTTGCGGGTCGGGCTGCGCGTTCCACCAGTCGTGCGTGAGCTGCGTTTCGATGTAGCCCGGCGCGATCGCGTTCACGCGCACGTTCTTCGGCGCGTACTCGATACCGAGCGCACGCGTGAGCCCGATCACGCCGTGCTTCGCCACTGGGTACGGGAAGCAGCCCGGAATGATCTGGAACGCGTGCGTCGAGGCGATATTGATGATGCTGCCCGCGCGCCGCTCGACCATGCCCGGCAACACCGCGCGGCAGCCGTTCCACACGCCGTCCAGATCGACGGCGAAGCAGCGGCGCCAGTCGTCGTCGGTCATCGTGAGCGGGTCGGCGAACACGTTGATGCCGGCGTTGTTCACGAGCACGTCGATCGGGCCGAACGCGCGTTGCGCTTCTTCCACGGCGGCGCGCACCGAAGCGCTCTGCGTCACGTCGGTTTGGACCGCGAGCGTTCGCGCGCCTTCGCAGGCGTTTGCAATCTCGCGCGCTGTGGCTGCGGCCGTCGCGCCATCGAGTTCCGCGAGCACGACGGCGGCGCCCTCGGCCGCGAACGCCCGCGCGATCGCCGCACCGATGCCGCGTCCGGCGCCCGTCACGAGTGCGACCTTGCCCGCGAGGCGATTCACTTTTGCGCTCCGTGCGCGCTCAGTTGCGTCACCCGCCAGCCTTCGATGAAAGCCAGCGCGTTCGCGCGCGTAGCCGCCGGGTCCTGGCCCGGCTTGTAGAGCGCCGAACCCAGGCCGAAACCGCTCGCGCCTGCCGCCAGCTGCGGACCCATGTTGTCGGGCTTCACGCCACCCACGGGCAGCAGCGGCACCACCGGCGGAATCACGGCGCGCCACGCCTTCGTCACGGCCGGCCCGAGTTGCTCGGCGGGGAACATCTTGAGCGCGTCGGCGCCGTGCTTGAGCGCCGCGAACGCTTCGGTCGGCGTGGCGACGCCGGGCACGCACGCGAGGCCCTGGAGCTTCGCGGCGAGAATCACATCGGTATCGGCGTGCGGCATCACGATCAGCTCGCCGCCCGCTTCGCGCACGTCGCGCACGCGCTCGGTCGTGAGCACGGTGCCCGCGCCGATCATCGCGTCCTCGGGCAGCGCCTCGCGCAATGCCGCGATGCTGTCGAGCGGCTGCGGCGAATTGAGCGGCACCTCGATGATCCGGAAGCCCGCTTCGTAAAGCGCGCGGCCATGCTCGGCGGCTTCGGCGGGCTTGATGCCGCGCACGATCGCGACCATGCCGCACGCGCCGAACGCAGCGACGAAGCCGGCGTGTGGCGTGTACGGGGCGGGCAGATTCAGTTCGGGTTCCATGTCGGCTTCCTGTTGCTTGGCTTCGTGTCTGGTTCGATTCCGCAGGCTCGATTCGTCGGTGCGCGTTTAGCGCGGCGCGACGAGTCCGGCCTGCACCGCAATGCGCCAGAGTCCGTGTTCGGTCGCATGACGCACGAGATGCGCGCCGCTGCATCCGAATGCGGCAAGCGCCATGCGGTAGCGCTCGCACAACGACTCGGCGCCGATGAGCTGCGGCGCGCAGCCGGCCAGCGCCACATCGCGCCGCGCCAGCGCCGCTTCGAGGCCTGCCAGTTCGTGCCCGATCACGAGCCCCGAGAGATAGTCGGGCTGCTCGTCGGCGGCGAGCTGGGCCGTGAGGCCGAGCGTGCGCGTGCTGAACGCCGTGGCAAGCAGGCCCACGCAGCCCTGCTCGCGCGCCACGCTCACGCCGCGCAGGAACGCGGCCGTATCGGGCTCGACGGGATGCTTCATCGTGCGACCCAGGATCGTATGCGCGCATAGCGCCGCGTAGACCTCGCCCGTCATGAAGGTGTAGAAGCGCGCAATGCGCTCGCCCTCCACGACCACCCATTTCGCGTGCGTGCCGGGCAGGCCGACGAGCGACGGTTGCGCCGCATTCTCGTCGCTTGATCCGCTCAACGCGCCGAAAATCTGCGTTTCCTCGCCGCGCATCACGTTGGGCAGCGCCCCCGGCTCCAGGACGCCCGGCACCACGGCGACTTCGGCGCCGCACGCAGCGCGCACGCGCACAATGCCGGCCACCAACGCCTGGGCGCTCGCCGGCGTCTCGACATAAGGCGCCTGCACCCAGCCCTGGGCGCTGCCGACCATGCCCGCCGCCAGCACCGGCAGCGCGGGCGCTTGCGCGAGCCACACGCCGCACGCTTCGTCGAAGGCGGCGTCGAAGCCGCCTTCTTCGGCTGGCACAGGCAGATTCATGATCCCCGCCGTCGAAACGCGCGTGGCGATCACCTTGCCTGCCGCATCGAACAAATACGCACGCAGCGAGGTCGTGCCCCAGTCGAGCGCGATGAGCGCGGCTTCGCGGGCGAGCGCGTCGTCGCTAGCTTCGGTCGCCGCGCCGCTTGCAGGCTTCTCACGCGCTTTCATCGGCGAATCCTGCGCGTGGTGGGCTGCGGCGCGCGCCAGCCCAGTTCCTGCGAAATCGCGCGCGCTTCGCGCTGCACGACCGCAATCAGTTCGTCCATTCGCTCGAGCGGCATATAGGGAATCGTGCTCGCCACCGAAAGCGCCGCCACGATCGCGCCAGACGCGTCGCGCACCGGCGCCGCGACACAGCGGATCGAAATTTCGTTCTCCTCCAGATCGAACGTGTACCCGCCCGCCGAGTAAGTGGCCATGCGCTTGAGGAAGGTTTCCGGTTCGAGACTGTGATCGGGGCGGAAGCTCACGCCCGCGAGCGTGCGGCGCGACGCGTCGAACAGATCGCGCCACGTTTGCGGCGTGAGGTCGAGCATCATCGCCTTGCCGATGCCCGTGGACGCGAGCGGCATGCGGTGCCCCACGCGCGAGCGCATCTCGAGCCCACGCTGGCCAGGAATCTTGTCGATGTACAGCACGTCGTCGCCGTCTCGCACGCCGAGGTGGATCGTGTCGAGCGTTTCGTCGGCGAGCGCCTGCAGATGCGGGCGGGCAACGGCCGTGAGCGGCATCTGCTCGAGCGCGATGGTGCCGAGTTCGATGAGCTTCGGCCCGAGCAGATAGCCGCCCTGCACCTGGCGCAGGTAGCGCGCTTGCACGAGGCTCGAAACCAGGCGGTGCGTGGTGCTGCGCGTCGTGCCGAGCACTGCGCCGAACGAGCGCAGGTCGCGCACGCCGGCCGCGGCGGCTTCGAGAATGGCGAGGCCGCGCAGGAGCGTCTGGGTGCCGGCCTGCTGCATCGAGCCGTCGAGCAGCGTGCTCGCGACGCCGATTTCATCGGCGGCGGGGCGGGCTTTTGGCTGCGCTGCGGATTGCACTGCGGCGGCGCTGGGCGCGGCGTTTTGCACGGGCGCGGCCTCTTCGGGGAGGTTCGCGGCGAGTGTGGAAGACATCGCTTTGTTCATGGCGAGGGCGATGAAGGCTGACGGTCGAAAAGGCGCGCGCCGTCAGGCGGCGCGCGAACCCTGCTTCGGGAGACGGCGCGGCGCATGGGCGGCCGGGGCACATCGGGCATGTAGCGGCGGGCGGCGCGTGGCCGCGCAAAGCGCTGGCTGAAGCATGGCGGACGTCTCCTTTGCTGTCCGGTTCGCTGCGCGCCTTGCGCGTGCGCCGGATTTATCTGGGTCTGCCGACGGTGTTTGCCGCGCACGAGGTCATCGCGGCATGTCGGATGGCTGGATTGTAGGCAGGTTTTTTCGAGTTATCCAATATGTGATTGGGTCGCTCATATATTGGGAAATTAACAAAACGACGGCCCTCAGCCGAACGGCTAACGCGGGACGGAAACCGCGGGATCGTTGACGCAAGCGAGGGCGCGCCCGTGCAAGCCTGCAGAGACTTGAGCGAAGTCATACCCGGTGCATACCGGGCCGCTCAATGCACTGGAATCTATATAAAATTTTGTATAATCCTGCTCATGCCAAGCCATTGGAGTTTTGCGGCAGCGCGCTCGCGGATCTGCGGAAGTTTCCGGAACAGGTACGTCAGGAAGCCGGGCGGCAATTGCGGCGCGTGCAACGCGGCCTCGACCCAAACGACTGGAAGCCCGTGAATCCGGTAGGCCGCGGTGCGCGTGAAATACGCATTCGCGATTCGAACGGCGCGTTTCGCGTGATTTACGTCGCGCACATCCGCGATGCCATTCATGTGCTGCATTGTTTTCAGAAGAAGTCCGAGAAAACGGCCTTCGTCGATCTTTCGCTTGCCGCGCGCCGCTATCGCGACGCCTTAAACAAGGAGTCCAAACCATGAGCCGCCAGAGTCACGGGAACCACGAACGCCAACGCTTCGACAGCGTCTGGGACGCGCTCGAAAACACGCCCGAAGCCGCGCAGAACATGACGCTGCGCAGCGACCTCATGATCACCCTCGAAGAGCACATCAAGCGCAACAAGCTGACCCAAACGCAGGCCGCCGCGCTCTTCGGGGTGACGCAGCCGCGCGTGTCCGACCTCATGCGCGGCAAGATCGATCTGTTCTCGCTCGATTCGCTCATCAACATGGCCGTAGCCGCGGGCATGAAGGTCGAAATGCGCATCACCGTGCCCTCCCCGCGCGACGGCGACACGCAAGAAAAAACGGCTGCCGGATAACTCCGGCAGCCGCTTCCTGTCACGCTGCGCGCAATGCGCTGCGCCCTTACTTCCCGGCCGGTGCCTTGTAAGCCACGCAGTCCACTTCGACCTTGCAGTCCACCACCATGCTCGACTGCACGCAAGCGCGTGCCGGCGGATGCTCGCCGAAGTACTCGCGGAACACCTTGTTGAACGACGTGAAGTCGCGCGCGTCGTCGAGCCACACACCGCAGCGCACGACGTGCTCCGCGCCGTAGCCCGCTTCCTTGAGGATGGCGAAAAGATTCTGGATGGCCTTGTGCGACTGCTCGACGATACCGCCGTTGATCACCTCGCCGCCTTCCATCGGCGTCTGGCCCGAGACATACAGCCAGCCGTCGGCTTCCACGGCGCGCGCGAACGGCAGATGTTGTCCGCCCTGGCCCTTGCCGCCTTCCGCTCCAATTCGTTTCATCGTTTGCTCCTTTGAGATCGTGCGGCGCGCGCGGCTTTTTGGGCCACGCGCGCCGAGGGTCGAAATTCGATAGATCAAGCTTGCTTAAAAGGCGTTCTCCTCTGCCTGTTCATCGCGCTTGCCACGCGCGACGAAGTGGCCCGCGCGCTCGCCCGTGGGCTGGCCATCGCGGTACGAGAGCACGCCGTTGACCCACACCGCGTCGATGCCTTCCGCCACCTGCTGCGGCTGCTCGAAGGTCGCCGCGTCGCGCACGCGGGCGGGGTCGAACAGCACGAGGTCGGCGTGCCAGCCCACATGCACCTCGCCGCGTTGCGAAAGGCCGAAGCGCCGCGCAGAAAGACCCGTCATTTTGCGCACCGCTTCTTCGAGCGGCAGCAAGGCCGCGTCGCGCGCGTAGTGACCGAGCACGCGCGGAAACGCACCCCACAGGCGCGGGTGCGGCAACGGGTCGTTCGGCAAGCCGTCCGAGCCGACCATCGTGGCCGGATGAGAAAGAATGCGGCGCACGTCGTCTTCGGACATGTTGTGGTACACCGCGCCCGCCGGCTGCAGGCGCTTGCCCGCTTCCTGCTGCGACACGCCCCACTCGGCCGCAATGTCCTTGATCAGCTTGCCGGCCTGCTCGGGGTGCGGCGTGGACCACGTGATCGTGATGTCGATGTCGCCTGTCACCTGCTTGAGGTCCAGCGTGGAAGAACTGCGGCTATACGGATAACAGTCGCACCCCACCGGCTGATACTTGCGCGCGCTTTCGAGCGACGCGAGCACCTCCGTGCTGCGCCCCCAGTTGGAAGGGCCCGCGCACTTCAGATGCGAGATCACAACCGGTACGCGCGCATGCTTGCCGATGTGGTACGCCTCGTTCATCGCCTCGAGAATCGCGTCGAACTCGGTGCGCATGTGCGTCGTGTAGACCGCGCCGGCGAACGCGAGCGGCTCCGCCAGCGAGGCAACCTCTTCGGTCGACGCCTCGAACGCGGAACCATACGCGAGGCCCGTGGAAAGGCCGAGCGCGCCGTGCGTGAGCGCGTCTTCGAGCTGCGCGCGCATGGCCGCGATCTCGTCGCCGGTGGCGGCGCGCTGCAGATCGTTCATGTGATTGTTGCGCAGCGCCGTATGGCCGATCAGCGCGCCCACGTTCACGGCGGGCCGCGCCGCGTTCACCGCATCGACGTAAGCGGAGAACGTCGGATAGGCGAACGCATCGCGCTCGCCGAGCAGGTTCATCGGATCGGGCGGATCACCCTTGAGCGTGACCGGCGACGCGCTGATGCCGCAGTTGCCCACCACCACCGTCGTCACGCCCTGGCTGATCTTGGGCAGCATTTGCGGCGAGCGGATCACATGCGTGTCGTCGTGCGTATGGACGTCGATGAAACCCGGCGCGAGCGCGCGCCCATTGGCCTCGATCACCTCTTCCGCGAGCCAGTTGGACAGGTTGCCGATCGCGACGATGCGTCCGTCGCGCAGCGCCACGTCGCGCTCGACGGGCGGTGCGCCGGTGCCGTCGTAAAGCATGGCGCCGACGATCAACGTGTCGGCGGCTTCGGGGTGCGAATGCATACGCGTCTCCTCAGGATGGCTCTCAGTTCGACGCTCAGTCACCGAGCGGCTGGCGTTCGCCGCCGCCGCGATGCGCGTCCAGCGTGTGTTTCATACGGCGCAGCAGCTCGCGGCTGGCCTCCGGTTGCGCAAGCGCCAGTTCGGTCACGAGCACGTCGAGTGCCATCATCATCGCGTAACGTGACGACGACGGCTTGTAGATGAAATCGGTCTCGCTCGCGACGATCGGCACGAGCCAGTCAGCGAGCGCGGCGAGCGGCGAAGCCGGGGCGGTGAGCGCGACGAGCTTCGCGCCGTAGTCGCGCGCGATCCGGCACGCATCGACGAGTTCGGGCACGCGCCCTGTTACGGAAAGCGCGACGACCACGTCTTCGGACGAAAGCGTGCTCGCCACCATGCGCTGCAGCAAGCTGTCCTGGTACGACGCCACAGGACGGCCCAGGCGCACGAGGCGAAAGCGCATTTCGTCGGCGAGCGCGCTCGAGCCGCCGCCCATGCCGAACACGTAGATCATGCGGGCGCGCGCCAGCGCAGCGGCGGCCTGCGCAAACGGCGCCTGGCGCAGCAGTTCGTGATTGCGCGCAAGCGCCGTGTGAATTTCGTCGTAAACACGGGTGGCGAGCGGTTCGGCTTCGACATCGGCGGCGCGCGGCTTGTCCGCGCCTGCGGAGTCGCCAGCGTGGCCGCCGCGCAGGAAGCGGTCGCCCACGGCGGCCGCCTGCGCGAGCCGCAGCTTGAGTTCGCGCACGTCGTGGCAGCCCACCGCCTTCGCAAAGCGCGTGACCGAGGCAATGCTCACGCCCGCGCGCTGCGCCAGTTCGCCGATGCTCGCGCGCGCGGCGCTGGCAAGATCGTCGAGGATCAGCGCGGCCACGTCGCGCTCGGCCGGACGCAGTTCGGGCACGCATTGCGCAATACGCGCGACGATGTCGAAGCGAGCCGGATCGGCAGCGGTGTTCATTGCAGGGAGTCTGTTAATAAATAACAATTCACGAAGCGATGTTACTTTGTGTACTATCTCCGAGTCAACGCCGGTCCATGAGACGCCGGTGTAGATAAGACGCATGGAGCATATGGAGCGAAGGCAAATGAAAGTTACAAACTATCAGAGTGCAGCAATCGACCCGAACAGCAAGGGCCTTGGCAACGTACCGGGCGCAAGCGTGCCGCTCGGGGACGCGGGGCGCCTCGAATGGAATCTACTCGAAGAGGACGTGAGCCTGCCGGCAGCTGTGCTCTATGCCGACCGCGTCGAGCACAACCTCAAGTGGATGCAGGACTTTGTCACGCGTTATGGCGTGAAGCTCGCCCCGCACGGCAAAACGACGATGGCGCCGCAGCTCTTTCGCCGTCAGATCGACACGGGTGCGTGGGGCATCACGCTTGCCACGGCGCACCAGACGCGCGCCGCCTACCGCGGCGGTATCTCTCGCGTCCTGATGGCGAACCAGCTCGTAGGCCGCCACAACATGGCGATCATCGCCGAGCTGCTGAGCGACGCGAGCTTCGAATTCTTTTGCCTCGTCGATTCGGTCGAGGGCGTGGAGCACCTGGGCGAGTTCTTCCGCGCAGCGGGCCGCACACTGCAGGTGCTGCTCGAACTGGGCGTGCCGCGCGGCCGCACGGGCGTGCGCGACACCGACACGCGCAACGCGGTGCTCGCCGCCATCGCGCGCTATCCCGACTCGCTCAAGCTGGCAGGCGTGGAAATCTACGAGGGCATCCTCAAGGAAGAAAGCGAAGTGCGCACCTTCCTGCGCGACGCGCTAAACGTCACCCAGGAACTGGCCGCCGCCGGCCGCTTCGCGCGCGCGCCCGCGCTGCTCTCGGGCGCGGGCTCGGCCTGGTACGACATCGTCGCGGAAGAATTTGCGCCGGCCACGCAAGCCGGCACGATCGACGTGGTGCTGCGTCCGGGCTGCTACGTCACGCACGATGTGGGCGTCTACAAGCAGGCTCAATCGCAAATCCTCACGCGCAACCCCGTGGCGCGCGAGATGGGCGTGGCGCTCCTGCCCGCGTTGCAGCTTTGGGCCTACGTGCAGTCGATTCCGGAGCCGGGCCGCGCCATCATCGGCTTCGGCAAGCGCGACGCCGCGTTCGACGCCGGCTTTCCGGAACCGTCGCGTCACTATCGCCCGGCGAGTGGCGGCGCACCGCGCGAAGTGGCGACAAGCGAAGGCTGGGAAGTGTTCCAGATGATGGATCAGCACGCCTACCTGAAGATTCCGGCGGGCGCGGACCTGAAGGTCGGCGACATGATTGCGTTCGACATCTCGCACCCCTGCCTCACGTTCGACAAGTGGCGCCAGGTGCTGATGGTCGATGCGAAATATCGCGTGACGGAAGTGATCGAAACGTTCTTCTGAGTGCGCCATGCCTCGTTGAAAACTGGGAGGCCGGCTCAGCGCGCGTCGGAGCCGGCCTCACGAGCCTGCGCGAGCGCGGCCGCCGCCGTGGCCGCCTCGCCGATGCGCGCCTCCATCATCCCCAGCGCGCCCGACAGCGCCGCGAGCGCATCGTCGGGCAGCGACATCGTTACGTTCAGGAACGCGTTGCGGCGCGGCAGGCCCTCTTCGATCACGGCACGGCCCGCGTCGGTCAGCGTGACGTTGGTGATGCGGTTGTCGCGCTCGTCGGCGCGGCGCGCGATCCAGCCGAGCGACTCCAGCGCCTTCAACTGCCGCGTGAGCGCGCCCGGGTCCACGCGCAGCCGCTCGACGAGCCGCTTTTGCGACGACACGCCGTCCTGATCGTAAAGCGCGAGCAAAATGCGCCAGCGCGGCAGGGGATGCCCGACCTGCGCCTCGAACGCCGACATGAACGCGCGGTAGGTCCGTCCAAACTGCTGCACGATGGCGATGCGATCCTGAATTTCCATGCTTTGTTTTCCTGCCGGCTTTCTTGCCGGCTTCTGCCGGTACCCGCTGCTGGCCCAGTGCGGGCCGGCTGCGGGCCGAGGCAATTCAATCCGCGTGAATGACGGGCTCCACCTTGCGCTGCAGTTTGACCGGCGGCACGCGCCGGGTTTGCCAGATCGACACCACTGCGATCACCGCCGCCAAGGCAATGCCCAGGTGAATCGCGCCCACGAGCGCTTCGCGCGCGGCTTCGAGCAGCGGCGCGCCATTATGCCCGGCGTGCGTGAGATCGGCGATCAGCGTTGCCTGCGCGTCGCGGTTGATGAGGATCTGCGGGTCGGCGAGCTGCGGCAGCCAGTGCGTGGCGTGATCGGCATCCAGCGCGCGCTGCACACCGCGCGAATAGAGCTGGGTGACCATCGTGCCGGTGAGCGCCGTGCCGATCATGCCGCCGATCATCCGCAGCGACTGCAGCAGCGCCGTGGCGATGCCCAGATGCTCGCGCCCGGCGGTCTGCTGCGCGAACACGGTGAGGTTCGGCATGACGAAGCCAAGGCCGACGCCCGCCATGATCATGAATGCCATGAGCAGGACGCGCGGCGTGCCGCGCGTGGCGAGCGCCACCGCGAAGCAAGCCGCCGCAATCATCGTGAAGCCGATGTAGAGCATCAGGTTCGGATTGCGGATACGCGAGACAACGCGCCCGTTCGCGATACTGCCGATCGTGATGAACACCACGAGCGGCGTGATGACGACGCCCGCTTCCTTCGGCGTCATGCCAAAGCCGCCCTGGAACAGGAGCGGGGCATAGAACAGCAGCGAAAACATCGTGAAGCCGCCCAGCACGGCCAGCGTAAAGAGCGCATTCAGGCTCGCGTTGCGGAACATGTCGACGGGCAGAATGGCCTGCGGGCAACGGCGCTCCCATTGCCAGAGCGCCCAGCCGGCCGCCAGCGCGAGGGCGAGCAGGCCGATGGCCGAAGCGCTGAGACCGTGCCCCGGCAGACGCTCCACGAAAAGCTGCAGGCTGCCGAGTGCGATCGCGATGAGAAGCGCACCCGGCCAGTCGAGGCGCATTCGCGCCTCGTGCGCGACATGACGCAGATGCGGCAGATACTTCCACACGAAAAACAGCGAAAGCAGGCCCACGGGCAGATTCACGTAGAACACGGAACGCCAGCCGTAGTACTGCGTGAGAAAGCCGCCGAGCGACGGCCCGACCGCGTTGGCGATACCGAACGCAGAGCTCATGAGCACCTGCCAGCGCAGGCGTACGACGGAATCGGGAAAGAGATCGGGAATGCAGGCGAACGCGGTGCCGACCAGCATGCCGCCGCCGATGCCTTGCAACCCGCGCGCGATCACGAGGAACAGCATGCTGTTGGCGGCGCCGCACAGCACCGAAGCGGCGGTGAAGACGACAATCGACGCGATCACGAACGGCTTGCGCCCGTAATAGTCGCCGAGGCGCCCAAAAATGGGGACGGTGATAACCGAAGTGAGCAGATAAGACGTGGCGACCCACGCGTAAAGCTCGAAGCCGCGCAGTTCGGAGACGATGGTCGGCAGCGCGGTGCCCACAACGGTCTGGTCGAGCGCGACGAGCATCGTCACGAACGAGACGCCGAGCATCGCGAGCAGCGACTCCCGGAACGGCAGAACCTGCCCGCTCGAATGGTGGGCAGCAGTATGAACGGCCATTTTTTGATCCAGCAACGGTTGACGCGTCAAAGATTGTTCATCATAGCATGGCGCGATCCACTACACTGGGGCGTCGAACGGTGGCGATGCCCCGCCGTCGTCGCTGAAAATCCGGGAGCGCAATGGAACCCATCACCGAACCCACGAGCGAACCCACCGCTGCCGAAGCGGCCCGCGCGGGTGCTGCCGCGGCCTTCACCGCGTTCGATCTCGACGCGCTGCGGCGCGCCAAACATCAGCTCGAAACGCCGCCGCTCGGCATGAAGCTCGCGGCCATCGTGGGTGCGCCGGTGGAAAAGTTGCTGGCGCGGCTGCCCGGCGTCGCGAACGACAAGGTGGCCGACGCGACGCAAGCCGCGCTGCGCAAGTGTCTGCAACTCGCACTGAAAACGCTCGGCAAACAAAGCGCCCTCTCCACCGCCGAACCTCGCACGAGCACAAAGCGGAGCAACCTGCTGCACAAGTTCGCCGTAGCGACCACGGGCGCGGCGGGCGGCGCATTCGGCCTTTTCGCGCTGCCGGTCGAGTTGCCCGTCACGACCACGCTGATGTTTCGGTCGATTTGCGACATCGCGCGCAGCGAAGGCGAAGATCTGGCCAGCACCGAGACGCAGCTGCAGTGCCTGACCGTGTTCGGCATGGGCGGCCGCTCGCCTGCCGACGACGAAGCCGACTTCGGCTATTTCATCGTGCGCGGCGCGCTTGCGAAGGCGGTATCGGCGGCATCGTCGGAAATGGCCACGAAGGGCTTTGCCGCGCACGGCTCGACCGCGCTCCTCAAGCTCATGCAGACCGTGGCCGCGCGTTTCTCCGTGCAGGTGAGCGAGCAGGTTGCGGCGAAATCGATACCGGCCATCGGCGCGGTGCTCGGCGCCATGGTCAATACCGTGTTCATCGACCATTTCCAGCAGGTGGCGCATGGTCACTTCACCGTGCGCCGGCTCGAGCGCCGCTACGGCGAAGCCACCGTGCACGCGGCCTATGACGCGATCGACGTCTCGCTCGATTGAGGCGGCTGCGGCTTCTCGTCGCCTCGCGCCGGCGCACCGGTCACGCGGCGCACGAAGCTCGCGGCGACGTCGAGCGTGCGGCGCGCCTCAGGCATGAACGGCGCATAGATCGGCCAGATATGCGGCATGCCGCTGGCAATCTCGCACTCCACCGGCACGCCGGCGGCGCGCGCGCGTTCGACGACGCGGCGCGTGTCGTCGAGCAGCGTTTCGGAGCTTCCCACGAAGAGGCTTAGCGGCGGCAAGCCGCGAAAGTCCGCATAGAGCGGCGATGCGTAGGGATCGGTCGCACTTGCCGAGCCGAGGTAGAACGGCGCAATGCGCGCGAATACCTCACCGCTGAACATGGGATCGCGCCCGTCGTTCTCGCGTATCGAAGCGCCCGTGGCCGCGAGATCGGTCCAGGGGGAAAAGAGCACAGCGCCAGCGGGGAGCGGATCGCCCGCGTCGCGCAAGGCAACGAGTGCGGCTAGCGCAAGCCCGCCGCCCGCCGAATCGCCGCTAATCACAATCGAACCCGGCCGCGTTCCGTTTGCCAGCAAATGGCGATACGCGGCCAATGCGTCCTCGAGCGCTGCCGGAAACGGGTGCTCGGGCGCGAGACGATAGTCGAGCGAGAAAACGTCGGCGTCAGCGCGCTTGCCGAGACCAAACGAAATCGCGCGCTGCGAGCGCGGCGAGCAGAAGTAGTACCCACCGCCATGCAGATAAAGGAGTGTGCGCTGCGCGGGCGAGCGCTCGCGGATGAGCCACTCGCCGCGCAACGGAACATCGGAGGCGTCGTACTGTTCGCGCAAGCGCCAGCCGTTCGGCACGCCTGGCGTCCAGATGCGTCTCGCCGTCAGCATGCGCACACGTGCGACGTTGATCGACTTGCGTGTTTGCGGCAGAAAGCTGCGGCGCAAGAACCTGCAGATCAGCCTGCTTTGCCAGCTCATCGGTTCAGCCCTCCGCGGCATTCAAACTGGGCTCAACCTGCACTCGGTGGCGGTTAATGTCGACGGGCAATTGACATAGTCCCGCAATCAGACTTCGATTGCGGGAACCAGCGGCGCGCGCAATGCGGTGAGTGAGGCGAACGATCGCGCGCCGATCAATTGGCGGGCAGCACCTGGCCGCGAATCTCGCCTGACGGGTTCTGCGCGGTATGAACGTTGAAATACCACTGGCCACCCATTAGCTGGGTCACCTGCTGCTCGTTGAGCGTGGCGGAGCCCTTGATCGGGCTTGCCGTTTCGCCCTTCGGAATCGGGACCTGCACCCCGGCGTTCTGTCCAACCGGCGCGGGACCGTGGAAGTGCGCAGCCGTCGCCGGGCCGGAGAGGCCTTCGTAGGTGACCGTCCAGTTCAGCGATTTCGTGGACGTGTCGAACGTGGCGTTGAGCATGCCGTGGCCCTGGCTCACACGCGGCGGCACTTCGCTGGACGGTTCGAGATCGGCTTTCAGCGCGACGGTGTCGGCGTACGCGGCACTGGAAGCGAGGACACACAGAGCGAGAGCGAACTGCAGCGGACGAAGCAAATTCATGGAATTTCTCCTGTTTTTGTGGCGCGCTGCACCAGAAGGCGCAAACCGCGCTCCCACATGCTAGAGCAAATCCGATGTGCGCGTCCGCTGCGCCGATGTTGGCCCCACGTAAGCCGCGTGCAATAAAAAAAGGCGCCGCAAGCGGCGCCTTTCAACCCAAGTACTACCTTCTTGCCATCCGGCGCTACGCGCTCCCTTCTGCGATGCTTGCAACAACCCCAACCGGGAACGCGACGCCTCCGAATGCTTAGAAGCGGTGACGGATACCCGTCGTGATGATCCCCTGGTTCTTCGACGACGAGAAGTTGTCGTTGCCCTGGAAGCCCACTTGCGTGATACCCACTGCGTTCTGGCCAGCACCCCACATGCCGACGCCTTCGAGGTACACGTCGGTGCGCTTCGAGAGCGAGTAGTCGGCTTGCAGAGCGAACTGGTGCCAGTGCGCCGAGTTGCTGCCGTTCGCGTCGAGCACCGAGCCGTTCGCGTTCGTGTACGTGTACATCGCGCCGATGCCGAGAGCCGGCGTCAGGTTGTAGCGTGCGTTGGCTTCGATGTTGTTGAAGCGCAGCGAATTGCCCAGCGTGTCGTTGACGCGCGACTGCGTGAACACGACGCCGCCGACCATCGGACCGTAGGTGTAGCTTGCGCCTGCACCCCAGTTGCGCTGGCGCTCATTCCCGCCGAGCGCGCTCAGTGCGCCGAGCGTGTTCGCCATCGGCGAACCCTGGACCGCCCCGCCACCGTTGGCATTCACGCCATTGATCTGCGTGTAGGCCGCGCCAAGACGCAGGCCTTGGTATGCATAGCTCATACCGGCGCTGTATGCGCGGTTGACCGCGAAGCCGCCAGCCTGGTTCGAGAACGCGTAGAGGCCGCCGAACTGGAAGCCCGAGAAGTTCGGGCTGGCGTACTTGATCGAGTTGTTGAGCGAGAACGTGCCGTTCAGGTCATCGTTGTCGATGAGGTGCGCCGTGTAGTTGCCGCCCCAGGTGCCCACAGCGGTGAGCGGGCTCACGTAGTCGATCATCGAGTCGAACTGGCGACCGAACGTGACCGTGCCGTACTGGTCTTGCGTCAGACCGACGTACGCCTGACGATTGAACAGGCCGCCGTTCTGCTGGCCGTTCGCAATGTTGAAGCCGCTTTCGAGGGTGAAGATCGTCTTCAGGCCACCACCAAGATCCTCAACGCCGCGCAGGCCCCAGCGGCTCGCCGAGAGGTTACCGCTCGTCAGGGCGAAATTCCGGTTGCCATCGACATTGGTCGTGTAGGTAATGCCGGCATCGACAATACCGTAGAGCGTGACGCTGCTTTGCGCGTACGACGCCGATGCAAAAGTCGCAGCGACTGCCGCCGCGATAGCCAGTTTCTTTTTCATATGCTTCCTTCGATGCAAGGCCTTTCGGCAAAAATGGATGCCGTCGCCGACCTCACGCCGGCATAGCGATTCCGTATTGCGGTTCATGCAGCACCGCGTTGATTTGCATGGCGAAGTTTATGGGCGTCGCATTTCGACGGACCACCCGATATCTCGGCAAAAGCCTTTTCGAATTAATTGAATCCTGCTGCGGTAAACCCTCAAACGCTTGTGACTCAATGCTCACGACTTATCTTGTTTTTCTCTCTCGCGGCCATTTCATTCGGTATCCCGATAAAGCGTTGCAGTCCGACAACACTGGCAATTCGGGATAAAGCGTCGATTCGGACGAATCCCATTCCGCTCGCCCAACGCGCATCGGTACTATCGCTCTCGGCGAACACCCACGCGCGCCCTCCGACTTCATTTCTTCATCGCAGCCCCCATCCACCTCGTGTCCACGCCCCCCAAAAACATGAATCAGCTTCAGGCCATGCGCGTGTTCGTCAGCGTTGCCGAGCACGGCTCGTTCGGCCGCGCGGCGACGAGTCTGAACATGTCGAACGCGGTGGTCACCCGCTATGTAGCGTTGCTCGAAGCCCATCTGGAAACGCGGCTCATCAACCGCAACACGCGCAGCGCATCGCTCACCGAGGCAGGGGCCGCCTATGCGCAGGGCTGCCGCCAGGTGCTTGACGATCTGGCGCGCATAGAAACGCATATCGCGCATGGCGTATCGGTGCCGTCCGGCACGTTGCGCGTCGTTACCCACGCATCGTTTTCGCTGCACGACCTCACGCCGATGCTCAAGCGTTACCTCGACGCGTTCCCGAAAGTCCGCCTCTCGCTCACGTTGCTGCACCGTCCGGTCGACCTGATCGAGGAGGGGTTCGACGCGGGCATCGTAGCGCCGCGCCAGGTGAGCGGCGGCACGCTGATCCGCCGTCCGCTTTTGAGCGTCGCGCCGGTTGCCGTCGCATCGCCCGCCTACCTCGCAAGCCATGCTGCGCCGCAATGCCCCGCCGATCTCGCCCGACACACGCTGCTTGCGCCTTCCGCCGATATTCACGGCAACGAATGGCATTTCGAGGGCCCGGGCGGCGTGCGCAAACCCGTGCTGATCGAGCCGGCGTACGCTGTGAACAATTCCGTGATGCTGCGTCAGGCCGCGATCGCGGGTATGGGCATCACGATCCTGCCGGCAAACCACGTGGACACCGATCTCGCATCCGGCCAGCTCGTGCGCGTGCTTGCCGGATGGGACATTCGCGACGCAGACAAGGAACTCTCGCTCGTCTACCCCGGCCGCCGGCACGTTCCGGCAAAAACACGTTCGTTCGTTGACTTCACAGTCGAATGGTTTCGCCGGCACGACACCGCAGCGGCAAGCGCGATTACCAGCATTCCCTGTAATAGTTAATTGATCGAAATTGTCTCGATTTCTTTCCGCCTGCCGACTAAGCTAGGAACTGCGAGAAGTGACTCTTCATCGAAGGGTCTCCAAGCTTGAACGCGGCTTCGGCCGCGTTTTTTTTCGCCTGCGCGAAACACCGCTTTTGCCGCTTTTTGCTCTATTCGCTCGCGCCGGTCCATTTCCTCATTCGCATCATTCACGCGAGCAGAGCGGCCTGTTGCTCGATTCCGCCAAGCATCGCCTGGCACGTGCGGATGAGCGCATAGCCTTCCTCACGCAATTGCCCGGCAGTGTGACTGTTCATGTGACGGCGAAACGTCTCAAGCTCGGCAAGCAGCGCAGGGTATTGCAGCACGCCCACCGCACCGGCGAGCCGGTGATGCCATTCGCGCAAGCGTGCGACATCGGCTTGCTCAAGAAGCGGCGGCAACGCGTCAAGATCGTCGCGCATTGCCGAAACGAACGAGCTGAGCAACGTCTTCACGGTCGCCTCCCCGCCCCAGACCTGGATCATGTGCGCGAGATCCAGCGGCTCGAACGTCCGTGCGTGAGCGGGTTTTTCCGCGAGCGTTCCATCAGCACCGCCGCCCCAAGCGACAGGCGACTCCGAGATCCCCGGGGCATTCGGAGCCCTTGAAGCCCGCGACGCTGCCTGCCCCGCTGTTGTCCTCTGTCCGCCTGCCTCGCGCGTGGCTTCGGCCTGCACGGTGCGCCGCATGCTCTCCACGCCGAACCAGCGCGCGAGATGCTCGCGCAACGTGGCCACACGGGTCGGCTTGATGAGGCAATCGTCCATGCCCGCTTCGCTACACCGGCTCATGTTCTCGGGCGCCGTATTGGCCGTGATGCCGAGTATCGGCAAGCGCCGCCTGCCGTGCGCCTTCTGCTCCATTTGGCGCACGCGCCGCGCGAGGTCGTAGCCCGATACGTTCGGCATATGACAGTCGGTTATCAGGCAGCCGTATTCACATTCCGCCAGCGCTTCGAGCGCCTTCGCACCGTCGTCGACGACATCGCATGCGAACCCGATCAGTGCCAGTTGATGGCGGATCAACTCCTGATTGACGGGATGGTCTTCCGCCACGAGGATGAGGCGGCCGGCAGCGCGTTCCTGCTCGCGATCGGGCGCTGGGAGCGTCGTCTCGACATCGGTGGCCGGACGTGGCGGGCTGGCCGCCTTGACCGGCAGCCCCGCCAGCGCCATCGCGCAAGCGGCGCTCAAGCCACGCCACGACAACGGGTTGACGCTCACGCGCACGCCGCTCTCGGCCACGCGGTATCCGCTCGGCTTGGGGTTCTCCGTCAGGCAAAGCACAGGTGCACCGAACTTGCCCAACCGGTCGACCAGCGCTTCCGAGACGAACAGGAGATCGGCATTGTCCGCGCCCGCGGCGCGGGCGAGGTCCGCCGGCGCGACGCGGCGCATTTGCATGCCGAGCGCCGCGCCGAAATGCATCAATGCGGCCTCGACGCTCACGTCCTCGCAGGTCACGAGCGCGCGCTTGCCGCGCAGCCCGGCCGCCGAGCCGCTTCGAGCCTCCACGGGCAATTCGATGCGCAGTGTGAGGCACGTCCCGCGATCCACTTCGCTCTCTAGCTCGAGCGCGCCGCCCATCAGCGCAGCGAGCTTGCGGCAGATCGTGAGGCCGAGCCCCGTGCCGCCGAAGCGTCGCGTAGTCGAGGTCTCGGCCTGCACGAACGGCTCGAAGAGCTGCGCCTGCGCTGCGGGCGCAATGCCGATTCCCGTGTCGCTCACCGAGATCGATAGCCGCTGATGAGAGCAGAGCGCGCCGACATCGCGTGCGCGAACATGCACGCTCACCTCGCCCGCCAGCGTGAACTTGATCGCATTACTGAGCAGATTGAAGAGGATCTGCCGTAGGCGCACGCTGTCGCCGCGCAAGAGCGCCGCGACCTCCGGCTCCACATCCACGCGCACCTTCAGTCCCTTCTCGTGTGCACGCGCGGCCAGCAGTCCGACGGCGTTGTCGACAAGCTCGCGCATGTCGAACGGCTGCGAGTCGATCACGAGGTGGCCGGCCTGGATCTTCGAGTAGTCGAGCAGATCGTCGAGTATCTGCAGCAGCGCCCCCGCCGACTCGTGCACCATGCCGACCATTTGCGCTTGATCCGGGTTAAGCGGCGTGCGCTCGAGCACCTCGACAAGACCGAGCACGCCGTTCATCGGCGTGCGGATCTCGTGGCTCATCATGGCGAGAAAGTCGTCCTTCGCGCGAGAGGCCGCCTCTGCAGTGTCGCGCGCCTGCTCGAGTTCGTCTGCGCGAGCGTGCTCGTCGTTCGCATCCAGCGCATAGCCGCTCCAGACGATCGCGCCGTCTTCTGCGCGGCGCGGCGCGAACTCCGCACGCACCCACACGAACCCGGCCGCGCCTTGAAAGCGGAACTCGGCGTGCACGGGAATGAACCGGCGCGCTGAGCGTTCGAGCTGCGAGGCGAGGCGCGCGCGATCGTGACGCCCCACCCGCGAAAGATCGACCGAATCCGCGCGGCGCAGAGCGTCGACGGTGTTGCCGAGGAGCCGCTGCGTGTCGCCGCCAATGTACGGAAACGAGTAGCGGCCATCGGGCGCGCGGCGCAACTGGAACACGATCGCGGGCAGCGAACCCGTCACCTCCGCGAGGAGCCGCTCCGATTCGCGTTCGCGCAGCTCGGCGCGCCGAATGTCGGTGACATCGATCATCGTGCCAAGTACGCAGAACGGCGCGCCCTGCGGGTCGCGGCACAGGCGCGTCCAGAAAATGCCATGACGTGCCTCCCCAAGCGTGTTCTCGAAGATCAGCTCGACACGCTGGCTCTCCCCTTCGACGATCGTGAGCCGGTAGAGATCGTCCATGCGGCGGCTGTTCTCGGGTCCCCATGCCATCACGGCCGAACCCGCGCGCCCGAGGACGCGGGCGCGCGTGAGGCCGGTCGATTCCTCGTAGGCGCGATTGACCGCGAGATAGCGGTTTTCGAGGTCCCGTGCCCCGAGGGGATACGGGATCATCTCCATCATCGTGTCTTGCAGTTCCACCTGCCGCGCGAGCACCTGCTCCGCGCGCCGCCGCCTGTGCATCTCGCGCTGAAGCAGCACGTAGGCGCGCAGCGTGACGAGAAGCAGCACGCCGAACACGATCAGGAGCGGCAGGAGCCGCAGCGCGTTCACGCTCCAGCCGCCGGCCCGGGTGGAAACGACTGCGGTCCAGCGATTGCGGATCCGCTGCTGTTCGGCGGGCGACATCGCACCGAGCGCGCGATTGATGAGGCCCGCGAGCGGGGCGAGGTCGCAGCGCACGGCAAACGCGGTCGAATCATCGACACCTACCGCGCCCAGCACTTTCAGCGTCTCGAGATACGTGCCGCTGAGCGGCCCGTCGAGCGCGGCCGTGTTGCCGACCAGCACATCGGCCTCGTGGCGATCGACCATCGCGAGCCCGGCCGCGAGGCTTGCGACGCGCTCGACCTGCGTACCTGGCAGCACCGGCATTTCCGGTACATGCGGCGCCAGCACGATCCGCCGGCCCGCAAAGTCGCCAAGCGAGCGCGCCATCGGCTCGTCGCGACGCCCCACCATGACGAGCGGATAGTGCTCGAACGCGTCCGTGTAGGCCACGCCGGAGTCGAACACGCCGTCCCTCACAGCGGTCGCGGCGAGCGCGATCTCGCCACGTTGCAACGCGCCCCCCGCGCTCGTCCAGGGGGAAACAGGCACGCGCTCGAAGGTAATGCCGAGGGTGCGCCCCAGATAGTCGAGATAGTCGTTGGCCATGCCCGACGGCTCGCCGGCCTTGTTCGTGAAGCTGAACGGCAGCCAGCTGCTGTCGTAGCCCACTTTCAGCGGCGGCAAGGCGCGCAGCCACGCGCGCTCGTCGGCGCTCAGGCTGAACGCGGACGGTCGCACCTCTCCCGGCGCGCCGCCGTCGAACCAGCGCGCGCGCACGGCCGCTGCCGCGGCAGGCCGCACACCGCCCAGAAGAAGATCGAGCCGGTCGCGCAGTACCGACCTGGAGACCGGTACGCCATAACGCAACTCGCGCATGCGGTCGCGCTCCTCGAAGGCGACACGCAGATCGGCGAATTCTTCGAGCGTAAGCTGATAGCGCGCCACAGGCGAAAAGCCCGCATACACGTCGGCCTTACCCTGCGCGACGGCGCGCAGCGCGGCCTGTGTAGTCGCGAACGTTTCGATGCGCACCTGCGCGAAGCGCTCGCGCAATGCGGATTCGAGTGCGTAGCCGCGCTCGACGGCGAAGGTCGCGCGCGCGAGGCGCGCTGGCTGGGTCGCGAGCGCGGTATTCCCGGCACGCGTGACGAATGCCGTGGTGCCGGTCAGGTACGGCACCGTGAAAGCAAGACAGCGCTCGCGCGACGGCGTGCGCGCGAGGCTCATTACGATGTCGATATCGCCCGCGCAGGCCGCCGCGAGCAACGCTGGCATGTCCGCAAAGGCGCGTGGCTGAAGCTTGACGCCAGCGCCGGCAAGAAGGCGCAGGTAGTCGGCGCTGAAACCGGTGAGCGTGGCGCCGTCGACCACTTCGAGCGGCGCCCAGCCCCCCGCTACCACACCGACGACGAGCTGCGGCGGCAACGACGTGGCGACCGGCCGCGTGCGCGCGATGCCCTCGCCGGTTGGCTCGCACGGCGTAGCGGCACTCGCCGCCGCCACGGAAAATACGAGCATCCATGCGGCGGCGAGCGCGCTAAGGCAGGCAAATCCGCACGCGTGCCCGCCCCCCCGCCTCGATGCAGCCGGGAGCGCACGAAGACGGAAGATGCGGAGAATCGACCTCATCGGCACGCGCCATACCGGATTTCAAACGCCGTCACGAGAAGGCGTGGGGACACTGCGCGGGCGGCGCATGAGGCGGTACGTCACGCCAGCAGCGGCTCCCCCCAGCAACGGGGCCGCCCAGAAGAGCCAGAGCTGATCGAGCGCCCACTCGCCGACGAACAGCGCGGGACCGGTCGAGCGCGCCGGATTCGCGCCGCCGTTGCTCACGGGGATCGCGACGAGATAGATGGCGGCAAGGCATGCGCCAATGGCGAGCGCCGCAGTCTTGCGACGCGCGAGCGTGCTCGACATCAGGAGATGGAAGAAGACGAACACGAACGAGACCGACAGTTCCAGCAGGAACACGGCGCAGAGGGCGTATTCGCTCGGCGAATGCTCGTCGTAGCCGTTGCTGCCGAGGTCGGACACCGCGACGGAAAAACCCGGGCGCCCGCTTGCCACGCGTACGAGCAACGCCGCGCCGAAAATGGCTCCGATGGTCTGCGCAGCGAGGTAGGGCCCGGTATCGCGCACGGGAAAGCGCCCGGAGACCGCGTAGCCGATCGTGACTGCGGGATTGAAGTGGGCGCTCGCCGCGCGGGCGGCGGCATAGTTCGCCACGGTGAGCGCGAACCCGAAGGTCGCGGCGATCTCGAGAACGTTGAAGCCCTGGGAGGGCGGGCTCGCATTGAGCGCCGTGGCTGCGCAACCGGCGAACACGAGCCACGCGGTTCCCGCGCCCTCGACCGCCAAACGCCTACCGAGCTTCATTGTTTCGTCTCCGTTTCCGGACTGCTTCCCGGCCCTGTTCCGACTAGGCCGTCGTTTGATCGCATTGCCGGAACGGCAATATCTGACGAGCCATGCATTGAGCTTGGGATTATGGGGAGACGAGCCCCGCATTCAGATAGGAGAACTCTTAAAACGCTGTGCGCAATGCGCGATACACGGCGAGAGAAATTCCTACAGACGCTGGAATGAATCGGGGACGCGTCGCGCCGGGCTGAATCAGGTCAGCCCCGCGTGCGTCGCGAAGTCGCTCAGATCGCGCTCCGTGACGAGCCCGAGCTTGCGCATGGTGCTGCGTTTTTGCGCGCTGATGGTTTTGCGGCTGCGCTGAAACCGCTGGGCAATCTGACCGACCGACATACCCTGCGTGTAAAGCTGAAAGACCTCCCATTCGCGAGCGCTCGGCATGCCCGAGCAGGGGACGCACGTGGCGTCGGCCCGCGCAAGCGTTTCGCGTGCGCGGCGCGAGAGAAACGGCATGCGGGCGCGAGCGGCGGCAACGGCAACGAGGAGATCGTGCGCGACGTCGCGCTTGTCGACAATGACGTTCAGGCCCTGATGCACCAGCCCCGTCAGAACCTGCGGCGTCGACACCATGCTCAGAACGACGATCGCAGGCGCGCATCGCGTTTGCGCGAGGCGCCGTAGCAGCGTAAGGGAGCCATATCCGCCGTCAAGGCCCGGCATGCAGAGATCGGAAATGATGACGTCACAAGCGGTCATATCGAGCTGCAGGGCGAGCGCATGCGTGTTGCTGGCTTCGCCAACGACGAGCGCTCGCGCCGTTGCATGCAGCAGGTTCGCTACGCCCAGCCGGATGCACGCGTGGTCATCGGCCACGATCGCGCGCAGCGGCTCGCCCAGGCGAAGCGCGTCTTCTCCAGCGGCCCGGGTAGTCTGCATCGGGGGCCTTGCGTGCACAGGATCGATCAGGTTGGGTCGCCCTGCGACACGCCGCATTCGACCGCGAAGCGATAGAGCTCGATATCGTTGCCGAGCGCGAGCTTCTTCATCGCCGCGCACTTTTGCGCGCTGATCGTCTTGACGCTGCGCCCGAGCAGACCAGCGATTTCCGTGACGCCGAGCCCCTTTGCATAATGCGTGATGACCTCGAATTCGCGCCGCGTGAGAAGACGAGACACTTCTTCGCGCCGCTCGGCGCGTGCTGCTTCCGTCAGCAGGTCACGCACCACTGGCCCGACATAGTGTTCGCGCGCCATCGCGGACATGATCGCAACCGGGATCAGGTCGATGCGGTCGCGCTTGCTCAGTACGGCGTTCACCTCGAGATCGATCGCCTTGCGCAGCACCGAGGCCTCGCTTTCCATGGTGAGCACGACCACCGCCTTTTGCGGGAAACCGGCGCGAAAGGCGCGGATAGCCTCGGGTCCGTCCAGCTCGCCGGGCAACGCCATGTACAGGTCCATCAGAACGAGATCAAAGGCGTGCTGCTCCGCCACGTCGAACAGTTCGGGCACGCTGCGCGCACGCGCGACGATCTGCACGTTGGGATAGTTGACGAGCATGCTTTCCAGCGCATACACCACGAGCGGATGATCGTCGGCGATGATGACGCGCACCGGTGCCGCGAGGTCGGCGGTATCGGTCATGTTGCGCGCCGCGAGGGCCGCGTGCCGATTGCGCTCACGTACGGTGCGGCGGGTAGCGGCAGCCACGTCGGCATCGTCCGCCAGCGGCAAGGAAAGCAGGTTCATAAGAGTCCGTGAGCCCTGACAAAGGCGAAGAGTCCCGCGTCGGTGCTCACGCCGAGCTTCGCCATGGCGTCCCGCTTCTGGCTGCTCACCGTGCGCACGTCGCGGCCGAGGGCGCGCGCAATTTCCGTGATCGAACTGCCGCTTGCGAATTTGCGGATCACCTCCGATTCGCGCGGCGTCAAACGCGGCACACACATGTCGGGCAGGCAGGCGGCCGCCGCGAGTTCGCGCTCGACGGCCGGGCTGAGATAGGCAAGCCCCTGTGCGGCTGCGCGCACGATGGCGGCGAGTTCGTCCATGGGTTCGGTCTTACGCAACATGGCGATCACGCCCGCGTGCGCCACGGCGCGCAGGATGCCGGCGTTCGCGACGCTGGTCAGCACGACCACGGGGACATGCGGCCAGTCGCGGCGCAAACGCCGCACGAGGCGCAGGCCGTCTTCGGCTTCGCCGGAAGCAGGCGGCATGTTGAGGTCGGTGACGACGACGTCGCACGGGACGGTTTCGAGCGTCTGCAACAACTCTGGCGCGCCGCACGCTTCACCCACGACCTCGATATCGTCTCCGGCGAGGAGCGCGGAGCGAACGCCAAGCAGAACGAATGGATGATCGTCGGCGAGGACGACACGTAGCTTCACACTGAATCTCCTTCGAGGTGGATTTGTGTGGGTGCGGTGCGCCGCGTGGGCGTACCGGCAGCCAACAACATCGGCAAGGTCGTTCATCTGACCATTGAAATCCTGCCGTCGAAATCGGAGATTTCCGAAACGTTAAATGATCCTTAATTCGAGCTTCGTCATGCGTTATGCCTAACAGATGCGATTTTGTAGAATTATTTGTCGCATCGGTCGATATCTCGAGACAAATCCTACACACGGCATCATCAAGCCGTGGCACGCTCTCGAGCGCGTTGTCGACTTTCGCCAGTGCGCCCGGCGCCGCGCTCGCGCGGTGCGGCGAATGCAGGCCATGCCAGCGCGGCGCAAAGCGCAGCCGCCACCCAGACCGCGGGCCACCCAAACCACGACAACAGCAACGGGATGGCTGAAGGCGCGACGAAGAACGCGAGGAATGCGCCAGTGTTGCCCATGGCGAGCGCGGTTCCCACACGGCCGCTGCCTGCGAGCGTCGCGAGCTCGGTGAAAGCAACGCCGTGCCAGGCGGAAGCGGCAATGCCGCCCAACACGATCACTGCGGCAAGCAGCACGACGAACGCGCCGTTTGCGCGATGCGTATGCGACGCGAAGGCCGTCAGTGCGGCCAGCACAACGAAAAGCGCGACGGTGAGTGCGGCGCTGCCACGCAACCAGGTCCGCCGCTCTCCGTGCCGATCGGTCCAGCGCCCGCCGTACACACGCATGAACGCCGCGCCGCCCTGCACCGCCGCAAGCGTCGCGCTGACTGCCGCTGTGCCGGCATGGCCGACGTCGTGCAGAAAAATGCTCGCGAACGAGAGCACGGCCACCTGCGGAATGCACAGCACCCCAATGCCGGTCACCATGCGCCACACGGTTACGCTGCGCAGCGGCGAGACCGACCGTTGCACGGGCGCAGCCGGCGCGTGTGAGGCGAGCGGCGCATTCGCGCGGTCCTGCGTATGCGCAGGCTCGTGCAGCCAGGCGATCGTGAGTGCGGCGGATACCGCACACAGGAAAGCGAGCGCGCCATACACCGCCGCGAATCCCACATGCTCGGCGAGCGCTGGCAGCATGAGCGCGCCAAGCCCGCCGCCGGCTGGCACAGCGGTTTGCCGGATGCTCATCGCAAGGCCGCGCTCGTGGGTGGCGAACCACGCCATCACCGCGCGCCCGCTCGAACCGTTCACGCTGCCGCCGAGCAGACCGAGTGCGAGCAGGCCCAGCGCGAGCGCCGTCGCGCTGGGCGCATGTGCGCCCACCGGTGCGCCCCAGAGCGCCATCGCAACGAGTGCGAGCGCGGTGGCGGTCAGCCCCGTGAGCAGTACGCGCCGATCGCCCCAGCGATCCGTCAGGAGTCCCCAGGGAAGTTCGCTCAGCACGATGCCAAGGCCCAGCATGCCAAGCACGACACCCAGTTCGCCCGTGCCGATGTGGTAACCCGAGCGGATCAATACGCCCGTTGCGGGAATGCCGCCGAGCGCTGCCGCAAAACTGGCGTTCGCCGCCACGCCCACCGCGAGCACTTTCCAGCGGTGTGCCGCGCCCCGCGTTGTACTTCGTTCCATGATGACCTCGAGAAAACGGTTGACCGAGGGCATCGTAGAGGCGCAACATTCATCGGAAAAGCGGGAATTTCCAATCTATAAATTCGGAATTTCCGAATCGTGAATTGGCAAAAAGCACACTGGATCAAGCTGAACCATGAACGCACGCGGTTTCGACCTCGCGCAGTTGCGCACATTCATCGCGGTGACCGAGGCGGGCAGCGTTTCCGCCGGGGCGGAGCGGGTGTTCCTGTCGCAGTCGTCGGTGAGCGAGCAGCTCAAGAAGCTCGAGGAGCGCGTAGGCCAGCCGCTTTTCGTGCGCAGCAAGCAGGGCATGTCCGCCACGCCCGCGGGCGCGAAGCTGCTCGACCACGCGCGCCGCATCGTCGCGCTGTGCGACGCCGCCTTCGACGACATGCTCGGCCGCACGCTCGACGGCGAGGTGCGCATTGCGATCACGGACTATTACCGGCCGCACGACATCGCCGAGATCCTCCGGCGCTTCGCCAGCCAGCATCCGCGCCTGCGCCTGCATGTGACCGTGCAGCCGAGCGCCGTGATCGACAGCACCGCCGACGAGAACGCCTACGACATCGGGCTGTCGTTGCGGCTCGTGGAGGAAGGCCGCGGCACGCGCAAGAGCACTTCGATACGGCGCGAGAAACTGGTGTGGGTGGGCGCGGCGCAAGCGCTGCGCGAGCGGCCCGCGCTTACGCCGCCCTGGCCGCTCGTGCTGCTGCCGGCAACCTGCCAGCTGCAGCGCCGCGTCGTGAGATTGCTCGACGAAGCGCGCATGCCCTACCTGATTTCGCATTCGGCTTCGGGCGTGGCCGGGCTGCAGCTCGCGCTCAAGGCGGGGCTGGGAATCTCGTGTCTGAACGAGTCGGCGATCGGCGAAGGACTGATGGCGTGCCCGGCTTCATTCGGCTTGCCCGCACTGCCTGCGGCCGAATTTCATCTGTTGCCGGGCCGCCCCGGCGAGTCCGCGCACGTGACGAACGCACGCGCGGCGCTCGCGCAATTGCTCGGCTGAGGCGCCCCGTGCTAAAGGCGCCGCGGCAGGGCGCTTAGCCGGCTGCCTGTACCAGCTCCGCAAAACGCAGCAGATCGACGTTGCCGCCGGAGATCAGCACACCCACGCGCTTGCCGCGCACGTCCACCTTGCCGTGCAGCACCGCTGCCGCCGCGAGGCAACCCGTGGGTTCGACCACGAGCTTCATGCGGCTAGCGAAGAACTTCATCGTATCGACGAGTTCCGCGTCGCTCACCGTGACGATCTCGCTCACGCGCTCGCGAATCACCGCGAAAGTCAGGTTGCCGAGGTGCTGGGTTTGCGCGCCGTCGGCGAGCGTCTTCGGCGTGTCGATGTGAACGATTTCCCCCGTCTGCAAGCTGCGCTGACCGTCGTTGCCCGCCTCAGGCTCGACGCCGATCACCGTGCACGCAGGCGAGAGCGCATGCGCCGCGGTCGCACAGCCCGATAGCAGTCCGCCGCCGCCAAGCGGCGTGATCAGCAGATCGAGCTCGCCCGTTTCCTCGAAGAGTTCCTTCGCGGCCGTGCCCTGCCCGGCCATCACGTGCGCGTGGTCGTAGGGCGGAATCAGCGTGAGGCCGCGCTCGGCGGCGAGCCGTTTGCCGAGCGCCTCGCGGTCCTCGGTATAGCGGTCGTAGAACACCACCTCGCCGCCGTAGCCGCGCGTGGCCTCCACCTTCACGGCGGGCGCGTCGTGCGGCATCACGATCACGGCCTTCACGCCGAGCAGACGCGCCGACAGTGCGATCGCCTGCGCATGGTTGCCCGAAGAGAACGTGATCACGCCGCCCGCCTTCTGCTCCGGCGTGAACTGCGCGATCGCGTTATACGCGCCGCGAAACTTGAACGCACCCATGCGCTGCAAGTTCTCGCATTTGAAGAAAAGCTGCGCGCCCGTGCGTTCATTCGCGGTGCGCGAAGTCAGAACCGGCGTGCGATGCGCGACGCCACGCAGGCGTTCGTGGGCGGCGGCGACGTCTTCGAAGGTAATAGGCAGAGTGCTCATGGTCGGTCTTCGGCTGGCAGGTAGGTGTAGACGGTCGAGCGCGCTACGCCGAGTGTGGTGGCCACGTCGGCGAGCGCATGACGCAGGTTCAGAAGTCCGTTCGCCGCGAGTTCGCGCACGGCCTCGCGGCGCTGCGCGAGCGTCATGCCGATGGGCGTGGTGTTGCGCGTGGCGGCGAAGCGTTCGAGCGCCTCGCGCACGCTGCCCGCGGCGCGCGGCGCGAGTGTTTCGGCCACGGGCGCGGCCGTGCCGGTCTGGATCAGCTGGCCGAGGCCCGCCGTCACCGCGCCGATCAGCGACACATCCATGTTCAGGCAGAGCGCCGCGACATATTCGCCCGCGCTGTTCTTCAGGCCGATGGACGTGCTTTTGGCCGGACGCCCGTCGGGAAAGCGGTTCGGATAGTTGGCCACAACTTCGGGAAAGCCGGAGTCGGTGATGCGCGCGAGACCCATTTCGGTGGCGGCGTCGCCGACCTGTCGTCCTGACAGATTGTTCGCGATCGCCACGACGGAATGCTCGGGCCGCGTGAGGTCGTGCAACACCACTTCGACGAGCGGCGCGAGCGTCTGACCGAGCGCGGCGACAATCTTCCCGCCTTCGCGCAGGAGCAGCGCGTTTTCGTCAGTGGAAGGGCCGGAACAGGGTTTGCGGGTTGGCATCATGATGTTGGACATTTTGACAGTAAATGACTGAATGTCAATTGCTTGAATGGATCGCTGGCGTGGCTGCGCGTGGCCCTCCGACGCGCGAAAAAAAACCCCGCCCGAAGGCGAGGTCAAAACAGACACGGAGATAAACCACACACGGCATTGCCACTCAGGCCGTGAAGCGCTCGCTGACGAACTGTGCAGACGGCACGCGCGAGCGCGCCGCGACCGCCTGTGCGGCGCTCACCATTGCAGGCGGACCGCAAACATAGAGATCGGGCGCCGCGCTGGCGCCTGCGAGCGCGGCGGCGAGCGCGTCGACGGGCGTGCTGTGCGCGCCATGCCTGCCATCGGCCGCTTCGCGCACGCAAAGCTCGACGTGCAGTTGCGGCAGCGCCGCCCGAAGCGCGTCGAACTCGTCGAGCATGAAAAGCTCGCTCTCGCGATTCACGCCGAAAAAGAGGCGCGCGTCGTTCATCTCGCCGTATTCGGCCATGCGGCGCAGCATCGAGAGCACGGGAGCGAGGCCCGTGCCGCCCGCCACGAACCAGCGCGGACGCAAACTATCGGCGATCAAACCGAAACCGCCTTGCGGGCCGTGCACGGTGAGCACATCGCCGGGCTGCGCCCGATCGCGCAGATACGCCGAAAACTCGCCTTGCGGCCGCAGCCGGATCAGAAACTCGAGGCGCCCTTCCCAGTTGCTCGTGTTGGCAAGCGAGAACGGACGTTTCACGCTTCCACCGGGCAACGCCAGCTCCGCGAACTGGCCCGCCTCGAACTCGGCGGCGCTGCCGCTGGTGTCGTCGGGTTCGAGAACCAGTTCGAGACGGCGCGTGTCGTCGGCAATCGTTTCCAGCGCGGCGATGCGCGCCGTACGCGTGGCGACCGGCTGCAGCAACACCTTCGTGTGATCGTACGGCGCGGCGACGCGCAAGTCGGCCGAAGGCTTCGTGCGGCACAGCAAAACCGCGTTCGGGTTGGCCGAAGCAAGTGCGTCCGCACTGTGATCGCCGAGCGTGTACGCGCCTTCGGTCACGGTCGCATGGCACGCGCCGCAGCTGCCGCGCCGGCATTGCGACGGCAGCGTGATGTCCGCCGCCGCCGCCGCGCTCAGCACGTCCTGCCCCGGCTCGCACGCGAAGCCGAACGCCTGGCCGTCGCGCGTGGTGAGCTCGATTTGATAACTCATGACGTTTTCACCCGCGCTCAAGCGGCCTTGCGCGCGAGCGCCGCGTTCAGGTCGGCTTGCGCGTCGCCGATCGGCGAGATGCCGAACTGCTTGACGAGAATGTCGAGAACGTTCGGCGTGAGGAAGGCGGGCAGCGTCGGTCCGAGATGGATGTTGCGCAGGCCGAGCGCGAGCAGCGTGAGCAGCACCGCGGCCGCCTTCTGCTCGAACCACGACACCACGAGCGTGAGCGGCAGATCGTTCACGCCGCAGTCGAAGGCCTTCGAGAGCGCGATGGCGATCTGGATCGCCGAGTAGCTGTCGTTGCACTGGCCCAGATCGAGCAGGCGCGGAATGCCGCCAATGTCGCCGAACTCGTGACGGTTGAAGCGGTACTTGTTGCAGCCGAGCGTCATGACGACGGTGTCGCTCGGCGCACCCTGCGCGAACTCCGTGTAGTAGTTGCGGCCAGGCGCGGCGCCGTCGCAGCCGCCGATCAGGAAGAAGTGGCGGATCTGGCCGGCCTTCACGGCGTCGATCACCTTGTCGGCCACGCCGAGCACCGTGTTGCGCGCAAAGCCGATGGTGATGGTTTCCTGCGGCGCCGTTTCGCGGAAGCCCGGCAGCGCGAGCGCGGCCTGCACGACCGGCGCGAACGCGTGGTGCTCGAGATGGCGCACTCCAGCCCAGCCCACCGGGCCCGTCGTGAAGATGCGCTGACGGTACTGCGGCAGCGGCTCGATCAGACAGTTGGACGTCATCAGGATCGGGCCGGGGAAGTTCGCGAAGTCGGCTTGCTGATCCTGCCAGGCGCCGCCGTAATTGCCTGCGAGATGCGCATACGCCTTGAGCTTCGGGTAAGCGTGCGCGGGCAGCATTTCGCCGTGCGTGTAGATCTGCACACCGGTGCCCTGCGTCGCTTCGAGCAGCGCCTCGAGATCGCCGAGATCGTGGCCCGAAACCAGGATGGCTTTGCCCGCGGCCGGCGTCACGCGCACGGCGGTGGGTTCTGGCATACCGAAGCGGCCCGTGTTCGCCGCGTCGAGCAGTTCCATCACCTTGAGGTTCAGGTTGCCGAGCGCGAGCGCGTGTTCGAGCAGGTCGCCGGCCTGCGTCGGTTCGCTCGCGAGAAACACGAGCGCGGCTTCGACGCCTGCGTAGACTTCCTCGCTTTCGTAACCGAGCACGCGCGCATGGTGAGCGTAGGCACACACGCCCTTGAGGCCGTAGAGCACGAGCGCGCGCAAGCCCACGACATCCTCGCCCGCCTTCGGGAGCCCGGCCTTGATGCCGACGAGCGCAGCCTGTGCCTGCAGTTCGGCAAGATCGTTGCCCGGTTGCCAGAGCGCTGCGCCGCCCGGCTGCGCAACGTCAACGCCTTGTGCGAGCGCGTGCGCCTCGTAGGTCGACTTCACACGATCGCGGTGTTGCGCGGCTTCGCGCAGCATCGCCACGAAACGGCTGGCGTTGAAGTTGACGTTGGTGAGCGTCGTGAACAGCGCGTAGAGCATAAAGCGGTCGGCTTCGCGATCGGGGCTGCCGAGGCCGCGCGCGAGCGCGCCATACTGGGCGATGCCCTTGGCTGCGTAGATCAGCAGGTCCTGCAGATCCGCAGTCGTAGCGTCCTTGCCGCAGTTGCCCTTGGCCGAGGCGCACCCCGGGGTGGCCTGGGTGCGGTCGGTCTGTTCACATTGATAGCAAAACACGGCTTTCTCCTTTTCCTTGTGGGGTGACGGTGCGAGCAGTCTTGTAAGATGCAAATTTCATGCATCTTTTAAATGGTGACGCGCCGGCGGGAGTTCTGCCGTGACAAAAATCAGAAAACGTGTCGCTTCATTCGAGGAAGTGGCTACGTGTGCGAAAACGTCGCAGGTCGGCGCCCGGTTCGTACACGCCAATGAAAAGCCCCGGCCGACCTTGCGGTCGAGCCGGGGCTTCAGGCCCAGCAGATACGCCTGGACGCTTTAAAACGGAATATCGTCGTCCATTTCGTCGAAGCCGCCGCCAGCCGGCGCGCTCGAACGGCCACCGCCTGCGCCGCCGCCCGCACCACCACCGCTCGAACGCGGCGCGCCGCCGCCGCCCGACGCACGGCCACCGCCGCGCGGAGCCGACTGCTGGCTGTAGCCGCCGTCGTCGCCCATGTCACTGCCCGCCGAGGCGCCGCCGCTGCGGCCGCCCAGCATCTGCATCTGGTCGGCGACGATTTCAGTCGAGTAACGGTCGGTGCCGTCCTGCGCTTGCCACTTGCGCGTGCGGATGCGGCCTTCGATATACACCGACGAGCCCTTCTTCAGGTACTCCGAGACGATCTCGGCCAGACGCCCGAAGAACGACACGCGGTGCCATTCGGTCATTTCCTTGAACTCGCCGGACGCCTTGTCCTTGTAGCGGTCGGTGGTCGCGAGGCGGATGTTCGCCACGGCGTCGCCGCTAGGCAGATAGCGCACTTCCGGTTCGGCGCCGAGGTTGCCGACGAGGATCACCTTGTTCACGGATGCCATGAATTTCTCCTGTTTGATTCCGTTGCGAGGAGCGGCCGCGCGGTTCGCGCCGGCGAGCGCCCGATGTGTTTCGAGCGCCTACCCCGGTCGCGGACCGCCTCCGCGAATTGCGTTGCTGTGAACCGTTGGTTCTAACTCAGGCCCGCCTGGCTTTAAGCGCGTTTGGCTTCAGCCCGCCTGGGCGGCGCCTTCATATTGGCCGCGATTATAAGCCAGCACAAGACGAGCCCCGAGCACGCGTAGAACACGGCGCTCGCGCCGTCGTGCTTGAGGAGCCATCCGCCCGCCACGCCGCCGAGCGCGAGCCCGATCGACTGCGTGGTGTTGTACACGCCCGTGGCCGCGCCCTTGCGGTTGCCCGGCGCCAGCTTCGAGACGAGCGAAGGCTGCGAAGCCTCCAGAATGTTGAAACCGAGGAAGTACACGAACAGCACGGCCGACACGATGACAAGTGTATGCGCAAGCGAGCCGAGCAGAAGCTGGCCGATCAGGATAAGACCGATCGCAGAAACGAGCACGGCCTTCATCTTGCCCCGCTTCTCCGCGACGATGATGGCCGGCACCATCAAGACGAACGCGAGGCCCATGACCGGCAGATAGATCTTCCAGTGCGACGCGACCGGCAGGCCCGCGTCGACGAGCAGGCGCGGCACGACGAGAAAAAGCGCCGTTTGCGTGGCGTGCAGCACCAGCACGCCGAAGTTCAGGCGCAGCAGTTCCACGTTGTGCAGCACCTCGGCAAACGGCGCGCGCACGTGCACGGGCTTGCTGGGCGCGTCGGGCACGACCCAGATCACCACGCCCACCGCCAGAATCGAGAACACGCCAACCAGCGCGAACAGGCCGCTCATGCCGACCCAGTGAAACACGATCGGCGCGCCCACGATCGCCACGGCGAACGACATGCCGATCGAGCCACCCACCATCGCCATGGCCTTGGTGCGGTGCTCCTCGGCGGTCAGGTCGGCGATGAACGCGAGCACGGCCGAAGAAACGGCGCCCATGCCCTGAATCACGCGGCCGACGATGATCCACACCATGTCGTGCGCGCCCGCCGCGACGAAGCTGCCGATCGCGAAAATGACGAGGCCGGCGGCGATGACGGGCTTTCTGCCCACCATGTCCGACACCCAGCCGTAGAAAATATAGAGAAGCGACTGCGTGACGCCGTACGCGCCGAGCGCGATGCCGACCAGCAGAAGGTTGTCGCCGCCGGGAACGGTTTTCGCGTAGACGGAAAACACCGGCATGATCATGAAAAGACCGAGCATGCGCAGCGCGAAAATCGCCGCGAGCGATACGGTCGCGCGCAACTCGGGCGCGCTCATGCGTGAGGATGTAGCGGGTGAATTGGAGGACATCGGAGCGTTATGTGTTTGGACCGCAAGTGCCCGCACGTTTGTTGACCGGGACGCTCCCTGACGCGCCTCTTTCGAGGCCCTTGCACTTGCCGCTCCGGGCCCTTTCGAAGACCGTCAGCAAGCCGTAACGGCGGTCTGGAAAAGTCGTTATAGTAGCAGGTTTGGTTTCCCTTTCTCCCGCAGGTTCATGGAACAGATCCGTATCCGTGGGGCCCGAACCCACAACCTGAAGAACGTCAATCTGGACCTGCCGCGCCACAAGCTCGTGGTGATCACCGGGCTGTCGGGCTCGGGCAAGTCCTCACTGGCCTTCGACACGCTCTACGCGGAAGGCCAGCGCCGCTACGTGGAAAGCCTTTCGGCCTACGCACGCCAGTTCCTGCAGCTCATGGAAAAGCCCGACGTCGACCTGATCGAGGGTCTGTCACCGGCGATTTCCATCGAGCAGAAGGCGACGTCGCACAATCCGCGCTCCACGGTCGGCACCGTCACCGAGATCCACGACTATCTGCGGCTGCTGTACGCCCGCATCGGCACGCCCTACTGCCCGGACCACGAGATTCCGCTGGAGTCGCAAAGCGTCTCGCAGATGGTGGACGCCGCGCTCGCCCTGCCCGAAGAAACGAAGCTGATGATCCTCGCGCCCGTGATCGTGGACCGCAAGGGTGAGCATGCCGAGCTCTTCGACGACATGCAGGCGCAGGGTTTCGTGCGCTTTCGGGTGCGCTCGGGCGGCGGCACGGCCAACGAAGGGGAAGCGAAGATCTACGAGGTGGAGTCGCTGCCCAAGCTCAAGAAGAGCGAGCGCCACACCATCGACGTCGTGGTGGACCGCCTGAAGGTGCGCCCCGACATGAAGCAGCGCCTCGCGGAGTCGTTCGAAACCGCGCTGCGCCTGGCCGACGGCCGCGCCATCGCGCTCGAAATGGACACGAACAAGGAGCACCTGTTCAGCTCGAAGTTCGCCTGCCCGATCTGCTCGTATTCGCTGCCGGAGCTGGAGCCGCGCCTTTTCTCGTTCAACAACCCGATGGGCGCGTGCCCCGAGTGCGACGGCCTGGGCCAGATCACGTTCTTCGATCCGAAGCGCGTGGTGGCGCACCCGTCCCTTTCGCTCGCGGCGGGCGCGGTGAAGGGCTGGGACCGGCGCAACCAGTTCTACTTCCAGATGCTGCAGAGTCTCGCCGCGTTCTACGACTTCGACATCGACACCGCGTTCGAGGAGCTGCCGGAGAAAGTGCGCAAGATCCTGCTCTACGGCTCGGGCAAGCAGGAGATTCCGTTCTCGTACATCAACGAGCGCGGCCGCACGTCGGTGCGCGAGCACGTATTCGAAGGGATCATCCCGAACCTCGAGCGCCGCTACCGCGAGACCGACTCGGCCGCCGTGCGCGAGGAGCTGTCGAAGTACCAGAACAACCAGGCCTGCCCGCACTGCGAAGGCACACGCCTGCGCCGTGAAGCGCGCTTCGTGCGCATCGGCTCGGGTGATGAGGCACGCGCCATTTACGAAGTGAGCGGCTGGCCGCTGCGCGACACGCTCGGCTACTTCCAGACGCTGCGCCTCGAAGGCGCCAAGCGCGAGATCGCCGACAAGGTGGTCAAGGAAATCGTCGCGCGCCTCATGTTCCTGAACAACGTCGGGCTCGACTATCTCTCGCTCGAACGCAGCGCCGAGACGCTTTCGGGCGGCGAGGCGCAGCGCATCCGCCTCGCCTCGCAAATCGGCTCGGGCCTGACGGGCGTAATGTACGTGCTCGACGAGCCGTCCATCGGCCTGCATCAGCGCGACAACGACCGCCTGATCTCCACGCTCAAGCATCTACGCGATCTCGGCAATTCCGTGATCGTGGTCGAGCACGACGAGGACATGATCCGCATGGCCGACTACGTGGTCGACATGGGCCCGGGCGCGGGCGAGCACGGCGGCATGGTGATTTCGCAAGGCACGCCCGGCGAAGTCGAGCACGATCCGGCCTCGATGACGGGCCAGTACCTCTCGGGCGCGCGCCGCATCGACTATCCCGACGAGCGCATCGAGCCCGGCGAGCGCCAGTTGCGCATCGTCGAGGCCTACGGCAACAACCTCAAGCACGTCACGCTCGACCTGCCGGTCGGCCTGCTCACCTGCGTGACGGGCGTTTCGGGCTCGGGCAAGTCCACGCTCATCAACGACACGCTTTATCACGCCGTCTCGCAGCATCTGTATGGATCGTCGGCGGAGCCGGCGCCGTTCGAGGCGATCGAGGGCATGGAGCACTTCGACAAGGTCATCAACGTCGACCAATCGCCGATCGGCCGCACGCCGCGCTCGAACCCGGCCACCTACACGGGCCTCTTCACGCCCATCCGCGAGTTGTTCGCGGGCGTGCCGGCCGCCAAGGAACGCGGCTACGAGTCGGGCCGCTTCTCGTTCAACGTGAAGGGCGGACGCTGCGAAAGCTGCCAGGGCGACGGCGTGCTGAAGGTGGAAATGCACTTCCTGCCCGACGTGTACGTGCCCTGCGACGTCTGCCACGGCAAGCGCTACAACCGCGAAACGCTGGAGATTCAATACAAGGGCCGGAACATCAGCGAAGTGCTCGACATGACGGTCGAAGCCGCCTACGAGTTCTTCAAGGCGGTCCCGGTGGTGGCGCGCAAGCTCAAGACGCTGCTGGACGTGGGCCTTGGCTATATCCGCCTTGGCCAGTCGGCCACCACGCTTTCGGGCGGCGAGGCGCAGCGCGTGAAGCTCTCGCTCGAACTTTCCAAGCGGGACACGGGCCGCACGCTGTATATACTCGACGAGCCGACCACCGGCCTGCACTTCCACGACATCGCGCTTTTGCTCGAAGTGATTCATCGGCTTCGCGATCAGGGCAACACGGTGGTCATCATCGAGCATAATCTCGATGTAATCAAAACCGCCGACTGGATCGTGGACATGGGACCGGAAGGCGGCGCGGGCGGTGGGCAGATCGTGGCCCAGGGGACGCCCGAACAGGTGGCGAAATCGAAGGCAAGCTTCACGGGCCGCTATCTCGCGCCGCTGCTCAAGCGCCAGATTGCCGCGCTGGACACGGCGTCGGGGCAATGACCCGCTAAGCGGACCGGAAATTTAGCAGTAGAAATAGCTGCAGCAACAACGGGTCGGGGGCGCGTGCGCCCCCGAAGTTTGGAGACGGAATACACCCAACATGGTCAAGCGCAACGAAGCGACAGAAGATAAACAGGTGCGCGACCTGCGGCCAAGGCCGGTCAGGCTCACGAGCGACATGAGCCTGCCGAAACTTTCGGCAGTGGAGATCGGCAGCTATGTGGCCGCGCTCGCCGGCATGCTGGCGGTGCTGCACCTGAACCTGCTCGGCGCGCTGCTAGCGGGCATGCTCGTCTTCCAGCTCGTCCATACCATTTCGCCGCTCATCGAGCGGCGCATGTCGAGCAGCCGCGCACGCTGGCTCTCGGTGGTGCTGGTTTCCATCGTGATCGTCGGCATCCTCACGGGGCTCACCGTGGGCGTGATCGAGCAGTTCGAAAGCGACGTGCCGAGCGTGCAGAAGGTCATGGCGCAGATGATGACGTTCGTCGACCAGGCGCGCGGACGCATTCCCGAATCCATTGCCGCCTATCTGCCCGTGGACGTCGCGCAGATGAAGCTCAAGGCCCTTGCGCTCATGCACGAGCACGCCACCCAGCTCGGCCAGGGCGGCAAGAATGCCGCGCGTATCTTCGGGCATATCGTGATCGGCATGATCATCGGCGCGATCATCGCCATTGGCGCGCAAAAGAACGCCACGCGGCTGCCGCTTTCCACGGCGTTCGTTACACGCGTGGCGCGTTTCGCCGACGCCTTCCGCCGCATCGTGTTCGCGCAGGTGAAAATTTCGGCCATCAACACGGTGTTCACCGGCCTTTTCCTCCTGCTCGCGCTGCCGGTGTTTCACGCGCCGCTGCCGCTCGCGAAGATGCTGGTCGTGGTGACCTTCGTGGTCGGCCTCCTGCCCGTAATCGGCAACCTGATCTCGAACACGCTGATCGTCGCCATCGCGCTCACCGTGAGCCTGCCCGCGGCGGTCACGGCGCTCGTGTTCCTCATCCTGATCCACAAGCTCGAGTACTTCCTGAATGCGCGCATCGTGGGCGGCCAGATCGAGGCGCGCACGTGGGAACTGCTCGTCGCGATGCTCGTGATGGAAGCCGCGTTCGGCATTCAGGGCGTGATTGCCGCGCCTATTTTTTACGCGTATATCAAGCGCGAACTCATCTATCTGCGGCTCGTCTGAGCCGCCTTGTCCCAAGCGCGCGCGGCCTTCAGCGCCCGCGCGGCTCGGCGGGCACGTCGGTCATGCCGTCGTGCTCGATTGCGTAGATCGCCACCTGCACGCGGCTCGCGAGACCCAGCTTGCGCAGAATGTTGCGCACGTGAATCTTCACCGTGCTCTCCGCCAGGTCGAGCGTGCGCGCAATCTCCTTGTTGCTCGCCCCGCGCGCCAGCTCGCGCACGATGTCGCGCTCGCGCGCCGTGAGTGTCTCCGCACTTGCGCGCGCGCCGCCGGGTGAACCCTGTGCGCCAGTCGCACCGGCCGATTGTGCCGGCTTGCGCATCTGCTCCACGAGCTTCGCCGTCATGTGCTCGGTAATGACCGGCTGGCCGCTCGCGGCCTTGCGGATCGCCGCCACCAGCGCGTCGGCGTCGATGCTCTTGAGCAGGAAGCCGCGCGCGCCCGCGCGCATCGCCGCCGTGAGTTCGTCGGCTTCCTCGGAGACGGTGAGCATGACGACCGCCGTGTCCGGCAGGTCTTCCACGAGCAGTTGCAGCGTTTCGAGCCCCGAGAGGCCCGGCATGTTCAGGTCGAGCAGGACGACGTCGGGCAAGTGCTGCTTCGCGCGCTTGACGCCTTCCACGCCGTCCGACGCCTCGCCCACCACTTCCAGGTCCGGCTGGCGCTGCAGGAGCGCGCTCACGCCCGAGCGAAAGAGCGTGTGATCGTCGATGAGCAGGATACGTATGGTCATGAGGTTCGTTGTCGTGTCGCGATGTCTTCGGCCACCTTCACGCGGCCATGCGGCTTGCGGCGGGCAGGACCAGTTCGACGCGCGTGCCGCGCCCCGGCGCGCTTTCCAGCGCGAGCACGGCGGCAAGACGCCTCGCGCGCTCACGCATGATGTGAAAGCCCACGTGCGATTCGCCGCGCGAGGCGATTTCGGCGGGATCATAGCCCACGCCGTCGTCCACGATCGTGAGGCGGAAGTCGCGAGCGTTCACGACGCTCACCCGCACGTGCAGCGCCTCTGAGTGCTTGCGCGCATTCGAGAGCGCCTCCTGCAGCACGAACAGCACCTGCAATTGCTGGTCGGGCGGCAGCGGCGGGCCGTCTTCGTCGCGATAGTCGAGCGTCAGTTCGGCGTCCGACTGGCGGCGAAAGCGCGCTACGGTGTCCTCCACCGCGAGGCGCAGCTTGCCTGGCGCGAGTTTCGTGCGGAAATTGAGCAGCAATTCGCGCACGTCGTCGTAGCTTTCTTCCACGCCGCCTGCGAGCAGCGGCACGATCTCGCGAATCTCGCCGAGGTCGCCCCGCTGCGCCGCGTCGTCGAGCAGATGCACCTGCATCTTCAGGAAGCTCAGGCCTTGCGCGATGCTGTCGTGCAGCCCCTGGGCGACGAGATTGCGCTCCTCGGATACGGCGAGCTGACGCCCGAGCGCCACGAGCCGCCGGTTCATGAGCGCGACGCCGAGGTGACGGCCGAGCGTCTGAAGCAACTGCACCCCCGATGGCGGAATCTCCCGCTCGCGCCGGAAGTGCAGCGAGAACGTGCCGAGCGTCTCGTTCTGCGCGACGATGGCCGACACCGCGACGCTCACGAAGCCCGCCTTCAGGCAGCGCTGCGTGAAGGCGCTGCTTGCGCCGCTCTCGCCGCTTTCTTTGCTGCCCGCCGGCGCGCCAGGCTGCCCCATCAGGCCGAATACGACCGGCACCTCGGCCGTCGCGCCGCCGCACGTGCAGTCCGCCGCCGGCATGCACTGCTCCGCACGTGTAATCGATTCGGGCATGCCCTCCGAAACAAGCAGATGCAGATTGCCGTCGTCAGGCGAAACGACGCGCACCGTGCCGCCGTCGGCGTCGAATTCGCGCATCACGCGCGTAAGGAAATCGTGGCATACGCTTTCCGCCGCGCCCGGCGTGTTGAGGAACGCCGCCATCTCGTAGAGCGTGGCGAGTTCGCGGTTTTGCGCCGCCAGTTGCGCGGTCTTGGCGTCCACGCGCGCGGCAAGGTCCCGGTACAGCGCTTGCAGCTCCGCAACCATGCGGTTGAAGCCTTGCGCGAGATGGCCGAACTCGTCGTACGTTTCGACCGGCAGCCGCGTGTCGAACTCGCGCGCCTCGATGCGCGCGAGCCCGTCCTGCAAGCGCTGCACGGGCGCCACGAACCACTGGTAGAGCAGATAGACGATCGCCAGCGTGCCCACGCAAGAAAGCGCCGCGAGCACGACCTGCGAAATGCGCAGCCACGCGGTCTTGCGCGCGTTCTCGCGCTCGATCAGGCTGACGAGCCGGTTCGCCTCGTCGACGAAGCCGGGCAGCAGGCCGATGTACGTCGAGGGCTCGCCTCCGCTGGCCGAGAGCTCGCGCAGCGCAGCGGGTTTGAGCGCCTCGTCCCACGCTGTCGCGACGCGTTCGAACTGCGCGTGGATGCCCGCATCCGCGGGAAGAAAGAGCGGCCGCGCCGGATCGCCGTCGCGCAGTTCACGCAGCGTCTCGTCGAGCTGATGCAACTGGGCGTCGACTTGCGCAGACTTGCCCGTGCGGGCTTCCCACAGCGCGATCGCCACCGCGTTCGCGCGCATGCGCAGGCTGCCCGCATCGTTGATGGCCGCGCCGCCGCCTTCGAGCTGCCAGGACAGCCAGAGCGTGCCGCTGATCATCGCGAGCACGAGCGCGAGCGCAACCGTGGAAAGCACGACGATGCGCGTCGAGAGCCGCTTCGGGAACGGCGCGGCCTGCGGGCCGGAAAAGCCGGCAGACGAGGCGCAAGCGGTGGCGGAATCGGAAGACGGAGTCATGGCCGGTACCGGGGATCGGCCGCGCCGAAACGGCGGTGCCTATACCCTGCATTATCTGACGGAGCGAGGCCGATCTTGCGCTAAGTCGCGGTCCAGGCGGGCAACTGCGACACTATGCGTCAGATCGCCGGCCTTCCCGGGCGAGTCCCGGCCTCGCGAGATGCGCCGTCCCCGGGCCTGCCCGTATCGGGAAAAAAGCGGGGAATGCGAGTGTGGCTCGCTCCCCGCGAAGAACGACCGATCCCCACGGCCGTCCAGAGGCAAACGCCGGCCGCTAGCGTCGGCGCTAGCGGCTGCGCACGAGTTGCCACGCGCGAGAGAGATAGGTGATGGAGGCGAAGCCGCTCCACACGTGCACGAGCCGCGTGAACGGAAAGATCACGAACAGCGTCATGCCCATGAACAGGTGCAGGCGGAAGATGAGCGGCGCGCTGGCTACGTAGCTCGCGGCGTCGCCGCGGAACGTGACGATGTGCTGCGCCCAGGTCATGAGCCGCACCATCATCGCGCCGTCCATATGACTCGCCGATTCGCCGATGGTGGAGAGCCCGAGCAGCAGCGTGACGAGCAGCCACAACAGCAGCACCTTGTCGCCCACGCGAGTGACGGCCGAAACGCGCGCGTTCGAAAGCCGCCTGTGCAGCAGGATCGAGAGGCCCACCAGACACATCGAGCCCATCACGCCGCCCGCGACCATCGCCACGAGCTGCTTGACTGCATGCGGCACGCCGAGCCAGTCCCACACCGCAACGGGCGTGAGGAGACCGAACAGATGCCCGAAGAAGAGCCCGAGCACGCCGACGTGAAAGAGAATATTGCCCAGGCGCAGATGCCCGCGATAGAGCATTTGCGAGCTGTCCGCCTTCCACGTGTACTGCTCGCGCTCGAAGCGCGCGAGGCTGCCGAACAGGAAGATGGCGGCGGCAATATACGGATAGATGCCGAACAAAAACTGATTGAACGTGTTCATGGCGATTCCTTTGCGCAGTCAGGCGCGCAAGCCGCCGCGCAGTCAGTCGAAATGCTCGCGGTGGCCGCTGCATACTCCGCTCGCGGGTGGAATTGAACGACCTGCGGCGAATGGCTCGCGCCGAACGCGTGCATGAGCGGCTCGACGCCGTCCGCGCCGGTGCCGAAGCGTTCGAGCGCCTCGTCCATGTCGCGCACGGGCGCGCCCACGAGCGGCAGCGGCTCGACATCGCTCAGCTCGCACAGCACCGCAAAAATGCCCGCATAGGGGCTTGCGCTCGTTTCGAGCTGATTGCCGAGCGCCGCGAGCACGTGGATCGCCTCGCCAAGCAGCGCGCTCGCCTCGTCCTCGTCGATCAGGCCGAGCACTTCGAGAAAGAGCGGCACGTAGTCGGGCAGTTCGTTCGTCGCGACGTCCAGGCCGTGGCTACGGTATTCGTCGAGCAGATCGACCATCGCCTGGCCGCGCGCGCGGCTCTCGCCGTGCACGTGCTCGAACAGATGCAGCGAGTGGCGAGGATTGCGATCGAACGTGGCCACGTACGCTTCCTGCGACTCGACCAGCGAGCGCTCACGCAGCGCCGCAATGAGCGGCGCGAGTTCGTGCGTCGCGCAGCCGCCCTTCGGCACGGCCTCGAGTGCGGCCTCGATCTCGTCGAGTGCATCGAGCAAGGGCTGTTCGGGATAATCGAGCAGCGCGGAGAGAACCGGATAAATCGACATGACAATGTCCTCCCGCTCAAGCTTGCGAAGGCGTCTTGCGACGCGACTTCGGCATATCGACGTACACCACGCTGCCTTCGACGTTCGAGCCGAACAGCGAGCCCTCCGAAACGCCGCCCGAGCACCCATTGCCGAACGAGAAGCCGCAACTGCCCTTCTCGTTGAACGAGTCCTCGACCATTTCCTTGTGCGACGACGGCACGACGAAGCGGTCCTCGTAGTTCGCAATCGCCATGGTGCGGTACATGTCCTCGACCTGCGCGGGCGTGAGGCCCGTGCGCTCGAGGACCGCGTTGTCGTTCACGCCGTCCACGGTCTGGGTGCGCTTGTACGCGCGCATCGCCAGCATGCGGTTGAGCGCTGAAATCACGGGCTTTTCGTCACCGGCGGTGAGCAGGTTGGCGAGATAGCGCACGGGAATGCGCAGGCTCGCCACGTCCGGAATCACGCCGTCCATGCCGATATGGCCCGCGTCCGCAGCCGACTGGATCGGCGAGAGCGGCGGCACGTACCAGACCATCGGCAGCGTGCGGTACTCGGGGTGCAGCGGAAACGCGATCTTCCACTCGACCGCCATGCGGTACACGGGCGAGCGCACGGCCGCATCCAGCCAGCTTTGCGGCACGCCCTGGCGCAGCGCCTCGGCCTGGATAGCGGGATCGTGCGGATCGAGGAACACATCGAGCTGCGCCTGATACAGATCCTGTGTCGATTGAACCGATGCTGCATCGCTGATGCGGTCCGCGTCGTAGAGCATTACGCCCAGATAACGGATGCGGCCCACGCACGTTTCCGAGCACACCGTAGGCTGCCCCGCCTCGATGCGCGGATAGCAGAAGATGCACTTCTCGGCCTTGCCGCTCTTCCAGTTGAAGTACATCTTCTTGTATGGGCAACCCGAGATGCACATGCGCCAGCCGCGGCACTTGTCCTGATCGACCAGCACGATGCCATCGTCTTCGCGCTTGTACACCGATCCCGAGGGGCACGACGCCACGCACGCAGGGTTCAGGCAGTGCTCGCACAAGCGCGGCAGATACATCATGAAGGTGTTCTCAAAGCTCGAGTACATCTCCTTCTGCACGTTCTCGAACAGCTTGTCGCGACTGCGCGACGAGAACTCGCCGCCCAGATCGTCTTCCCAGTTAGGACCCCAATGGATCTTGTCCATCTTCTTGCCGGTGATGACCGACACGGGGCGTGCGGTGGGCGGCGTTTGCGAGAGACGCGCCTTCTGCAGATGTTCGTAGTCGTACGTGAACGGCTCGTAATAGTCGTCGATGCCGGGCAGGTTCGGGTTCGCGAACAGGTTCGCCAGCACCTTGAGCTTCGGGCCCTGGCGCGGTTCGATCTTGCCGCTCGCGTGGCGCACCCAGCCGCCGTTCCACTTCTCCTGGTTCTCCCACTCCTTCGGATAGCCGATGCCGGGCTTCGTCTCGACGTTGTTGAACCACGCGTACTCGACGCCGTCGCGCGAGGTCCACACGTTCTTGCACGTGACGGAGCACGTATGGCAGCCAATGCACTTGTCGAGGTTCAGGACCATCGCCACCTGGGCGCGTATTTTCATGATGCTGCTCCTTCCTTCATCGGGCCTTCCAGCCACTCGACCTTTTTCATCTTGCGCACGATCACGTACTCGTCGCGATTGCTGCCAACGGTGCCGTAGTAGTTGAAGCCGTACGCAAGCTGCGCGTAGCCGCCGATCATGTGCGTGGGCTTGAGCACCGTACGCGTGACCGAGTTGTGAATGCCGCCGCGCATGCCGCTCGTTTCCGCGCCCGGGACGTTGATGATCTTTTCCTGCGCGTGATACATGAGGCACATGCCGCGCGGCACACGCTGGCTCACCACGACGCGCGCCGTGAGCGTGCCGTTCACGTTGAACACTTCGACCCAGTCGTTGTCGACGAGACCCGCCTCCTTCGCCTCGGCCTCCGAGACCCACACGTGCGGCCCGCCGCGCGACAGCGTGAGCATGCGCAGGTTGTCCGAGTAGGTCGAGTGGATGCCCCACTTCTGGTGCGGCGTGATCCAGTTCAGCACGAGTTCGTGCTCGCCGTTGGGTTTCGCGCCGAGCATCGACGAGGTCGTCTTCGTGTCGATGGCGGGCTTGTAGTTGCACAGGCCCTCGCCGAAGTCGAGCATCCAGCGGTGATCCTGATAGAACTGCTGACGGCCCGTGAGCGTGCGCCACGGAATCAGCTCGTGCACGTTCGTATAGCCGGCGTTGTAGCTCACCTCTTCCGATTCGAGCCCCGACCACGTCGGCGCGGAAATGATCTTGCGCGGCTGTGCCTGCACGTCGCGAAAGCGAATCTTGTCGTGCTCGCGGCCTTCGGCCAGGTGCGCGTGATCGCGGCCCGTGATCTTCGAGAGCGCGTCCCACGCCTTCACCGCCACATGACCGTTGGTTTCAGGCGCGAACGTGAGGATCATCTCGGCAGCGTCGATGGCCGTTTCCAGACGCGGGCGTCCCTCGGCCGCGCCAGTGTTGTGCTGAATGCCCGTGAGCTGCGCGAACTCGCCTACCTCGTGCACCGTATTCCAGTTGATGCCCTTGCCGCCGTTGCCGAGCTTTTCGAGCAGCGGCCCAACCGAGGTGAACTTGTTGTAGATCTCGCGATAGTCGCGCTCCACGAGCGTCATCGAAGGCGCGGTCTTGCCCGGGATCAGATCGCATTCGCCAAGACGCCAGTCTTTCGGCTCGAACGCCTGGCCAAGCTCGCCCGGCGTGTCGTGCATGAGCGGCGTGCACACGAGGTCCGTGCGCTTGCCCAGATGTTCGCCGCCGATCTCCGAAAACTTCTTCGCGATGGCCTTGTAGATTTCCCAGTCGGTCTTGCTCTCCCACAGCGGCTGCACCGCCTCCGAAAGCGGATGGATGAACGGGTGCATGTCCGACGTGTTGAGATCGTCCTTCTCGTACCACGTAGCCGAGGGCAGCACGATATCGCCGTAAAGGCACGTCGTGCTCATGCGAAAGTCGAGCACGGTGAGCAGGTCGAGCTTGCCTTCGGCCGCTTCGCGCACGTTCACTTCGGCAGGCTTGATCGCGTCGGCCTCGTCGCCGAACAGCGCGTTCTGCGTGCCGAGCAGGTACTTGAGGAAGTACTCGTGGCCCTTGCCCGAACTGCCCATGATGTTCGAGCGCCAGACGAACATGTTGCGCGGGAAGTTCGCGGGGTTGTCGGGGTCGTCGCAGGCGAAGTTCAACGCGCCGGACTTTAACTGGTCCACCGCGTACTGCACCGGCGGCACGCCCGCGCGCTGCGCGGCGTCCACCACGTCGAGCGGATTCGCGCCAAGCTGCGGCGCCGAAGGCAGCCACCCCATGCGCTCGGACTTCGCGTTGAGGTCGAGCATCGAGAGATTCTTGTAGCGCGCGCGGTCGGCGCCGGGCCCGAGTATCTCGTCCACGCTCACCTTCTCGTGGCGCCATTGGCTCGTGTGGTTGTAGAAGAACGAGGTGCCGTTCATCTGGCGCGGCGGGCGCGACCAGTCGAGCGCGAACGCGAGCGGCGCCCAGCCGAATTGCGGACGCAGCTTTTCCTGGCCCACGTAATGCGCCCAGCCGCCGCCGCTCTGCCCGATACAGCCGCACATCATCAGCAGGTTGATGATGCCGCGGTAGATCATGTCGTTGTGATACCAGTGATTGAGCGCCGCGCCCACGATCACCATGCTCTTGCCGCGCGTGCGGTCGGCGTTGTCGGCGAACTCGCGCGCCACCTGGATCACGAGCTTGCGCGGCACCGTGGTGTGCTTCTCCTGCCACGCGGGCGTGCAAGGCACGTCGTCGTCATAGGAGGACGCGACGTTCGGGCCACCCAGCCCCTGATCGACGCCGTAGTTGGCCATCTGCAGGTCGTAGACGGTGGCCACGAGCACGTTCGTGCCGTCGGCGAGCGTCACGCGCTTCACGGGCACGCGCCGCGCGAGCAACGCGGCGCCTTGGTTCTCCTCGCCGCCGAAGTACGGGAAGCCCACCTCGACCACTTCGTCATGCTGATCGATGAGCGAGAGGCGCGGATCGATCTCGCGGCCGCTGCCACCGTCCTTCATTTCGAGGTTCCAGCGGCCCACCTTCTTGCCGCCGTCGTGCTCGCCTTCGCCCCAGCGGAATCCGATCGAGCCATTCGGCGCGACGATGTCGCCCGTCGCCGCATCGATGGCAAGTGTCTTCCATTGCGGGTTGTTCGCTTCGTCGAGATTCGCGGCAAGTTGCGACGCCCGCAGAAACTGGTCCGGCACGAGTGAGCCGTCGCGGTCGGCGAGTGTAACGAGCATCGGCATGTCGGTGTACTGCTTCACGTAATCGCGGAAGTACGCCGATTTGCCGCTGGCGTGAAACTCCTTGAGCACGACATGGCCCATCGCGAGCGCAAGCGCCGCGTCGGTGCCCTGCTTCGGCGCGAGCCAGATGTCGCCGAACTTCACCATCTCGCCGAAGTCGGACGACACGGCCACCGTCTTCGTACCCTTGTAGCGGACCTCGGTGTAGAAGTGCGCGTCGGGCGTGCGCGTTTGCGGCACGTTCGAGCCCCACACCATGAGATACGTGGAGTTGTACCAGTCGGCCGATTCCGGCACGTCGGTCTGCTCGCCCCACACCTGCGGCGAGGAAGGCGGCAAGTCGCAATACCAGTCGTAGAACGAGAGGCACGCCCCGCCGATCAGGCTCAGATAACGCGCGCCCGCGGCGTACGAGACCATCGACATGGCCGGAATGGGCGAGAAGCCGATCACGCGATCGGGACCGTACTTGCCGATGGTGTACGCGTTGGCCGCCGCGATCATCTCGGTGGCCGTGTCCCAGCCCGCACGCACGAAACCGCCCTGGCCGCGCGCACGCTTGTAGTGCGCGGCCTTCTTCGGGTCCTCGACGATCGAGGCCCACGCCTGAACCGGCCCGAGCGTCTTGCGCGCCTCGCGCCACATCTCGATCAGGCGGCCGCGAATCATCGGGTACTTCACGCGCTGCGCCGAGTACACGTACCAGCTATACGATGCGCCACGCGGGCAGCCGCGCGGCTCGTGGTTGGGCAGGTCCGCGCGCGTGCGCGGATAGTCGGTCTGCTGCGTTTCCCACGTGATCAGGCCGTTCTTCACGTAGACCTTCCACGAGCACGAGCCCGTGCAGTTCACGCCGTGGGTCGAGCGCACGATCTTGTCGTGCTGCCAGCGGCTGCGATAGCCGTCTTCCCATTTGCGGTCCTCGTTCACCACCGCGCCGTGGCCCTTCGAAAACGTCGACTTCACGCGCGACATGAACTTCAACCGGTCCAGAAAATAACTCATCAGGTTCTCCGGGACTGCTGCTGGAATCGATCGATCGCCTGTCGCCGTTCGCGTGCGTCGCACGCGTGGCATGTGTGGCGGCCGGCGCTCATATCGTTTCCGAGTATGGCGAGCAGGCGCTGGCCTGCCCATTCATCAAGGGGAGAGTGCGCGCAGCGCTTTGGGATGAGTCCCCGTGCGCCGCGCTACTCCCAAAGGACTAGTCCGAACCCGTCCGGGTCAGCAAGGCATGGACGCGTTGCGACGCGCGTAGAACAACCACGTCACCGCCGCGCACACCACATAGAAGCCGATGAAGCACACGAGCGCGCCAACCGGTGAGCCGGTCATGTCGAGCGAGGTGCCGAAGCTCTTCGGAATGAAGAAGCCGCCGTATGCGCCCATCGCACCCGCGAAGCCGAGCACCGCCGCCGACTCCTTGCCCGCTTCGGCGAGCGCGCCGTGCTGCGCCGCATCGCCCTTGCCCTTCGCGGCGCGTTGATGCTGCGTCAGGAAGATCACGGGAATCATGCGGAAGGTCGAGCCGTTGCCAATGCCGGTGAGCGCGAACAGCACGACGAACATCGCGAGAAAGCCCCAGAAGCTGCCCTGTGCGCCGCCCAGCGCGCCGCCCGGCAGGAACACGATCACGCCGATGACCGCGACGATCATCGCGAGGAAGCTCCAGAGCGTGACGCGCGCGCCGCCGAGCTTGTCCGAGATCCAGCCGCCGACGGGGCGCGTCAGCGCGCCGGCGAGCGGCCCGAGGAAGGCCCATGCGGTTGGGTTGATGGCGGGAAACTCCGCCTTCGTGAGCAGCGCGAGGCCGGCCGAGAAGCCGATGAACGAGCCGAATGTGCCGACATACAGGAAGCACATGATCCAGTTGTGCGCGCGGCGGAAGATCACGGCCTGCTCGCTGAACGAGGCCTTCGCATCGGCGATGTCGTTCATGCCGAACCATGCTGCAATCGAGGAGACGACGATGAGCGGAATCCACACGAAGCCCGCGTTCTGCAACCAGATGCTGTGCTCGACGCCATCCTTCATCCAGGTCTGGCCGCCGCCGAGCAGGCCCGCGAACACGGCCGTCGAGATCACGATCGGCGTGACGAACTGCACGAGGGACACGCCCAGGTTGCCGATACCGGCATTGAGCCCGGTGGCGAAACCTTTACGCGCCTTCGGAAAGAAGAAGCTGATGTTCGCCATCGACGAGCTGAAGTTCGCACCGCCAAGACCGCACAGCAGGGCGAGCACGAGCAGCGTCGAATACGAGGTGGACGGATCGCGCAGCGCGAAGCCCATGCCGACGGCGGGGATCAGGAGGCTCGCCGTGGAGATCGCCGTGAAGCGGCGGCCGCCGAAAATCGGCACGAGAAACGAATAGAAGATGCGCAGCGTGGCGCCCGAAAGCGCGGGCAGCGCCGTGAGCCAGAAGAGTTCGTTCTTCGTGAAGTGGAAGCCGCCCTTGTCGAGATTGACGACCGTGACGCTCCACAGCGACCACACCACGAACGCCAGCATCAGCGCCGGAATCGAAATCCAGAGGTTACGGGTGGCGATCTGCTCGCCGGAAGCCTGCCAGAACCGGGTGTTCTCGGGTTCCCATTGGGTCAGGAGATATTTGGACATGATTGTGCTCGTACAGTAGGCGCCGCACGCGCGGCGCAAGTGGAATCATTCGGAGTACGTGGTTTCCTTGAACGCAGGCGTTGCAGCCCGAACCTTGCGCGCGAGCTTCGCGCTGCCATGCGCGAGCGCTTCGGGGCGAAACGAGAAATGCATGAACAGCAGGCTCACCACGGTCGCGCCGAACATCAGCATGAAGCAGGTGGTGCGCACGCCCGTCAGGTCGACGAGCAGGCCGAACAGGATCGGCAGCACGAAGCCCGCGAGACCGCCCGCCAGCCCCACGACGCCGGACACGGCGCCGATGTTCTCGGAGTACTCGTCGCCGATGAACTTGAAGACCGAGGCCTTGCCCACCGCCATCGCAATGCCGACGACGAACATCAGCACCGTGTAGAACACCGGGCCCGTGCTGATATGCAGACCGATCGGGCCATGCGCGCCATGGATCGTGAAATCGGTCGGCGGGTAGCTGAGCAAAAAGAAGCACGCGAGCGCGACCCACATCACGGCCCACGTCGTGCGATAGGCGCCGTAGCGGTCGGAGAGCCAGCCGCCGAGCGCGCGCAGAACGCCGCCGGGCAGCGAGAAACAGGCGGCAAGAAACGCGGCCTGCTCGATGCCGAAGCCGTACTGGTTCACGTAGTACTGCGGCATCCACAGCGACAGGCCGACATAGCCGCCGAACACGACCGAGTAGTACTGCGCGTAGCGCAGCACGCGCGCATCGGCGAGCACGCGCATCTGGCTCGCCACGGTGGCCGTGCCGGACACGCGATGCGCCGGGTTGCTCGCGGAGAACATCCAGAACAGCAGCGCGGTCAGGAGCATCGCGACGGCGTACACCTTCGGCACGATGGTCCACGTGCCGGCCGCGACGATCAGCACCGGCGCCACGAACTTGTTGAGCGCGGCGCCCGAGTTGCCCGCGCCGAAAATGCCCATGGCAAGCCCCTGGCGCGACTTCGGGAACCAGCGTGCGACATAAGGCGTGCCGACCGAAAACGACGCGCCGGCGAACCCCACGAACAGGCCGAGCACGAGGAATTGCCACAACTGCGTCGCGTACGAGACGAGCCAGATCGGCACGATCGTCGCGAGCATGGTGATGAAGAAGACCATGCGCCCGCCCACGCGATCGGTCCAGATGCCAAGCGGCACGCGAGCAAGCGAACCGGTGAGCACGGGCATCGCGGCAATCAGGCCGAATTCGGTGTCGGTGAGATGAAGCTGTTTCTTGAGCGGGATGCCGAGGATCGCGAACATCATCCAGACGGCAAAACAGATCGTGAAAGCGAACGTGCTCGAACCGAGCACGCGCCAGGCGCGGCTATCGGCTACGGGTTCCGCCTGCGGAGATAGGGCGGCTCTCATGTTTTTCCCTCTTGTCGTTTAGTTGACGTGACAAGCGTAGGAAAGACGAAAGGCGCGGCCTATTCTCCGCAGGGAGTGCGCGACGATGCGCCGCTAGATCTTAAGGACTAGTACCGGGGGGAATAAGTTGGCGCGGAAGGAAAATCGCATGCGTGCGAATGCGCCGGTGAGCAACAAGAATAATTCGAAAAGCCGTAGCGCGTCATAAAACACGCTACGGCATGATGTCGCGCTTAATCGGCGAAAGATCAGCGGAACACGACCGTCTTGTGCCCGTTGAGCACGATGCGATGCTCGACGTGCCACTTCACCGCGCGCGCGAGCGTCACGCACTCCACGTCGCGGCCAATCGCGGTGAGCTGGTCCGGCGTCATGTTGTGGTCCACGCGCTCCACTTCCTGCTCGATGATCGGGCCTTCGTCGAGATCGGACGTCACATAGTGCGCCGTCGCGCCGATGAGCTTCACGCCGCGGTCGAACGCCTGGTAGTACGGCTTCGCGCCCTTGAAGCTCGGCAGGAACGAATGGTGGATGTTGATCGCACGGCCTTCGAGCGCCCGGCAAAGCTGCGGCGAGAGGATCTGCATGTAACGCGCGAGCACCACGAGATCGACGCTTTCGCGGTTCACCACCTCGAGCACGCGCGCTTCCTGCGCGGCCTTGTCGGCTTCCGTGCCGCCGAGCAGCGGGAAGTGATGGAACGGAATGTTGTAGCTCGCGGCGAGCTGGTAGAAGTCCTTGTGATTCGAAATGATCGCCGGAATTTCGATAGGCAGCTGACCGGTGCGATAGCGGAACAGCAGGTCGTTCAGGCAATGGCCGATCTTCGAGACCATGATGACGACGCGCGGCTTCACGTTCGCGTCATGCAGTTCCCAACGCATGCCGAACTCTTGCGCGAGCGGTTCGAACGCGCTGCGCAGGCCGTCGAGGCCCGGGTCGCCGCCCACCTGCTGGAAGTGCACGCGCATGAAGAACTCGCCCGTGTGGCTGTCGCCGAACTGGGCCGAGTCGAGAATATTGCTGCCGCGATCGAACAAAAAGCCCGACACGGCATGCACGATGCCCGGCCGGTCGGCGCACGACAGTTTGAGAATGAAGCTGTGATCGGTCGACATGACCTGGGTAACTCCCGTCAATACTTTGGTGTTGCTAAAAGGGCTTTGGGCTTAAAAGAACCGGCGCCCTTTCACAGCGTCGGCGGTTCGAAGATCGCGGCAATGCCCTCGCACGCGTCTTCGTCTATCCATTGGCGGCGCAGCAGGCAGTCGAGCGTCGCAAGGCTCGCGTCCACCGTCATCGCACCTTCTTCGATCCAGCGCGCGGCTTCGTCGATACGCGCGAGGCGATGCTCGCCTACCTCGCCGTCCTGGTTGTGCGGCACGAAGTCGGCCGGGAGCACGAGATCGTAGATGAAGATCTGCTCGGCCTGCGTGCCTTCCGGCAGCGACTGCAGCACGTGCACGGTGCGGCCCGCGCGCGCCTCGCGCGCGAGGTCTTCGGCGATGCCCGCTTCTTCCCAGCACTCCTTCACGAGCGTGGCCTCGATGCCGAAGCCCCAGCCGATGCCGCCCGCCACGACGTTGTCCAGCATGCCGGGGTCGGTCGCCTTGGTGTCGCTGCGCCGCGCGATCCACAATTGCGGCGCGCCGGGCGACACGGAATCTGCGTATTCTACGATGCCGTTCAGATGCAACGCGTACGTCATCGTGCCGAAAAAGCGCGAGGCCGCGCGTTCGATAAAGGCGAGCGGCGGCGCGTCGAAGGCGTTGCGGATCGCGTAGGTTTCGTTGCGCCAGCCCGGAATGTGCCCTTGCCCCGCGAGTGCGCCGATCACCGAGGCAAGCGCTGCGCTGCGTGCATCGACGCTATCGAAGTGCGGGGCGAGCGTCACGCGCGCGCTGCCCGCATCGCCGTCGATCTCGAACACGTCGGGCCAGCGTGCGAGCAGCGCCACGTCGTTCTGGCGTATCCAGCCCACGCGCTCGTCACCGATATGAAACGGCAGATGCGTGCCGGCGTCGAAACGACGCGCGTCGAGAATGCAAGGCAAGGTCATCGATCAGGACTCCGTAGATCAGTCGCGCAGGGCGATGCGAATGCCGATGGCGATGAAGGTGAGGCCAGCGAGACGATCGAGCCACACGCCCGCGCGCGGGCGGCGCTTGAGCCAGCCGCCGATCGTGCCCGCGCACAGCCCGAAGAGCGAGAACACCACGACCGTTTGCGCCATGAACACGAGGCCGAGTTCGAGCATCTGCAGCGTGACGCTTTGCGCGCCATGCGAGTCGACGAACTGCGGCAGGAACACGACGAAGAACAGCGTCACTTTCGGATTCATCATGTTGCCGATCACGCTCTGCCGAAAGATCGCGGCAAGCGGCTGGCGCGGCCGGTCGCCGGCGGCGGCGAGGCCCTGGCTGCGCAGCGCCTTCACGCCGATCCACACGAGATAGGCGGCGCCCGCGAGCTTGAGGATCTGGAACGCGAGCGGCGACGAGCGCAGCACGGCGGCCACGCCGAGCGCGGCGAGCGTAATGTGGAACGTCACACCCGTGGCGAAGCCGAGCGCGGCCACGAGACCGGCGGCGCGGCCCTGCGAAATGCCGCGCGCGAGCACCTGAAGGTTGTCGGGGCCCGGCGCGAACGTGATGGCGATGGACGTGGCGAGAAAGAGCGCGAAATTCGGCATGAGATCGACTCGTGGCGTGATGCGTTCGGGTTTCAGTGGCCGCCGAAGGCGGTCACGGTGAAGAGCGACAGGCCGGCATCGGTGAGCAGCTTCGAGCCGCCCAGATCCGGCAGGTCGATGATCGCGGCGCCCTCCACCACGCTCGCGCCGAGGCGTTCGAGCAGCAGCTTGCCGGCCATCATGGTGCCGCCGGTGGCGATCAGGTCGTCGACGATCACGACGCGGTCGTCCTTGCCGCAGGCGTCCTCGTGAATTTCGACCGTCGCTTCGCCGTATTCGAGCTGGTAGGTTTCGGAGACGGTCTTGTACGGCAGCTTGCCGATCTTGCGGATCGGAATGAAACCGACGTTCAGCTCGTAAGCGACGATCGGCCCGATGATGAAGCCGCGCGCATCGAGCCCCGCCACGTAGTCGAGCTTCGCGTCGACATAGCGCTCGACGAACAGGTCGATCAGCACGCGCAGGCCCTTCGGATGGCCAATGAGCGGCGTGATGTCGCGGAACTGCACTCCCGGCTGAGGCCAGTCGGGCACCGTGCGGATCAGGCTCTTCACGAACTGGGCGGCTTCGGCGCTCGGGTTCGCAGGTGCGTTGGACATGATTTCTCCGGGTAATGACTAGTAAAGAACAGCGGTTGGACGGTTTAAACGGGGCAGGACCCCGAAGGCGCGATGTCGAGACGGGACGGCGATCGTAGCGGCGGCGGCGTATCAGGCCGCCGCCGCGCCCGCGCCGGCCGCGCCCGGCTTGCGATGGCGCGAAAGCCGCTCCTCGGCCTGCGCGAGCTGCTCGGGCAAACCGCGCAGCACGACGATGTCGGCCTCGCGCAGCCTCGTCGACGGGTCCGGCTCCACACCGCGAATGCCGTGGCGGCGAATCGCCGTCACCTCGACGCCGAGTTCGTACAGGCCCAGTTCCGCGAGCGTACGGCCCACGGCATCGGCGCGCTCGTCGACCGGTACGGATTGTAGCCGCACCTGCTCGTGACCGTCCTCGCCCACATCGTCGGTACCGTGGAAGTAGCCGCGCAGGAGGCTGTAGCGCTCGTCGCGCAGTTCCTCCACGCGGCGCACCACGCGCCGCATCGGCACGCCCATCAGCACCAGCATGTGCGAGGCGAGCATGAGGCTCCCCTCCACGATCTCCGGAATCACCTCGGTCGCGCCCGCGGCGAGCAGGCGTTCGAGATCGGCGTCGTCCACCGTGCGCACGATCACGGGCAAGGTCGGCTCCAGCTCGTGAATGTGATGGAGTACGCGAAACGCCGATTGCGTGTTCGCATACGTGATCGCCACGGCTGCCGCACGATGGATGCCCGCCGCGACGAGCGACTCGCGGCGCGCCGCGTCGCCGAACACCACCGACTCGCCCGCGGCCGCGGCAGCCGCCACGCGGTCCGGGTCGAGGTCGAGCGCCACGTACGAGAGGCCTTCGTATTCGAGCATGCGCGCGAGGTTCTGCCCCGCGCGGCCATAGCCGCACACGATCACGTGGCCGCTTTGCTTGATGCTTTGCGTGGCGATGCGCGTCATCATCAGCGACTGCTGCATCCATTCCGTCGAGGAGAGGCGCAGCACGATGCGGTCCGCGTTCTGGATCAGGAACGGCGCGGCGAGCATCGACAGCAGCATGGCCGCGAGGATCGCCTGGAGCAGCGTGGCATCGACGAGATGCTTGTCGAGAATGAGGTTCAGCAGCACGAAGCCGAATTCGCCGGCCTGCGCGAGGCCGAGGCCCGTGCGCATGGCCACGCCCGGCGAAGCGCCGAAAATCCGCGTGAGCGCGGTGATGAGCACGGCCTTGAGCACGAGCGGCCCAAGGAAGAATGCCGCCACCATGATGGGGTGCTGCCAGATCACGTGCGGGTTGAGCAGCATGCCCGTGGTCACGAAGAAGAGGCCGAGCAGCACGTCGCGAAACGGCTTGATGTCCTCTTCCACCTGGTGCTTGTACGGCGTTTCGGCGATCAGCATGCCCGCGATGAAGGCGCCGAGCGCGAGCGAGAGGCCGAACTTGTCGGTGATGAACGCCGCGCCCAGCGTGACGAGCAGCACGTTGAGGACGAACAGCTCCTGCGAGCGGCGCCGCGCGACCACGTTGAACCAGCGCGTCATGAACTTCTGCCCGACGATGAGCAGAATGCCGAGTGCGAGCACGATCTTCACGGCCGCCGTGCCGAGCGACTCGACGAGCGAAGCCGACGAGCCACCGAACGCCGCAATCACGATGAGCAGCGGCACCACGGCCAGATCCTGGAACAGCAGCACGCCCAGAATGTTGCGGCCGTGTTCCGATTCGATTTCGAGCCGCTCGGAAAGCATCTTGCTGACAATGGCCGTGGACGACATGGCGAGCGCGCCGCCCAGCGCCACGCACGCCTGCCACGTGATATGGACCCACGGCTCCAGCACGAGCCCGAGCACGAGCGCCACCACGATCGTGCCGAGCACCTGCGAGAGCCCGAGGCCGAACACGGCGTGGCGCATGGCGCGCAGCTTCGAGAGCGAGAACTCGAGGCCGATGGAGAACATCAGGAACACGACGCCGAACTCGGCCAGGTTCTGCGCGCCGTGCGTGTCCGGCACGATGCCGAGCGAGCGCGGGCCCACGAGAATGCCGACCGTGAGATAGCCGAGCATCGGCGGCAGATTCAGATAACGAAAGAGCACGACGCCAACCACCGAGGCGAGCAGCAGGAACAGCGTCATTTCCAGCGGGGAGATCATCGTGTGAAGCGTCCTCGTTCGTCGGCCGCGGTTTGCGTGAGCGGCAATGCAAATTCTGCCCGGCGCCGGGTCAATGATCGACGCAAAGGCGGCTACATGGGAAGGGCTCAGAGAAACTGCTTGCTGGATAAGCCAGGCGGCTCGCGCACGGGGTTTGGGCGCTGGGGGCGCTGGCGCGGCGCGCAGACGCCTTTGCTATACTCCGCGGATGATAGCGAAAATCAATGGCGACCGGGCGCTGAAGCTCGCACGCGACGTGCTCGACATCGAAGCGGACGCCGTGCGCGGGCTTCGCGACCGGCTCGACGACAACTTCGTCGGCGCGGTCGACCTCATCCTCAGCTGCCGCGGACGCGTGGTCGTTTCCGGCATCGGCAAATCGGGTCACATTGCCCGCAAGCTCGCGGCCACGCTGGCCTCCACGGGCACTCCGGCGTTCTTCGTGCATCCGGCGGAAGCGAGCCACGGCGACCTCGGCATGGTCACCGCGGACGACGTCTTCATCGGCCTGTCGAATTCCGGCGAATCCGAAGAACTCGTGGCGATCCTGCCGCTCGTCAAGCGCATCGGCGCGAAGCTCATCGGCATGACGGGCAATCGCCCGCAGTCGACGCTCGGCCAGCTCTCTGACGTCCATCTGGACGCCGGCGTGGAGAAGGAAGCCTGCCCGCTGAACCTCGCGCCCACGGCCAGCACGACGGCGGCGCTCGCGCTCTCGGACGCGCTTGCGGTGGCGGTGCTCGACGCGCGCGGCTTCGGTGCCGACGACTTCGCGCGCTCGCATCCGGGCGGCGCGCTCGGCCGGCGCCTCCTGACCTACGTGCGCGACGTGATGCGCACCGGCGACGAAATCCCGAAGGTGGGCGACGACGTGACCGTACGCGACGCCCTCTTCCAGCTCACGGCCAAGCGCATGGGCATGACGGCGGTCGTCAACGCCGACGGCCACGTCGCCGGCATTTTCACCGACGGCGACCTGCGCCGCGTGCTCGAGCGCGTGGGCGATTTCCGCGACCTGCCGATCGCGCAGGTCATGACGAAAGGCCCGCGCACCATCGGGCCGGATCAACTTGCTGTCGAAGCCGTGGAACTGATGGAGCGCCATCGCATCAATCAGATGCTGGTCGTCGATGCCGAGGGCACGCTGATCGGCGCGCTCAACATGCACGACCTGTTTTCCAAGAAGGTGATCTGATGGCTACCCCACTCGACGCAACCGCGCGCGCCGCGCGTGTGCGCCTCATGATTTTCGACATCGACGGCGTACTGACCGACGGCGGCCTGCTCTTCACCGGCGCCGGCGACACGATGAAGGCGTTCAACTCGCTCGACGGCCACGGCGCGAAACTCCTGCGCGAAGCCGGCATCGACACGGCCATCATCACCGGGCGCCGCTCGGAAATCGTCGCCGTGCGCGCGAAGGAGCTGAAGATCACGCACCTGTGGCAGGGCGTGGAAGACAAGCGCGTGGCATTCGCCGAACTGCTCTCGCAAACGGGCATTGCCCCCGAAGCGTGCGGCTACATGGGCGACGACTGGCCCGACCTCGGCGTGATGCTCCAGTGCGGCTTCGCCGCCGCCCCCGCCAACGCCCATCCGGACGTGCTGTCGCGCGCCCACTGGGTGTCCGACAAGGTAGGCGGCCACGGCGCCGTGCGCGAAGTCACCGACCTGATCCTGCGCGCGCAGAACCATTACGACTCGTTGCTCGCCGAGGCCTGCGCGCCGCTGGCCGGGATGCCGCGATGAACCAGAAGTTCCGCCTCACCTCGCTCGTGCCGCTCGTGTGCGTCGCCGCGCTCGCCGGTTTCACATGGTGGCTGCTGCAGGCCGTCCAGCCGCGCGAAAAAGAGGCGGCGCCGCGTGCGCTCACGCATACGCCCGACTATTTCGCCGACAACTTCTCGGTGTCCGAACTCGACCAGTCGGGCTCCACGCAGTACCGGCTCACCGCCACGCACATGGTTCATTACGAGGACGACGAGAACAGCGACCTCACGAACCCGGCCGTGCGCGCATTCCAGCCCGGCAAGCCGATCGTCACGGCCACCGGGCTGCGCGGCACGGTCAACGCCGACGCCTCGATCGTCAATCTGTACGACGACGCGCGCATTCTGCGCGCGGCTGGCGCAGGCGACCCGGAAATGCAGGCTGATTCCGAGCATTTCAAAGTGCTCGTGAATGACGATGTGATCCTGACCGAAAAGCCGGTTAAACTTCGACGCGGCCAGTCGGTCATGACGGCCACCAGCGGCATGAACTACAACAATGTCACCCGGGTCATCCAGCTCTTCGGCAACGTCCGTGGAGCCATCGCCCCGGCTGACTCCGGCGGCTCGTCCTGAACGCCGGGCCGTCCACGCAAGGCACGATTGCATGAACGATTCGCTTCCCCGTCCACTGAACGGCCGTTCGCCTGACGCGCGCCGCGCACGCTTCGCTGCGCTGATGGCGCTCGCCAGCGCGCTGCTGTTCGCCGGCTTCGCGCCCGCGGCCCACGCCGAGCGCGCCGACAAGGACAAGCCGCTCAATATCGAAGCGGACAACATGACGTACGACGATCTGAAGCAGCAGACCGTCTTCACCGGCCACGTGGTCGCCACCAAGGGCACGATCCTCATCAAGGCCGACAAGCTCGTCGTGACGCAGGACCCGCAGGGCTACCAGTACGCAACCGGCACCGTCGCGCCGGGCACGCCCGCCGAAAAGCTCGCCTACTTCCGCCAGAAGCGCGAAGGCCTCGACGAATACGTCGACGGCACGGCTGAGCGCATCGACTACGACGGCAGGCAGGACCTGACCACGCTCACGACGCGCGCCACCGTGCGCCGCCTGCAGGGCCTCTCCACCGTGATGGATCAGGTCCACGGCAGCGTCGTCACGTACGACGGCCAGAACGACTTCTACACGGCGAAGTCGGGCAAGGACGTCGCAGGTCCCGGCAACCCGGGCGGCCGCGTTCGCGCCATGCTCTCGCCGCGCAACACCACCGGCGCACAGCCGACCGCCGGCGCCCCGGCAGCGCTCACGCCGTCCACCAAGCTGCAGGAAGCGCCGCCACAGTGAATACCGTCACCGCCCCCCAAAGCTACGGCCGCCAGCTGGCCGGCAAGACGAGCACGCTCGTCGTGCGCAACCTGAAGAAGCGCTACGGCTCGCGCACCGTCGTCAAGGACGTTTCGCTCGACGTGAAAAGCGGCGAAGTGGTCGGTCTGCTCGGCCCCAACGGCGCCGGCAAGACCACGTCGTTCTACATGATCGTGGGCCTCGTGCCGCTCGACGCCGGCGAGATCGACCTCGACGGCCAGTCCATCAGCCTGTTGCCCATTCACAAGCGCGCGGCGCTCGGTCTTTCGTATCTGCCGCAGGAAGCTTCGGTGTTCCGCAAGCTCACCGTCGAGGAGAACATCCGCGCGGTGCTCGAACTGCAGGTGGACGGCAACGGCAAACGTCTGTCGAAAGACGTCATCACCGAGCGTGCCGAAGCGCTGCTCGACGAACTGCAGATCGCGCATCTGCGCGAGAACGCGGCGCTGTCGCTCTCGGGCGGCGAACGCCGGCGCGTTGAAATTGCGCGCGCGCTCGCAACCGATCCGAGCTTCATCCTGCTCGACGAGCCGTTCGCGGGCGTGGACCCGATCGCCGTGCTGGAAATCCAGAAGATCGTGAAGTTCCTCAAGCAGCGCAACATCGGCGTGCTGATCACCGACCACAACGTGCGCGAGACGCTTGGCATCTGCGACCACGCGTACATCATCAGCGACGGCACCGTGCTCGCGGCCGGCGCGCCCGGCGAGATCATCGAGAACGAAAGCGTGCGCCGCGTTTATCTCGGCGAACACTTCCGCATGTAAGCTCCAGGGCGCGCCTCGCGCGCCCACTCACCGCAGTACCGCAGCGCCCGCCCGCGCGCGCGATCCGCATTCGCGTTTTTCCGGCCTTATCTTTCGCGTTTCCCCGTGTAACTCCGCTGTATCGACCTTGCCCCCAAAACGGTGCACAGCAGGGCGAGCGGCGACCCTGTTTGCGCACCAAATTCCGGGCACACGGCAGCGCGGCACACGCTCGTTTTTGCGAATGTCCCGTGGTTTCGTCCGCGTGGCAAACTCTTTACAATGGTTCGCACACCGCCATGAAAGCCAGCCTCCAACTCCGCCTCTCGCAGCATCTTGCGCTCACGCCACAACTGCAACAGTCCATCCGGCTGCTGCAGCTGTCGACGCTCGAACTGCAGCAGGAGGTCGCAACGGCGATCGCGCAGAACCCGCTGCTCGAGAACGAGGACGACTGGATCGCGAGCCCGCTGCGCGTGGCCGCAGACGGCTCGGTCATCGCGCAGCCGCCCACGCCTTCGGGCGCGGAGCCGATGCAGGGCGCGACCGGGTCGACCACGGCATCCAACGGCAGCGGCGAAAACAGCGAGAGCGAGCCGCGCGGCGTGGATGAGTACGACGGCCTCGGCGGCGACTCGAACGGCGACGCGAGCCAGTGGAACCTGGACGACTACGGCCGCTCCGGCAACGCCTCCGACGACGACGACCTGCCGCCGCTGCAAATCCACGAATCGACCACCACGCTGCGCGACCATCTAATGGCGCAGCTGCGCGAAACGAACGCGAGCCAGCGCGACCGCGCGCTCATCACGTTCCTCATCGAATCGCTCGACGAAGACGGCTACCTCAGCGCGACTTGTGAGGAAATTCTTGCCGACATCCCTGAAGAGCTCGAAGTCGACGTCGATGAATTCAATGCGGCGCTAGCGCTGCTGCATAGCTTCGACCCCGCGGGCGTGGGTGCGCGCTCGGCCTCCGAGTGCCTCAAGTTGCAGTTGCTGCGCGTCAATTCGTCGCCCACGCGCACGCTCGCGCTCGAGATCGTGTCGAACCATCTGGAACTGCTCGCCGCGCGCGATTTCACGCGGTTGCGCAAGCAACTGAAGACGGGCGACGACGAGCTGCGCGATGCGCATGCGATGATCCGCTCGCTCGAGCCGTTCCCGGGCGCGTCGTATGGCAAGGCCGAAGCCGATTACGTGGTGCCGGACATCATCGTGAAGAAGGCCGGCCAGAACTGGCATGCCGAACTGAACCCGGAGGTGGTGCCGAAGCTGCGCATCAACCATCTGTACGCGAATATTCTGCGCAATAACCGCGGCGACCCGGGCAGCGGTTCGCTGCGCCAACAGCTGCAGGAAGCGCGCTGGCTGATCAAGAATATCCAGCAGCGCTTTGAGACGATCCTGCGTGTCGCGCAGGCTATCGTCGAGCGTCAGAAGAACTTTTTCGTGCACGGCGAAATCGCCATGCGCCCCTTGGTTTTGAGGGAGATTGCTGATACGCTGGGCCTACACGAATCAACTGTCTCGCGTGTGACAACCGGTAAATACATGCTGACTCCATTCGGGACACTTGAATTTAAGTACTTCTTCGGATCGCATGTTTCAACGGACACCGGAGGCGCTGCATCGTCCACCGCCATCCGCGCCCTCATCAAGCAACTCATAGGAGCCGAGAACACCAAATCCCCTCTTTCAGACAGCCGCATCGCCGAACTGCTGGCGGAACAGGGCTTCGTGGTCGCGCGACGCACAGTCGCGAAGTATCGTGAGGCGTTGAAGATTCCAGCGGTCAATCTGCGCAAGTCTCTTTAGCTTGTTCCGGCTTTCACGGAGCAAGCGTTTTCCGGTCGCTACGCCCGTTGGCGGACATGGCCGGCCGAGTTAGCCCGCCGTCGCAGGCCTTTCGGGGAGCCGCGCACTGGCAGACAGTCGACCGGCATTGCCGCACTTCACGCGTCACGCGGCCATTAGCCTGGAGAAGCACTATGAATCTGAAGATCAGTGGACACCATCTCGAAGTAACGCCAGCGTTGCGAGAATACGTGATCACCAAACTGGACAGGGTGCTAAGACATTTCGATCAGGTAATCGATGGCAATGTGGTCCTCTCGGTCGACAACCATAAGGAAAAGGATAAGAGACAGAAGGTTGAAGTGAACCTTCATCTGAAAGGCAAGGACATCTTTGTGGAGAGCGCGAACGGCGACATGTACGCCGCCATCGATCTCGTGGTCGACAAGCTCGATCGCCAGGTCGTACGTCACAAAGACCGCGTGCAGGGACATCAACATGAGGCGATCAAGCACCAGCCTGCGCCCATCATCGAAATCCCGCCGCAGTGATCCCACAGTGTTCCTTGTGGCAATCTGCGCCATGAACCGGGGCTGGAGTCGATAGTTGATCCTCCGCCCCACGAAGCCAAGCCGCCCGAACCGGGCGGCTTTTTCGTGAGTGGGTGCAGTGCAGGGTTTTACCGCTGGGTGCAACCGGAGCACGAGGGTTGCGCTCATGCGTGGCGCATCGCACCATCGGCGTGAGCGCTTGTTCTATAATGATCCAGTCGTATTACGGGGTCTAACGGGGCAATTCGCACCAACAGGTCCCCACGGTCCCGGCACCGGGCTTCGTCGCCAGATCCAAAGCTGCCGCCAAAGCGGGCAGCGGTCGGGGTGTGAAGCATTCAGGCCACGTTTTCGCCTGCCAACATGAATCGTTTAGCCAAAATACTTCCCATCGAGAACGTCGTCGTCGGCCTGTCCGTTACCAGCAAGAAACGCGTCTTCGAACAGGCTGGCCTGATCTTCGAAAACCAGAACGGCATCGCCCGCAGCACGGTTACCGACAATCTTTTCGCACGCGAGCGCCTTGGCTCCACGGGCCTCGGCGAAGGCGTCGCGATCCCGCACGGCCGCATCAAGGGCCTGAAGCAGCCGCAGGCCGCCTTCGTGCGCCTCGCCGAGCCGATCGCCTTCGAAGCGCCAGACGGTCAGCCCGTCTCGCTCCTCATCTTCCTGCTCGTGCCGGAACAGGCCACGCAGCAGCACCTTGAAATCCTGTCCGAGATCGCACAACTGTTGTCGGATCGCGAAACACGTGAGCGGCTCCATACGGAAGAAGACCGCGAAACGTTGCATCGCCTGCTCACCCAGTGGCAACCTTGATGTAATACGCGGCGGCGTCTCGCGGGGCGCGCGAGCGGGTACGCGCGGCCGAAGAGCGCGCGCGCGAAGCTCGTTGCAGGGGTGAAGCGCAAGGCGCAAGCAGCCGCGAGCCAACCGGGTCACACAATCTAGTCAGCCGTTAAGCGAGTCATCTCGCGGAGTCACCGACTCATGGACACTTCCAGCATCAACGCCCAAAGCATCTTCGACGACAACGCCACCACGCTGAAACTCAGCTGGCTGACGGGGCACGAAGGCTGGGAACGCGGCTTTTCGACCGAAACGGTGGCGACGGCCACGGCGAGCGCGGACCTCGTCGGCCACTTGAACCTCATCCACCCGAACCGCATCCAGGTGCTCGGCGACGCCGAAATCCATTACTACCAGCGCCAAACCGACGAAGACCGCTCGCGTCACATGGCCGAGCTGATCGCACTCGAGCCGCCGTTCCTCGTGGTCGCCGACGGCATGACCGCGCCGCCCGAGCTGGTGCTGCGTTGTACGCGTTCGTCCACGCCGCTCTTCACCACGCCGATGTCGGCGGCCACCGTCATCGACAGCCTGCGCCTTTACATGTCGCGCATCCTCGCGCCGCGCGCGACGCTGCACGGCGTGTTTCTCGACATTCTGGGCATGGGCGTGCTGCTCACGGGCGACTCCGGTCTCGGCAAGAGCGAACTGGGTCTGGAACTGATCAGCCGCGGCCATGGCCTCGTGGCCGATGACGCCGTGGATTTCGTGCGCCTCGGCCCCGATTTCGTCGAAGGCCGCTGCCCGCCGCTCTTGCAGAATCTGCTCGAAGTGCGCGGCCTGGGTCTGCTCGACATCAAGACGATCTTCGGTGAAACGGCCGTGCGCCGGAAGATGAAGCTCAAGCTCATCGTGCAACTCGTGCGCCGCCCGGACGGCGAGTTCCAGCGTCTGCCGCTGGAAAGCCAGACCGTGGACGTCCTTGGCCTGCCGATCAGCAAGGTCACGATCCAGGTGGCCGCGGGCCGCAACCTCGCCGTGCTGGTCGAGGCCGCCGTGCGCAACACGATCCTGCAATTGCGCGGCATCGACACGCTGCGCGACTTCATGGACCGCCAGCGTCTTGCCATGCAGGACCCCGACAGCCAGTTTCCCGGCAAGCTGATCTGACGCACGAAGACGCGTGGCCGGCGAGGTGCGGCCGGCGAGGCGCGCGATTCACGCCGCGCGCCCTCGAAACAAGCCTCTGCGGCCCGGAGAGCCAATACAGGCGCGCGGATCGGATGCTATGATGACCCAATCGGGTTCATCGACTCTCCCATGCGTATCATCCTGATCACCGGCATTTCGGGTTCCGGCAAGTCAGTGGCGCTCAATGCGCTCGAAGACGTCGGCTATTACTGCGTCGACAATCTGCCGCCGCGCTTTCTTCCGCAACTCGCGCAATATCTCAGCGACGACGGCTACGAACGCCTCGCCGTTGCTATCGATGCGCGCTCGAGTTCGTCGTTCGACGACATGCCGGAGATGATCCGCGACCTGGCGCTTCGCCACGACGTGCGCGTGCTGTTCCTCAATGCGAGCACGCAGTCGCTCATCCAGCGCTTCTCGGAAACACGTCGCCGCCATCCGCTTTCAGGCTCCGCCGCACACGATGCGAACGTGGGCATGCTCAAGTCGCTCGAAGAAGCCATCGAGCACGAGCGCGAACTCGTCTCGAACCTTGCCGAATTCGGCCATCAGGTCGACACGAGCAACTTGAGTTCCAACGCGCTGCGCCAGTGGGTGAAGGTGTTCGTCGAAGGCGAGCGCGGCTCGCTCATGCTCACGTTCGAATCGTTCGGCTTCAAGCGCGGTGTGCCGCTCGACGCGGATCTCGTGTTCGATGTTCGCACGCTGCCGAACCCGCATTACGACGCTCGTCTGCGGCCGCTCACCGGGCTCGATCAGCCCGTGATCGACTTTCTGAATGCGCAGCCGGCCGTCCACGAAATGATCGACGATGTTTATGCGTTCGTCGCGAAGTGGCTGCCGCATTTTCGCGCCGACAACCGCAGCTATCTCACCGTTGCGATTGGCTGCACGGGCGGACAGCATCGTTCGGTGTTCATCGCCCAGACGCTCGCCACGCGCTTTGCCGGCGAGTCGAACGTTATCGTGCGTCACCGCGACGCGCCTCTCGATGTCGGAGAGTCGTCACGGCTGATCGCCTAACCGGCTGCGCATCGCGCGGCCCTTAACCGAAAGCGTTGCGCCATGTCCTCGTCTCCTGCCGTGCTTGCCGATTTGCCGCTGTTCCCGCTGCATACGGTGCTCTTCCCTGGCGGCCTGCTGCCGCTCAAGATCTTCGAAGCGCGATACCTGGACATGGCGAGCGAGTGCCTGCGCGAGCGCACGCCGTTCGGCGTGTGTCTGCTCAAAAGCGGCGCCGAAGTCGCACAGCCCGACGAGACCGCCGTGCCGGAGTCCGTTGGCTGCCTCGCGCTCATCGAGCAATGCGATGTCGAAACCGTCGGCATGCTGCACATCAAGGCACATGGCACGCAGCGCTTTCATCTGCTCTCGCATCGCGTGGAAGCCGACGGCCTGCTCGTGGGTATGGCCGAACTGATTCCCGAAGACATACCGCTAGAAGGCGGCAAGCAGCTTGCGCAATTCGGCGCGTGCGCGGAAGTGCTCGAGCGCATCATCGCGACGATTCGCGAACGCGATCCCGCGAGCCTGCCGTTTGCGGAGCCGTTTCGCTTCGGAGATCCCTCGTGGGTATCGAACCGTCTCGCCGAGGTGCTGCCAATCGCACTGCGCGCGCGTCAGAAGCTCATGGAGCTGAACGACGCGGGCGCGCGTATCGAAATCGTGCATCACTACATGCAGCAGCATCAGCTGCTTTGATGCGACGTTGACGCTGCTTTCTCGCTGACTCAGATCAGCGGTCCACGCAATCCGTCGAGCAGCTTGCGCACAGGCGCAGGCACCCCATACGCGTCGATATTGGAAAGCGACACCCATGCGCTCTGTCCATCGTTCACTTCGAGCGGCCCGACGTTGCGCTTCAGTTCGATCACGCGCGGCTCGATGTCGAGCTTGAAGTGCGTGAACGTGTGCGTAAGCGGCGCGAGCGTGGAGCTTGAGGCCGCACGCTCAGGCGTCACGCCGAACTCACGCGCGCGTTCGGCGAGCGCGGGTTCGTCGGCCGCTTCGGGCAGGCTCCACAAACCGCCCCAGATACCCGATGGTGGGCGCTTCTCCAGCATCACCGCGTCGCCGTCGAGCAGCACGAGCATCCACGTGCGCCGCGTGGGCACGGTCTTCTTCGGGCGCGCGGCGGGTAGTTCGCGCTGACGTCCCGTCGTATTCGCCACGCAGTCGTCGGCAAACGGGCAACGCGCACAGTCGGGCTTGCCACGCCCACACAGCGTCGCGCCGAGATCCATCAAGCCTTGCGTGTACGCGCTTACATCGGCGTCGCTCGCTTTGGGACCCGGCACGAGCGTTTCGGCGAGCGTCCACATCGCGTTCTCTACGCGCTTTTCGCCAGGAAAGCCTTCCACGCCGAACACGCGAGCAAGCACGCGCTTCACGTTGCCGTCGAGAATCGTCTCGCGCGCGCCGAACGCGAACGATGCGATCGCCGCCGCCGTCGAGCGGCCAATGCCGGGCAGTTCTGCGAGTGCCTCGACCGTCGACGGAAATTTGCCGCCGTGGGTTTGCGCGACCACCTGCGCGCAGCGGTGCAGATTGCGCGCGCGCGAGTAGTAGCCAAGGCCGGCCCAGAGCGCCATCACGTCGTCGTCGGGCGCGGCGGCGAGCGATTCGACCGTGGGAAAGCGCTCGAGAAAACGCGCGTAGTACGGAATCACGGTCGAGACCTGGGTCTGCTGCAGCATGATTTCCGAAAGCCAGATGCGATACGGGTCGCGCGTGTTCTGCCACGGCAGATCGTGACGGCCGTGCTCGCGCTGCCAGGCAATCAGGCGCGGCGCAAAGCCGGTGAGCAGTTCAGCGGGATAGGCGCCAGCCGGCAGCGGCGCGGAGGTGGACGAAGTTCGGTACATGTCAAAGCTTGGTGCTTACCGCTGGCAGCGCGGACAGAAATAAGTGGAACGCTGGCCCTGCACGATCTGCTTGATCGGCGTGCCGCACACGCGGCAGGGTTGGCCCGCGCGGTCATAAACGAAGTATTCGAGCTGGAAATAGCCGCTTTGGCCGTTGCTGCCGACGAAATCGCGCAGCGTGCTGCCGCCCTTCTCGATGGCCGAGGCGAGCACGGCGCGCACGGCGTCCGCGAGCAGTTCGTAGCGCGCGAGCGAAACGCGCCCGGCCGGGGTCGTCGGCCGGATACCGGCGCGGAACAGACTTTCCGACGCATAAATGTTCCCGACGCCCACCACGATGTCGCCCGCGAGCAGTGCCTGCTTGACGGCGACCTTGCGCCCGCGTGTCTCGCGAAAGAGCAGCGCGCCGTCGAAGGCCGGCGTGAACGGCTCGATGCCGAGCCCCGCCAGCAGCGGATGCCCGAGCACGTCGCCCGCTTCGCGCGGGTGCCAGAGCACGGCGCCGAAACGGCGCGGGTCGCGAAAGCGCAGCGTGAAATCGTCGAAGAACCAGTCGACGTGGTCGTGCTTCTCAGCGGCCGGAGGCTTGGGCAGATTGCGCAGCACGCGCAGCGTGCCGGTCATGCCCAGGTGCACGATGAACCAGCCTTCGTCGACCTCGAACAGCAAATATTTGCCGCGCCGGCCAACGGAACGGATCGTGCGGCCGCGCAGCGTACGGGCGAGCGTGGCCGGCACAGGCCAGCGCAATGAGGGGTTGCGCACCTCCACACGCTCAACGCGGCGGCCCGCGACCCACGGTTCGATCCCCCTTCGGGTAACCTCAACTTCTGGCAACTCTGGCATGTCTGGCGGCCTGATTCCGATGCTGGTCCGGGTTGGTCTGCAACTTGCGTAAACGTGTGTGCGCGTTGTGCGCGTATTGTAGCCAGCGCGTTACAATCGACCGAAACATTCGACGGAATTCCATGGAACTGTCTTTCGTTAAGCTGTTCGCGAAGCGTCCCACGACGCCCAGCATGCCTGCCGCCTTCGCGCGTCGCCTCGTAGGGGCCGCTGTTCTCGCGGCCTGGGCGTTGACCACGTCGAGCGCGTATGCGCAGGATCCGTCCCCCGACACGGACGACACTTCCGTCACCATGCCGGACGCTTTCGGTCCCGCCTCGCCCGACGAGAAGAAGGATCTGCCGAGCGTACCGCTGTCGAGCCAGATCGTCTTCCAGGTGCTCGCCGCGGAAATCGCATTGCAACGCGACCAGCCTGCGCCCGCCTTTCAAACGTATCTCGCGCTCGCGCGCGACACGCACGACCCGCGCATGGCGCAGCGCGCGACCGAAATCGCGCTCGCGGCGCAAAGCCCTTCTGACGCACTGACCGCGGTCCAGCTTTGGCAGCAGTACGCGCCCGACTCCGAGCGCGCCGCGCAACTCGACGCCTCGCTGCTCGTGCTCGCCGGCAAGCCCGACGACGCCCAGCCGCTGCTCGCGCGCGAACTGGCGAAAGTCCCGGCTGACAGCCGCGGCCAGGCCATCCTCTCGTTGCAGCTTCTGCTGTCGCGCGGCCCGAATCGCGTGGGCGGCCTGAATGTGCTCAAGACGCTGCTCAAGGACGACTTGAACCGCCCCGAGGCGCAGCTCGCGATCGGCCGCCAGCAACTGCTCGCCGACGACGTGCCCGGCGCGCGCAAGTCGTTCGAGCAGGCGCTCGCGCTCAAGCCCGACTACCTTCCCGCCGCGCTGATGCTCGCGCAGATGGGGCCGGAGGAGCGTGCCGAAGGCATTGCGTCGATCGAGAAGTACGTCCAGCAGAACCCGAAGTCGCGCGAAGGCCGTCTTGCACTCGCGCAAACGTATCTCGCCGCCGACCGACTCGACGACGCACAAAAGCAGTTCGAGATCCTGCACAAGGAGAACGCGAACGACCTGATGCCGCTCATGGCGCTTGCGCTCATCAGCGTGCAGCAGAAGAAGTTCGACGCTGCGCAGAAGTATCTGACGCAATACGCACAACTGGCCGAGAAGAATCCGGCCGCGGACCCCGGTCAGGCCTATATCTACCTCGCGCAACTCTCGGTCGAGCAGAAGGACGATGCCGGTGCGCAGAAGTGGCTCGACAAGATCCAGCCGAGCAGCCAGCAGTACGTGCCGGCCCAGATCACGCGTGCGCAAATCCTGGACAAGGAAGGCAAGACCGACGACGCGCGCCGACAGCTCGCGAGCATTCAAGCCGAAGATCCGCGCGACCAGGCGCTGATCGCGCGCACCGACGCCGCGATCCTGTTCGACGCGAAGCGCTACCCGGAAGCCGAGGCACGCCTCGCGAAGGCGACCGCCGACTTCCCGGACGACCCGGACCTCACCTATGACTACGCGATGGCCGCGGAAAAGAACGGCCATTACGACATCATGGAAGCGCAACTGCGCAAACTGATCAAGACGCAGCCTGACAATCCGCAGGCCTACAACGCGCTCGGCTACTCACTCGCGGACCGCAACCAGCGCCTGCAGGAAGCCGACAAGCTGGTTGAAAGAGCCTCGGCGCTCGCCCCGGACGACGCGTTCATCATGGACAGCGTGGGCTGGGTGAAATACCGCCTGGGCGACAATGCCGACGCGATCAAGCTCTTGCGCAAGGCCTACAGTCTCCAGCCGAACGCGGAAATTGGCGCGCACCTCGGCGAAGTGCTCTGGAAGAACGGCGACCAGGACGGCGCACGCGCAGCGTGGCGCGAGGCCCGCAAGCTCGAACCCGACAACGACACGCTCCTGAAGACGCTCAAGCGCCTCCAGGTCAACGATCTCTGATGGCAGATTTTTTCACTTCGGTTTCCTCAAAGGCACTATCCGCTGCGCGCGCCGCCCGCTTTGTGCGGCGCGCGTCGCTTGGCGCAGCAGCGGCAGCGCTCCTTGTACTCGCGGGCTGCGCCACGCAACAGCCGCCGCGCCAGCCGTCCACCTCGAACGCCACGACCTCGCTGACTACACAAACGAGCCGCGCCTATCATGGCCGTTTCGCTGTGCAGTACGTCGACCAGAACGGCCAGCAGCGCAACGCGTACGGCAACTTCGACTGGCGCGAGACCGACTCCACGGTGACGCTGCAACTGCTCAATCCGCTCGGCCAAACGCTCGCGCTCGTCACGTCCGCGCCGTCGCAAGCCACGCTGGAGCTGCCCAACCGTCAGCCGCTAACGGCCGACAACGTGAGCACGCTCATGCAGCAGGCGCTCGGCTTCGCACTGCCCGTGGAAGGGCTGCGCTACTGGCTGCAGCCATCGGTTGCGCCCTCGTCGCACGCGCGCACCACGCCCGATCCGCAGAATCCGCAGCGGCTTTCGCAGATCGAGCAGGACGGCTGGACCATCGATTACGTCGCCTATGCAGACACGCCGGGCACGGGCGTGAAGCGCGTCAATCTCACGCGCGAAGATCCGCCGCTCCAGATCAAGCTCGTGCTCGACCAGTAAGCGCGCCGGTTACTGTCAGTTACTGTCTCTCTTCAGCAATATCTGGCCGGCATGCGCCGGCCAGGATTCAGGCATCCGTAAAGCATCATGATCGAAACCCAGGACTCGCTGCGCGACTGCCTAGCGCCCGCGAAACTCAATCTCTTCCTGCACATCACGGGTCGCCGCCCCAATGGCTATCACGATCTGCAGACCGTGTTCCAGTTGCTCGACTGGGGCGACACGCTGCATTTCACGCGTCGCCAGGACGGCCGCATCACGCGCACCGTAGAAGTGGAAGGCGTGCCGGCCGAGCATGACCTCACCGTGCGCGCAGCCACGTTGCTCAAGCAACACACGGGCACGAGCGAAGGCGTCGAGATCGATATCGAAAAGCGGCTGCCAATGGGCGCCGGTCTTGGCGGCGGCAGCTCGGACGCGGCCACGACGCTGCTCGCGCTCAACCGCCTCTGGAAACTCAATTTGCCGCGCGAAGAACTGCAGGCACTCGCACTCAAGCTGGGCGCGGACGTACCCTTCTTCGTGTTCGGGAAAAATGCATTCGCGGAGGGTGTTGGAGAAGCATTGGAGGCTGTACAATTGCCCCCGCGTCATTTTTTGGTTGTGACGCCGCGGGTTCATGTTCCTACTGCCGAGATTTTTTCAGAAAAATCGTTGACAAGGGACACAAAGGCCTGCACAATAGCAGTCTTTCTTGCACAGCAAGCAACGCAAAACGGATGGCCAGAAAGCTTCGGCCATAACGACATGCAAGCGGTTGTCGCAGGAAAATACGCGGAAGTAGCGCAGGTGCTTCGATGGTTTGAGAGTGTCTCGAATAGCATCGCACCAGCGCGGATGACCGGATCGGGTGCCAGCGTTTTTGCAGCATTCGCCAGTCGGTCCGAAGCAGAATCGGCACAAGCCAAACTGCTTGCGGAACAACCGGACTGGAGAAGCGCGGTAGCCTCGAGTCTGAATACACATCCACTCTTCGCTTTCGCGGCATAGTTTTGCGTGGTTGATCGACCTACCGGTCAGCCAGGCTCGAAGTTGAGTGTAGGGGAGTCGCCAAGTTGGTTAAGGCACCGGATTTTGATTCCGGCATGCGAGGGTTCGAGTCCTTCCTCCCCTGCCAAAAATTCCAGGCAGTTCGCTCTGTGGGTTACCCAGGGCAGTTCGCCTAAGTAGTTCCTCTCCGCCCCCCAAGTCCGCAGCAGGTGCATGATGAGCAGCCATGACGGCCTGATGGTTTTTACTGGCAACGCGAATCCCGCGCTTGCCCAGGAAGTCGTCAAGATCCTCGGTATTCCCCTCGGTAAGGCTATGGTTAGCCGTTTTTCCGACGGTGAAATCCAGGTCGAAATCCAGGAAAACGTGCGTGGCAAGGACGTCTTCGTCCTTCAGTCGACTTGCGCACCGACCAACGACAACCTGATGGAACTGATGATCATGGTCGATGCGCTCAAGCGCGCATCCGCAGGCCGGATCACAGCCGCTATCCCCTACTTCGGCTATGCCCGTCAAGACCGCCGCCCCCGTTCGGCGCGCGTCGCCATCTCGGCGAAGGTCGTGGCGAACATGCTGGAAATCGCCGGCGTCGAGCGGATCATCACGATGGATCTGCACGCCGACCAGATTCAGGGCTTCTTCGATATTCCCGTCGACAATATCTACGCAACGCCCGTGCTGCTCGGCGATCTGCGCAAGCAGAATCACGAGAACCTGCTGGTCGTTTCGCCGGACGTCGGCGGCGTGGTGCGCGCCCGTGCGCTCGCCAAGCAACTCGGCTGCGATCTCGCGATCATCGACAAGCGTCGTCCGAAGGCGAACGTCGCCGAAGTGATGAACATCATCGGTGAAGTCGAAGGCCGCACCTGCGTGATCATGGACGACATGGTCGACACCGCCGGCACGCTCTGCAAGGCAGCGCAAGTGCTGAAGGAACGCGGCGCGAAGCAGGTGTTCGCTTACGCCACGCACCCGGTTCTCTCGGGTGGCGCAGGCGAGCGTATCGCTGCTTCCGCACTCGACGAACTGGTTGTGACCGACACGATTCCGCTGGGCGCCGAAGCGCGTTCGTGCGCGAAGATCCGCGCGCTCACGAGCGCAGGACTTCTTGCCGAAACGTTCTCGCGTATCCGTCGCGGCGACTCGGTGATGTCGCTCTTCGCGGAAAGCTGATCAGAATTGACGCGCAAGGCGCGGTGTTCGCAAGAGCGCCGCGCTTTTGCACGTAATCGGCGCGAACGGACGAAGGTTCGCGCTGCATCGCTGGGGGCCTCACAAGGCAATGGCTGGAAAGGCCCCGTTTTACTGCCTGGTCGCGGGCAGTGCATTGGAGAATCAAATGAAAGTCATCGCTTTCGAGCGTAACCTGCAAGGTACGGGTGCGAGCCGCCGCCTGCGCAATGCTGGCAAGACCCCTGGCATCGTGTACGGTGTTGGTTCGGAGCCGCAACTGGTCGAACTCGACCACAACGCGCTTTGGCACGCCCTGAAGAAGGAAGCCTTCCACTCGTCGATCCTCGACCTCGAAGTGGCCGGCAAGTCGCAACAAGTTCTGCTGCGCGACGTGCAATACCACCCGTTCCGTCAGCTCGTGCTGCACGTGGACTTCCAGCGCGTGGATCCGAACAAGAAGATCCACACGAAGGTGCCGCTGCACTTCATGAACCAGGAAACGAACCCGGCTGTGAAGCTGGGTGGCGCGATCATCTCGCACGTTCTGGCTGAAATCGAAATCCAGTGTCTGCCGGGCCAACTGCCGGAATTCCTCGAAGTCGACCTCGCCAAGATCGAAGCCGGCCAATCGCTGCACGCCAAGGACATCACCCTGCCCGCAGGCGTGACGCTGGTCCCGCACGTTGAGAGCGAAAACCCGGTCGTCGCGTCGGCACCCGTGCCGGCTGGCGCCCAGGCGGCTGCTGAAGGCGAAGAAGCGCCGGCTGCTGAGTAAGCGCAGCGGCTTCAACGAGCCGATCCTCTCGATCCGTTTCCCTGAAACGGACGACGTGACCCGCCGCGGTTCGCCCCGGCGGGTTTTTTTTCGCACTTTTTCGTACACTTGCGGGTCGACTGACTGATTTCCGCAGGCGGAACACCACAATGATCAGGTTGATCGTCGGGCTCGGCAATCCGGGCGCCGAATACACGGCGACGCGCCACAACGCGGGCTTCTGGCTCGTGGACCAGCTCGCGCGCGAAGCCGGCACGACGCTGCGCGACGAGCGGCGCTTTCACGGCCACTATGCGAAGGCGCGTCTCTACGGCGAGGAAGTGCATCTGCTCGAGCCGCAAACCTATATGAACCGCTCGGGGCAGTCGGTCGTCGCGCTCGCGAACTTCTTCAAGATCCTGCCCAACGAGATCCTCGTCGCGCACGACGAGCTCGATCTGTCGCCCGGCACCGTCAAGCTCAAGCTCGGCGGCGGCAGCGGCGGACACAACGGCTTGAAGGATATTTCCGCGCATCTGTCGACGCAGCAGTACTGGCGTTTGCGCATCGGCATCGGCCATCCGCGCGATCTGATTCCCGAGGGCGCGCGCGCAGGCGCCAAGCCCGATGTCGCGAACTTCGTGCTCAAGCCGCCGCGGCGCGAAGAGCAGGATGTAATCGACGCCTCGATCGAGCGCGCGCTCGCCGTGATGCCGACGTTCGTGAAGGGCGAGGCCGAACGCGCGGTGATGCAGTTGCATCGCAATGGTTGAAACAAGGAGAGCGTCTTGAGTCGTTACTGGAGTGACATCGTCAACCGGCTCGTGCCTTACGTGCCGGGCGAACAGCCCGCGCTCGCGAAGCCGGTCAAGCTGAACACCAACGAGAACCCCTACGCGCCCTCCCCGCGCGTGCTCGAGGCGATCCGCCACGAGCTCGGCGAAACGGGCGAGTCGCTGCGCCGCTATCCCGATCCCGTCGCGAAGCGCCTGCGCGCCGCTGTGGCCGCGCATCACGGTATCCGCGCGGACCAGGTGTTCGTCGGCAACGGCTCGGACGAGGTGCTCGCCCACGCATTCCAGGCACTGCTCAAGCACGACAAGCCGATCCTCTTTCCGGACATCACGTACAGCTTCTACCCGACCTACGCGCGGCTCTACGAGGTCGAGTACCGTACGGTGCCGCTTACCGCGCAGTTCACGATCAACGTCGACGATTACCTGCAGCCCAATGGCGGCGTGATTTTCCCGAATCCGAATGCGCCCACGGGTCACGCGCTGCCGCTCGCGGAAATCGAGCGTCTTGTCGCGGCGAACCTGGAGTCGGTGGTGGTCGTCGACGAAGCCTATGTGGATTTCGGCGCCGAATCGGCCATTGCGTTGATCGACCGCTATCCCAACTTGCTGGTCGTGCACACGACTTCGAAGTCGCGCTCGCTCGCGGGCATGCGCGTGGGCTTCGCGTTCGGCCAGCCCGATCTCATCGACGCGCTCAACCGCGTGAAGGACAGCTTCAACTCGTACCCGCTCGACCGTCTGGCGCAAGCCGCCGCGACGGCCGCGTACGAAGACGCCGAATGGCTCAAGACGACAAGCGCGCGCGTGATCGCAAGCCGCAAGCGTCTGACGGCCGCGCTCTCGGCGCTCGGTTTCGAAGTGGTGCCTTCAGCGGCAAACTTCGTGTTTGCGAAGCACCCTGCGCACGACGCGGCTGCAATTGCGGCCAAACTGCGTGAAAAAGAGATCTTCGTGCGCCATTTCAACGCGCCGCGCGTGAACCAGCATCTGCGCATTTCGATCGGCACCGATGCCGAATGCGACACGCTCGTCGATGCATTGAAGGCCATCGTCGCGTAAGAAGACGGCAAGATGAAATAAAAAACGCGCCTGTTGGCGCGTTTTTTATTCCCGAAGGATTCTGCGAGATTCAGGCGGCGTTCTTCGCCGCGATCAGCGCGTGGTACTTCTGCATCAATTGCTCCGGCGACTCGACATGCTCCGGATTCTTGGGGATGCACTCGACCGGGCACACTTGAATGCACTGCGGCTCATCGAAATGGCCGACACACTCGGTGCACTTGCCCGGGTCGATCACATAGATTTCCGGGCCCATCGAGATCGCGTCGTTCGGGCACTCGGGCTCGCACACGTCGCAATTGATGCACTCGTCGGTAATCATCAGGGCCATGCTTATCTCACTTCCTGCCAGCACGAAGGCCGGCTCACACGTTGCTTAGCCCTATAGTTTACGCTGCTTTCGCCGCGCGTTCACGCCTTCGTAACCGGGCCGCCCATTGAGGCCACCTTGTCCTGCAGGCGCTTTTCCACTGAAGGAAACACGAACTTGCTGACATCTCCACCCAACTGGGCGATTTCGCGCACGATCGTGCCCGAAATGAACTGATACTGGTCAGAAGGCGTCATGAACATCGTTTCGACGTCGGGCAGCAGATAACGGTTCATGCCCGCCATCTGAAATTCATACTCGAAGTCCGACACCGCGCGCAGCCCGCGCACGATCACGCGTGCGTTGTTGGTGCGCACGAAGTCCTTCAGAAGCCCCTTGAAGCTCATGACCTGGACATTCGGATAATGGCCGAGCACCTCGTGGGCAATCTCGAGCCGCTCGTCGAGCGAGAAGAAAGGCTTCTTGTTGCGGCTGTCCGCAACGCCGACTACCAGCGTGTCGAAAATGCTCGACGCGCGCCGCACGAGATCTTCGTGGCCGCGCGTAAGCGGGTCGAAGGTGCCGGGGTACACGGCGACTACCATGAGGCTTCTCCTCTCAACAGAAATGGGGTGCAATGCACTGCCGTGGCGACGCTTGCACATATGCGCGCGTGACGGCCAGGCCGCCCGCCGCTTCTTATCGAACGCGCATTATTCCTCATTTTCGCGCTGCAGCAAATGATAGTGAACCGCACCCGCCCGGCCCTCGCGCACCACGCTCCAGCCCGCCAGCGCGGGCCGTGCCGCCGGATCGACCGGCTCGCCGGACTCCACGTAGAGCCATCCGCCCGAGGCGACAAGCGGCGCGGCCAGTTCGAGCGAACGCTCGAGCAGCGCGGTCTCGCCGAACGGCGGATCGAGGAACACCACATCGAACGAGCCTGGCGCGAGATTGGCCGCCAGGCGCAGCGCGTCGGCTTCCGCGACTTCGATCATGCGCGCGCCAAGGCGCGCCTGGTTCGCGCGCAACTGCGCCGCGGCGCGCGCGCTGCGCTCCACCATCACGACTCGCGCGGCACCGCGCGAAGCCGCCTCGAAGCCAAGGCCGCCGCTGCCCGCGAACAGGTCGAGGCAGCGCAGGCCGTCGAGGCGCTGGCCGAGCCAGTTGAAGAGCGTTTCGCGCACGCGGTCGGGGGTCGGGCGTAGTCCATCGAGATCGAGCACCGGCAGCGGCGTGCGCTTCCAGTCGCCGCCGATGATGCGGACCGTGTGTGTTCCGCCGCCGCCACGCGCGCGCGGATCGGACTGATGGGAACGGCCGCCTTGGCCACGTGAGGATGAGGAGCGGGTCATGCGTTGGGTCGTACGGCTGCGTTCATTTGACCGCTGGCAGTCAATCTGCCGGCGGAACTCGGCTGCTGGGTTCGGGCACGACGCTTCCACATCGCACCCTCCAATGCGCGCACGTTACCACAGGGGCGCGCACGTGCCGCGCGCACGCCGCAAGGACCCTGCGGCGACGCCGCCGCGACTCCAGGTAATGTGCCTGATAAAATGCCATGTTTTCCGCGCGTTACCTCTTCCCATGCCGTCGCTGACCGCCCCTCGGTCCGACCCGCAGCGCGCCTGACCCACCCCAGACCATGTTCAGTTTCTTCAAACGATTCCGCGGCTCGAAGGACGCCGAGAACGCGCCGGCCGAGAACGCGCAAGGCGAAGCCACGCTCGAGGCGCCGGACGAGGCCGTTGAAGCGCCCGCCGGCACGGCGAGCGAAACGTCGCCTGCACCATCTGTAGTTGCGGCCGAGGCCGCGCCGGTCGAGCCTGCCCCGGCGCAGGAAGCGAGCGCCGCCAGCGATGACGAACCGGAAACCATCGAGATCGTCCCGCCGCCCGCGCTCGAGGCTGCCGCCAAGCAATCCTGGCTCAAGCGCCTGAAGTCGGGGCTCTCGAAAACGGGCTCGAACATCCAGAGCATCTTCGTCAACGCGAAGATCGACGACGACCTCTACGAGGAGCTCGAAACCGCGCTGCTGATGTCGGATGCGGGCGTCGACGCCACCGAATATCTGCTCGAAACGCTGCGCCAGAAAGTGCGCGCCGAGCGGCTGACCGAAGCGCAACAGGTGAAGGACGCCCTGCGCGAGCTGCTGATCGACTTGCTCAAGCCGCTCGAAAAGTCGCTCATGCTCGGTCGCGCCCAGCCGCTCGTGATGATGATCGCGGGCGTGAATGGCGCGGGCAAGACCACCAGCATCGGCAAGCTGGCGAAGCATCTGCAGAGCTTCGACCAAAGCGTGCTGCTCGCCGCGGGCGACACCTTCCGCGCCGCCGCACGCGAACAGCTCGCCATCTGGGGCCAGCGTAACAACGTGACGGTCGTGCAGCAGGAAAGCGGCGATCCGGCCGCGGTGATCTTCGACGCCGTGAGCGCCGCGCGCGCGCGCCGCATCGACGTGGTGATGGCCGACACCGCGGGCCGCCTGCCGACGCAATTGCATCTGATGGACGAGCTGAAGAAGGTCAAGCGCGTGATCGGCAAGGCGTTCGACGGTGCGCCGCACGAGGTGCTGCTCGTGATCGACGCGAACACGGGCCAGAACGCGCTCGCGCAGGTCAAGGCGTTCGACGACGCGCTCGGCCTCACCGGCCTCATCGTGACGAAGCTCGACGGCACCGCCAAGGGCGGCATTCTCGCTGCGATCGCGCGGCAACGCCCGATTCCCGTGTATTTCATCGGCGTGGGCGAGAAGGTCGAAGACCTGCAGCCGTTCGTGGCCGAGGAATTCGCCGACGCGCTGCTTGGCAGCTAAAAGCGCGCGTTTAAGTGGATTTAGATACACAAAGGGCGTCGTTCTCACGAACGACGCCCTTTTTCATTGGCGCAGCCGACGTACGCCGGTCAGACGCTCACTCCGAATCCGGCTGCACGCCCGGCGCGGCGCGTGCGAACGCGTCGAGCGTGAGCGCGTAGTCGTTGATGCGCTGAATGGTCGGGTAGCGCGTCGTGTCGATCTTGAACCGGTTCGCGTTGTAGACCTGCGGCACGATGCAAAGATCGGCAACGGTGGGCGTGTCGCCAAACGAGAGCTTGCCGGTGCGCGGATCGCTGGCGAGCCGCTGTTCCAACGTCTCGAAGCCCGCCTCGATCCAGTGGCGGTACCACGCGTCTTTCGTCGCGTCGTCCGCGCCAACGGTGTGCTTGAGGTACTTCAGCACGCGCAGGTTGTCCACCGGGTGAATCTCGCACGCCACCTGCAGCGCAAGCGAGCGAACGTGCGCGCGATCGGCGGGCAACTTCGGCAGCAGCGGCGGCTCGGGATGCGTCTCCTCCAGATACTCGATGATCGCGAGCGACTGCTGCAGCGTGTGCCCTTCGTCGTCGACGAACGCCGGCACGATCGCGTCGGGATTGACCTGGCGATAGGCGGGCTTGAGCTGCTCGCCGCCATCGCGCACGAGATGGACCGGCACGTACTCGTACGACAGGTTCTTCAGATTCAGCGCAATACGCACTCGATACGATGCCGAACTGCGGAAATAGCTGTAAAGCTTCATGCTCCTCTCTTGCTCCTCTTGAATCCTGATGCGGACGGCGCCGCTCAGATGACCCGCACGGCGAATTCGCCGATGCCTGCCACACCGCCCGTCATCAGGTCGCCCTTCACGACGGCGCCCACGCCCTCGGGCGTGCCCGTATAGATCAGGTCACCGGCCTTCAGCTCGAACAGCGTCGAAAGGAACGCGATCGTGTCGGCAACCGGCCAGATCATCTGCGAGATGTCCGAGCGCTGCTTTTCCTCGCCGTTGACCGCGAGCCAGATTTCTCCCTTCTCGAGCTGGCCGATCTTCGAAACCGGATGAATCGGGCCGATGGGCGCCGAATGATCGAAGCCCTTGGCCGTATCCCACGGACGACCGAGCTTCTTCGCTTCAGCCTGCAAGTCGCGGCGCGTCATGTCGAGCCCGAGCGCGTAGCCGTAGACATGGTCGAGCGCGCTGGCGACTGGAATATCCTTGCCGCCCTTGCCGATCGCCGCGACCAGTTCCATCTCGAAGTGCACGTTCTTCGATTGCGCGGGATACGGAAACTCGGCGGTCGAACCGGGCGCGACGTAGAGCACGGCGTCGGCGGGTTTGGAGAAGAAGAACGGCGGTTCACGGTTCGGATCGTGGCCCATCTCGCGCGCATGCGCTTCGTAGTTGCGGCCAACGCAGTAGATGCGCCGCACGGGGAAACGCGAGTCGCTGCCGGCCACCGGCACCGAGGCGAGCGCCGCCGGTTCGATTACGTACGTCATGAAGTTCTCCGTCTTTGTGATGGAGCGTGCGCGAGGCACGCGGGCCTGTAGATCTTTAGGGCGTGTAAGGCGTGAGGCGCGGCTTGCACGCCAGAGCAATCGCGAGTGTAACGCGCGACGGTGAGCACGCGCGGCGAAGCCTTCAAGCAGCCTTCGCGGAGGGGGCTGACCAGAAGCGGGCGCTGGCATGGCCGGCGAGGCATGGGGTGCTCGTGCGATACTTCTCGCATCCCCCATTTCAATACGACGGCGGCGCGCCGCACGCCGTCGAACGAACCACGCTTGCCCATGACCACCGCCGACTCCACCGACATCTTCCCGTGCGCCCGCTTCATCAAGGAGATCGGCCGCGGACCGAACGGCGCTCGCTCGCTCTCGTCCGAAGACACGCACGCGCTCTACGCCGCGATGCTCGACGGACGCGTGCCCGAGTTGGAGCTAGGCGCCGTGCTGCTCGCCTACCGTCTCAAGGGCGAAACCGCCGATGAACTGTCTGCCATGCTGCGCGCCGCACACGCCTCGTTCGCACCGCTCGCGGTGCCGGCGGGCGACTATCGGCCCGTGTCGATCCCAAGCTACAACGGCGCGCGCAAACAACCGAACCTCGTGCCGCTGCTCGCCCTGCTGCTCGCGCGCGAAGGCGTGCCAACGCTCGTGCACGGCGTCACCACCGACCCGGGCCGCGTGACGAGCGCGGAAATCTTCGCGGCGCTGAACCGGCCCGAGACCCACGATCACGCCGACATCGAAGCGCAACTGGCGTCGAGCCGCGTGGCGTTTTCATCGATCGAAACGCTCGCGCCCAAACTCGCGCGGCTGCTCTCGCTGCGCCGGCGCATGGGCGTGCGCAATTCCACGCATACGCTCGTGAAGCTGCTGCAACCGTTCGCCGAGCCGGGCCTGCGCCTCGTGAACTACACGCACCCGCCGTACCGCGAAAGCCTGAGCGCCCTCTTTGCGGCGCATCCGGAAGCCGCCGTGGGCGGTGCGCTGCTCGCGCGCGGCACCGAGGGCGAAGCCGTGGCGGACACGCGCCGCCAGGTGCAGGTCGACTGGTTGCACGACGGCATCTGCGAGACGCTGATCGAGCCGGAGCGTTCATCGCCTGGCGCGCCCGAAATCGATCTTCCGGAAGGTCGCGACGCGCCCACTACGGCGGCATGGATCGAAGCGGTGCTGCGTGGCGAAGCACCGGTGCCCGACGCCATCGCGCGCCAGATCGAGACGATCAAGCGCATCGCGAAGCGCTAACGTTCGAACCCAAAGCACATCGCCCAATCCGCTGAAAGCCGTGCGGAGCGGGCGATCCGCGCAACGAGCAAAAGCGCATCGGCGCGCTTCGTCGGCCATCTTCACGCATCGTCGCGCGCTCAATCTGCAAATTCGTTGTTGACACACTCGTCGGCCCTGTTTTACATTGGACGAATGCGTTCCTACCCGAACACCCTCCGAATTACCCTCGGCCGACTATCGGCCCTATCGCTACGCCTAGCCTAAAGCTGGTGTAGCGCCGCAACGACCCCCTCTCCGGTCACCGCGGTCCTCCCCAAGCAGTTCTCGCAGTACCCCAAATCCGCTGTATCTCTACAACCTGTCGTCTGCATTCGTCCGCTTACCGTCCGGACGAGTCGCGAGGTCAAAATGCACGTTGCATGGGCATCGTTTACGTCCGCTGTCGCCGCGCCGGCTACCGCCGTCACCGTGGCCGTCTTCTTCGCGTCCGCGGTTGCCGCCCGTACGCATGAAGTTTCGCGCATCGTGCTCCGTCGCCAGCCCGCCAGCCGCCCGCTGCCGACCGCCATCGCATACGACAACACGAAGAACGAGGCTCGTCATGTTGCGTAATCCCGCCGAGAAGTACCGCCCCTTCCCCGCCATCCGCTTGAACGGCCGTAAATGGCCGACGCGCACCGTCGAACGCGCGCCGATCTGGATGAGTACCGACCTGCGCGACGGCAACCAGTCGCTGATCGAGCCGATGAGCATCGAGCAGAAGACCGAGTTCTTCGAGATGCTCGTCGCGATCGGCTTCAAGGAAATCGAAGTCGGCTTTCCGTCCGCGTCGCAGACCGACTTCGATTTCGTGCGCAAGCTGATCGAGGAAAAGCGCATTCCCGAGGACGTGACGATCGAAGTGCTCGTGCAGTCGCGCGAAGAACTGATCGCCCGCACGTTCGAAGCGCTCGAAGGCGTGCCGCGCGCGATCGTCCACCTTTACAACGCGATCTGCCCGTCGTTTCGCAAGATCGTGTTCGGCCAGTCGAAGGAAGAAGTCAAGGCGCTCGCGGTCGAAGGCACGCGCATTATCCGCGAACATGCCGACAAGAACCCGCAAACTCACTGGATTTACCAATATTCGCCCGAAACGTTCAGCATGACCGAGCTGACCTTCGCGCGCGAAGTGTGCGATGCGGTGGCCCAGACGTGGCGCCCCACGCGCGATCACAAGATGATCGTGAATCTCCCGGCGACCGTCGAAGCGGCGATGCCCAACGTCTATGCCGACCAGATCGAGTGGATGGACCGCAACCTCGCGTACCGCGACAGCATCGTCCTCTCGGTACATCCGCATAACGACCGCGGCACGGCGGTGGCCGCCGCCGAAATGGCGCTGCTCGCGGGCGCGGATCGCATCGAAGGCTGCCTGTTCGGCAATGGCGAACGCACCGGCAACGTCGATCTCGTCACGCTCGCAATGAACCTCTACACCCAGGGCATCGACCCGGGCCTCGACTTCTCCGACATCGACGCCGTGCGCCGCGTGGTCGAGCGCTGCAACCAGTTGCCCGTGCACCCGCGCCATCCGTATGCGGGCGATCTCGTGTTCACGGCGTTCTCGGGCTCGCACCAGGACGCGATCCGCAAGGGCTTCGCGCAGCAACGGCCCGACGCGGTTTGGGAAGTGCCCTATCTCCCGATCGATCCCGCCGATCTCGGCCGCAGCTATGACGCGGTGATCCGCGTGAACAGCCAGTCGGGCAAGGGCGGCGCGACGTATCTGCTCGAGCGCGGCATGGGCTTCACGCCGCCGCGCCGCGTGCAGATCGAGTTCAGCCACGCCGTGCAGACCGTCGCCGATACGTCGGGCGAGGAAATCACGGGCGATGCCGTCTGCGCGCTGTTCGCGCGTGAGTACTTCGAAACGCGCGGGCCGGCCGCCAACGTGGGTTCAGGCCGTGTGCGCTGGGAAGGCCGCGACGTGGCCATGCCGGCTGCCGCGAGCGCCGATGAGGCGCATGCGCAAGCCGTGGCCGCCGCAATCGCGGCAATGGCGGGCGAGCGTATCGAAATCACCTCGTTCGAGAGCGAGCGCACGGCGCAGGGTGGCACGGCCGTATTCGTCGGTGCGCGTGTGGGTGGCCAGCCGCTGCGCCACGGCGTGGGCGTGGGCGACGACGCTGTTCATGCGAGCGTGGCGGCAGTGGTCAGCGCAGTGAATCGTGCGGCCTGGACGCCGGTAGACCAGCGCGTGGCGGCCTGACACCCACCGCGCGCGGCAACACAAGCAGTTTGAAGTCAAGCAGGGAAATCGGCGGCATGTTGAGCGCCGGCGGCAAAACGGGCCGCCGGCGTGCGCCTGAAGCGCCTAAGCGGCGTTCCAGCGAGTGGACTTACCGGTCGTCACTCGATCGCGCAACGCGTCGCCTGCCATGCGAGCAGACGCCAGTGACCACCCTCCTGTGTCTGGATCGCCGTGTAGGCAATCGGAAAGAGCAGCGCACCGTTGTTCGCTTCCATCTCGATCAGCACGCGGCCGGAGACCACGCAGGCCTCGTTTCCGGCTTGAAGCACGTCCTGCGACTGGATCTCGATCTGGCGGTAGCGGCGGCGGCCCGCCGTGATCGCATCGATGAACTGCTGCTTGGTCTCGCGTTTGCCGTTGGTGTGGACGAAGGTCGCGTGATCGGACAGCAACTGGTCCAGCGACGTGCCGTCGCCATCAACCATCGCGCGAAAGCGCTCGCGCTCAAGTCCGCGAATCGCATCGATTAGTTTTGCCGCCATCGCTCAAGCCCCTTGCGCGCCGGCCCGCGCCTGAGCGCAGCCCCACGCCGAAGATTTTCCGCATATGTCTGGCTGAAATTTATACCAGGATTTCACGCAAGGATACTTGCGATCAAAGACAACGCCCCCATGTATGGCGCATAAGCCACGCGTCCGGTGAAAACCGCGCATGGCGGCAGCCGCGTCCCCGCAGCCGCGCCCTGATGTCGCAGCGCAGCACTTTCAGCTTCGTCCGATGTCTATTCATCAGATTCTGTGGCAAAGTCCGAGCGCTGCGCGGCTCCGTCGAGAGCCCCTTGATTCAACCCTTTATCTCCCGCGCCTCCGCGCCGGACTGCTGTCCCGTTCTAGAGTGTTCCTTCGGCCTGCCCTTTGCGCTGGCCTGCGCCGGGCGCGAGGCCCCGCCCCGCTTGATCGCCGGCGTTTAGTGTAATCTATCGATACAACCATTTCGATAGGAATCAAGGAACCTTGAAGCCCCTACAGACTCCAAGTATTAGCACTCGGTGATTCAGAGTGCTAACATCCACCGTGGAGTCGGTGTCTGACTTTTGCAAGATTCCTGAGGAGTTCGCTACGTGAGCAACGCAATGACCATGACCCTTCCGAGTACGCTGAGCCCGTCGTCGGCCAAGGCCGGGGGCTCATTGGCGCTCGCGAATGCTTCCCTGTTGCCCGGCCAGCTGGGCAACATCGACGCCTATATTCAAGCCGTGAACCGGATCCCGATGCTGACGCCCCAGGAAGAGCGTCAGTTCGCGACCGAGTTTCGCGAGCAAAACAATCTTGAAGGTGCGCGCCGCCTGGTGCTGTCGCACCTGCGCCTCGTCGTGTCGATTGCGCGTAATTATCTCGGCTACGGCCTGCCGCACGCCGACCTGATCCAGGAAGGCAACATCGGTCTGATGAAGGCCGTGAAGCGCTTCGACCCCGAGCAGAACGTGCGGCTCGTGTCGTACGCGATGCACTGGATCAAGGCTGAGATCCACGAATACATCCTGCGCAACTGGCGCATGGTGAAGGTCGCCACGACCAAGGCGCAGCGCAAGCTGTTCTTCAACCTGCGCAGCCACAAGCAGGGCCTGCAGTCGTTCACGCCGGAGGAAATCGACGGCCTCGCGCAGGAACTGAACGTGAAGCGCGAAGAGGTCGTGGAGATGGAAACGCGCCTGTCGGGTGCCGACATTGCGCTAGAAGGCCAGACCGAGGACGGCGAGGAGTCGTACGCCCCGATCGCCTGGCTCGCCGACTCGCATAACGAGCCGAGCGCCGTGCTGGCCGCACGTTCGCGCGACCGCCTGCAGTCCGACGGCATTGCGAGCGCGCTGGAAGCGCTCGACGCGCGCAGCCGCCGCATCATCGAGGCGCGCTGGCTCAACGTCGACGACGACGGTTCGGGCGGCTCGACGCTGCACGAACTGGCCGACGAGTTCGGCGTTTCGGCCGAGCGCATTCGCCAGATCGAAGCAAGCGCCATGAAGAAGATGCGCACCGCGCTCGCCGACTACGCGTAAGCCGCAGCAGGTCTAAAAGCCAAACCGAAAACCCCGTTCCCGCGAACGGGGTTTTTCTTTTGCGCGCTCCGAAAGCTGCGCACCTTCGCACCGGCCGCGCTGATTCCACCCTAAGATGATTTCGAGGTGGTGAGCCAGAGGCCGCGCCGCGGTCTGGCCTCGTAACGCGTTCGAGGGCACCCGTCGTCATGATCCCGGCATCCGGTCAACGCCAGCGCGCACCGTCGTTGCTGCGCACGCGCATCTTCCAGTGGATGCGCGGCCCCACCTTTGCGCGCGATATTGCCCTCGTTCTCGTCATCAAGCTTGTCCTGCTGATGGCGCTCAAATACGCATTCTTCAGTCACCCGCAGGCAGAAGACATGAACATGCCGCCTGCCGCTGTCGCGCAGGCCATCCTGGCCGTGCCCACGGCATCAAGGCCCCAGCCGTCCGTGTCCCAACCTCCGGCCATGCCGCCACAACGAGGAGACCGTCATGCCCGCGATTGAATCGGTGGAACTCTCGCGTCTTCAGTTCGCCATCACCGCGCTCTACCACTTCCTCTTCGTGCCGCTCACGCTCGGCCTCTCGTGGCTGCTCGTCATCATGGAGTCTGTGTACGTGATGACCGGCAAGGTGATCTACAAGGACATGACGCAGTTTTGGGGCAAGCTCTTCGCCATCAACTTCGCGATGGGCGTCACCACCGGCCTCACGATGGAGTTCCAGTTCGGCACCAACTGGTCGTACTACTCGCACTACGTGGGCGACATTTTCGGCGTGCCGCTCGCCGTGGAAGGGCTCGCGGCGTTCTTCCTCGAATCGACCTTTGTCGGGTTGTTCTTTTTCGGCTGGAATCGCCTGTCGAAAGGCGCGCATCTGTTCACCACGTTTCTCGTCGCGCTCGGCTCGAATCTTTCGGCGCTATGGATTCTGATCGCCAACGGCTGGATGCAGAACCCCGTGGGCGCGGCGTTCAACTACGAAACCATGCGCATGGAACTCACCAGCCTGTTCCATGTGATTTTCAACCCCGTCGCGCAGGTGAAGTTCGTGCACACGGTTTCCGCCGGCTACGTGACGGCGTCGATGTTCGTGCTCGGCATTTCGTCGTGGTACCTGCTGCGCCGGCGCGATGTGGAGTTCGCACTGCGCTCGTACGCGATCGCCGCGGGCTTTGGCCTTGCGTCCACGCTGTGCGTGCTGATCCTCGGCGACGAATCGGGCTACACCGACGGCGTCGTGCAGCAAGTCAAGCTCGCCGCCATCGAATCCGAATGGGAGACCGCGCCCGCCCCGGCGCCGTTCACGCTGTTCGGCCTGCCCAACCAGAAGGAAGAGCGCACCGACTACGCGATCCGCATTCCCTGGCTCATGGGCATCATCGCCACGCGCTCGATCGACACACCCGTGATCGGCCTGAAAGACCTGATGGGCCGCGCCGAAGTGCGCATCCGCAACGGCATGCTCGCGTACGCCGCGCTGCAGAAGATGAAAGAAGGCACCGCCGACACCGAAACGCGCGACGTGTTCGAAGCGCACAAGGCCGACCTCGGCTACGGCCTGCTCCTGAAGCAGTTCACGCCGAACGTCGTCGATGCGACCTCCGAGCAGGTCAGGGCCGCGTCCAGAACCGCGATCCCGCCCGTTGCCCCCGTGTTCTGGTCGTTCCGCGTGATGGTCGGCCTTGGCATCCTTTTTCTCGTAACCTTCGTGCTCGCCTTCTGGTTCTGCGCGCAGCGCTCGCTGCTCAAGGAAAACCGCCGCTGGTTCCTCCGCTGGGCGCTGGTGGCGATCCCGCTGCCGTGGCTCGCCGCCGAGTTCGGCTGGGTCGTCGCGGAAACGGGGCGCCAGCCATGGACCATCGCGGAGGTGCTGCCCACGCGCCTTTCGGCTTCGAGCCTCGCGCCCGGCGACGTGATGCTGAGCATCGCGGGCTTCGTAATCTTCTACACGGTGCTCTTCATCATCGAGATCACGTTGATGTTCAAGTACGCGCGCCTCGGGCCGTCGTCGCTGCATACCGGTCGTTACTTCCACGAGCAGACGGCGACGCTTGCGACCGACGGCAAGGTCACGTGATCGGCGCTAGACAACGAAAACCGCGAGGGAACACGCCATGGATTACGCAACGCTCAAGTTGATCTGGTGGGTGCTGATCGGTGTGCTGCTGATCGGCTTCGCGCTTACCGACGGCTTCGATATGGGCGCGGCCGTGCTACTGCCCTTCGTCGGCAAGACCGACGAGGAACGCCGCATCGTCATCAACACGGTGGGCGCGACCTGGGAAGGCAACCAGGTCTGGTTCATCACCGCGGGCGGCGCGATGTTCGCCGCCTGGCCGCTCGCTTATGCGGCGTCGTTCTCGGGCTTCTACTTCGCCATGCTGCTCGTGCTCTTCGCGCTGTTTTTCCGGCCCGTGGGCTTCGACTATCGCGGCAAGCGCGTGGATGTGAGATGGCGTCAGGGCTGGGACTACGGCCTCTTTATCGGCGGCTTCGTGCCCGCGCTCGTGTTCGGCGTGGCGTTCGGCAATCTGCTCCAGGGCGTGCCGTTCGCCTATGACACGGACCTGCGCGTGACGTATCACGGCAGCTTCTTTGCCCTCCTCAATCCGTTCGCACTGGTCTGCGGGCTGGTGAGTCTTTGCATGCTCACCGCGCACGGCGCGGCGTTCCTGAAACTCAAGAGCGATGGTGTCGTTGCGATGCGCGCCTCGAAGGCGCTGCGCCTGTTCGCGGGGCTCACGATCGTGTTGTTCCTCGTGGCGGGCGCGCTCGTGGCGACGCTCATCGGCGGCTATACGATCACGTCGCCCGCGCCTCTCGACACGGTGGCCAATCCGCTCCTCAAGAGCGTCGATTCCGGGCCGGGGCTCTGGCTCGCGAACTACGGGCTCTATCCGTGGATGGCGCTCGCCCCTGTCCTGGGCGTGCTTGGCGGCTTGCTCGCGTTCGCACTCGCGGGTTCACGCTTCGAACGGCTTGCGTTCCTGAGCACGGGGCTGCAGATCGTCGGCGTGATTCTCACCGCGGGCTTCTCGATGTTTCCGTTCATCATGCCCTCGTCGCTCGACCCGCGTTCGAGCCTCACGGTCTGGGACGCGACTTCGAGCAAGATGACGCTCGAGATCATGCTCGTTGCCGTCATCATCTTCCTGCCGATCGTGCTCGGTTATACGGCATGGGTCTATCGCGTCATGCGCGGCAAGATTACCGCTGACGTCATACGCGACAATCAGCATACGTTGTACTAAGCGTCGATGCCGTTTAGAGACACCGAAAACAAAAACGCCGCAGCATACGCTGCGGCGTTTTTCATCGGCATACCGCGAATCGATTACGCCGGCTGAAGCGCCAGTTCACGTGCATAACGCGGCGCGGCGTCGCCGACCACGATGTGCAGCGTATCCGCCGAAATCCACGCCACGTCGAGCGTGCCGAGCTTCTCGCGATCCACGGCAGCCGGATCGCGCACGATCACGCGCAAGCGTGTGGCCGCCACCGCGTCGAGCGAAACGATGTTGGCGACGCCGCCGAATACCGCGAGCCAGCGCGACGGATTCGGATCGAGCGGGCCCTGCGCGACAGCAGCGCTCGCTTCGGCCTGAACAACATGAGCAGCCGGAACCGCTTGCGCTGCAGCAGCCGGCTTGCTGGCCGCGGCACCGCCACGCGCGATCTCGCCGCGAATTTCATCGGCGATGATATCCGCCTCCGGCCCGATGATGACCTGCACGCTTTCGCCGCCGCGCTTGAGCACGCCGCGCGCACCGATTGCCTTCAACGCCGGCTCCGAAACATGGGCCGGATCGACCACCGAGAGACGCAGACGCGTCGTGCACGCGTCGACCACCTTGAGGTTGGCCGCGCCGCCGAGCGCATCGATGTAACGCGCAGCACGCGAGAGCGACGCCGCCGTTGCCGCGCCGCCAGCCGCGACCGCAACGCCCGACATCGTCGAGGCGATGGCCGTATCGCCCGCCGAGGCTTCGCGGCCCGGCGTGGGCAGGTTGAAGCGGCGGATGAAGAAGCGGAACAGCCCGTAGTACACGACCGCATAGACCACACCGAGCGGAATCGCATACCAGCCATGCGTGGAGAGCCCGTAGTTCAGCACGTAGTCGATCGCGCCCGCCGAGAACGTGAAGCCGAGCTTGATGCCAAGCAGCGAGCAGATCGCCAGCGACAGCCCCGTGAGCACCGCATGGATCGCGTAGAGCACGGGCGCGAGGAACATGAACGTGAACTCGATCGGCTCGGTCACGCCCGTGAGGAACGAGGTGAGCGCCATCGAGAACAGCAGGCCGCCCACCATCGCGCGCTTGTCCTTCGGCGCTTCGTGCAGCATGGCGAGGCACGCTGCCGGCAGGCCGAACATCATCACCGGGAAGAAGCCGGCCATGAAGCTGCCCGCCGTGGGGTCGCCCGCGAAGAAGCGGTGCAGGTCGCCCGTGACGGCCGCGCCGCCGGCTGCCGGCGTGAACGAGCCGAACACGAACCACACGAGCGAGTTGAGGATGTGGTGCAGACCCGTGACGAGCAACAGGCGGTTGAGCAAGCCGTACACGAAGGTGCCGATCGCCCCCGCCGTGGTGAGCCAGTGGCCGGCGGTGTCGATCACGCCCTGCACCGGTCCCCACACGAAGCCAAACACGATGCCGAGCACGAGACACGTGAGCCCTGTGACGATCGGCACGAAGCGTTTGCCGCCGAAGAACGCGAGGAACTCGGGCAGCTTGATGTCCTTGAAGCGGTTGTACAGCATGCCCGCGACGACACCGGCCACCACGCCCGACAGCACGCCCATGTTGAGCTTGTCGTTGATGTCCTTCATCACGGCGGTCTGGACCAGATAGCCCAGCGCGCCCGCGAGGCCGGCTACGCCGTTGTTGTCCTTCGCGAAGCCCACGGCGATGCCGATCGCAAACAGCAACGGCAGGTTATCGAAGATCGCGCCGCCCGCGTCGGCGATGATCTTGATGTTGAGCATGTCGGCCTGGCCGAAGCGAAGCAGGATGCCGGCGACCGGCAGCACTGCGATGGGAAGCATCAGCGCGCGGCCGAGGCTTTGTATCTTGAGAAACGGATTGCCATCCATTGAACTGCCTCCAGTCTCTATCTCTTGCTTGACGTGTGTGGGTGAGAGAGGCCGGCGCGCGATCGCTGCGCACGCCGGCGTGTTTTTAAGGATTGCTTAGGGTGGGTGAAACAGAAACCATCAATCGAGTGGCCAGATTTCGCGGCTTGCCGCACGCACGGCTTGCGCCGATTCGAGCGCGAGCGCATTTTTAGCGCGCTCGCGACAATCGTTGTAGTCGAGCTTGCGCACGCGCGCCTTGATCGAGGGCACGGAAACCGGATCGACGGAGAGTTCCGTCACACCGAGGCCGATGAGCAGCGGCACCGCGAGCGGATCGCCCGCCAGCGCACCGCATACGCCCACCCACTTGCCGTGCTTGTTCGCGCCCTCGACCGCCGCTGCCACGAGACGCAGCACGGCCGGATGCAGCCCGTCGGCCTGCGCCGCGAGATCGGGCTGGCAGCGGTCCATCGCGAGCGTGTACTGCGTGAGATCGTTGGTGCCGATCGAGAGGAAATCCGCATGGCGCGCAAGCTGATCCGCGAGCAGTGCAGCCGAGGGCACCTCGATCATCACGCCCACTTCGATTGGCTCGGTGCGGCCCGCTTCGCGTGCGAACGTATCGATACGTTCGCGCAGGCGTACAAGCTCGCCCACGTCGGTCACCATCGGCAACAGGATGCGCACCTTGCCAACCGGCTTCACGGCAAGGAGGCCGCGCAGCTGGTCGTCCAGCAGATCGGGCCGCACCTGCGCAAGGCGAATGCCGCGCAGACCCAGCGCCGGGTTCGGCTCGGGCGGCAGCGTCAGATAGTCGACTTCCTTGTCGGCGCCCACGTCGAGCGTACGGATGATCGCCGTGCGGCCCGCGAGTGCGTCCGTGATGGCCTGGTAGCTCTGAAGATGCTCCTCCACCGTCGGCGCAGCCTGGCGATGGATGAACAGCAGTTCCGTGCGCAGCAGGCCTACGGCGTCCGCACCGTTTTCCACCGCCGTGTTGGCATCTTCCAGCGTCGCGATGTTCGCGGCGACTTCCACCGCGTGGCCGTCGCGGGTGGCGGCGGCCTCGTGCGACGTACGGCGGTTCGCTTCACGCACACCGGCCTGGCGCTGCTTCTCGCTGCGCGCACGCTCGATGTCGAGCGCACTCGGCGTGTACGCAAAGCGGCCTGCGAGCGCATCGATGACGACTTCGGTGCCTTCGGGCACCGAGTGAAGCGCGTCGCCGAGCGCGACGATCGCAGGAATACCGGCCTGGCGCGCGATGATCGCCGCGTGCGAGGTCGCGCCGCCGCGCGCCATCACGAGCGCCATCACGCGCTTGCGGTCCAGCGTTGCGAGATCGGAAGGCGTGAATTCGTCGGCGGCGAGCACGGCCTCTTCGGGCAGCGCGCGCGCCGCCGTGTTCGAGAGACCGAGCGCGCGCAGCACGCGCTTTTCGAGGTCGCGCAGATCGGCGGCACGCTCCGCGAGCAGCGGATCGTCCACCTGGCCGAGCACCACGATTTGCGCGCGAATCGCTTCGCGCCACGCGTAGCCCGCGCTCTTGCCGAGGCTGATCGCGTCGCGCGCGGCGTCGACGAGCGTCGGGTCTTCGAGCAGCACGCGGTGCATCGTGAAAATGCCCGCCTCGCCAATCGCGCCACGCTGCGAAGCCGTGCGCACGCTCTGGTTCAGTTCGGCGTCCACAGCGGCGATCGCCTGGTCGAGCAGACGGCTCTCCGCGGCCGATGAGCCGCTCGCGAGTTCGGGCGGCGTGAGTTCGGCTTCGTCCCAGCGCACCAGCTTGCCCACCGCGACGCCCGGCGCCGCGCACACGCCCGCGAGCACGCCCGGCTCGGCGGTGGATGCCGCGGCGGCGGTTTCCTGCATCACGGGCGCGGGCGACTGCTGCCGCGCCGGCGCTTCGCCGCCCTCACCGGGCGCTTCGCGCAGGAGCTCGTTTGCCACGGCGTCCACGGCGCGCTGCGCCTCCCGGCCGATGCCGACGAGTTCAATGGTCGCGCCCTCGCCCGCACCGAGGCCCAGCAAGCCCACGACGCTTTCGATGGCGGACTTGCGTTCGCCAAAGCGGACCTCGACGCGCGCGTCGATGCCGCGCACCGCTTCGCGCGCCCGTGCCGCCGGTCGCGCATGAAGGCCGCCCGCATGCGTGAGCGTCACGCTGCGGCGCACTTCGTTCGCAACCAGTTCGTGGGCCGTGTTGATCTCTGCGCCGTCACGCACGCGCAGCACGAGCAGCGCGGACTTGCCCGCTTCGACGTGGCCCGCGCCCGCGCGCTCGACTACTTCGAATGCATCCGAATTGGCGATCGCGACCACCGAGACGAGGCTCGGGGCATTGCACGCCACCACGTCGAGATCGAACTCGATCAACGTGTCGCCGCGGCGCACCTGCGCGCCCTGCGCGACTTTTGTCGTGAAACCCTTGCCGTTCAGCTCGACGGTGTCGATGCCGACGTGCACGAGCACCTGTGCGCCTTCGGCCGTTTGCAGCGTCACCGCGTGGCCGGTTCGCGCGAGATGCGCGACGATGCCGTCGCACGGCGCGACCACACGGCCGATGAGCGGGTCGACGCCAATGCCGTCGCCGAACAAGCCTTCCGAGAACACCGGGTCGGGCACCGACGCGAGCGGCACGACCGGCCCGGTGAGCGGCGAAACCAGGACGATGTGCCCCTCGACGCGAGTATGCGGATCCATCAGGCGAGACTCCTCGATGCGTTCCATTCGCTTTCCAATCTAGTGGGTTTCGGTGACTTTGTTCAGGTAACGCGGCTCGTCGGGATTGCGCCCGCGCGCGGCCGCCAGGCCCGCCGCCATTACGTAGAACGACAGAATGGCCGCGATGGGATCGAGCGCCGCATCGGCAGCCGTTTCGAGCGGCAACGCTGCGCCGTGTACGTCGGCGGGCGCCGCGAGCAGCACGCGCGCACCGCGCTTTTCCATGTCGCGGGCAAACTCGATCAGGCCCGCCTGCTCCGGCCCGCGCGGTGCGAACACGAGCAGCGGGTAATCGCGGTCGATCAACTCCATCGGGCCGTGCCGCACTTCGGCGCTCGAAAACGCCTCGGCCTGAATGCCCGACGTTTCCTTGAGCTTGAGCGCCGCTTCCTGCGCAATCGCGAGACCCGGACCACGGCCGATAACAATCATCTGTTTGACGTCGCGCAACTCTTCCACGGCCTTCGACCAGTCGAGCGTGCCCGCGCGACCGAGCGCGTCGGGGAGCGCGCGAACGGCGTCGAGGAACGCGGCGTCGCGCTGCCAGAAGCCGACGAGCTGCGCCGACATCGCGAGCATCGCGATATAACTCTTGGTGGCCGCCACGCTCAGTTCGGGGCCGGCGAGCAGCGGCAGTTCCGTGCCGGCGGCCTCGGCGAGCGGCGAGCCCGCGACGTTGACCATTGCCGCCGTCAGCGCACCGGCTTCGCGCAGCGCCTTGATCGTCGCGACGAGGTCAGGACTCCTACCCGATTGGGAGAAAGCGAGGGCAAACTGGCCGCGCACACGTAAGGGCGCCTGCTGGAGCGTGGCGATCGACATCGGCAGCGTGGCCACCGGCACGCCGATGCGGCTCATGGTGAGTGCGGCGAAGTAGCTCGCCGCGTGGTCCGAGCTGCCGCGCGCGACGGTGAGCGCAACGTGGCGCGGCTCGGCCTCGAGCGCGCGGGCGAGCGCTTCGACGCGCGAAGTGTCCGCGAGCTGCGCGGCGACGACGCCGGCCGAGGCCAGCGCTTCTTTAAGCATATTCGACAATCGATTCTCCTTCGACGTAGGTCGCGGTGAGCGCCAGCTCGCGATCGAACACGTTGACATCGCCCCATGCGCCGCGCACGAGGCGGCCACGGTCTTCGATGCCGAGGTAGTCGGCGGCATAGCGCGACAGGCGCGCGGACACGTCCGCGATCGGCAGGCCGATCGAGACGAGGTTGCGCAGCGCCTGGTCCATGGTGAGGGTGCTGCCCGCGAGCGTGCCGTCTGCAAGACGCACGCCGCCGAGGCATTTCGTCACGTGCTGGCTGCCGAGGCGGTATTCGCCGTCGGGCATGCCGGTGGCCGAGGTGCTGTCGGTCACCACATAAAGGCGCGGAATGGCGCGCAGCGCGGCGCGGATCGCACCGGGATGCACGTGCAGCAAATCGGGAATGATCTCCGCGTACTCGGCGTGCGCAAGCGCCGCGCCGACCACGCCCGGATTGCGATGATGCAGCGGCGACATCGCGTTGAAGAGGTGCGTGAAGCCGCAGGCGCCGTGCTTGAGCGCGGCCACGGCGTCGTCGTAGGTCGCGAGCGAGTGGCCGATCTGCACGCGCACGCCGCGCGCCGCCATCTCGCCGATGATCTCGATATGGCCCGCGATCTCGGGCGCCACCGTCACGACGCGAATCGGCGCGATCGAGAGGTACTTGAGTACTTCGTCGAGCACGGCCGAAACGGCGGCGTCGGGCTGCGCGCCGAGCTTGCCGGGGTTGATGTACGGGCCTTCGAGGTGTACGCCCAGCACGCGCGCGCCGCCCGCCGTGCGGTTGCGCGTGACGTTGCCGAGGCCCGCGACCACATTCATCAGTTCGTCGCGCGGCGCTGTCATGGTGGTGGCGAGCAGGCTCGTGGTGCCGTAGCGGGCGTGCGTGCGCGCGATGGTTTCGATCGCGTCGCCGGCTTCCATGACGTCGGCGCCGCCGCCGCCGTGCACGTGCAGGTCGATGAAGCCTGGCAGGATATAGGGCTCGTCGTTCTTCGCCGGATCGGTGGCCTCGCCCGTGATCGCGGTGATGCGTCCGTTCTCGAACGACAGCGTGCCGTGGATCCAGCCTTCAGGGGTGAGTATGTTTCCGCTCAGCATGAGAGTTTTCCGATGAGGCGCATCAAAGCGCGGTAGGACGTTTCGGTGACGTGCATGAGAGAGTGTGCGGCGGCGTTCCGTTCCCGCGGGGCGCTCATTGGCGCAACTCCGCAACGAAGTCGTAATAGCCGTCGCGGCAATAAGTGTCGGTCAGCTCGATGGCGCGCTGATCGGCGGAAAAGCCCACGCGTGTGATGACGAGCAGCGCCGCGCGCGGCTCGACGCCCATCAGCGTGGCGATCTCGCCCGTCGCGTTGACCGCGCGAAAGTGTTGCAGGGCGCGCACCACGGGCACGCGGCGCTGCTCCAGGTACGAATACAGCGAGCCCTCGATTGCTTCCGGGTCCGGCACGATCGAGACGGGCAGCGCCGAATGCTCGACGGCCATCACGGTGCCGTCGGCGCGGCGCAGTCGGCGCAGGCTCGTGACCGAGGCGCCCGGCGAAAGGCCGAGCTGCACGATCTCCTCGCGGTGCGCGGGCCGTACCTCGCGCGCGAGCCACACCGAGTCGGGCGTGAAGCCACGCTGCTCCATTTTCTTCGTGAAGCCCGTGAGGCGCGAAAGCGGATCTTCCACGCGCGGCGTGATGAAGCTGCCCGCGCCGCGTGCGCGCCGGATCAGTCCCTGCTCCACGAGCAGCTCGATCGCCTTGCGCGCGGTGATGCGCGACACGCCGATGGCGTCCGACAGCGTGCGCTCCGAGGGCAAAGCCTCGCCGGCAGACCACACGCCGCAGTGAATAGCCGTAGCAAGGTTGCGCGCCAGCTGCAGATAGAGCGGCGTCACATTGCGCGCATCGGGCATCAGGGCAGACCAACGGGTTTCCATGGACTTGGCGCCAGCGGTTGGACGATCGTGGGGGGCCGGACGGGCATGTTACGTGGCAATGCCGATTGGTCCGGTGCGAAAGCGAGCCCATTATATAACCACAATAAGACCAGTCAACAGATGCAAGGCCGTCGCAATGCATCGAAAAATATCATTTTAAATCAATGTGTTGCACGAACGCATAAGGCTCCAGCCGGTGATAGCCAAGCATCGGGATTTACCCTGGAAAGCAACCGTGGGCTCCGCAATGGGACCAAAGTGGCATCAACACGTTATCTGACATAGCCCACCGTAGTACCGCCGTAGGACCAGCGTGTGACTTCGGCAGGAAAGATAGCGCGCACTCGAGCGATTCCCTAGCGTCTCAATTGAGTCACATCAAACCCGCGCGGTGCGATCCTCAATTTCAAACAATCCCGATACGGCACGCGCAATAAAAAACGCCGTGACTTTCGCCACGGCGTTCGGGTCCTGCTGGGCTCCCGCGTCGGTGCGACGCAGGCAGCCGCTTCTCGAATGTGCCTTAGAACGACGGAACCATCGAGCCCTTGAACTCGTTCTTGATGAACTGGCGCACGTCTTCCGACTGGTAGGCGGCAACCAGTTTCTTCACCCACGGCTTGTCCTTGTCCTGGGTGCGAACGGCGATCAGGTTCGCGTACGGGCTGTGGATGTCCTCGATGGCGATGGCATCCTTGGTCGGCTGCAGGCCGGCGGCCAGCGCATAGTTCGTGTTGATCACAGCGGCGTCCACGTCGCCGAGCGCGCGCGGCAGTTGCGCGGCGTCCAGTTCGACGAGCTTGATCTTCTTCGGGTTCTCTGCGACGTCGAGCGGCGTGGCGTTGTTGCCGTTCGTGCCCGCGCCAGCGCGCAGCTTGATCAAGCCCTTGTTCTGCAGAAGCAGCAGCGCGCGGTTTTCGTTCGACGGGTCATTCGGCACGGCGACCTTCGCGCCTTGCGGCAGATCGTTCAGCGACTTGAGCTTCTTCGAGTACACGCCGATCGGCGAAATGTACGTGAGGCCCGCGTTCGCGAGCTTGTAGCCGCGCTGCTTGATCTGGCTGTCGAGGTACGGGCCGGTCTGGAAGCTGTTGGCGTCGAGGTCGCCGGCGTCGAGCGCGGCGTTTGGCTGCACATAGTCGTTGAATTCGATGACCTTGACGTTCAGACCTTCGCGCTTGGCAACCTTCTGGACGACGGCCCAGACCTGTGCGTCCGGACCCGAAACGGTGCCGACCCGGATAACCTGGTCGTCGGCGTGGGCGCCGAAGCTGACTGCGAGAGTGGTGGCGGCGACGCCGGCGAGGAGTGCTTTAATCAGATTTCTGCGCTGCATGGAGGTGATGTTCCTGCGTGGTTTTGTTGTTGCTCCGGTCACGCGGCGTTATGCGCCGTCTGCCGGACGATATAAATCGTCTCATATGGCGCCGGTTGCTGGAAATAATGAATTCGCATACTGGTATGCCAGCGCGACTCTGAGGCGCGCGTTCGCCCTTTCGCGGCGAACGCGCAAGGTATCCCTTAGTCGGGATTCGAGCCGAGGAGGATCTTCAGATCGTGCAGCCAGGGCGTGACGCCCTGCCCGTCGCGCGCGAAGAGGCGCAGTTTGCCGGTCGTGTCGAACACGTAGCTCGCGGCCGTATGGTCCATCGTGTAGCTGTCAGGCGTGTTGCCGGGCACTTTCGCGTAGTACACGCGGAAGTCCTTCGCCACCTGCTTGAGCTGGTCCTCGCTCGCCGGGCGCAGCCCGATGAAGGTCGGGTTGAACGCAGCCGCGTACTGGCCCAGGATCTGCGCGGTGTCGCGATTGGGATCGACGGTGACGAACAGCACCTGCACGCGCTTCGCCGCATCGGGCCCCAGTTGCTGGAGCGCCTGCGAGAGCTCGGCCATGGTGGTCGGGCAAACGTCCGGACAGTGCGTGTAGCCGAAGAACAGCACGACCACCTTGTCCTTGAAGTCGGCGAGCGTGCGTGTCTTGCCGTTCGTGTCGGGCAGCGCGAAGTCCTTGCCGAACTGCGTGTTGCCGGTAATGTCGAGGTTCGTGAACGAGGGAGGCTGCTGGCCGCAGCCCTCCAGAACCAGCGTGCCGCCAAGTGCGCCTGCGGCGGCAAGCGTAACAACCGTGGCGCGCACGAAGCGCGCAAGCGTGCGGTGGGCCATATCGTTACGCAGCGATGAGCGCATGCACGTAATGGTCGACGAGCAGCGCCATGAACAGCAACGAGAGGTAGACGATCGAATAGCGGAAAGTCTTGCGCGCGAGTGCATCGGAATACTCGACATAGATCTTCCACGCGTAGGCGAGGAACACCGCGCCGAGCAGCACGGCCGAAGCCAGATACACCACGCCGCTCATGCCGGAGATGTACGGCATCAGCGTGACCGCGAACAGGATCACGGTGTAGAGCAGGATATGCAGACGCGTGTACTTCTCGCCGTGCGTGTTGGGCAGCATCGGCAGCCCGGCGTTTTCGTAGTCCTTGCGGCGGTAGAGCGCGAGCGCCCAGAAGTGCGGCGGGGTCCACACGAAAATGATCAGCACGAGAATCCAGGCGTCTCCGGGCACGTGGCCCGTGACAGCGGCCCAGCCGAGCGCCGGCGGCATGGCGCCCGAGGCGCCGCCGATCACGATGTTCTGCGGCGTGGCCGGCTTGAGCAGCAGCGTGTAGATGATCGCGTAGCCGATGAAGGTCGCCACCGTGAGCCACATGGTCAGGGGATTGGCGAACGTGTACAGCACCCACATGCCGATGCCGCCGATCACCGCCGAGAAGATCAGGATCTGCGTGCTCGTGATCTCACCGCGTGCCGAAGGACGCCAGGCAGTGCGACGCATGCGCGCATCCACCTTTTGCTCGACCAGACAGTTGATCGCGAAGGCCGCGCCGGCCGTGAGCCAGATACCGATGGTGCCGCCGATCAGCTGTTTCCAGGGCACCATGCCCGGCACGGCGAGAAACATGCCGATGACGGCGCAAAACACGGCCAGTTGCGTGACGCGCGGCTTGGTGAGCGCGAGATATTGGGAAATCCGGCTACCGGGCGTCTGGGATAGGGTTGTACTTTCCATAGGGCGGGGTCACACCGCAGCGGTGTCGCGCGCAGGGAGAACGGCGCGGCCGGGGCGGCTACAAGCAATTCGAAAGTTTAGCACGACGACCAAAAGCAGCAGGATCGCCGCGCCACCGTTGTGCGCCACTGCCACGGGCAGCGGCCACTGCAGCACGATGTTAGAAAGCCCTGTCAGAAATTGGATGAGGATCACGATCATGATCCAATTTGCCGGGCGTCGCAGCGAGGCATAGCGTCGCAACTTGAGGGCGAACCATACCAGATAAGCGATTACGACGAACGCGAACGTACGATGCGTCCAGTGGATCGCAACGAGCGCGTCCTGGGTGATCACGTCGCCGTTGCCGTCCATGCCGAGCGCGCGCCAGAGATGGAAGCCGTGATGGAAATCCATCGGCGGAATCCATGCGCCGTTGCAGGTCGGGAAGTCGGTGCAGGCGAGCACCGCGTAGTTCGTGCTCACCCAGCCGCCCAGCGCGATCTGCGCGACGAGCAGCACGAGCGCCGCCAGCGCGGCCACGCGCCAGCGCGCGGCGTCGGGTTCGTACGCGGGCAGCGGCGTCATGCGCGCGCCAAGCCACGCGAGCGAGCCGAGCAGCGTGAGGCCAAGCAGGAGGTGCGTCGTGACGATGATGGGCTGCAGCTTCATCGTCACCGTCCACGCGCCGAACACGCCCTGCACGAGAATCAGCCCGAGCAGCGCGGTGGGCCACCACGGCGACACGTGGAGCGGCAGGCGCTTGATGCGCGCGCGCCAGGCAATCGCCATCTGCGCAATGATCAGGACCCCGATCGCCATGGCGAAATAACGGTGGATCATCTCGATCCACGCCTTCGACATGCTCACGGGGCCGCTCGGCATGGCGAGATGCGCTGCGGCAATTTGCGCATGCGCAATGAACGGCGACGACGTGCCATAGCAGCCCGGCCAGTCAGGACAGCCAAGGCCCGAGTCGGTCAGGCGCGTGAAGCCGCCGAACATCACGAGGTCGAGCGTCATGAACGTCGTAAGCCACACGAGCTTGCGAAACTTGTTGTCGTCGGCCTTCACCCAGACCCACGAGAGCGGCAGCAACGCGATGCACAGGCCAATCAGGCCCAGCTCCAGGATAAACATCTCTATTACTCTTCTCTGTCAGACTCGCGCTGCGCACCTTAACCGATGCGGGACCACTTGAGCAGTTTAGTGACGTCTTGTTTGATTTTCGACGGATCGGCATTCGCCGGGAATCGCATCATGAGATTGCCGTTCGGATCGACCAGATAGATGTGGTCGGTGTCTTTCGACGTTTGCGTGGCGGGCAGCCACGCAGCGACCGCAACCGGATCGGCGCGCAGCATGCGCGTGTCGGCGTAGGCGCCCTTCACTTTCGCGGGAACGCTTGCGTCGTCGGTGCGCAGCCAGACCGTGACGACGCGCTCGCGCTCCGCGCCCTGCGTCGCGCGCACCTGGCGCATGAAGTAGAGCTTCGTGGCGCACGCTTCGTCGCAGTCGCCGCCATTCACCGAGATCATCAGCCAGCGGCCCTTGAGCGAGGCGAGCGGCACTTCGTGACCGTCGTCGCCCGTCACCATGAGCGCGTCGGGAATGGGCCGCTGCGGCTCGATGAGCGCGCCATAGCTCGTTGTACCGCCCTTCGGTTTGATCACGTAGTACGTGAAGTACGAAATTGCGATAGGCGCGCCGCAGATCAGCGCGATGGCGAGCAGCGTCCAGCGGCCACGCCGCTTTGCGTCCTTGTGCGCGTCTTTCTGCGCGGGCGTGGCGGCCGGCTGTGCGACCTGGGCGGAACGGGGGGATTGCGTCGACACTCTCGTGGAACCTCGCTTCTGTCGCTTTCAGTTGTCCATGTGCTGCACGTGCAGCGCCATTGTCCGGATCGTGTCGGAACGGAATTGATTCGTCCGACCAATCATCAGGCGTCCTTCGCGCTGCCAGCGTTTTGCCTTCCGGGCGCTTCGGCGTCCTGCCTGACCTCGCCTTCGGTGCGCTCTTTTGTCGCAGCGGCTTTGCCTGCGCCTTTCCCTGCTTTACGAGCCGCAAAAAGACCGAACCCGAGGGCCGCGAGCGCCATGCCCCACCACTGGAGCATATAGCCGTAGTTGCGCTCGACGTCGGTATTCGGCACCGGCCAGTCGCGCACGAGCCCATCCTGGAAGGCCGGCACGAAGCCGGTTTGCTGGATCACGAACGGTTGCAGCGGCAACCCGGTTTCCGCTGCGTAGGAAGCGACGCCGAGATTCTGCCGTATCTTCTGATGCGCTGCAGAGCCGCCCGCACCCAGTTCGAACGCACGCGAGGCATCCGCGCGCGCAATGCCTTCCACGACGACCGGCCCTGCCGGCGTGACATAGGGCGCGATTGTGGCGCGGTCTGCTATGTTGCGCGGCAACCAGCCGCGATTCACCAGCACGTAGCCACCGCCTTCGAGTTTAAGCGGCATGACGACATAAAAGCCCGGCTGATCGTTATAGGGACGATTGTCGAGATACACCACGCGCTCGGGCAGGAATGTGCCTGTCGCACGCACGCGATGAAACTCAATGGCCTTCAGCGCGAGCGGTGTGGCACCTACCGGTTGCGGCGTAGACGATTCGTACTGCGTTATTTGCGCCTGCAGCGCCTCCTTCTGATGCGCGCGATCGCGCTGCCAGAAGCCGAGCCGGATCGTCACGGCCATCACGATCAGGATGAGCAATGCGGGGACGAGCCTGAATTTCATTGGGCACGTCCGATGCGAAACATACAAGTGATCGAACCCCGCGCCGTGTGGCACGGTGCGATAATGAGACAGGCGTTTTCAGGCATGCCAAATTCCGTGAACTTCATGCACATACTCGTCCCCGTTGCGTTCGCGCTGATCATCGCGAGCATGATCTCCGCGCTCTACTTCATGATGCACGACCGGGGCCGCACCAAGCGGATGGTCTGGTCGCTCGCCACGCGCGTGGGTCTGTCGATCTCGCTCTTTCTGTTCATTCTGTTCGCGCACTGGATGGGCTGGATTCAGTCCACCGGGATTCCTTACGGCCGCTGAGCGAAGCTGGCCGTCACCGGACACCGCAGCGCAAATCCACTGCTCAAAACACAAGGCGCCGCGCCGACGAGGTCGGGCGGCGCCTTGTTTCATTCTCATCCCTTCTCTGTGCAAGCGCCGCGGCCTGCGCGGCGCAACACGCGTCACAGCCAGTACACGACGACGTAGAGGCCGAGCCACACCACGTCAACGAAGTGCCAGTACCATGCCGCGCCTTCAAAGGCGAAATGATGTTCCGCCGTGAAGTGACCGCGAATGAGCCGGATCATCACGACCGTCAGCATCGTGCCGCCCAGGAACACGTGAAAGCCGTGGAAGCCCGTGAGCAGGAAGAACGTCGAACCGTAGATGCCCGAAGCGAGCGTGAGGTTCAGTTCGCCGTACGCGTGGATGTACTCGAACGCTTGCAGGAACAGGAAGCACACGCCCAGCACGATCGTCGCGGCGAGCCACGCGATGGCCTTCGAGCGATGGTTGTCGCGCAGCGCGTGGTGCGAAACGGTGAGCGTCGCGCCCGAGGAAAGCAGCAGCGCCGTGTTGATGGTCGGCACGGGCCACGGCGTCATCGAGCGGAAGTGCGAGACCAGTGCCGCAGGACCCGTGTTCGGCCAGACGGCCGAGAAGTCCGGCCAGATCAGCTTGTAATCGAGGCTGCCGAGTTGATGCAGGGCGATCGCACGGGCGTAGAAGAGCGCACCGAAGAACGCGCCGAAGAACATCACTTCCGAGAAGATGAACCAGCTCATGCTCCAGCGGTACGACACGTCGACGCGCTTGCCGTACATGCCGCCTTCGGATTCGGCGATGGCGTCGCCGAACCAGTGCCACAGCGTGAAGAGCAGCCACAGCAGGCCGGCGAGCACGCCAATCGGTCCCCACGACTCGCCGTTGATCCACGATGCGAGCGAGGAGAGCATGACCAGAAGCCCAATGGACGCGCTGATCGGATGCCGCGACGGGTGCGGTACGAAGTAGTACGGGCTATCGTTTTGGCCGCTCATGCCTGTTTCTCCAATTTCCAGTTGCACCGGACGTCGCCGGCTGCTTGTACCCGAGTGTGTCCTCGTTATTCACTGCATCGCGCGACGTTGCGCGCGCCAGGCTCATCCCACCACCGCGTGCACGATCAAGAGCAGCACGACGATGAACAGCACCGCGCCGATGATGCCCGCGACGATCAGCTGCACGGGGTGCAGGTTCGCGGCGTCGTCTTCGAGGTCGGCGCGTTTGCGCACGCCGAGAAAGGACCACGCCACCGCCTTCATCACCTGCAGGATGCCGCCCTTCTTCTTCGCCGGCCCTGTACCTGCGCCGCCGCGTTCGTCGCTCATGCGCCTTTCGCCTCCTGGCTTCGTTGCCAGAGCCTCATGCTCCCGCCGACTGTTTCGGCGGCGGCGGCACGGCCGGTTTGTTCAACTCGAAAAACGTGTACGACAGCGTGATCGTCTTCACGTCCTTCGGCAGCTTCGGGTCGATCACGAACACCACCGGCATGCGCTTCGTCTCGTTCGCCTTCAAGGTTTGCTGCGTGAAGCAGAAACACTCGATCTTGCGGAAGTATTCCGTGGCCTGCTTCGGCGCATAGCTCGGAATGGCCTGCGCGTCGATCGTGCGTCCTTCGTTGTTCGAAATGTCGTACATCACCGTCATGACTTCGCCCGGATGCACGTCGAGGCTCGTTTGCTCCGGCCTGAAGCCGAGCAGCCCGCGTGCGTTCGCGTCGAACTCCACCGAGATCGTGCGCGTCATGTCCACCTGCGTGTTGCGCGCCTCGCGCTCCGTGGCGTCGCGCTGCACGAGGTTGTTGATGCCCGTGACCTGGCAAATCGCCCGATACATCGGCACCAGAGCAAAACCGAAACCAAACATCAGCAGCGCCACGACGACGAGCTTGATGAGCATCGACCGGTTGAATGCGCGATCATTTCCAGCTTGCGTGGACATCGGACTTCCTCGAACGATCTTCCGGCAAACGCACTTCGCGTTAGTGGCCGGGGAAATACACCTGCTTGACGACGGCAGCCACAAAGAAGCCGACTACGACGGCCAGCAGAATGAGGCCGAGCCGCAGATTGCCCGCGCGGATCTGCTCGGGCGTACGTCTTTTTTGTGGATCCCGGGTCATACGTGCAACGCGGCTGGCCGCGGCTTCTCCTTGCATCGTGAATCGCCTCTTGTGCGTGCTGCGGTGAACACTGCGCGAAGACTGCGTGAACACCGCGGGCTTCGTTCGCATCCGGCTGTGCGCAGCCGGACGCCACAAACTCAACGGCTTACTCGACCGTCGGCGGATTCTCGAACGTGTGGAACGGCGCCGGGCTCGGCACGGTCCATTCGAGGCCCGTTGCGCCGTCCCACGGCTTGTCGCCGGCTTTCTCCAGTTCGCCGCCGCCGCGGTATGCAGGCAGCGCCACCGCGAACAGGAAGTACACCTGAGAAAGGCCGAAGCCGAAGGCGCCGATCGTGATCACCTGATTCCAGTCCGTGAACTGGGCCGGATAGTCGGCATAGCGGCGCGGCATCCCGGCGAGGCCGACGAAGTGCATCGGCAGGAACGCGAGGTTGAAGAAGATCAGCGAGCACCAGAAGTGAATCTTGCCGCGCATTTCGTTGTACATCCAGCCGGTCCATTTTGGCGCCCAGTAGTACCACCCTGAGAACAGCGCGAATAATGATCCCGCCACCAGCACGTAATGGAAGTGCGCCACCACGAAATAGGTGCCGTGATACTGGATGTCGAGCGGCGCCATGGCGAGCATCAGGCCCGAGAGGCCGCCGAACGTGAACACGATCAGGAAGCCCACTGCCCACAGCATCGGCGTTTCGAAGCTGAGCGAGCCGCGCCACATCGTGGCGACCCAGTTGAACACCTTCACGCCCGTGGGCACGGCGATCAACATCGTCGCGTACATGAAGAAGAGCTGGCCCGTGACCGGCATGCCGGTCGCGAACATGTGGTGCGCCCAGACCATGAACGAGAGAATCGCGATCGACGCCGTGGCGTACACCATCGAGCTATAGCCGAACAGCGGCTTGCGCGAGAACGCCGGAATGACCTGCGAGACGATCCCGAACGCCGGCAAGATCATGATGTAGACCTCGGGGTGCCCGAAGAACCAGAAGATGTGCTGGTACATGACCGGGTCGCCGCCGCCGGCCGCATTGAAGAAGCTCGTGCCGAAGTGGCGGTCGAACAGCAGCATCGTGATCGCGCCTGCGAGCACCGGCATCACGGCGATCAGCAGGTAGGCGGTGATGAGCCAGGTCCACACGAACATCGGCATCTTCATGAGCGTCATGCCCGGCGCGCGCAGGTTCAGGATGGTCACGACGATGTTGATGCCGCCCATGATCGACGAGGCGCCCATGATGTGCACCGCGAAGATCGCGAAGTCCATGCCCGGGCCCATCTGCGTGGAGAGCGGCGCGTAGAGCGTCCAGCCCGCTGCGGTCGCGCCGCCCGGCGAGAAGAACGAGCCGACCAGCAGGCACGCGGCGGCGGGCAGCAGCCAGAAGCTGAAATTGTTCATGCGCGCGAACGCCATGTCCGAGGCGCCGATCTGCAGCGGAATCATCCAGTTCGCGAAGCCCACGAACGCCGGCATGATCGCACCGAACACCATGATGAGGCCGTGCATCGTGGTGAGCTGGTTGAAGAACTCGGGGCGCATGATCTGCATGCCCGGCTCGAACAGTTCCGCACGAATCGCGAGCGCCATGACGCCGCCCGAAAGGAACATCACGAACGAGAAGAGCAGATACAGCGTTCCGATGTCCTTATGGTTCGTCGCGAGCAGCCAGCGGCGCCAGCCGTGGGGCGTGGCGTGCGCGTGGTCGCCGTGCACGTGGCCGTGCCCTCCAGCTACATCGTGTCCGATGCTAGACATTTCTTATCTCCTGTCGATCGCCGCCTCACGCCGATGCGCTGACTGCGATCCCTTGCAAAATGATTGCGAAAGCGAATGGCCTTGCGTCTCTTGCTGCAGCGTTTGCCTGCTTTGTTATGTGCTCGCGCAGCGCTTGTCCTGCGTCTGTGCTGCTTGCCGTACTGGCGTGGCGACCGCTCAGGCCGCCGCGCTGATCTCCACCCGGCGCGCCTCTTTCGCGTTCGCGCCGCCCGTGATCGTTTCCGGCTTCTTCAGAATGATGTGGTCTTCAGCAATGCCTGCCGCCTTCAGCGCGTCGCGCACGGCTTGCGCGCGGCGCTTGGCGAGGTCCGCATTCGTGCTGGCGTTGCCGCTCGCATCGGTGTAGCCCGAGAGCGTGAATTTCGCGTCGGGATGCGCCTTCGCGTAGTCGGCTGCAGCCTGGATGGCGTCCTTCGCATCGGCGGGCAGCGTGCTCTTGCCCACTTCGAAGTACACGCTTGCCGGCAGTGCCGCCGCGCTCGGCGCCTGTTCAGCGCCGCTTGCCGCTGCCGCACCGCTGGCCCCACTCGCTTCGGCAGCGCCGCTAGCCTCTTGCGCGCCGCTCGCCGCAGCCGCGTCGCTCGCGCCGCCCGCACCTGCCGCGGCGGTATGGTCGCCGCCCTCGGGCATCTTGCCGTTACGCGCGTCGGCCACCTGGCGCGGCTGCAGAATGTCGCCGGTGTGGTTGCCCCACGCGTTGCGCTCGTACGTGATGACCGAGGCGATCTCCACGTCGTTGAGCGTGGGCGCCCACGAAGGCATGGCGTTCTTGCCCTTCAGGACGATGCTCACGTGCTCGGCAACCGGGCCATTGGCCACCTTGCTGCCGTCGAGCGCCGGGAACGCGCCCGCGCCCTTGCCGGTGGGCTGGTGGCACACCGCGCAGTTCGACGCATAGACCTTCTCGCCGCGCTCCTTGAGCTCGGCCAGTGTGTAGGTCTTGTTCGGGTCGTCGTTGGCGGCGGCCATCTTCGCTTTTTGCGTATCGACCCACTTTGCATAGTCGTCGTCGGAGAGCACCTCGACCACGACCGGCATGAATGCGTGCTCCTTGCCGCACAGTTCGGTACAGAAGCCGCGATAGGTGCCGACCTTGTCGGCCTTGAACCACGTGTCGCGCACGAAGCCCGGAATTGCGTCCTGCTTCACGCCGAATGCGGGCACGTACCACGAGTGCACGACGTCGTTGGCCGTCGTGATGATGCGGATCTTCTTGTTCACCGGCACGACGAGCGGATTGTCGACTTCCTGCAGATACGTATCGGTGATCGGCACCCGGTTGTTCACCTCGGAGCGCGGCGTGCTGAGCGTGGAGAGGAAGTTGATGCCCTCGCCCGGCCCCTTCACGTAGTCGTAGCCCCATTTCCACTGGTAGCCCGTGACCTTCACGGTGAGGTCGGCGTTGGACGTGTCCTTCATCGCCACGACGGCCTTGGTGGCGGGCAGCGCCATCAGCACGACGATGATGAACGGCACCACCGTCCAGATGATTTCGACCGTGGTGCTCTCATGGAAGTGAGCCGCCTTGTGGCCCTTCGATTTACGGTGCGCGTAGATCGAATAGAACATGACGCCGAACACGCCGACAAAAATCACGGCGCACAAGAGCAGCATCATCATGTGGAGGCTGTAGAGCTCTTCGGCGATGCGCGTGACGGGCGGCTGAAAATTGATCTCGTTCACCGCAGGGCCGCCTGGGCTGTCTCCGACTGCGAGTGCCGCGCCGGCGACGAGGAATCCGCTGCACGCCAGCACGCCCTGGAGGGCTCGCTTGATTGTTTTCATAGCTTCCTTACCCATAATTTCCATTCAAACCCTCGACCCCGCAGGAAGGTTTTGCAACCAGGGCGCCCCCTGGGACGCTCATACCGCCAACCGGCCAACTCACGCGCCGCGCATTAACCCGCGCGCGCAAGCCATGCACGCAGTTCCCGCGCGAACTGCGCACGCCGATATTGCGGCAGATGCAACCCGACAGCGACCGCCTGACCGCGGGACACGAGACGCACCGGGTCGCGTGGGGTCGCGCCCGGCTCGACCCGGACCCAGCGGGGATTGAATTCGAACTGCGTGAGCGCGTCGGCGCTCATCTGTTCGATCACCAGCCGGTTCGGATAAAGCCTGATACGTTCGTAATCGACAGCATGGCGCGCATAAATGACAAAAGCGCCGCCTACTACCAACAGATCGATACCGGTAAACGGCAAAACCAGCCAGGCGCCGTGGATCAACAACAGAACGGCGATCGCGATGGAAACCAGCGCCAGCGAAACATAGAAGAACACGAATTGCCTGGGCGAAACCGAACAGTTGCGCTTCATGGTCCAGTCTTTCAGGACCGGCTCCGGACTCGCCAGCAGATCAGGCGCCTGCATCGCTCGCCTCCCCCACTTGCAACTTCGCCAGACTATCGCCGCGCTGCGCCGCGCACAACTACGGGAACATCTGGACTTGCCACAATGGATTTTGGGGACCCTTCCGTGCAGCAAACTGACGCATTATAGGCGCGATCCCCAGCCCTCACAAGCAAGCATCAATCGCCCGCAAACCCATGCCAGACAGGCCTTGCAGCGATTTTTCAAGCATTTTCCAGGGGCTTTTCAGGCGCTAATTTCAGGCATAACGAAAGCCCCCTTACCACGTTACCGATTCCTTGCCGGACCCCGGCCGATGTCTTCGATGCGCACGATGCCATGGCCTTCGGCGGTCATGCGCGGCACGGCCTTCCACGCGTGGCCGTAGATGATCTCGAAGGTCAGCGGGATCGTGCCCGCGTGCGGCCCATCCGTACGGCGGCGCGCCTCTAGCGCGGCCACGAGCGCACGGTGCAGGCGCCGCGCGCCGTGCGTACCGCCGCTTTCACCCTCGCCATCGCCGTGGCGCTCGAACGGATACGCGCCCCAGCGGCGCACATCGGCGAGCAGCTTTTCCGGCGTCTTGTAGGTGATGGTGAGCGTTTCCTGGTCCATCACCGGAATCTCGAAGCCGTTCTCGACGAGCATGTCGCCAAGATCGTGCATGTCGACGAAATCGATCACGTGCGCGCGCGTCGGCACGCCGTGCGCGGCTTCGACCTCGGCGTACGCGCCGCGCAACTCCTTGAGCGTGTCGGGCCCGAGCGTGCTGAACATCAGCAGCCCGTTGACCTTGAGCACGCGCTGCCACTCCCCGAACACGAGGTCGGGGCGCGGATGCCAATGCAGTGCGAGATTCGACCACAGCAGTTCGAACGCGTCATGCGCGAACGGCAGTGCCGCGAAGTCGGCCTGCGCAACACGCGGACCGCGCGAGCCGAGCGCGCGGCCAACCGATGCGGGCAGAAAGCGCCGCCAGCTCGTGTCGGGGGCGTCGTGCTCGCGGGCGCGGCGCAGCATGGCGAGGGAGAGATCGGTGCCGAACACGGGCGCTTCGGGAAAGCGCTCGCGCAAGCCGGGCAGATCGTCGCCCTGGCCGCACGCGATGTCGAGCACGGCCGCGGGATTCACTTTGATGTATTCGAGGCGCTCGCGCATGCGTTGCGCGATTTCACGCGGCAGGAACGCAACGTCGTCGAAAGTCGCCGCGCGGCGATCGAAGATGCGCCGCAGGTGCCGGGTGTCATAGTCCGGACGGCCAGTTCTTGCGGGAGACGGGGACATGTCGGTCGTATTGGCGAAGTCTGCGAAGTATACTCGCTCACTCCTTTCCTTTCAGTCACGCGAGCCCGCTGCCCGGGCCGTCCTTCGATGCCGCCGCGCCCTATTTCACGTGAGCCACGCAATCCACCGCGTGTCACGCCGACCGCTTCGGACCACGCACCGCACCGCATTCGTCATGCGGTTGTTGCGCGCGTCTGTCGACAGGCGCGGGCGCTGCCGTCACGGCTTGCCCACTTCGTGCTGCCCAATCTGTGCCCATTATGCGGCAATTTGACGCGAGCCACGCTCTGTGTGTGCTGCGATGCGGCGTACTGGAATGAGCCACGGCTGCGCTGTGCGGTCTGCGCCATGCCGCTCGCGCACAGGCGCGGTGCGGCGGCGCGCGCACGCTACCGCTGCGAGGCCTGCGTCGACGCGCCGCCCGCATTCGACGCGACGCTCGCGCTCGCCGACTATCGCGCGCCGCTCGACCTGCTCGCCCGGGGCCTGAAGTTTCGTGCGCGCCTCGCGCTCGGCGACGAATTCGCGCGACGCCTCGCGCTCGCCGCACAAGATATGTCCGACGAACAGGGCATGCCCGAGATCGTCGTGCCGGTGCCGCTCTCGCGCGAACGCCTGATCGAGCGCGGCTACAACCAGGCCTGGCAGATCGCGCGGCCGCTCGCACGGCGCCTGGGCACGCACGCGGACGCCACGCTCGTCCGACGCATTCTGCATACGGCGCCGCAATCGAAGCTCGATCGCGAAACGCGCCGCCGCAATGTTGGCCGGGCGTTCGCGCTCACGCGGCCACTTTGCGGCCAACATGTGGGCGTGGTCGACGACGTGATGACTTCGGGCGCTACGCTCGACGCGCTCGCACGTACGCTCAAAGCCGCCGGCGCACGGCGCGTGACGAATTTTGTCGCACTGCGCACGCCGAAAGACTGATCGGCCTCACACTATTCAAGACATCGAGAGAGTTTTATCGCCATGTTCAACGTCGTTCTCGTCGAACCCGAAATTCCGCCGAACACCGGCAACGTGATTCGCCTGTGCGCGAACACCGGGGCGCGGCTGCATCTGATCGAGCCGCTCGGCTTCCCCCTCGACGACACGAAGCTGCGCCGCGCGGGCCTCGATTACCACGAATACGCGCAGATGCACGTCCACGCCAACTGGGACGCCTTCATCGCCAAAGAAGCACCGGATGCAGCACGCATGTTCGCGTTCACGACGCGAGGCTCGGGCCGCTTTCACTCGCACGCCTTCCAGCCCGGCGACTGGTTCGTGTTCGGCGCGGAAACGCGCGGCCTGCCCGATGCAGTGCTTGAGCGCTTCGAAACGCCACAACGCGTACGGCTGCCGATGCGGCCTGGCAACCGCAGCCTGAATCTCTCGAACACGGTCGCGGTCGTGGTTTTCGAAGCGTGGCGTCAGGCCGGGTTCGAAGGGGGCGAATAGAGCAAATGCTACGCGTTGCCCCGCGCCGCGAGTTCATCCTCGTAGCGCGCGAGCATCGCGTTGTCGAAGCACGCGAAGATCACATGCTCGAGCGCGGGCGATTTGGGTAATGCGTCGATCACAGTCGCGACTGCAGTCTTCACCGCCTCGTCGGCGGGAAAACGGTAGATGCCGCAACTGATTGCCGGAAACGCGATGCTCGCCACGCCCGCCTCGCGCGCGCAGTCGAGCGAGCGCCGGTAACACGAAGCCAGCAGATGTGCTTCATCACGGCCGCCGCCATACCAGACGGGGCCCACGGTGTGGATCACGTGTTTCGCGGGAAGGCGATAGCCGCCAGTGATTTTGGCGTCGCCGGTCGGGCAGCCGTTCAGCGTCTCGCACTCGCGCAGCAGGTCCGGCCCGGCGGCGCGATGAATCGCGCCATCCACGCCGCCGCCGCCGAGCAGCGATCCGTTCGCGGCGTTGACGATCGCATCGACCTTCAACGTGGTGATGTCGACGGCCTGCGCCTCGATGCGGCACTTTCCGATGGTCAGCATACAGTCCTCCTTTGCGCTCGGGTCCCACGCAATACGAGCGTAGTTCACGCAAAGCGCAGCAGGACCGAAGCGCCCTACTCCGCCTTCGCGTCGCGCCGCAGCAGCGCGCTCACGGCGTCGCGCGGCGTGACACCGTCGAACAGCACGGCGCATACCGCCTGGGTAATCGGCATCTCGATGCCATGCGCGCGCGCGAGTGCCAGCACGGCCTGCGCACAGCGCACGCCTTCGGCCACATGGCCGAGTGCGCCGAGGATGTCGTCGAGTGTGCGGCCGCTCGCGAGTTGCTTGCCCACGGTGCGATTGCGCGAAAGGTCGCCCGTGGCCGTGAGAATGAGGTCGCCGAGGCCGGTGAGCCCCGTGAAGGTTTCCGCACGCCCGCCGAGCGTAACGCCAAGGCGCGTCATCTCCGCGAGGCCGCGCGTGATGAGCGCGGCGCGTGCATTCAGGCCGAGGCCCAGGCCATCGGCGATGCCGGTCGCGATCGCGAGTACGTTCTTGACCGCGCCGCCCACCTCGACGCCGACCACGTCGTCGCCGGTATAGATGCGCATGGCGCGGTGATGGAACGCGGCGAGCGTGCGCTCGCGGCAGTCGGCGGAGGTGCTTGCCACCGTCAACGCGACGGGCAGGCCCTCGCCCACTTCGCGCGCGAAGCTCGGCCCCGACAGCACGCCGTTGCTCGCGTGGCCGGGCAGTTCGGCGGCCACGACCTGATGCGGCATCAGTTGCGATTCAGCTTCGAAGCCCTTGCAGAGCCAGACGAAGTGCGCGGGCACGCGGCCCATGTCGCGCAGCGTGCAGAGCATGCCGCGCAGGCCCGCCACGGGCGTGGCGAGCACGACGAGATCTGCCTCGCCCGAAGCATGGTCGAGCGCGGCAGCGAGATCGGTTTCGTATTCGAGAGACTTGGGCAGCGCAACGCCCGCCAGATAGCGGGCGTTTTCATGCGTCTTGCGCAAGGTGTCGACGAGCGCGCCATCGCGCGCCCACAACAGCGTGTGATGCGCCTGGGCGAGGTGCCCTGCCAGCGCGGTGCCCCACGCTCCGGCGCCGAGAACGGCGATGTTCATTCCGATACTCCGCACCGGTAGTTCGTGGAAACGATCAACGCGCGCTTTAGTGCGTCGCGCTGCTTGCGCCGTCTTGCTGGGCGAGTTGCTGCAGGCGTTGCTCGTAGAGCGCCTGGAAGTTGATCTCGGCCAGGTGGATCGGCGGGAAGCCTGCACGCGTGATCGCGTCGGCGATGTTCGAGCGCAGGTACGGGAACAGGATGGTCGGGCAGGCGATGCCGACGAGCGGATCGACCTGTTCGGCCGGGATGTTGCGGATGTCGAAAATGCCGGCTTGCTTGGCTTCGATCAGGAACGCAACCTTGTCCTTGACCTTGGCCGTGACGGTGCCGGTGACGATGATCTCGAACACCGTATCGGCGAGGCGCTCGGCCTTGACGTCGACTTCCACTTCGACCGAAGGCATGTCCTGCTCAAGGAAGATGGCCGGCGAATTCGGCTGCTCGAGCGACATGTCCTTGAGGTAGATGCGCTGGATATTGAAGAACGGCTGGTTGTTCTCGTCAGACATGGTGTATGGCTTCCCTGATTGAATGGATCACGGCGGCATTATCGCGACATCTCGAAGTCCCGAAAATGCGCCGCACTACGGCAATGAACGGCAACAGGCCCGCGCAAGCCTCGCTGGCTCGCGCGGGCCGAAACCCTGCGTCGCTACGCCACGCTGCGCAGCCCGCCCGCGGACGAGGTCCCACGGCGATCGTGGCTGCTAATCAGGCTATGAATCAGCCTGGGCTCAGCGCCTCTAACCTCAGACGGTTTCGAGCAGCGGCGTCAAGCCGCCCGCACGGTCGAGCGCGGAGAGGTCATCGTAACCGCCCACGTGCGTCTCGCCGATGAAAACCTGAGGCACAGTACGCCGGCCGGTGCGCGTCATCATCTCTTCGCGCCGCGCCGGGTCCCGGTCGATCAGCACTTTCTCGATGTGTTCGACGCCGCGCGACTTTAAAAGACGCTCGGCCATCTGGCAATACGGGCACACCTGGGTGCTGTACATGACCACTTTGCTCACTTCGAACCTCCTTGTTTCACGACCGGCATTCCGGCCTGCTGCCAGGCGTTCACGCCGCCGTCCAGCACGTGGACCTCGGCAAAACCGGCGTCCTTCACGAGGCGCAGCGCCTTGTGCGACTGCTGGCCCGTCTGGCAGACCAGCAACACCGGGTTGCTCTTGTTCTTCACGAGCTGGCCGATCTTCGTCTCGAGTTCGCCAAATTCAACCTGGCGCGCCGACGGAAGATGGCCCTTCGCGAATTCACCCGCGGGACGCAGGTCGACCACCACGGCATTGCGGCGGTTGATGAGCTGCGTCGCCTCGGCGGTCGAAACGCCGCCGCGGCCGCCGCGCTTGAGCGTCGGCCACAGGAGCAACCCTCCTGAGATGAGGACGATCGCGATGAGTACAAGGTTGATGTAATTGGTGAAGAACGTCACGGAGGGTCCGCCGGAAAAAGGGAAAGTCAGAGAAATCGTGCGAAATCGGGTTCGGGCAATCCGCTCATTATAAAATAACCGTTTGTCGCAGGGTTACCGCCCCCCAGCCCGGGCGTGCAGCCCGCCGGACTGGACGGCCGCCATGGTGTAGCCGCGGCGTTGCGCCTCCCGTCCCCGATTACCGCTTCCTTCACTACCGACCGGCATCCTCATGTACAAACTCGTACTCATCCGCCACGGCGAATCGACGTGGAACAAGGAAAACCGCTTCACCGGCTGGGTGGACGTCGACCTCACCGAGCAGGGCAACCGCGAAGCGCAGCAGGCAGGCCAGCTGCTCAAGGAGTCCGGCTACACGTTCGACATCGCCTACACCTCGGTGCTCAAGCGCGCGATCCGCACGCTCTGGCACGTGCAGGACCAGATGGACCAGATGTACCTGCCCGTGGTCCACTCGTGGCGCCTGAACGAGCGTCACTACGGCGCGCTTTCGGGCCTGAACAAGGCCGAAACGGCCGAAAAATTCGGCGACGAGCAGGTGCTGGTCTGGCGCCGCAGCTACGACACGCCGCCGCCCGCGCTCGAGCCGACCGACTCGCGCACGGCGTACAACGATCCGCGCTACGCCAGGGTGCCGCGCGAGGAACTGCCGCTCACCGAGTGCCTGAAGGACACGGTCGCGCGCGTGCTGCCGATCTGGAACGAGTCGATCGCACCGGCCATCAAGGCGGGCAAGAAGGTGGTGATCGCCGCGCACGGCAACTCGATCCGCGCGCTCGTGAAGTACCTCGACAACATCTCGGATGACGACATCGTCGGGCTGAACATCCCGAACGGCGTGCCGCTCGTCTATGAGCTGGACGAGAACCTCAAGCCCATCACGCACTACTATCTGGGCGACGCCGAAGCCATCGCGAAGGCGCAGGCCGCTGTCGCGAACCAGGGCAAGAAGGCAGGCTAAGGGTCCGCGTTTTCCTTTATCGGCCGCGTCCCGGCCGTGCCTCGTTCACGTGCCTGGTACGTTCAGGCAGCCGCCGGCCCGACGGACCGGCGGCCTCCGCAATTCGTTGCACATTCCCCTTTTCCGCTTTTCGGGTCCTGGCTGGCAAGATTGCCAGCGCCCTGCCAGCACCGCGCCAGCACTGGATTGACGGCACACGGTTTGCGAACCAGGTGCCGGCCGCACTGTCTTAGTCCCATCGTACGCGCCTTATACACAGCCACGGCGGGTGTGCAGTTATACTTGTCCGTCGCTTTTCCAATAGACGCTGCCACGCGCCTTTTCGACCGCACGCAACATACTCTATGCGAAAGAACCTGAAAAATATCGGCCTGATCGCCGCTGGCCTCGCGACCGGCGTATTTGCCACCCTGCAGATTTCCGCCGAGGCGCAGCAAACCCAGCAGACGGTCGTCGAACCGCTGCCGCTCGACCAGCTGCGGCTCTTCGCCGAAGTGTTCGGTCAAATCAAGCATGAGTACGTCACCCCGGTCGACGACAAGAAGCTTCTCACCGCCGCCATCAAGGGCATGGTGTCGAGCCTCGACCCGCACTCGTCGTATCTCGACAAGACCGACTATCAGGAGCTCCAGGAGCAGACCAAGGGTCGCTTCGCGGGCCTCGGCATCGAAATCTCGTCGGAAGACGGCCTGATCAAGGTCATCTCCCCCATCGAAGACACGCCCGCGTACCGCGCCGGCATTCGTCCGGGCGACCTCATCACGCGCATCAACGACAAGCCGGTGCGCGGCATGACGCTCGACCAGGCGGTCAAGCAGATGCGCGGCGACCCGGGCACCAAGGTCACGCTCACGATCTTCCGCAAGACCGACGACCGCACCTTCCCGCTCACCATCACGCGCGCCATCATCAAGGTGCAGAGCGTGAAGTCGAAGATCGTGGCGCCGGGCTACGCGTATATCCGCATCACGAGCTTCCAGGAGCGCACGGTCCCCGACCTCGCCCAGAAGCTGCAGGACATCGCGCGCCAGGAGCCTAACCTCAAGGGCATCATCCTCGACCTGCGCAACAACGGCGGCGGCCTGCTGCAAAGCGCCGTGGGCGTCGCGGGCGCGTTCCTGCCGCCGGATTCGGTCGTCGTTTCGACGAACGGCCAGATTCCGGACTCGAAGCAGGTCTACCGCGACACCTACGAGAACTACCGTCTGCCGTCGTTCGACGGCGACCCGCTCAAGGGCGAGGCGGCCGAGTTCAAGACGGTGCCGATGATCGTGCTGACCAACGCCTACTCGGCGTCGGCTTCCGAAATCGTGGCGGGCGCGCTGCAGGACTCCAAGCGTGCCCTCATCGTCGGCAAGACGACGTTCGGCAAGGGTTCGGTGCAGACCGTGCGCCCGATGACGGCCGACACGGCGCTGCGCCTGACCACGGCGTACTACTACACGCCGAGCGGCCGCTCGATCCAGAACAAGGGCATCCGTCCTGACATCGCGGTCGACCAGTACTCCGACGGCGATCCGGACGACGCACTCGTCACGCGCGAAGTGGACTACCAGAACCACCTCGCCAACACGCAGGACCCGGACGAGAAGAAGGAGCAGGAAGTGCGCGAGCAGGAGCGCATGGACATGCTGCGCCAGCTCGAAGAGCAGAACGACAAGAAGACGCCGGAGCAGCGCCAGAAGGATCGCGAGCGCAAGCCAGTCGAGTTCGGTTCCACCGACGACTTCATGCTCCAGCAGGCGCTGAACAAGCTGCAAGGCAAGCCGGTGACCGAGTCGAAGTCGCCGATGGAGCGCCGCCTCGCGCAGCAGAAGCCGCCGACCTCGGCTTCCGCGCCGATCGCGGTGAAGCCGGGCGCCCTCATCATGGCGCCGGCTCCGGGCTCCGCTGCCGCGCCGGCCTCCGCTCCGGCGCCGGCCAAGTAACACGCCGTACCCGCCTCGCGACCCGCGCGTCTTGTGCGCCGGTCGCGAGGCCGCCCCTCCTCCAGCCGCTGGCGTCGTTACAATAACGGCACGGAATTTCCCCGGCGCGCGCTTCCCCATTCAGAGCCATTCGGGCTCTCGAGGTCCATCGCAGCGCCATCGAGCAAGCGCATCGCGATGAACGACGACCAACTCCTTCGCTACTCCCGCCATATCCTCGTCGACGAGATCGGCATCGAGGCGCAGCAGCGCTTTCTGAACGCACATGCCATCGTCGTGGGCGCGGGCGGCCTCGGCTCGCCGGCGGCCATGTATCTCGCGGCCTCGGGCGTCGGCACGCTCACGCTCGTCGACAACGACACGGTCGACCTCACCAACCTGCAGCGGCAGATCATGCACGAGACGGCGTCGGTGGGCCGCGCGAAGGTCGAGTCGGGCCGCGACGCCATCGCGCGCCTGAATCCCGAGGTGAAGGTGAACGCGCTGCAAACGCGCATCGACGACGCGTGGCTCGATGCACACGTGCCGGGCGCGACTGTCGTGCTCGACTGCACCGACAACTTCGCCACGCGCCACGCGATCAACCGCGCGTGTGTGAAGCACGGCGTGCCGCTCGTCTCGGGCGCGGCACTGCGTTTCGACGGGCAGATCAGCACGTTCGACTTCCGCGACGAGGCCTCGCCGTGCTACGCCTGCGTGTTCCCCGAAGATCAACCCTTCGAGGAAGTGGCGTGCTCGACGATGGGTGTGTTCGCGCCCACCGTGGGCATCATCGGCGCGATGCAGGCGGCCGAGGCGCTGCGCGTGATTGGCGGCATCGGCGCGCCGCTCGTCGGGCGGCTCATGATGCTCGACTCGCTGCGCATGGAGTGGAACACGATGCGCGTGGCGCGCCAGCCCGATTGCCCGGTGTGCGGCGAGCGGCACCGGCACGCGTGATGCGCTCAAGAACCTGGACACAAAAAAGCCCCGGACCTGCCGGGGCTTTTTTGCCTTTGCGCGTGTGTGCGCATGGAGAGGTTCAGGCTTGCGCCACACGCTGCAGCGCCGCCTGCAACTCCTCGGGCTCGTAAGCGGCCAGCACTTCCGACACCGGCTTTTCCAGCGCCTTGAGCTGCGAGCGCAGGATCTCCTGCTTCACCACGAGCAACTGGCTCGGATGCATCGAAAATTCGGTGAGCCCCATGCCGAGCAGCAAGCGCGTAAACGCCGGGTCACCCGCCATTTCCCCGCACACCGAAACCGGCACCCCTGCGCGCTTCGCCTCGCGCAGCGTATGGGCGATCAGCTGCAGCACGGCCGGATGCAGCGGATCGTACAGCTCGGCCACCGCGTTGTCGGCCCGGTCAATGGCGAGCGCGTACTGGATCAGGTCGTTGGTGCCGATCGAGAGGAAGTCGAGACGGCGCAGGAACATCGGCAGCGCGAGCGCCGCCGCCGGGATCTCGATCATCGCGCCGATCTGGATGTTGGGGTCGTAGGCGAAACCGGCGTCGTCGAGCTGGCGCTTCGCCTCGCGGATCAGGTCGAGCGTCTGATCGATCTGCTGCGCGTGCGCGAGCATCGGAATCAGGATCTTGACCGAACCGAACGCCGAGGCGCGCAGGATCGCACGCAACTGCGTGAGGAACATCTGCGGCTCGGAAAGGCTCCAGCGAATCGCACGCAGGCCGAGCGCGGGGTTCGCGGCCGTCTCAAAGCCGTCACTGCCGCTCATGGCGTCGAGCGGCTTGTCCGCGCCCACATCGATCGTGCGGATCGTCACGGGCAGTCCGTTCATGAGCTCCACCGCGCGGCGGTAGGCCGCAAACTGCTCGTCCTCCTCCGGCAAGTGGTCCTTGTGATTCATGAACAGGAACTCGGTGCGAAAGAGACCCACGCCCGTCGCGCCGGAGTCGAGCGCGGCCTGCGCGTCGTCGGGCAGCTCGATGTTCGCGTAGAGCTGGATCTTCGCGCCGCACAGCGTTTGCGTGGGCGAGAACTTCAGGCGCTGGAGCTTGCGCCGCTCGAGCGCCATCTCGCTTTGCCGGTAGGTGTACTCCTCCAGCACGATGGGTGCGGGATCGACGATCACGACGCCATGATCGCCATCGACGATGATGAGATCGTCCTGACGGATCAGCGCGCTCGCCTGCTGCATACCGACGGCCGCCGGAATGCCCAGACTGCGCGCGACAATGGCCGTATGCGAGGTGCGCCCGCCGAGATCGGTCACGAAGCCCTGGAAGGTTTGCCCCTTGAACTGCAGCATGTCGGCAGGCGCGATGTCGTGCGCGACGACGATCATCTCGTCGCAGCCGCCGTGCAGCGACGGGGGCATGGCGCCCGCGAGCGACTTCAGCACGCGCTCCACGACCTGTTCGATATCGGCCTTGCGCTCGCGCAGGTACTCGTCCTCCACGTCGTCGAAGTGGCGCGAAAGGCGTTCGAGCTGTTCGGTAAGCGCCCACTCCACATTGAAGCGGCGCGTGCGGATGAGGTCGATGGTCTCCTGCACGAGCATCACGTCGTTCAGGATCATGAGGTGCACGCCGATGAACGCGCCCATTTCGGAAGGGGCGTCGGCGGCGAGGTCGGCGCGCAGCGTGTCGAGCTCCAGCTCCACGGCCTGAAGCGCGGCGCGAAAGCGCACGATTTCGTCTTCGATCTGCGCGGGCTCGATGAGGTAGTGGTCGACGTCGAGCGCAGCCGGGGCGATCAGATACGCTCGCCCGATGGCAATACCGCGTGATACGGGAATTCCATGCAGCGTGAACGGCACGCGCACCTCCTCTGTTATTTGATGCTGCGGCAAACCGCTGCAATGCGCTCTCTCAGACCCCGGCGATGATTATAAATTCCGGCGCGGCCAAATGTGGCCATGCGTACCTGTTCGCGCCTTACTGCGGCGTTGTGCTGCAGTGCCCGGCGCACCAATGAAAACGCCGCGGCAAACCGCGGCGTTTCAAGCAAGGCGCAACGACCGTGCGCGTCTTACTGACCTTCACCAAACTTGTCGGCGATCAGCTTGAGCAGCGCGCTCATGGCGTCGGCCTCGTCGGGGCCTTCGGTTTCGATCATCACCGTGCTGCCGATACCTGCCGCCAGCATCATGACCCCCATGATGCTCTTGGCGTTGATGCGGCGGCCGTTGCGGCTCATCCAGATTTCCGCCTGATAGTTGCCTGCGAGCTGCGTCAGCTTCGCCGACGCCCGCGCGTGCAGGCCGAGTTTATTCACGATGGTCGTTTCTTGTTGCAGCATAGGTCGATCCGGACGCAGTGTGTGGAAGTGTGACTGGGGTCTTTCGGTGTGCCTTGTTGTTGGCTTTTGGTGCCGCGACGCGGCTTCAGGCGGCGCCTGCCGGCCTCAATACGCCCGCCGCGACGCCGCCTGTACAAGCCGCGCCTAGCGTTGCCGCGGCCGGTTGGCTTGCGCCCTGGCCTGCGGCCTGATTGGGGGGCTGAGTTGCGGCGAGCTTGGTCGCGTCGGCAGCGCCTTCGGCGCAGGGCGCGGGCGGGCAGCCGCATTCGCTCGCCGCGGCCGCAACGGGCGGCATGGTCGGCCCGATCGTCTGGACGCCCTTGCTCGCGCCGGCGAGCGCCTTTTCGACGAGCGTGTCGAGCGGCGTCGCGCGGTAACACACGGCGCGCACCAGCATCGGCAGATTCACGCCGGCCAGCACGCGCACCTCGGGCACCGTGGCAAGACGCGCCGCGATGTTCGAAGGCGTAGCGCCGAACATGTCGGTCAACACGAGCGCGCCGTTATCCTCGCGCAAGCGCTCGATCTCCGAATTGGCTTTGGCGACCACTTCAGCCGGGTCGCTGTCGGGGAGCACGTCGAGCGCGCCGATACGCGCCGGACAACCGCCATAGATATGCGCGATGCACTCGCGTAGCGCGGTGGCGAGCGGTGCGTGCGCAATGATCAGAATCCCTGCCATGTCAGCTTGACTGCAAAAAACGGCTCAGTTGATGCCGGGACGTTTCGTCAATCGCGTCCTGCAGCGCCGAGCCTGCGGCCAGCCGTGGGCTCGCAGGGTCGGAACACGCGCCGCGCGGCAGCCAGATCGCTTTACGACGCAGGCTCGCCAGCCCGGAACGCGGGCTCGCGGCATTGTAGCAGGGTCATTTTCGCGCACGCGAGGCGGTTTTGCTCACAGCGGCGACAGGTGTCGCGCGCGATTCACAAACGCCAGGCAAGTACGCGACCTTTCGTGGTCCGAAACTGCCCGCCAGCCAAGGTCTTGATGTAGCGCCCGCCCTGCAAGACGCCCACAGCCGGCAGATGCCGCCATACATGCGGCTTTCAAGTGCGCATTCCAGGTGCGGCCTTCAAATGCGCCCCGGCCAACGTTTCGGGGCCAAACCCAGCTCAGGCCGCCGCACGCTCCAGCGCGTCGATAAACATGGCGGCCACGTCGAAGCCCGTCTGCTCCATGATTTCGCGGAAACACGTCGGGCTCGTGACGTTGACCTCGGTGAGCCAGTCGCCGATGGCATCGAGCCCCACGAGCAGCAGGCCGCGAGCCGCGAGCGTCGGGCCGAGCGCTTTCGCGATCTCCAGATCGCGCGCCGTGAGCGGCTGCGCGACGCCCAGTCCGCCCGCCGCCAGATTGCCGCGCACCTCATTGCCCTGAGGAATGCGCGCGAGCGAGTACGGCACCGGCTCGCCGCCGATCAGCAGAATGCGCTTGTCGCCGGCCTTGATCTCGGGGATGAACTTCTGCGCCATCACGCTGCGCGCGCCGTCATGGCTCAGCATCTCGATGATCGAGCCGAGGTTCATGCCGTCCGCCTTCACGCGGAACACGCCCATGCCGCCCATGCCGTCGAGCGGCTTCAGGATCACGTCCTGATGCTCTTCGTGGAACTTGCGCAGGCGCGCCGCGCTGCGCGTGACGAGCGTAGGCGCGACGAACTGCGGAAACTCGCCGATGGCGAGCTTTTCCGAGTGATCGCGAATCGACTGCGGCTTGTTGAAGATCTTCGCGCCCGCGCGCTCGGCGATCTCCAGCAGCCATGTGGACGTCACGTACTCCATGTCGAACGGCGGGTCCTTGCGCATGATCACGGCGTCGAAGCCCGTGAGCGCGCGCGCATCGGGCGAGTCCTTGAACCACGTTTCACGATGCAGGTCCGCCGTATCGCCGACGATCTCGAAGCGCCGCACATCGGCTTCGACCTGGCCGTTCACCCATGCGAGGTGCTGCGGCTCGCACGCGAAAAGCGTGTGGCCGCGCTTCGCGGCCTCGGCCATCATCGCGTAGGTCGAGTCCTTGTAGATCTTGAACCGTTCGAGCGGATCGGCGATGAAGAGAATGTCCATATCGTCCCTGCGTTGTCCCTGGTGTCATGACGGCAACGCCCGCACGGGGCGGGCGCTGCGTTGAATTGTCCGAATAATGACGGACGAGGTGTAGGTGCCGGTCAGACCTGGATCGCCTCGGGGTCGGTCTTCTCCAGCTCGACCGACGCCGCCAGCAAACCGAGCCGCGCCACCACGCCGTACATGTAGAAGCGGTTCGGCGGCGCCGCGCCCGCTTTCGCGCGCGTGTCGGGCAGCGCCGTGTGCTCGAAGCCGAGCGGCACGAAGTGCATGCCCGGCGCGTTCAGGTTCTGGTCGCGCTCGCGGCTGCCGTGCGCGCGGTAGAAGCCGCCCACCACGTAGCGGTCGATCATGTACACGACCGGCTCGGCCACTTCGTCGCCGATATGCTCGAACGTGTAGACGCCTTCCTGCACGATCACGTCGCGCACTTCGAGCCCGTCCTTCGTGGCCGACATCTTCGCACGTTCGCGCTTCGTGAGTGCGGCGACCTCCGAGGCGTCGTGCACCGTCATCACGCCGCGGCCGTCCGTGCCGGCGTCGGACTTGATGACGACATAGGGCTTTTCGGTGATGCCGTACTCGCGATACTTCTTCGCGATCTTCTTGAGCACGGCGTCGATGGCGGTGGCGAGCTGCTCCTCACCCGTGCGCGCCTCGAAGTCCACGCCTTCCACGTGCGCGAAGTACGGATTGATCATCCACGGGTCCACGCCCACCATCTTCGCGAACTTCTTCGCCACGTCGTCGTAGCACGAGAAGTGCGTGGACTTGCGGCGCACCGCCCAGCCCGCGTGCAGCGGCGGCAGCACGTACTGCTCGTGCAGGTTTTCGAGCACGGGCGGAATGCCGCCGGAAAGATCGTTATTCAGCAGGATCGAGCACGGGTCGAAGTTCTTCAGACCGAGGCGCCGCTGCGAACGCTCGAGCGGTTCGAGCACGATCTTCTGGCCGTCCGCGAGCGAAATCGTCACCGGCCCGGCGATGGTGTCGTCGAGCGTGCCGAAGCGCACGTTCAGGCCCGCCTGGCGCATGATCGTGGCGAGGCGTGCGACGTTCTCCAGGTAGAACGCGTTGCGCGTGTGCATCTCCGGAATCACGAGCAGGTTCTTGGCGTCCGGGCAGATCTTTTCGATGGCGGCCATGGCCGCCTGCACGGCGAGCGGCAGCACTTCCTGCGGCAAGCAGTGGAAGGCGCCGGGAAACAGGTTGGTGTCGACGGGCGCGAGCTTGAAACCGGCGTTGCGCAGGTCGACCGAAGCGTAGAACGGCGGCGTGTGCTCCTGCCATTCGAGGCGGAACCAGCGCTCGATGGCCGGCGTCGCGTCGAGGATGCGCTGCTCCAGCTCGAGGAGCGGGCCATTCAACGCCGTAACCAGATGCGGGACCATAAGGGGTGACTCGCAGACAAAATGCTTTGATTGTAGGGAAACCGGTCGGTTATCTGGGGACGATTGCGCCAGTTGCAAGACGGATCTGCCCTCATGAACTCCGTCATGAAATCCCTTCAGTGCAGTAGGGTCAATTGCCGGTTCCGCCCGTGCGGATATTCACGCCGGATATCCATTCTGGACCGCCCGCGCCGCCCGGCGCAATTGGGCACACGGATTGAAGGGGCACTATGCGAACGCGCGGGCGGGACGCTTATTCCCTTGCGCGTCGCCCTGCGCGCGGGCCCACTCCGGCCCCAACACAGCCCCAAAAAGAAAAGGGCCCGCCGAAAAGGCGGGCCCAGGTCGCTGCTTGCTGCCCTGCTAGATCAAACCGTCGAGAACGGCGCGTTTATTCCACGCGCTCGCCATGCAGAACCACATCCAGACCTTCGCGCTCGTCTTCTTCCGAAACGCGCAGGCCCATGACCATGTCGATCACCTTCAGCAGGATGAAGCTCACCACGCCGCTGTAGATGAGGGTCGTGAGCACGCCCTTGATCTGCAGGACGATGCTGCCATCCGCGCCGCCGATGTCCTTCACCGCGAACACGCCGGTCAGAATCGCGCCGATGATGCCGCCGATGCCGTGCACGCCGAATGCGTCGAGCGAATCGTCGTAGCCGAGCTTGCCCTTGAGCCACGTAGCCGACCAGAAGCAGACCACGCCCGCCACCACACCGATCACGATCGCGCCGAGCACACCGACGAAGCCCGATGCCGGCGTAACTGCCACGAGACCAGCCACTGCGCCCGAAGCGATGCCGAGCACCGAAGGCTTGCCCTTGGCGATCCACTCCGCAAACATCCAGCCGAGTGCTGCGCAGGCGGTAGCGATTTGCGTCGTGAGCATCGCGAAGCCGGCACGGCCGTCAGCCGCGACTGCCGAACCCGCGTTGAAGCCGAACCAGCCCACCCACAGCATGGCCGCACCCATCAGCGTGAGCGTGAGGTTGTGCGGAGCCATCACTTCGCGGCCGTAGCCAACCCGCTTGCCGAGCACGAGGCAGCACACCAGACCCGCGATACCGGCGTTGATGTGCACGACCGTGCCGCCTGCGAAGTCGAGGATGCCGGCGCTGGCGAGCCAGCCGGTCGGTTCCCATACCATGTGCGCGATCGGCGAGTAGACGATGATCGACCACAGCGACATGAACACGAGCATCGCCGAGAACTTCATGCGGTCGGCAAACGCACCGGTGATCAGCGCCGGCGTGATGATCGCGAACGTCATCTGATAGACGAAGTACACGGTCTCGGGGATGGTCGGCGCGAGGTGGCTCACGGTGAGCGTCGTCGCCTTGTCGCCCTTGATGTAGTTCATACCCTCAAGGAAGATGCGCGAGAAGCCGCCGATGAACGAGCCGCCCGGCGTGAACGCGATGGAGTAGCCCACCACCGTCCAGATCACCGTGACCACGCAGGTGATCGCGAAGCTTTGCATGAGCGTGGCGAGCACGTTCTTCTTGCGGACCATGCCGCCGTAGAACAGCGCGAGGCCCGGGATCGTCATGAACAGCACGAGCGCGGTGGAAGTCAGCATCCAGGCGGTGTCGCCCGAATTGATCTTCGACGAATCGACCGAGAACGGCGCGGTCGGTGCGGCGGGCGCGGCGGCTGCGGCTGCAGCCGATGCGTCTGCCGGGGCGCTGGCGGCGGCTGCCGGTGCCGAAGCGGCGTCGGCGGCAGGCGCCGAAGCCGGTGCGGCGGCCGTTGCGTCAGGCGCCGAAGCGGCGGCCGCCGGTGCGGAAGCCGCGGCGGGCGCGGATGCGTCGTCCGCAAGCGCGGCGCCGACGCCGCCGGCCAGCAGCGAGCCAGCCATCATCAGGGACATCAAAAGTTTGCGCATCTCGGTTTCCTCTTTCCTCTTGTCTCGGTCTCTTTAGGCCTTACTGCGGGCTTTACAGTGCGTCGGCGCCGGTCTCGCCGGTGCGGATGCGGATCACTTGTTCGATCGGCGTGACGAAAATCTTGCCGTCGCCGATCTTGCCCGTGCGGGCCGCGCGTTCGACCGCCTCGATGGCCTGCTCGACGATGTCGTCGGCCACGGCGGCTTCAATCTTCACCTTCGGCAGAAAGTCCACGACATACTCCGCGCCGCGGTACAGCTCGGTGTGCCCCTTCTGGCGACCGAAGCCTTTCACCTCCGTCACCGTGATCCCCGACACGCCGATTGCCGAGAGGGCTTCGCGCGCCTCATCGAGCTTGAAGGGCTTGATGATTGCTGTAATCAGTTTCATGTAGTCCTCGCTGTGGTTTGCTTCATACCTTTGTTTGCTTCTGCAACGGGCGCCTTGCGAGCGGCGCATGATGCGTAACCGCCCCGCTGGCGCACCGTGAGCCAACCGTCGTTCGGTGCGCGGGGCAGTAGTAGCAACACCCGTGCCAATATGCTGCACCCGGTCTGCAACGCCGATCTGATGGACTTCGATGCAAGCGCGCCCAAAGCCGTGGACAATGCCGGTCCGCGCCTTGAGGGGCGCGGCGCGCAAGGCCCTGGCCGAACGGCCAGCGTGGGGCGCGCGCGGTGGCGTGGCGGGGGGAACGTTGCTACAGTGTTCTCAGGCATCGCTGCCGCGCTGGGAGCCGCATAGCGGCTGGAATTGGCCCGCTGCGCCGCCGCGCGAAGCACACTGGCCTGCGGTGCGCACCAGTTGCGCGCACACGTGGCCGTGGCCCTGCGAGTTCGCACCAAGATCGATCACGGTTCGTCGCGGGGCACAGGCGAAACAAAACTTGCACATTTTTTGTGCAGCGAAGGGGAATCGAATGAAGCAACCAAACGACGTATTCAATGATCTGCAGTCCCGCGTGAGCGATCTGCTGAAGAACTCGCCGGCGCGCGATGTCGAGCGCAATGTGCGCGCAATGTTGTCGCAAGGCTTTTCGAAGCTGGACCTCGTCACGCGCGAGGAATTCGACGCGCAAACGCAGGTGCTCGTGCGCACGCGCCAACGCCTCGAAGAACTCGAGCGCCGCGTGGCCGAACTCGAACAAAAGCTGCCGGTGACTAGCCAGTCCTCCTGATCATTTCGTTGCGCATTCCTGTGCGCAATTGAGTGCAGCACCCTTGCCGCACCGCCGCAAGCGATTCGTACGTGAAACGCAATGGAACCGTAAAGGGGCATACGCCTCACCAGCCTGGCGCATGCATGGCGCGCGAAGTTTGTCAGTACAACGCGCGCGCCACGCCAGCATGCGAGCCTTCCGGAGAATCCCATGTCGCTTGCCGTGGTGCGCAGCCGCGCGCCGGCTGCTGGCCGCGCGCCCGAAGTCACCGTAGAAGTCCATCTCGCCAACGGGCTGCCGTCGTTTTCCATCGTTGGGCTGCCCGATCTCGAAGTGCGCGAAAGCCGCGAGCGCGTGCGCGCCGCGCTCTCGAACTGCGGCTTCGATTTCCCGGTGAGGCGAATTACCGTCAACCTCGCGCCGGCTGATTTGCCCAAGGAATCAGGCCGCTTCGATTTGCCAATCGCGCTCGGCATTCTCGCGGCAAGCGGGCAGCTTCCGGCTGCGGCGCTCGCGCACCGCGAGTTCGCGGGCGAGCTTTCGCTCACGGGCGCCGTGCGGCCGATGCGCGGTGCGTTCGCCATGGCATGCGGCACCGCCCGCGCACACAGGGAGCGCGCAGCGCGTGTGGACGACGCGGCATCGCCCGGCCAGGGCGAGATCCTTCGCATTCCTGATACTGAGACCGACGAAGCAACGCTCGCTCTCGCGCCTACGCCGCGCGAGCGCTCAGGCGTGCCCGAGCTTTATCTGCCTGCACAAAACGCCGTCGAAGCGGCGCTCGTGCCGGGGGTCGCGGTGTACGGCGCGGCCGACCTGCGCTCGCTCTGCGCGCACCTTGCAGGCGCCAACCCCGAAGCGCGCCTCGCCCCCGTGCGTGCGAGCGCCCTCGACGCCGCCCCCGGCGCCACGCCCCTCGATATGGCCGACGTGGTGGGCCAGCGCGGCGCGCGCCGGGCGCTCGAAGTCGCCGCGGCCGGCGGACATCATCTGTTGATGGTCGGGCCGCCCGGCGCTGGCAAGTCGATGCTCGCCGCGCGCCTGCCCGGACTCCTGCCCCTCATGACCGAAGACGAAGCGCTAGCTTCCGCCGCCCTGCTCTCGGCCAGCGCGATAGGCTTCACGCCGCAGCAGTGGCGACAGCGGCCGTTTCGCGCGCCGCACCACTCGTCGAGCGCGGCCGCGCTGATCGGCGGGCGCAATCCGCCGCAACCGGGCGAGATCACGCTCGCACATTTAGGTGTCCTGTTCCTCGATGAGTTGCCCGAATTCGACCGCCACGTGCTCGAAACGCTGCGCGAGCCGCTCGAAGTGGGTTCGATCACCATTTCGCGCGCCGCGTGGCAAACCGACTTCCCGGCCGCGTGTCAGCTCGTTGCCGCGATGAACCCCTGTCCGTGCGGCTGGCGCGGCGACCCCGCGGGGCGCTGCCGCTGCACGCCCGAAAGCGCCGCGCGCTATTTGCGCAAGCTCTCGGGACCGCTGCTGGACCGCATCGACATCCAGATCGAGATTCCCGCGCTGCCGCCCGCCGAACTGGCCGCTCGCGCCAGCACGCGTGCCGAACCGAGCGCCGCGATCGCCGCTCGCGTGCAGGCGGCGCGCGAACGGCAGTTGGCGCGTCAGGGCAAAACCAATCGCGAATTGACCGGCCGCGAGACCGACGCGGTCTGCCAGCCGGACGCTGCAGGTGAAACGCTGCTGCGCGAAGCGGGCGAGCGCTTCGGCTGGTCGGCGCGCGCGCACTATCGGGTGCTCAAGGTCGCGCGCACGATTGCGGACCTCGCCGGCGCGTCCATGCCCGAGGCCGCGCATGTGGCAGAGGCCGTGCAATACCGGCGGGTGTTTGCGGAACGTTAGCGAGGCACAGTCAATTTCGGTGGCGTAAGCCGCTGAGCTTGTGCCGCCCGGGAATGTGAATAGCACCAATAAATCGAAGTCAAGACTTGACTTATGCACACTTCGTCGTGTGTGCCCCGGATTTGTTCATGGTTCGCATTACGCGCCGGCTGGTTTGATAACTCCTTGATTCTTCTGATTTTCTGGATTTACAGAAAAGCGGCCAAAACTAACAGAAAGCCCACAGGACGGCCCTTTCCGGCCAACGCGGCGTTGTTTTCCACAAAGTTACCCACAGCTCCTGTGGGTAACCGGTAAACCCTCAATCAAATCCGATAATTAGCGTGTTTACCTGCTGCGCAACATTCACTTCGACCGCCAAACGCCCACCGCAGCGAGAGCCAAACATCGCTTCACAAGCTGTGCTGCGGAGTCCCGAATCTCAGTACAGCTTGAAAGATCCGAAGAATTGGTCGACCTGCTCGACCGGCGGCTCGGTGCGACCGACAATCGCCACCTGATAGGCCCGTGCGCCCTTCGCGACGAGCCGCGCGTGGATCGTGCGCGACTCGCCGTTGGCGCCCGCCTTGCCGGCCATGTGCATTTCCACGCCTTCGATCGAGCCGCCCGTTGCGAGCGGCACCGCCACTGCGCGCGCGTCGGGCGGCGCGCCCACGTTGCGCGCGAGGCCTGCGCGCAGGAAGTCGAGCGCCTTTTGCTGCGTCGCGGGCTGCGCGTCGGGCAGATCGAGCGTGCCGATGACGAACACGTCGCCGGCGACTTCGGCCGTCTGAACGCGCATGCGCATCGGCGTGCCATTCACGTCGATGCGGCGCTCGTCCTTGTCCGGCTTGGCCGGCAGGTCGATCGAGTAGCCGCTCGCGTCGTTCGAAATCGTGCGCCAGTCGTAGGTGGGCGAGCACGCAGCCAGCGCGAACGCCGTGGCAAGCAGGCCCAGCACCGCCACGCGGGCAGCGACGATAGCGCGCAGCAACGGGTTCAACGGGAGGCGGGCACGGCGAAGGATGTCCAGGACCATGGGGCGCGGTTTGTCACGGGAGTGAAAGGTGCGCGACATTATCCGCCGGCGCATACCCGGATGTTGTCGCGTAACCGCTATGCCGGGAAATTCGGCGCTACAATGTTTTGGCTTAACACCCGCGTCTTTCGGCGCACGAGGCAAGGCTCATGACCGCTGCATCCCCGAATTCTTCGAAATCGCGCTCCGGCGTGCTCATGCGCGTTGGCGCGGCGGTGGTCGTCGTCGCAATCGCCATCGCCGGCTACTTCGCGTTCTTCGGCAGCCAGCAGCGCGTGCCCGACGCCACCTTCACGCTTCTGTCGGGCCAGAAGGTCTCCACGAACGACCTCAAGGGCAAGGTCTATCTCGTCAACTTCTGGGCGACGAGCTGCACCACCTGCATGGCGGAAATGCCGAAGATGGTCCAGACCTATAACCGCTTCAAGGGCGAAGGGCTCGAGTTCGTGGCGGTCGCAATGAACTACGACGCGCCGATGTACGTGGCCAACTACGCGCAAACGCGTCAGCTGCCGTTCAAGGTGGCAATGGACGACGGCTCGGCCGCGAAGCAGTTCGGCAACGTCCAGCTCACGCCCACCACTTTCGTGATCGGCCGCGACGGCAAGATTCTCAAGCGCTACGTGGGCGAACCGCAGTTCGCGGAGCTCGACCAGCTGCTTCAGAAGGCGCTGGCGACCTGAAGGGCGGCCAGGCCGGTAGGCCAATAACCAACAAAAAAGCAGCGGAAGCCCCGCTGCTTTTTTTTACGCCTGCACGCTGCACAACGTATCGCGAACCGGAGCTAACCCTCGCCGCGCGCCACCAGCCCATAGCGGCGAATCTTCTCGTACAGCGTGGCCTTCGCCATCTGCAGCCGCTCGGCGGCCTGGGCGACCGCCCCGTTGCTCTGCGCAAGCGCGTCGGCGATCAGCGCACGTTCGTATTGCTCCACGCGTTCCTTGAGCGGCAGCGCGTCGTCGTCGCCGGCCACCGCGCCTGCCGAAAGATCGTCAGGAATCCCGAGCACCCGCCGGTCCGCTGCGTTGCGCAGTTCGCGCACGTTGCCGGGCCAGTCGCGCTGTGCAAGGCGCATGCGGTCGCGCTCGGTGAGGAGCGGCGCGCTGCGCTGATAGCGCACCGCCGCGTCGAGCAGAAAATGCTCGAACAACGGCACGATGTCCTCGCGGCGTTCGGCGAGCGGCGGCAGCGCGATCGTCACGACGTTGAGCCGGTACAGCAAGTCGCGCCGGAAGGTGCCCGCCGCGACGTGCTCGCTCATGTCGCCCTTGGCCGCCGCGACCACGCGCAAGTCGGCGCGCACCGGCTGGTTCGAGCCGAGGCGCTCGAGCACGCCATCCTGCAGCACGCGCAGCAGCTTCACCTGCAGCGAAAGCGGCATGCTCTCGATCTCATCGAGAAAGAGCGTCCCGCCGCTCGCGTGCTCGAGCTTGCCGATCCGGCGCTTGGCCGCCCCGGTAAACGCGCCCGCCTCGTAGCCGAACATCTCCGACTCGAACATCGGCTCGGGCAACGCGCCGCAGTTCACGGCGACGAACGGTTTGTCATGCCGCGGCGAAAGCTCGTGAAGACTGCGCGCGATCAGCTCCTTGCCCGCGCCGGTGTCGCCGTTGATGAGCACCGAGGCGTCCGTGGGCGCGACGTTCGCAATGAGCTTGCGCACCTGCTCGATAGCCGGACTCTTGCCGATGATGCGCGGCGCGAGCGCGTTCTGCCCCGCCAGCTCGCGGCGCAGCGCGAGGTTTTCGAGCACGAGCAGGCGCCGCTCCAGCGCGCGCCGCACCGTTTCGATCAGGCGCTCGGAGGCAAACGGCTTCTCGATGAAGTCGTACGCGCCGTCGCGCATGGCCTGCACGGCCATCGAGATATCGCCATGGCCCGTCACGAGGATGATGGGCACTTCGGGCGCACGCTCATGGCATTGCGCGAGCAGATCGAGCCCGCTCATGCCCGGCAGGCGGATATCGCTTACCACGACGCCCGCGAACTCGGCGTCGATCAGCGGCAGCGCGCCTTCCGCGTTGGCGAAACCGGCGGCGTCGAAGCCCGCGAGCTGCAGGCTTTGCACGCCCGCGCGGCGCACGAGTTCGTCATCCTCAACGTAGAGCACCCGGCCGGGCGTCGTGTTCACCATGTTCGTTCGTCATCCTGATTCATAAGCGCGCTTCGGAGCGCTTGATCACAATCCTGCCGCACGCGCCGCGCTCGCGGCATCGGCACGCGCGCGGCGCAGCGTCAGCACGAAGCGTGCGCCGCCTTCCGGTGCGTTGCTCGCCGTGAGCGAGCCGCCGCAATCACGCGCGATCGACGAGGAAATCGCGAGTCCGAGGCCAAGCCCCTGCCCCATTTCCTTCGTCGTGAAAAACGGCTCGAAGAGGCGCGGCAACACATCCTCGGGAATGCCCGGTCCATTGTCGCTCACCGCGATGGCAAGCGTCGCCGCGCTCGCCTGAACGTCGATCGCAATGCGCGGCGCGGGCAGCCCCGCCACGGCGTCGAGCGCATTGCCAAGCACGTTAATGAGCACTTGTTCGAGCCGCAAATCGTCGCTCTGCGCGCTCAGGTCCGGGTACTCGGCGTCCACATCGAGCGGCACGGGCGGCGCGCCGTCTTCCGTCAACGTGAGATCCACGCGCACGCCGTCGAGCCGCTTGCCGAGCAACGCGAGCGAGTTGCGCAGCGCGCGGGCAACCGGCGCGCGCGCGCTCCTCGGCCGCGCGCGTCCGACGAACAGCTTGAGCTGGTTCACGATCTTGCCCATGCGCTCGGTGAGTGCACCGATCGCCTCCAGGTTTTCGGTGGCCGCCGCGTACTGGCCGCGCTCGAGAAACACACGCGTGTTGTCCGAGAAGCTGCGCAGCGCCGCAAGCGGCTGGTTCAGTTCGTGCGTGATGCCCGCCGCCATCTGGCCGAGCGCCGCGAGCTTGCTCGCCTGGATCAGCTCGTCCTGGGTCGCGCGCAGTACGCCTTCAGCGCGCGTGCGCTCCGCCACCTCGCTCTGCAGACGCTCGTTCGCCTGCGAGAGATCAGCGGTGCGCTCGGCCACGCGCTCGTTGAGCATCGCGTAGGCCTTTTGCAGCATCGCGCGGCTGCGCATTACTTCCTTCACGCGCGCGCGCCGCATGCGCCAGTAAAAGCCAAAGAGGCACAGCGAGACATAGCCGAAGCCCGTCATGATGGTCGCATTGCGCGAGGCTTCGAGCACCGGGTCGATCGACGACATGGTGACGAGATGCCAGTCGGGCTCGCCAAGCGAGCGGCGCGTCTCCAGGTAGCGCGGGGCGCGGATGCCCGCACCCATGCGCACGATGTCGGCGTCGCCCGGCAACACGCGCTCGACGCTTGCCGGCAGCGGCGCGATCGGCTCGCTCGCGTACTGGCGCGTGGCGTCGATCGAGGCCACGACAGCCGGTGGCAGCGGGCGCACCGTGCGGTACTTCCACGCGGGCACCGAGGAGAGAAAGATCACGCCGTGATCGTCAGTCACGAGAAGCGGCTCCGAGGCATCGGTGCCCGGAAACCATTCGAGATTGAGCTTCACCACGGCCACGCCGACGATTTTGCCGTCGCGCCGCACCGGCTGCGACACGTAGTAGCCCGGATCGTGCGAGACCGTGCCGATGCCGAAGAAGCGGCCCACGCCGCCCTGCATCGCGCCGATGAAATACGGCCGGAAGCGGTAATCCACGCCCACGAAGCTATCGGGGTCGCGCCAGTTGCTCGCCGCGATGCTCATGCCGTCGGCGCGGATGATATAGGTCGTCGTGGCGCGCGCGTGGCGGTTCACGTCTTCGAGATAGCGGTTCGCGGCGGCCACCCACTCGGGTCGCGGATCGACGAGCACGTTCTGCACGAGCGGATGCTCGCCGACGATATAGGGCAGCGAGTCGTAGCGCTCGAGCGTGCTCTTGAGCGAAGCCGCGGTGCGGTCGCCGCGCACGGCCGCGTTGCGGCGCAGTGCGTCGATGCCGGCCTGCCACGTGAGCGCCCACGTCAGCGCGCAGACCGCGACGAGACCGGCTGCGAGCGCGAAGAGGATGATGAGGCGGCGCGTCACGTGAGCGGCTTCCAGGCGGTCAAGGGGATGAGGGAGATTGTGGCACACGGCCGCGCTGGGGCGTCCGGCTCGTCCGGGGCGGACAGCGGCCTTCGGGCGCGCTCAGGCAAACGTGCAGCCGCGTCAGACGATACAGGCAAAAACGGGCGGTGCGCTCACGCAGGGGAAACGGGCGCGCCGCCCAACGGCCATGGCCGCGAAACATCGAGAGAAGGAACATCGGCGGGCGGCGCGCGCCTCGCGGCTTGCGCGCCACCGCCGGCGCCGCTTACGCGCCCGCGCTTTCCTTCAGATCTTCGGTCTGGCCTGAGAGCACGGCGCGCAGCTTGTTGCGGTCGAGCTCCTTCTCCCATGCCGAGACCACGACCGTCGCCACGCCGTTGCCGACGATGTTCGTGAGCGCGCGGCACTCGCTCATGAAGCGGTCGATACCGAGAATCAGCACCATGCCCGAGAGCGGAATGGTCGGCACCACGGCAAGCGTTGCCGCCAGCGTGATGAAGCCCGCGCCGGTCACGCCGCTCGCGCCCTTCGAGGTGAGCATCGTCACCGCGAGCAGCGTGAGCTGCTGGGTCCACGTGAGGTCCGTGTTGGTCGCCTGCGCGATGAAAAGCACTGCCATCGTCATGTAGATGTTGGTGCCGTCGAGGTTGAACGAGTAGCCGGTCGGCACCACGAGGCCCACCACCGAGCGCGAGCAGCCAAGGCGCTCGAGCTTCTGCATCAGCTGCGGCAGCGCCGATTCCGACGAGCTCGTGCCGAGCACGATCAGCAGCTCTTCCTTGATGTAGGAAACGAAGCGAATGATCGAAAAGCCCGTGAAGCGCGCGATCGCGCCGAGCACGACGAGCACGAACACGATCGACGTGAGGTAGAACGTGCCGATCAGCTTGAGCATCGGAATGAGCGAGCCCACGCCGTACTTGCCGATGGTGAACGCCATCGCGCCGAACGCGCCGATCGGTGCCAGCTTCGTCACGATCTTCACGATGCCGAACAGCACGCCCGAGACGCTTTCGATGAACGCGGTCACCGGGCGGCCACGCTCGCCGATCTGCGTGAGCACCGCGCCGAACAGCAGCGCGATCAGCAGGATCTGCAGGATCTCACCCTGCGCGAACGCCGAGGAAATCGTGTCGGGAATGATGTGCATCAGGAAGTCGACGCTGCTCTGGCCGTGCGCCTTTTCGGCGTAACTCGCCACGGCCTTGGCGTCGAGCGTGTTCACGTCGACGTTGAAGCCCGCGCCCGGCTTGAGCACGTGCGTGGCGATGAGGCCGAGCACGAGCGCGAAGGTCGAGACGATCTCGAAGTAGAGCAGCGCCTTGCCGCCCACGCGGCCCACCTTCTTCATGTCCTCCATGCCCGCAATGCCGGTCACGACGGTACAGAAGATGATCGGCCCGATCACCATCTTGATGAGCTTGATGAAGGCGTCGCCGAGCGGCTTCATGTCGATGCCGAGGGCGGGCCAGTAGTGGCCCAGGATCACGCCGATGACGATCGCCACGATCACCTGGACGTAGAGGACTTTGTGCAGAGGTTTCTTCACGATGGTTCCTGCAAATGAGTTAAGCCAATGGCCGAACGAAGGAGGTTCGGGCCGCGACAGGACGAAACTGGGGAATCAGCGAAACCGGAAGATGGGATCGGACATCGGCTGTCTCCTGACTGTTTTTTTGTCGCGGCCTGGGTGGCCGCGCGTTCTTAGTTGCAAGGAGAATGCCAGCAAGCATCAACGCTCATCACGTTGATTTATAAGGACTTTTACTCAATGAACAAAGGCGCGAATCTGGTTTTCCAGAATCGCGCCCTACTGCTGTTTGGATTTCCAGAAACGGCGGGGGTGTTGCGTCAGCCTCGCCCCTTCCACGGCACGAGGCGCTTTTCGAGCGCGCGCATGCCCAGATCGAAGCCCCAGGCGATGAGCCCGATCAGCACGATGCCCATCACCACGACATCCGTGCGCAGGAAGCTCGACGCGTTGAGCACCATCTGGCCGAGACCCGCCGTCGCGGCGACCATCTCGGCGGCCACGAGCGTGGTCCAGCCAAAGCCGATGGCGATGCGCAGGCCCGTGAGGATCTCCGGCAGCGCGGCGGGCAGCACGACGAAGCGCACGATCTGCGCGAAGCCGCCGCCGAGCGACGCTGCCGCGCGGATCTGCTCGACGCTCGCGCTCTTCGCACCGGCGCGCGCGGCCATTGCGATGGGCGCGAAGCAGGCGAGCCAGATCACGACGATTTTCGCCGTCTCGTCGATGCCGAACCAGATCACCACCAGCGGCAGATAGGCGAGCGGCGGCAGCGGCCGGTAGAACTCGAGCGGCGGATCGAGCAGGCCGCGCGCGATGCGCGACACGCCCATCAGGATGCCCACGGGAACGGCCGTCACGACCGCGAGCAGGAACGCGCCGAACACGCGCAGCGCGCTCCAGAACAGATGCTCGGAAAGCGGCAAGCCGCCCTGGATGCGGCCGTGCCAGGCGTCGGCGAACGCTTGCCAGACGGCTTCGGGCGTTGGCAGGAAAAGCGGCGGCAGCCAGTGCAGGTGCGTGGCGAGCCACCAGAGCAGCGCGAGCGCCGCCACCGACGCCGCGCTCAGCGCGGCGGTCGGGCCTTCGCCGGGCATGCGCCAGACTTTCGAGCGGGCGGCTTGCGCCTCGCGCGCCCCATGCGCCTCGCCGCCGTGGAGCTGTACGCGACGCGCCTTCAGCGCGACTTCTCTCAACGATTCCTGCGGCACGCTCATACCGGCTCCTCGTGTGCGTGTGCGTGTGCGTGTGCGCCCGCGCCCGCGTCCGCGTCCGCGTCCGCGTCCGCATGCAGCAAATCGACTAGCCGCTCGCGCCACGCAATGAATTCCGGCGACGACTTCACCGCGCGCGCATCGCGCGTGGCGAGGTACTGGCGCGCGAACGGCACTTCGTACTCGCGCTCGATACGGCCCGGCCCCGGCGTCATGACCACGATGCGCGTCGCGAGAAAAAGCGCCTCCTCCACGCTGTGCGTGATGAAGAACACCGTCTTGCGCGTGCGCGCCCAGACGTCGAGCACGAGCGTTTGCACCTGCTCGCGCGTCAGGGCGTCGAGCGCGCCCATCGGTTCGTCCATCAGCAGAATCTGCGGGTCGCTCGCGAGCGCGCGCGCAATGCCCACGCGCTGCTGCATGCCGCCGGAGAGCGCATACACGCGTTCGCGCGCCTGCGCTTCGAGCCCCACGAGCGCAAGCTGCTCGCGCGCGATGCGCTCGCGCTGCGCCTTCGGCACGCCCCGAAAACGCAAACCGAGCGCGACGTTGTCGAGCACGTCGAGCCACGGCAGCAGCGCATGCTTCTGGAACACCACGCCGCGCTCCGCGCCCGGGCCCTCCACGCGCGCGCCGTTCACGCGCACCTCGCCCTGCGCGGGTTCGATGAAGCCCGCGATGCAGTTGAGCAACGTGGTCTTGCCGCAGCCCGAAGCGCCGAGCGCGACGACGAACTCGCCGCGCGCCACTTCGAGGTTCACGTTCGCGAGCGCGACGTTCGGCGGCGCACCGCGTTGCGCGCCCTCATAGATGACGGTGAGATCGCGGATCGCGAGCGCGCTCATGCAAAGCTCCTTGCGTTCAGTGCGCGGCGGCGCGCTGCACGTACTGCGGATCGACGCCCACCGAGTAGTCGGGCAGCACGTTCTGGATCGTGCCCTGCTCCTTGAGGAAGGTCGCCGTGGCGAGCAGCGACTGCGCCGCGCCCGACTGCGCCCCGCCGCCCAGCCATTGCTTCGAGGCTTGCTCGGCGGGCGTGGGGAAGGCGTAGAGCGCAAGGCTCGCCGGCACTTCGGCGGCATTCGCCCCCGACTCCTTCGCGACGGCCTGCACCTGCGGCGAAGCCGCGTTCCAGGCGCCGCGATGCGCGCTGTAATCGGCGTCCGCGGCGGCCAGCACCTTGACGAACTTCGCGACGAAATCGGCGTTGTCCTTCGCGAAGCGCTTGTCCGCGACGAAGCCGTCGAAGGTCGCCTTGCCCGTGGCCTTCGCCACCTGGCCCGACGTGATCAGCACCTTGCCGTTTTTCTTGACCTGCGCGAGCACGGGGTCCCAGATGTAGGTCGCGTCGATGTTGCCGCGCTGCCAGGCGGCCGCGACTTCGGGCGGACGCAGGTTGACGATCTTCACGTCGGCGGGATTCACGCCCGCGTTCTGCAACGCGACGAGCGCGTGAAAGTGCGAGGTCGAAACATACGGCACGCCGATGGTCTTGCCTTTGAGGCCCGCGATGCTCGTCACCCCCGAGCCGTCGCGCGCGACGAGCGCTTCGGCGTCGTTGATGTTGTCGAGAATCCAGAACAGCGAGAGATCCACACCCTGCGAAAGGCCCGCTGCGATCGGGCTCGAACCGGCCTCGCCGAGCTGCACGGAGCCGGATGCGAGCGCGCGGATCACGTCGGCGCCGCTCGCGAGCTTGCGGTAGGTGACCTTGTAGCCCGTTTCCTTCTCGACTTCGCCCGTGGCCTGCGCATAGCGCCACGGCACCACCATGTCCTGATACGCAATCACGACCTCACGCGTTTCGGCATGCGCGCGCGGCACGCCGAACGTGGCTGCGAGGCAGGCGGCGGCGAATGCAACGGCGGCGATGTGCGGGCGGCGTACGAAGGCAGGGAGAGCGCGTGGGTTCATCGGGAGACTCCGGCGGAACGACGTTCGAGTGAATGAAGGTTCCGACTATAGGGAGTCTGGCGGCGGGTGGTTCTAACTTATCCGCGTTAGCTAATGACGCTGCTGGAGCATTGCTTTTCGCGCCGCAATGGATGGCGTGGAAATCGACGCACGACACGCGCTGCTCGAGCGCAGCGCATAACGAAAAAGCCCGCTTTTCAGCGGGCTTTTCGTGTTGCGTGCTTGCAGGAAGCGGGGGCTGGTTTAAACCACCCCTGCCCCATGCGCCTGCAGATCGGCGTGATAGCTCGAACGCACCATGGCGCCAACGGCCGCGTGCGTGAAGCCCATCTTGTATGCCTCTTCCTCGTACATCTTGAACGTGTCCGGATGCACGTACGAACGCACCGGCAGGTGATGCTCGGAAGGCTGGAGGTACTGGCCAATCGTCAGCATGTCGACGTCGTGCGCGCGCAGGTCGCGCATCACCTGAAGAATTTCCTCTTCGGTTTCGCCCAGGCCCACCATCAGGCCCGACTTCGTCGCGACTTCGGGATGCAGCGCCTTGAAGTCCTTGAGCAGCTTGAGCGAGTGCGCGTAGTCCGAACCCGGGCGCGCTTCCTTGTAGAGACGCGGCACCGTTTCGAGATTGTGGTTCATCACATCAGGCGGCGCGGCGTTGAGGATCTGCAGCGCGCGATCGAGACGGCCGCGGAAGTCCGGCGTGAGAATCTCGATACGCGTTTCGGGCGACTGCTCGCGCACCTGGCGGATACATTCGACGAAGTGGCCGGCGCCACCGTCACGCAGGTCGTCGCGGTCAACGCTCGTGATCACGACGTACTTGAGCTTGAGCGCGCCGATGGTGCGCGCGAGATTCGCCGGTTCGTCCGGATCGAGCGGATCGGGGCGGCCGTGGCCCACGTCGCAGAACGGGCAGCGGCGCGTGCACTTGTCGCCCATGATCATGAACGTGGCCGTGCCCTTGCCGAAGCATTCGCCGATGTTCGGGCAGCTCGCTTCCTCGCACACCGTGTGCAGGTTGTGCTCGCGCAGGATGTTCTTGATTTCGTAGAAGCGCGAGTTGCCCGTGGCCGCCTTCACGCGGATCCACTCGGGCTTCTTGAGCTTCTCGATGGGAATGACCTTGATCGGAATGCGCGAGGTCTTGGCCTGCGCCTTCTGTTTTGCGGTGGCGTCGTAGGGAACGGCGTCGGCGTTGGCGCCAGCGGGGTTCGCAGTGATGTCAGTCATGCTTTCGATCCAGTCAGGCCGCCGGTGCAACGCCAGCCTGCGGTTGCGGCGGTTCCCCGCCGGAGACGGCCGATACGGCCGGTTCCACTCCAGCCGCTTCGGCCGAAGGGTCTGTGGCAGCCGCTTCGGCTACCGTGAGAAGTGTTGCTGCGTGCGCCGCGAGGTTCGCCTCGAGCCGCGCCGCCAGCGTGGCGGCAACATCGCGCCAACTCGCCTCCACACCCAGCGTGGCCATGTCGACGGTTTCGAGACCGGCGTAACCACACGGATTGATCGCGAGAAATGGGTTCAGATCCATCGATACGTTCAGGCTCACGCCGTGATAGCTGCAGCCGTTGCGGATCTTCAGCCCGAGGGCGGCGACTTTCGCGCCCTTGTGCGCGGCGCTCGCGCCGCTGGCCTCTTGCGGCACGTAAATGCCGGGGGCGCCTGCCTTGCGCTCGCTCGCGAGATTATACGCCGCCAGTGTTTCGATCACGGCGTCCTCAATGAGCGTGACGAGCTCGCGCACCATCAGCTTCCGGCGCCGCAAGTCGAGCAGCAGGTAGGCCACCACCTGGCCCGGCCCGTGATACGTGATCTGCCCGCCGCGATCGATCTGCACGAGCGGGATGCCGCTGTTGGCGACCAGCAGGTGCTCGGGCTTGCCGGCCTGGCCCAGCGTGAACACAGGCGGATGCTCGACGAGCCAGATTTCGTCGGACGTATGCGCGTCACGGGCGGCCGTGAACTCGCGCATGGCGTCGAAGCTTGTTTGATAAGCCTCGTTGCCGCGCCAGCGCACGACGATGGACGAACCTGCCGTTTGGGAATCGGCCGCGGCTATGCCGGGGTCCGAAGAGATTTGCGAGGGTGAAACCGGGGTGGCGCACATGATTTCGGGAGTTTACCGAATTCGGGACAAGCGCGCCGGGCATGCTGCGGATAACGGCGGCGATGGGTTGCCCTCCCATCGCCGCCGCTTTTGGGTCAAACCGTGGGCTCAAACCGTGCGCCAGCCGTCGCCAATGTGAACGCCTGCGCGCTGCGCAGCGCGTGCGGCGATATCGACCACGCGCTCGCTCAGGCGCGCCGGCGCGGCGAACCCAACCCACGCGGCCGCACCGCCTTCCGCACCGATCCACAAGCGTTCGCCGCGCCGCAGCCGCAGCGTGTGGCCGGGTTCCAGCCAGTAGTCGGCGGTGTCGTCGCTGCGCGTGACCCAGACGGTGCCGCACTTCACGGTGAGCCGCGTGCTGCGCGTGACGCGCACCGAGGCCGTTTGGTCGGCCGCCACTTCAAACGTGATATCCGAAGAAATTTCTCTCATTTTCGACTCCGAATGACCTGCTCCGATGGCTACAATCGTAGACGCCATAAGGGATCGGGAAAAACGATCAATTTTCACGGCTATGTGAGAAAAAATACGATATGGATCTGCGCCAGCTACCCGCGCTGAATGCGCTCAAGGCCTTCGAAGCCGCCGCCCGCCACGAAAGCTTCTCGCGCGCCGCCGACGAACTCTTCGTCACGCACGGCGCCGTGAGCCACCAGATCCGCGCGCTCGAAGCGGAGCTGGGCGTGGCGCTCTTCGCGCGCGACGGCAAGCGCGTGCGCGTGACCGACACCGGCCGCCGCTACGCCGGCCAGGTGCGCGACGCGCTCAACCAGCTCGCGCACGCCACCCAGGAAATCCGCGCGGGCGACCGCGACCGGCGGCTCGTGGTGTCGATGCTGTCGTCGTTCGCGGCGCGCTGGGTCACGCCGCGCATCGGCCGCTTCATCGAGGCGCATCCCCAGTGGGACGTCGAGCTGCAATCCACGAATTCGCTCACCGATTTCGCGCGCGACGATGTCGATGTCGCCATCCGCTTCGGCTACGGACACTATCCGGGCCTGCACGCCGAGCTGCTGCTCGACGAGATCTTCTTTCCGGCCTGCTCGCCCGATTTCAACGGCGGCAAGCTGCCCACCGACCCGCGCGACCTCGCGAAGCTGCCGCTGCTGCGCTCGGACGACGAACTCTGGCGCCCCTGGTTCGACGCCGCGGGCCTCCAGGACCTGCCCGAACCGAAGCGCGGCGTGCTCTACCAGGACTCGTCGAACCTGCTGCAGGCGGCCATGGACGGCCAGGGCATCGCGCTCGTGCGCCGCTCGCTCGCCATGCACGAGATCACGCTCGGGCGTCTCGTGCGCCTCTTCAAGGACGTCGACGGGCCGAGCCCCTGGCGCTACTACTTCATCTGCCAGCCGCAACGCATGCAGACCGAGCGCGTGCAGGCCTTCCGCGACTGGGTGTTCGACGAGGTCGCTCGCTTTCGGCGGCTCTACGAAGACGCCTGCGAAGCCGGTCCGCTGATGACGGCGGCCGCGGCGGCGCAACGCGCCCGTGTGGGCGACGTGCCCTGAAACGAATGCCTCAGATGCAACAAGGGCCGCGCATGGCGGCCCTTGTCGTTCGAATCACTGCCAGCGAAGCGCCAGCGCTTACAGCACGATCTTCACCATCGGATGCCCGGTGAGGGCGCGATAGATGTCGTCGAGATGTGCCTGGCTCGTGGCGCGCACCGTGACGGTGAGGCCCGTGTAGTTGCCGCCGCTCGACGGACGCGTCTCGATGGTCGTGGCGTCGAAGCCGCCGTCGAATTCGCGCAGCACCGTCACGATGGTGTCCTGGAATTCCGGATGCGTCTTGCCCATCACCTTGATCGGGAAGTCGCAGGGGAATTCGATCAGCGATTCTTTCGCTTCGGGGTTGCTTGCCTGCTGTGTCATATTCATTTCTCCACTACCTGTAGCTCGGCGGCCAGTGCTTGCACAGCCTCCGCCTCGCGTTGCTTCGCGCGCTGGTACGCCGCATGGAGCGCGGCGTACACCGGGCCCGGCTTGCCGGCGCCGACCGGCTTGCCGTCGAGCGCGACGACCGCCAGCACTTCCTTCGTTGCCGACGTCACGAGAATTTCGTCTGCCTCGCGCAGTTCGGCCTCGGCCACTTCGCGCGCTTCGAAACGCACGCCGCACGCCTCGGCCAGTTCCTCGATCAGGCCGTAGCGGATGCCTTCGAGAATGCGGTTGCTGCGCGGCGGCGCAAAGAGCGCACCGCCCTTCACGACCCACACGTTCGCCGACGAAGCCTCGGTCAGCCAGCCGTCGCGCAGCTGGATCGTCTCGAACGCGTCGTTTTCCGCTGCGTGCTGCGCCATCAGCACGTTGCCGAGCAGCGAAGTCGACTTGATGTCGCAATTCAGCCAGCGCTTGTCTTCAGCGGTGACGCAGCGCACGCCATGCTCGCGCTGCGCCTGGCCGGGCAGCTTGAGCGGATTGACCATCGCGAACACAGTGGGCGTGGCCGCCGCGGGAAACGCGTGGCCGCGCGGCGCGACGCCGCGCGTGACCTGCACGTAGAAGTTGGCGTGCGCATCCCGCGCGAGCGCGCCCGCCGTTTCGTTCGCCTCGATCAGGCGCGCGACGAGTGCGCGCCAGCCCGCCTCGTCGAACGGATTCGCAATGCCAACCTTCTCCAGCGAACGCTTGAGCCGCGCGAGGTGCTGCGCAATGCGAAACGGCACGCGCACCTTGCTTTCACCATCGGCTGCGTCGAGCGCATAAACGGGCACGACCTCGTAGATGCCGTCGCCGAAGATGAAACCGCGATCGAGCACGGGAATGCGCGCTTCGGAAAGCGGCGTGAGTTCACCGTTGAGCCAGACGAGCGGCTCGGCGGCTTGCGTCGCTGGGGCGCCTGTCATCACTTCTTCTTGTTGACCATGAGCATGAGCGAATCCCACACGCGGCCGACGATACCGGCTTGCGGCACGGCTTCGAGTGCCACGAGCGGAACCTGTGCGAGCACCTTGCCGTCGGCGCCCACGAACTTCGCGGTACCAACCTGCTGGCCAACCGTGAACGGCGCGATCAGCGGGCTGCTCAGTTCGACCTGCGGCTTGGCCTTGTCGGCGGCGCCCTTGGGCAGCGTCACGTACTGGTCCTTCTGTACGCCGACCTTCACGGCGTCGAGCGTGCCCTTGTAGACGCGCGGCGTCGCCACGGCCTGGTTCGCCTGATAGATGCGCGTGGTGTCGTACGCGCTATAGCCGTAGTTCAGCATCTTCAGGCTGTCCTGCACGCGGTCGTGTTCCTTCTCCTCGCCCATCATCACCGAGACGAGACGGCGGTTGCCGCCGCTCGCGAGCGGACGGTGGGCCGATGCGATCAGGCAGTAGCCCGCGGCTTGCGTGTGGCCGGTCTTCAGGCCGTCGACCGTCGGGTCGATCCACAGCAGGCGGTTGCGGTTCGGCTGCTTGATGTTGTTGTACTTGAATTCCTTGACCGAGAAGATCTCGTAGTACTCGGGATAGTCGCGGATCAGACGCGTGGAGAGCGTGGCGAGGTCGCCAGCCGACGTGTAGTGATTCGGGTCGGGCATGCCGTTCACGTCGGCGAAATGCGTGTGCGTCATGCCGAGCTTCTGCGCTTCGGCGTTCATCATGGTGACGAAGTTCGCTTCGCTGCCACCCACCAGTTCGGCGAGCGCGATGGCCGCGTCGTTGCCCGACTGGATGATCATGCCGTACACGAGGTCATGCACCGAGACCGGCTTGTTCGCTTCGATGAACATGCGCGACTCGTCGTTCTTCACGCGGCGCACGGCTTCGCTCGGCGTGACGATCTGGTCCATCGTGATCTTCTTGCTCTGCAGCGCCTCGAACACGAGATACGCGGTCATGAGCTTCGTGAGCGACGCAGGCTCGACGCGCTCATTGGCATTGCCGGAAGCGAGCACCTGATTCGCGGTGGCGTCGACGAGCACCCACGAGCGCGCATTCACGCCCGGAGGCGGCAGCCCGCCGAGTACGTTGTCCGCAGGGGTGCCGACAGCCACTTCTGCTTGCGGCTGCGCCTGTACTTTCACGCCCGCAGTGTGTGCGGGCGTGCGAGCGAACGCGCTCGCGCTCGCCAGAAGCGCGGCGGGCACAAGCGCTGCGAGCGTGACATTGCGAACGAGGGAAGAAGGAACAAAAGAAGACGGTTGGCCGGAGGAGAGAAAACGCATAGGTTCAGGTCGGGCTGAATGGGGACGGGATGAACGTAGCGCGCCATGCGGCGCACGGTCGGAGAAAGCCGGAATGCGGGTGCCGTGCACGCGCCGATCGCAGCGCAGCAAGCACAAAATTGGCGAACATTATACGCGTCACGTCGCGGCGAATTTTCGCGATGTCACACGTTTGCGCATACCTGTCGTGCATTTTTCACGCATTTCTCTCGCCAGACGCGACGTGACGGCCAGGTGACGAGCGGCTTGCATCGGGCCCCGAAACATCGGCGCCCGATGCCCGTGAACTGTCAGCGCCAGGCTTCGACGATGATGCGCTTGAGGATATGCAGCTTGCGATGCAGGAAATGTTCTGCCCCCGGAATCACGACAATCGGCAATTCCTGCGGGCGCGCCCATTCGTACACCGAGAGAATCGGCACGGTGTCGTCGAGTTCGCCGTGGATCACGAGCGTGTCGTCGCGCACCGGCGCGACGTCCCAGCGGCTTGCGGCGGTGCCGACGAACACCATGCGCTCGATGGCACCGCCGGCTTCGAGATAGCGCTTCGCGACGTGCGACAGCACGAAGGTGCCAAACGAAAAGCCCGCGAGCACAAGCGGCACGTCGGCCTGGCCCGGTTGCGCGCGCATGTGTGCAATCAGTTCGAGCAGGTCGTCCTGCTCGCCGATGCCGTTGTCGTGCGTGCCCGCCGTTTCGCCCACGCCGCGAAAGTTCGAGCGATAGGTCGTGTAGCCGAGTTGCACCAGCGTGCGTGCGAGTGTTTGCGCGACCTTGTTGTCCATCGTCCCGCCAAAGAGCGGATGCGGATGCGCGACGAGCGCAATGCCGCGCGGCGTCGTGCCCGCGTCGGGCAGGTCGAGCGCGCATTCGATCTTGCCGACGGGACCGTCGATCTGGAATTTTTGTGTCTGGGCGTTCATCGTGCGGCAGTCCTTACGGGTACAGATTGGCCTTGCATGAGGGTCGATCAGCGATCGATTTTCAGGCGCTCGACCACCTGGCCGTTCTGCAGATGCGAAACGACGATTTCGTCGATGTCGCTCTCATCGATATACGTGTACCACGTGCCTTCCGGATACACGACGACGGCCGGGCCTTCCTCGCAGCGGTCGAGGCACCCCGCCTTGTTGATGCGCACCTGGCCCGGTCCTGCGAGACCAAGCTGCTTCACGCGCTTTTTCGCGTACTCCTGCATGGCTTGCGCATTGCAATTCGCGCAGCTCGGGCGGTCCGCGCCAGGCTCGCGCTGGTTCAGGCAGAAAAAGACGTGGTACTTGTAGAACGAATCGGTCATGGCGTGGGGCACCGGTGAGTGTCGTGCAGTGAGCGCAGGCTGGCTGAAAGCGTGTGGCCCGCCTGAGGTATGACTTGAGCATTGTGTTGCGCGCCGGCGTGGCCGTGCGGCGATCCGGTCGATTATAACGAGCGCGGCGCGAACGCTCTGGTGAGCGCCGCGTGCCTTCATGCGCCGCGGCGAGCGCGCTTCGCGGCCCGGCGCGCGCGCCGCACGAGCCACGCGCGTTCGAGCGAGAACGCCGTCCACGCGAGCGCGGCCCAGGGCCACGTCCATGCGAGCCAGCGCGCGAGGCCGTTGAAGTGCAGGTAGCGGCCCTGCCGCCAGTCCGCGAGCACGACGTCGAAGTACGGGTTCACGGGCAGCACGTTCACGAACACGAGGGCCACAGCAAGCGCAAGCGTCGCCGCCGCAGCGCGCAAGGCGCGCGGCAGACGCAAGGCGAGCAACGCGAGCAAGGTGCCCCATACGAGGCCCGCGAGGGCCCCCGGCGTGGCCCAGTCGAAGATGAGCCCGCTTTGCGACTGCAGAAAGGTCGCGCCCACCTTGACGACGAGCGTCGCCGCAAGGAGCGCGACGACGAGCCGCGCACGCGGCGCGCGCGCTCGCATGGGGAGCGTCGCGAACGCCGCCGCGCCGAACAGGTTGAGCGTCGTGACGATTGCCTCCCAGCCGCTATCGGGCAGGCGCGCGGCGAGCATGTCGGGCAACGCGCGCAGATGCCAGGCGGCAGGCGTCCAGGCGAGCACGGCGTCCTGCATCGAGCCGTCGAGGCGTTGCCACAGCGCGCGCGCCCATTCGCCCAGACCGAACAGGCGCGGCGTGGGGTACATCGTCGCGAACGGCCAGAGCCCTGCAAGCACCATCAACACGGCCGCGTCGCGCTCGAACCAGCGAAAGCGCAAGCGGCGCAGGAAACCGCGCTCGAGCAGCGCGCCGGTGGCGGGCGCCGCCACGAGCGCGCCGAGCAGTGCGCCGAGTGCGTTCGAGGCGAGATCGAGATTGGACGCCACGCGCGTGGGCAGCCAGGTCTGCACGGCCTCCATCACGCCCGAGAGCAGCGTGCCCGCAATCGCGGCGAGCAGCACGGCGCGCACGCCTCGCCAGCGCGGCCACGCGGCGAGCACGACGAGCGCGCCGAACGGCATGTAGCCGAGCACGTTGGTGACGATGTCGAAAACCGTCCAGTAGCGCGGCCATGGATCGCCGAGATAGGCGAACGGACTGAGGCCGAGCGAGCGCCAGCCGGAGAACGGATACCACGAGCCGTAGACGATCAGCGCCGTGTAAAGCGCGAGCGACTGGCGCGAGAGCGTCGACGCCTGGCGCGGCAGGGGCTCGCGGGCGGCGGGCGGTGGTGGCGATGGTGGCGATGGCGCCGCCGACGTGTCAGCGTGCGGCGCGGGCGTGTCGCCGCTGGCGAGCGTACCGCGCTCGCCGCTCGCGCTCTGGCCACCGCTTTGGCCACCCTCGTCGCCGTCCATCGCGCGCCGCCCGCCATGCGGGGCGCGCAGCCGGAGCCGTCCCGCTTCGATCATGCCGCTATCCTGCCCTTGCCCCCGATGCCGCGCCGCGCGCCGCCGTCGCGCAACGCCGGTCTGCGCTTTTGAATGCGCTCTTGAACGTGCCCCTCAAGGCGTGCCCGCGAGCGACTGCGTGCTCAGCCACGCGCCGAGCTGGCTCGCGAACTCGTCGCTGGCCGCCTGCAGCGCATGCACGCCGCCCGCGGCGTCGGGCGTGGCCGCCGGCGCGCGCGTGGCAAACGAGCGCTGCGCCAGCACGCGGCCGCCCTGCATGAGCGTGGCGCGCGCGGCCAGTACGCCCGCGCTTTGCGTCGGGCTCTCGAACACCTGCTCGAACTCGTACAGTTCGACCTTGAGCATCGGCGCCTGCACGGCGTCCCCGCCCGCGAGCACCGTTGCATACGCGCCGAGCGACGTGCGCAGGCGCTCCGTGAGCAGGCGCGCGGGCGACATCGTCCAACGGCTGTTCGCGTAGCGCGCCGTGCGCTGGGAATCGGAACTCATCCGGTAGAGGATGCCGTCGTTGTCGAGCGGCGGCGGCGCGTTGACTGCCAGCACCTTCAGCAGCGGCTTGCCTTGCGCGGCGGGGGCGCCCTGAGGGCTCTGCGACGACTGCAGGCCAAGGTCATAGCGAACATCGTTGATCGAACCCGGATTGCCCGCGCAGGCGGCCAGGAGCGCGCCGAGCGCGAGCGCCGCCAGCCAGCCCGAGCTGGCCGCCGCGGCGCGTTGCATCGTTCGTGGCAGGCGTGATGTGCGTGACATTGCGTTTCCTTCTTTGGCGCGCGGCGCATACGCCGCGCGGTGTGCATCGAATGGTGTCGCGAAAGGCCGTATGACTCGTGGCGCGGCCTACTTCGTGCCCCCGGCAGACGGCCACGCAAAGCCCGGCTCGCCGGGCCCGGGCGCCGGCTGCGGCGCGCCGCCGAACAGCACGCTGCGCGGGCTCGTGCTGAAGGTGCCCGCCGCGCGGTCCACGGCGCGCATGGCCGAGCGCACGTCGTCGGTGAGCGAATCGACGCGTGGCAGCGTGTCGTAACCCACGCGCGCCGACAGGTCCTGGATCGACACGTCGATCGAGCTGAGCGCCGCGCCCGCCTGGGCTGCCGCCGTGCCGGCCTTGTTCAGGTTGGTCTGGAACGGGCCGTCCGGGCGGTTCATGCTCGTAATGAGCGTGTTGGTCGACTGCAGCGCGTGCTGCAGGTCGGTCACCGCGCCGGGAAGCTGCTTCGCGGTGGGCTGGAGCTGCTGGGCGAGCACGTTCACGCTGCTCGCGGCCTGCTGCAGGCTGGTGACGGCCTCCATCACCTGCTTGCGGTTGTCTTCGGAGAGCATTTCGTCGATGTCCCCGGCGATGTTGTCGAGCTTGCGCAGCAGCGCGTCGCCGCGGCGCTGGAGCTGATCGAGCAGGCCCGGGCGCAGCGGCAGCTCGGCCACATGTGCCGCGGACGAATGCAGCGGTGAAAGATCCACGCCGTTGTCGTCGAGCTGCACGAAGGCGATGCCCGTCACGCCCTGCAGCGCGAGCGAGCCGAAAGTGGAGCGCGTCATCGGCGCCTTCTGGTCGACGAGAATGCGAATGCGGATCTGGCCCGGATGCTGGGTATCGAACTTGATCGACTGCACCTTGCCCACGTCGATGCCGCGAAAACGCACCGACGCGTCCGGATAAAGGCCCGTCACACTCGAGCGCGAGATGAGGTCGTACGGCACGCGCACGGTGTGGTCAGCGCTGAAGAAGATGACGACAAGCGCGATCACGATGAGCAGGCCTATCGTGAACATGCCCGCCCAGAACGCATGCGGTTTGTTTTCCATCGTCAGATTCCTTCTTTGGCGGCCGCAGCGCGCCAGTTGAGCCGGTCACCTACCACGGCTTGTACCCCACGGCTGCGGGAGCGAGCGCCGCCGGCGGCAGCTTCGCGCGCCGCTCGGGCGGCAGCGCCTGGAGCGCGCGGCGACCGCGCATGCCCAGAAAATACTCGCGGATAAACGGATGATCGACGCTCGCCGCCTCCTCCACGGGCGCCGCCACGAGCACGCGGCGCTCGGCGAGCACGGCTACGCGCGTGGAGAGCGCGACCATGGCGTCGAGGTCGTGCGTGACGAGCACGACGGTGAGCCCGAGGGCCCGATGCAGCGTGCTGATCAGTTCCACCACTTCGTCGGAGGAGCGCGGGTCGAGCCCGGCCGTGGGCTCGTCGAGAAAGAGCAGTTCCGGCTCCAGCACGATCGCGCGCGCAAGGCCTACGCGCTTGATCATGCCGCCCGAGAGCGCCGCCGGCATTTTGGAGGCGTGCTTGCACGGCAGCCCGACCATTTCGAGCTTGAGCATGACGATGTCGCGCAGCAGCGCGGCCGGCACCTTGCCAAGCTCGCGCACCGGCTGGGCAATGTTGTCGAACACCGTGAGCGACGAGAACAGCGCGCCTTGCTGGAACAGCATGCCGGTGCGCGTGCGCATGAGGCGGGCGCGCTCGGGGTCGACGGTCGAGATGTTTTCGCCGAACATCTTGATGCTGCCCGAGGTCGGTTTTTCGAGCCCGAGGATCTGGCGCACGAGCGTGGTCTTGCCCGAGCCCGAGCCGCCCACGAGCGTGACGATCTCGCCGCGGCGGATTTCGAGGTTCAGATGCTGGTGGACGATGTTGCGCCCGTAGCGCTTCGAGAGATTGTGGACCTCGATCACCGGCTCGCCGATGGTCGGCAGCGGCAAGTCCTGCACGACCTCCTTGAGCGGCGTGGTGATCGTACCGGTCGTTTTCGTCTCGATCGTCGTTACCGTCGTGCCCGTCGTGCTCATGACAACCCCACGTTCTGGAACAGGATCGCGAACACGGCGTCGGCGAGGATCACGATCGTGATCGACGTGACGACCGATGTGGTCGTGCCCTCGCCCAGGCTCTGCGAGTTCGCCTTGATGCGAAAGCCGAAGTGACAGCCCACGATCGCCACCAGCATGCCGAACGCCACCCCTTTGCCGAGGCCGATCCACACGTTGGCGATCGGCACGACGCTGGGCAACGAGCGCATGAACCACGAAATGTCGATGCCCAGCACGATCTTCGCCGCGATCGCGCCGCCTAGCAACGCAATGATGTCGGTCCAGATCACGAGCAGCGGCATGGCGACGCCGAGCGCGATGACGCGCGGCAGGATGAGCCGCAGCCCGTGCGAGATGCCCATCACGCGCATGGCGTCGAGTTCCTCGGTCACGCGCATGACGCCGATCTGCGCAGTGATGGCCGAGCCCGAGCGCCCCGCCACGAGAATCGCCGAGAGCACGGGCCCGAGTTCGCGGATCACCGCGAGACCGAGAATGTTGACGATGAACTGGTTCGCGCCGAAAAGGCGCAATTGCTGCGCCGAGAGGTACGACAGCACGATGCCGATCAGAAACGCGACGAGCGCCGTGATAGGCAGCGCGCGCGCGCCGGCGTTGTATATGTTCGCCGAAATCTCGATCCACGGCGTGACCTTGGGCTTGCGCAGCACGAGCAGCAAGTCGAGGATCACGCGCCCGAACATGGCGATGCCGCCGTACAGGTGGTCGAAGAACGAGAAGATCGCAAGGCCGAGCTGCGTGACCGGGTCGACGCGCACGACGCGCTCCGCCGGCTCGCGCACGGAATCGAGCAGCGCGATGCGCTCGAAGATGTCGCGCTGCGTTTGCGTGAGGTCCACGAGATCGGTGGGCAGCTTGTGGCCCCAGACACTCCAGAGCGCCTGTCCACCCACGTGATCCATGCGCTCCACGCGCGAGAGGTCCCATTCCCCAATGCGCTCTTGCGCGAGCGCGCGCAGACGCCGGGCGGCGCCGCCCTCTTCGCGGTCGCGCGCGAGCGCGAGCGCCGTCCACTGGCCAGACAGGCGCACGGTCTTTCCGTGGGTGCCGGCCGAGACTTCAATGCCGGGCGGCGTGGCTTGATTCAAGGGTAAGCACTCGACAGGCAGGGTGAGCAAACATTGTAGCGAACGCGCCCCGTTTCGTCGGTCCGAAAGCGCACGGCCGACATGCAAACGCGAGGCGAACTGTGGGTAACACTCTGGATAACTTGTGGACTGCCTGTGGGCGGCCTGTGAATTGCCTAAAGATTAAGCAAATTGCGCGGGATTCGGCGGTGCGGTGGTCAGCGCCCAGCACCGCAGCGCCTGTGGATGAATCCGTGGATAACCTGTGGGCTGGCTGTGGGCGGCATGTGGATACCCGCATTTCGGGCCGAAACGGGCGTTGCGTCCTGCTGTTCACGCCCCAGCCACTACAATATGAGACATGAACGCGACGCCCCCCACCCCCGATACACCGAGCGCCGGCGACTGGCGCATCGACCGCAACCGCGCGATCACGCTGTTCGGCCCGGCCGCGCACGACTGGCCCATCGAGATCGTCGAGGAAACCGGCTCGACCAACGCCGACCTCATGGCGCGCCTGAAGGCGCTGCCGCAAAAGCGCGACGCGCTCGCGCGCCCGATCGTGCGCGTGGCCTACCTGCAAACGGCCGGACGCGGCCGGCGCGGCCGCACCTGGGTCGCACAGCCCGGCGACGCGCTGCTGTTCTCGATCGGCTGCGTGCTGCCGCGCCCGATCGAAGGCCTCGCGGGCCTGAGCCTCGCCATCGGCTCGGCGCTGGTCGATGGCCTGCGCACGCTGCCCGTGACCGCGCCGGGGCAAATCGCGCTCAAGTGGCCCAATGACGTGCTGCTCGAGGGCGACAAGCTGGTGGGGATCCTGGTGGAGACGGCGTGGACGACCGCCGACGCCACGGCGGTCGTGATCGGCATCGGCACGAACGTGCGCGGCGAAGACGCGCTCGCCGCCAAGGTCGAGGCGCTCAACGCCGCCGGTGGCAGCGCAGCGGTCGTGCCGGGCACGACGCCCACGGCGCTCTCGCGCGCGTGGCCGAACGCCAACCTCACCGACACGCTCGCCGCCGAACTCAATGCGCTCGAAGCCGCGCTGCAACGCTTCGGCGCGGCGGGCTTCGCACCCTTCCAGGCACGCTGGAACGCGTGCCACGCTTACGCGGGCCGCGAGGTCGCCATCTACGAGCAAGGCCAGGAGCTGCTGCGCGGCACGGCAGCCGGCGTGGACGAGAGCGGCCAGCTACTCGTCGATACGCCGAACGGGCGCGAAACCGTCACGACCGGCGACGTGTCGCTGCGGCTCGCGGACGGCGGAGCATGAGCCGGGGCCCCTTCCTCCTGATCGACGCAGGCAACAGCCGGATCAAATGGGCGCTCGTCGCGTCGGACGGGTCGCGCCTGCATGCGGGCACCATCGATCACGTTCCCGCCGACGCCACGCAAGCCACGTCTGACACCCGTTGCGAGGAATGGGCGGCGCTGCCCCGGCCCGCTGGTGCGTGGATCTCGAACGTCGCGGGCGCGGCGGTCGCGCAGCGGCTCGACGCGCTAGTCGAGGCGCACTGGCCGGGCCTCGCGCGCACCGTCGTGCGGGCGAGCGCGCAGCTATGCGGCGTGACGAACAGCTATGCCACGCCCGACGCGCTCGGCAGCGACCGCTGGGCTGGCATGATCGGCGCACACGCGGCCTATCCGGACGAACCGCTCCTGATCGCGACATTCGGCACGGCCACCACACTCGAAGCCCTGCGCGCCGACGGCACGTTCGTGGGCGGCATGATCGCGCCGGGCTTCACGCTCATGATGCGCTCGCTCGGCGAGCACACCGCGCAACTGCCCGTGGTCGCCGGCGGCATGGCGAATGCGGCCCACCCGGGCATTGCCTTCGCCACCGACACGCGAAGCTCGATCTCGGCGGGATGCGCGCTCGCGCAGGCGGCGCTCGTCGAGCGCGCCTTGGCCGATTTACAGGACGCGTGGAGAATCCCGGTTCGGCTCGTGGTGAGCGGCGGCGCCGCAGCCGAAGTGACAGCGGCGCTCAAGGTGCCGCATACTCGCCACGACGCACTGGTGCTGTCGGGCCTGGCGCTCATCGCGGCGCAGTGCTGAGCTGCGACCCCGGCCCTGAAACTGAACGAACGATTTCGAAGGAGCTTCACACGATGCTGCGCTGGCTGATCGCCATTCTGATTCTCGCCAACGGACTGGCTTTTGCGGCCATTGGCGGCGTGTTCGGCCCGACGCCCGCGTCGGGCACGCGCGAAACCCAGCACCTGAACCGGCAGATCCACCCCGAGCGGCTCGTGGTGAAGGCGATCCGGCCCTCCGAATCAGCCGACGTGCCGACCGTCGGCGGCCCGGTGGCGGACCCGGCGGTGCAGGCGTCGACCCTGACGCAGTAAGCAGCGCTTCAAACGCAACTGGCCGGAGGCCGGGCGCGCCCAAGCCTCGGGCGGCCCGGCCTCCGGCCGGTTTTGCATCTGCCGAGCGCACGGTGTGAACGTGCACCCGGACGCCAGAACTTACTTCGATCCTTCCTGCGCGCGCACTTTCTGCAGCAGCTTCGTCGTGGAGCGGTCGTGCTCGAAGGCGATCGCGAGCGCGCGCCCGCCCCACCCGCGCACCAGTGCCGACTCGGGCAGCGCGTCCATGTCGTAGTCGCCGCCCTTCACGAGAATGTCCGGACGCACGGCCTCGATCAGTTCGACGGGTGTTTGCTCACCGAACTGCACCACCCAGTCCACGCTCTCCAGCGCCGCGAGCAGCGCCATGCGGTCGTTCTCGTTGTTGATGGGGCGGTCGTCGCCCTTGCCGAGCCTCTTCACCGAAGCATCGCTATTCACGCCGACGATCAGCGTGGCGCCGAGCGCCTTGGCATCGGCGAGATAGGTCACGTGTCCGCGATGCAGGATGTCGAAGACGCCGTTGGTGAACACCACGGGGCCCGGCAGCGAGGCGCGCAGTTGCGCGAGCGCGTCGCGGGTCGTGATCTTGCGTTCGAAGGAAGCGGGCATGGAATGAGGCTCGGCTAAGAAAACGGGCGTGAGTCGGTTCAGGCAAGGCCGTTACCGAACGCCCCAATGAAAACGGCCCGTCACGCGAAAAGCGCTTCGGGCCGTCCCGATCGCGGCGCGCCACGAAAGGCGCGCACGCGAGATGTCCCGGCGCATCAGGCCGGCTGTTGCGTGCCTTGCTCGGCCTGCAGGCGCTGCACCACTTCCTTGCGATAGCGGTTCAGTTCCTGCGCCGTGGTGAACGTGCGCTCGAACAGGATCGAGAGGTTGTGCAGGATACGCTCGATGACCTTCTTTTCCCAGCCGTCGTCGAAACGGATCTGCTCGTCGAGCCAGCGCTCGAGCCATTCCGGGTCGGGCAGGCGCGACTGCACGGTGTCGCGCGGGAACAGCGCCTGGTTCACGTGCAGGTTCGTGGGGTGCAGCGGCTTTTCGGTGCGGCGCGCCGACGCCATCAGCACGCCGATCTTCGCGAACGCCGCGCGCGCGACGTCGCCGAAATTGTTGAGCGCCTTCTTCATGTAGCGCAGATACGCGCCGCCATGGCGCGCTTCATCGCGCGAAATCGTTTCGTAGATGGCCTTGATGACCGGCTCCGTGTGCCATTCGGCAGCGCGGCGATACCAGTGGTTCAGGCGGATTTCACCGCAGAAGTGCAGCATAAGCGTTTCGAGCGGCGGCGCCGGATCGAACTCGAAGCGCACGGCGTGCAGCTCTTCTTCGGTCGGCACCATTTCCGGCTTGAAGCGGCGCAGGTATTCCATGAGCACGAGCGAATGCTTTTGCTCCTCGAAGAACCACACGCTCATGAACGCCGAAAAGTCGCTGTCGTGGTGGTTGTCGCGCAGGAACATTTCCGTGGCCGGCAGCGCCGACCATTCGGTGATCGCGTTCATCTTGATGGTCGCGGCCTGCTCGTCGGTGAGGAGCGACGCATCGAACTTGTCCCATGGAATGTCCTTTTCCATGTCCCATCGGACCGATTCGAGCGATTTGTAAAGTTCCGGATAAAGCATCGTGTTCATAGTCCCGCCCCTGATCTGCGCAAAACGCGCGCATGACGAATTCGTAGCGTGCCGCGTGCCCGCATAAACGCGGTCGCGCAGGCAAAAAGCATTTAATTTTACGCGGTATCCGGCCCTCTGGACGCAATCGCAGACCGGCGAACGCAATACGCGTTGCCCCACGACAATCCAGCCAACCGGAATGAAGGCGCCGTCGTGGATTCTGGGTAGCTGCTCCGTGCCTCGAACCCGGCCGCCTGATACCGCTGATCACTTCCGATGCCCGCGAGGCGTGCGAACCATCGCCGCGGGTCATGCGACACAATGTCGCACTCTGGTGCCCCGCGCTCGACGTCCCTTTGCCGCACCTTGCCGGCTGATTTTTCAACGGACGAACACCCCGCCCGTCAAGGCCGTGGACCTTGTACGGCGAAGCAGCGCATCGCCGCCCGCAATTCCCACAAATGACCAGAAAAACCTTACACAATAATAGCATGCCGGTCTTTCAGTTCCGCCGCGCCGCCAAATCCGCGATCGCGCCGTCCGTCGGAGCTTTGAGCCAAGTCAAAAGAACATCGCTTTGCGCTAGCGTGTCGCGATAACCCAGTTCAATCAATTCGCGCGTGAATTCGCGCTCGAACAGCAAATAGCTCGCGAATGCCGCGCCGGATGCGCGGTTGCCGCCCATCGCACCCAGCAGCATGCGCACCGAGCGCGGCAACTGCTGCAAATGGCGCGCGGCGACCAGCTCGATGCGCTCGCTCGGCGCGATCGCGAGCACCTCGACATGCCGCCAGCCGCTTTCCGGCTCCACCGCATGCGGCAGCTGCAGCACCATGCGGTTCACGTGCTCGATGCGCTCGATATCGGCGCCGAGCGCGTCGAGGAACACGCTTGCGAGCACCTGCTGGCCGATCTGCGCGAGCGTGGGATACGTGTCTTTATCGCCCCGCGCCGCGGGCACTTCCGGCGTAGGCGTGGCCGCGCCGAGCACGACGATGCGCTGCGCGCCGAAATGGATGGCGGGCGAGAGCGGCGCGATCTGACGGATCGAGCCGTCGCCGAAATATTCGTGGCGGCCGTCGAGTTCGAGGCGCACAGCCGGAAAGAGGAACGGAATCGCCGCCGATGCGAGCAGATGAGCGGGCGTGAGCGCGACCATGCGCGCGGTACGCTGCGCGCGCCGCCAGGCGGTGATCGGCTCACTCGCCTGGTAGAACGTGACGTGCCGCCCCGACGAATAGCTGAGCGCGGTGACGGCGAGCGCATGGAGCCGCCGCTCGTCGAGCATCTGCTCGATGCGGTGGAAGTTGAGCGAGTGCGGGAGCATCCGCGCGAGCGGCGTGCTGTCGAACAAGGTGCGCGGCGCGGTGCGCGCGCCCACGCTGGAGGCGGCCCAGCCAAACGCGAGCGCGGCCAGCCAGCGCGCGCCCGCGGCCGCGACGCCCGGCCAGTCGGTGCGATAGATCTGGCTTGCGCGCATGTCCGACCAGATCTCGACGAGGTGCGCTGCGCCCTGCGTGAACTGGTCGGCGTGACTCGCGATCGAGGTGGCGTTGATCGCGCCCGCCGATGTGCCGCAGATTACGGTGAAGGGCATGGCGCGGCGCGCCGGCTCGGCGTGGCTGGCCAGTTCGGCTAGCGCGCGCAACGCGCCGGCCTGGTAGGCCGCACGCGCGCCGCCGCCCATCATCACGAGCGCAAGCCGCATGATGCCGACGCTCCCCGCTGTTGTGCAGCTTTTGTCCCGGCGTTGCCTTTCTGCTGCGTCCCCCGGGACCGTTCTTCGTAACGTGACGCCGCGCGCCTTATTCCGGCTGCGCCGGTGCCTTCTTCGCGCCGCGCGGCGCGCTGCGGGCCGCCCCGCTGCTGTTGCCGTTGCCGCCGCTGGCGCTGCCGGCGCGTTTGGCGCTGCCGCTGCTACGCTTGGCTGCCGCGGCCGCGGTCTTCGCTTGCGCCTCGCTCACCGCTTCGGCTGCGGCTTGCGCCGCCTCCGCGGCGGCGGCCGGCTGCGCCATCGCGAACTGCGCGAGCTGGTTGAACTGCGCCTGCACGAGATTCCACCACGAACCCGCGTCGAAGCCCGGCGGCGCGGATGCGGTGCCCTCGGCCGCATCGCCGGCGCTCGCGCCTTCCGGCTCGGCGGCTCGCTCGCGCGAGGCGCCCGCTCTCGGCGCTTCGGACTCGGCGTGCGTTGGCGTCATCTGCGCCTGCGCGAATGCGCCGAACGCGCGCAGCGTGGAAAGCGTCGCGCGTTGCACTTCGAGCGCCTGGATGGCGGACTGCAGCATGCCGAGATTGAGCTTGAGCCACTGCTCAACGGCGCGCAGATCGGTGATGCGCTTGTCGAGTTCCTCGATGTTGGTGAGCGGCGTCATCATGTCGGACATCATCGAAAGCGACGGGCCGAAGGCTTGCGCCACGCCCGGTTCAGTACCCGGAAATGCGCCGCCGAACGGCGTGAGGCGCATCATCCCCCACATGCGGTCGAGCATTTCGGCCGGCGGAAAGCCGGGAAAGCCCGGGAACGGCGGCAAGGTGCCTGCTGGGTCGGTCATGCGGATCTCCCTCGCATAGATAGGTGGTCAAATGCGCACGCGGCGGCGGCGCAAAACGATCTCTTCGATGATAGCGCGCGCAAAAGTAGAAATCGGTATAAAGCGCCAACCAACGCACGAACCAACGCGCGTCAGAACGGATCGCCGCCTGGAAAATCGGGCGCGCGGCGCTCGCGCAGCGACTGCACGCCCTCGCGCACGTCCGGTCCCGCGAAACCCATGAATTCGAGCGCGAGCGACGTGTCGAAGGTCGGCCCCGCCATGCGCAGCCAGTTGTTGAGCGCGTACTTGGTCCAGCGCACCGCGGTTTGCGAACCACCCGCAAGACGTTTCGCCACTTCGAACGCCTTCGGCAGCAAGTCGTTTTCGTCCACGGCCAGCGAGACGAGGCCGATGCGCTCCGCTTCCTCGCCGCTCACCGGCTCGCACAGCAGCAGGTAGTACTTCGCCTTCGCCATGCCGCACAGCAACGGCCACACGATCGCGGCATGATCGCCCGCCGCGACGCCGAGGCGCGTATGGCCGTCGATGATGCGCGCCGTTTTCGTCGCAATGGAAATGTCGGCCAGCAGCCCCGCGACGAGCCCCGCGCCCACTGCCGGGCCGTGCATGGCCGAGACGATCGGCTTGCCGCAGTTGATCACGTTGTAGACGAGGTCGCGCGCCTCGCGCCACACGCGCGCGCGCACGTCGAAATGCGTGGCCATGTCTTCGACGAGCTGCAGGTCGCCGCCCGCCGAAAAGCCCTTGCCCTCGCCGCGAATCACGGCGACGCGCGCGTCGGGATCGCGGTCCACGTCGCGCCAGATTTCGGCGAGTTCGCGGTGCATATTCGCGTCGGCGGTCGCGAGGCCGCTCTTGTTCGCGCCCTCGCCGCTCATCACGATCTCGACGATGCCGTGTTCATGCCGCCGCACGCGCAGCGCATGATAGTGGGCGTAAAAAGGATCGTTCATCGGCGGACCTCCTTTGCTTCGGATTGCTGATTACATGAATGCGATGACCGTGCGGCTCATCAATGCGGCTGATACACCCACTTGCCATCGCGGATCTCGACCATCACGCGCGCTCGCGCATCGAGGCCGAGGTGATCGGTGGCGCTCATGTTGACGACGCCATTGGTGTCGTGCAGATCGTGCGTCGCTTCGAGCGCGTCGCGCAGCGCGTGGCGAAACGCGGGCGTGCCGGGCGCCGCCGCCTTGAGCGCAACGGGTATTGCGTTCTGCAGCAGGAGGCCCGCGTCCCACGTGTATGCACCGAACGCCGACACCGTGCCCGCGCCGTTGCGTGCTTCGTAGCGCGAAATATAGTCGAGCGCGAGGCGACGGCCAGGCGCATCTTCGGGCAGCTGCGCGGCCACGAGCACCTGGCTCGCGGGCAGGAACGTGCCGTTGCAGTCGGCGCCGCACACGCGCAGGAAGTCGCGATTGCCCACGCCGTGGTTGTGATAGATGACGCCCTTGTAGCCACGCTCCTTGAGCGCCTTCGGCGGCAACGCGGCAGGCGTGCCGGCGGCGCCCACCACGACGGCGTCGGGGTGGGCCGCGACGATCTTGAGCACCTGCCCCGTCACGCTCGGGTCGGTGCGATTGAAGCGCTCGTTAGCGACGAGCTTGATGTTGCGCTGCTGCGCGGCCTTCGCGATCTCCGCATAGAACGTCTCGCCGAGCGCGTCGGCCTGGCCGATATAGGCGAGCGTCTTCACGTTGTGCGCGGCGGCGTGCTCCATGATCGCGCCGGCCATCATCGCGTCGGTTTGGGGCGTCTTGAACATCCAGTGACGCTTGTCATCGACGGGCTCGATGATCTTCGCCGACGAAGCCAGCGATATGGTGGGCGTCTCGCCCTGCGCGATCACGTCGAGCATCGCGAGCGAATTGGGCGTGATCGACGAGCCGATGATCGCATCGACATGCTGTTCGTCGATGAGCTTCTTCGTGTCCTGCACGGCCTGGGTCGTGTCGGAGGCGTCGTCGAGCACGATGTACTGGACTTTCTGGCCCGCGATCTCGGTGGGGAACATCGTGGCGGTGTCGCGCGCAGGAATGCCGAGCGAGGCGGCCGGGCCCGTGAGCGACAGCACGAGGCCGATCTTGACCTGCGCGAGCGCAAGCGTAGGCACACCGATACTGAACAGCAGGGCGATGCGTGCAGCAAGACGGCTGGGGCGAGAAGCGTTCACGATGTCTCCTTGTCGTTATGCATTCGTTTTGCGTTTTTTTCTGCATGCGGATGCTGCGTGCTTCTACGGCTCGTACCTTGACTGGTCTCCCCGACTTCTCTCGAAGAAAAAAGGGCGTTCGCCAGTGTAGCCGCACGCGTGGCGCGCGGCATCCGGCGAAACCCTTCAGCGCTTGCGTGTCACTGCTGCGTCACTGCTCGCCGTGGAGCGACGCCACCGCCTGATCGATCGCACCGAAAATCGACTTGCCCGCTTCGTCGAGCATTTCGATCTTCACGCTGTCGCCGAACTTCATGAATTCGGTGTTCGCCTGGCCGCTTTCGATCATTTCGAGGCAACGCTTCTCGGCGATGCAGCAGTAGCCGCGCTTGGCGTCCTTGTTCGAGACCGTGCCCGAACCCACGATGGCGCCCGCGCGCAGATTGCGCGTTTTCGCGGCGTGAGCGATCAACTGGCCGAAGTGGAACACCATGTCCGTGCCCGCATCGGGCTGACCGACCTTCTTGCCGTTCCAGTGCACGATGAGCGGCAGATGCACGCGCCCTTCGCGCCAGTGTTCGCCGAGTTCGTCGGGCGTAACCATCACCGGGGCGAACGCGCTGGCCGGCTTGCTCTGGAAAAAGCCGAAGCCCTTCGCGAGTTCCGCCGGAATGAGGTTGCGCAGCGAGACGTCGTTGACGAGCGTGACGAGCCGCACGGCCCTGAGCGCTTCGTCGGGGCTCGCGCCCATCGGCACGTCGCCCGTCACGACGGCGACTTCGGCCTCGAAGTCGATGCCGAACGCCTCGGATGCGCACACGATGTCGTCGCACGGTCCGATGAAGTCGTCGCTGCCGCCCTGGTACATGAGCGGGTCGGTCCAGAACTCGGCGGGCATTTCGGCACCGCGCGCGCGGCGCACGAGTTCGACGTGATTCACGTACGACGAGCCATCCGCCCATTGGTACGCACGCGGCAGCGGCGCCATGCAGTCGCGCGCGTCGAAGCTGAACGCGTTGCGCGCGCGCCCGTAGTTCAACGCGTCATACAGCTCGGCGAGCTGCGGCGCGTAGAAGCGCCAGTCGTCGAGCACGCGCTGCAGCGTGGGCGCGATCGCGTCGGCGATGGCGGCGCTGCGCAGGTCGCGGGAAACGACGATCAGTTGCCCGTCGCGGGTGCCGTCCTTCAGCGTGGCAAGTTTCATGGAATCAGACGTGAGTGACGATAAGGGAAATGTATTCTACGATGGTGAATCGGCGGTGCCCAAGCGGGGCGCGCCGCACGCCCTCAGTTGCCGTACATCGAACACCACAACGCCTCCATGCCGCCTACCGTCCGATCCGCCTCGCCACGCGCGAGCGCCACAGACGCCACGAACGCCGAAGATCTCGCCGACGCCCTCGACACCGCCGAAGCCCCGGAAGGCTCTGAAGGCCCCGAAGCCGGCGAAGAAAAGCTGCGCTCGGGCATCCAGTCGATCGAAGTGGGCTTTCGCCTGCTCGAAGTACTTACCAGCGAGCCGCGCGCGATGATGCTGCGCGACCTCGCGCAGCGTGCGGGCATGAGCCCGGCGAAGGCGCATCGCTATCTCGTGAGCTTCATGCGCCTCGGCGTCGTTGCGCAGGACCCGCTTTCGGGCCGCTACGAACTGGGCGGCTTCGCCTTGCAGCTCGGCCTTGCCCGTCTGGCGCGCGTGGACGGCGTCAAACTCGCGCGCATCGCGCTCACCGAATTGCGCGACGCGCTCGACATTACCGTGGGCATCGCCGTGTGGGGCAACCAGGGGCCGACCGTCGTGCACTGGCTGGAGTCGAGCCACCCGGCGAAAGCGTCGCTCAAGCTCGGCGACGTCATGCCGATGCTCAGTTCCGCCACGGGCCTGCTGTTCGCCGCCTACCTGCCGCGCAGCAAGACCGCCCCGATGATCGAGCGCGAACTCGCGGGCGCGCAGCACTACTCGTACGGTTCCACGCCGCGCACGGCAGAAGCGCTCGAACGCGCACTCGCGCAAGTGCGCGAGCATGGCGCCGCCCGCGTGGAAGGCATGCTGCTGCCGACCATCCACGCGTTCTGCACACCCGTGTTCGACGCGAGCGGCGAACTCGCGCTCGGGCTCATCGCGCTCGGTCACGAAGGCGCGTTCGATATCGCCTGGAACGGCGCCGTGGACACTGCGTTGCGCGGTTGCGCCGAGAAACTGTCGTACGAATTGGGGTACAGTCCGACGCCGCGCTGAACGCTGGACAGCCCGGGCGGGCTGCATGTGACCCCGCCTCGCGCGGCGTCTGGGTTTCTGCGCGTCCCCGGCACGTTGTGTCACAGTAACGTCCGACAGATACAGACTGACGAACCGCCGATGTCCACCCCCGCCGCCCCGCGCGAGGCTCGCCGCCTCGACACCGACTCACGCAGCTCGCAGCGCTCGCGCGCGTGGCGCTGGGTCGGCGTGTTCGTCGCGGTCACGGCGCTCCATTGGCTCGCGGCCGAATGGTTCGAGCGGCATCACGGCGCGCCGCCGCCGGTCGCGCACGTGCGTGTGCCGGTGCAGGTGGCGCTTCTCAAGCCCGAGCGCATCGAGCGCGAGGCACGGCCCGCGGGCCCGGCGGCGGCGCCCGCGCATGCCGCGCCCAAACCCGCGCCAAAGCCTGCCGAGCCGCATACGCTGCATGCTGTCGCGCCGCCGAAACCGCACCCCAAAGCGCCTGCCTCGCCGCCGGATACGCAAGCGGCGCCTACGCCCGCAGCCGCTTCAGAAGCCGCCGCGAGCGCCGACGGCTCGAGTGACAAAAACGGCACGGCAAGCACCGCGCCCGGCAACGGCAAGCAGCCTTCGGCGCAAGCCACGCAGGCCTCGCATGGGCTGAAGTTTTCGGTGCCCCCATCGGGCGAACTGCAGTACGACACGTTCTATAACGGCGTGCGCAATCAGCCCGGCACGATCCACTGGTCAAGCGACGGGCAAGCCTACGAGATGGTCGTGCGCGTGCCCCTGCCCTTCGTCGGCGAGTTCAGCTGGACGAGCAAGGGCCGCGTGGACGCCTTCGGCCTCGCGCCCGATCAGTACATCGAAAAGCGCGGCCATCGCCCTTCGGACGTGACGATTTTCAATCGCACCGACAAGCAGATCGTGTTCACGCGCACGCCCAACTCGCTCGCGCTGACCGACGGCGCGCAGGACCGCTTCAGCATGGTGATGCAGCTCGCGAGCCTCGTGCGCGGCGACCCCGACGCGTACAAACCGGGCGTCACGCGCGAGTTCTATGTCGCGGACAACGACAGCGGCGAGACCTGGCCCATCACCACGATCGGCGACGAAACCGTGAGCACGGATCATGGCTACGTCACGGCTCGCCACTTCATGCGCCTGCCGCGCCGCGAGGGCGACAAGCGGCGCATCGACGTGTGGCTCGCGCCAGCGCTCGGCTGGCTGCCCGTGCGCCTCGTGCAGACCGAGCCGAGTGGCAACCAGTTCGAACTGGTGTGGCGTGGCGCGCTGACGGTGCCGAGCGCTGCGAACGCGCCGACGTCCGAGCCCTCGACGGCCGCGCCCACGACCGCCGCGACGCCCAACGCCACACCCGACACAACATCGCCACAATCCGCAACACCGCAGACTGCGCCAGACTCTGCGCCGCAGCCGCAATCGCCAGAGCAACCGGCGCCACCCGCCAATGCGCAGACAGAATCAACGTCGCAACCGTCCGCGGATGACGAACCGTCCCCCGCCTCGCCGGGCGCCGCGCCCGAGCATCCCTGAGCGCGCCACCGCACGCAAACGCACGCATCGCCCGATCCAGCCGGCCCGCTTCACGACACAAACGCGTGAAATGGCGCATACTGGAATCGAGCCATGCGTCAAGGATCGCAAGGCGTTGCGCGCAGCATGAAGGGCCAAAAACAAGCAGACGAAACACGGCAACACGACACCGCGCGCAACTAGCGAATCAACGAACGGACCAGCACCAGCAAACCGATACAACGCTGCAAAAGACGGACAAAATCGGCACAACACAATAAACAGCGCAGCAAACAGGGACGCGACACACAAGCTAACGAACATCGCATCGCGCATCGTCTGCGCGCCCCAGGCGCGCGGATTGCTCCACCAGCATCGCGTGCATGCAGTACCTCGCAAACGGCTTGACTCCCAGCCTGGAAGGCGAAGGAGGAACCCATGCAAGTGACTGTCAACGGCATCGATACGCACTATGTCTTCGACGACAGGAGCGGTGGGCCCGCGCTGGCGTTCATTCATCAACTGGGCGGCGACCTTGGCGTGTGGGACACGCTCGCCGGACATTTCCGCCATCGTCACAGCGTGCTGCGCTATGACGTGCGTGGGCATGGCGCAAGTGCGGTCGCAAGCGAGCCCTTCGGCTTCGTGGATCTCGCCGCCGACCTCGATGCGCTTTTCGACGCAACGGGTGTCGAGCATGCCCATCTCGTTGGCATGTCGATGGGCGGCATGATCGCGCAGCAGTTCGCGCTCGATTACCCCGAACGCGTAACGACGCTCACGCTTTGCGACACGGCGAGCCATACGCCGGCACAAGCGCGCGAAACGTGGAACGAGCGCGCCGCCACCGTGCGCAGCGACGGTCTTGGCGCGCTCGTCGACGCGACGATGGCGCGCTGGTTCACCGCCGACTTCCGGCACACGCATGCGCCGACTGTCGAGCGAATTTGTGACGTTTTATTACGGACCCCTGCAGAAGGCTATGCGATGGCCTGCGAGGCGCTACGCGATTTCGACGTGGAAAAGAGGCTCGCGCAACTGCGCGTGCCGACGCTCGCCGTGGCAGGCCGCCATGACAGCGGCACGCCGATGGCCATGACGCAGGCGCTGGCAAGAGCGATAGAAGGGTCGCATTTCGTGGTGCTCGATGCCGCGCATCTGGCCCCGGTAGAGGAGTCTCACCGTTTCACCGCGTTGCTCGAAACGTTTCTCAAGCAGTTGGTCTAAGCAGTTCGAAGTAATAGTTCGAAGCAAATGCATCATGGCAGTGGCAGCAGACGCAGTTGAGAAGTGAAGTATAAAAAGGGAGAGCAGTCCACATAAGAGGTGATGCGGGACCCACCCCTTGAATTCCAGAACGAACGCTCCAAGTATTGACCGAGAAGGTCAGGGAGCACAGGAAAAAGGAGTGTCGCCATGCAAATGATCTACAACAGTCCCAACTATTGCGTCGTCGAGTTCCCACCGCAGGACGGCCACAGCGCCATGCGCGCAGGCGGCTACGAGATCGTCGACAAAAACGCACGCCGCGAGATCTTCATCGACGGCGTGATGGCGGCACGTTTTCGCGAAGACGTGCAAAAACTGATGGACGCAGACCAGTCGCTCGACGAAGTCGACGAATTCCTCGGACAGTTCGACAGCCTCATGCAGCAACCCGTTGTGCTTCACTGACGCTAGCGCACCCCGCGGCACTCAACGCGCAGCGTCCTTCACACGAAACCCCGCCCGGCTTGCCTGGCGGGGTTTTCTTTTGGCCGCTTCGTTTGCCCTTGCGCGCACGCCGCCACGGTTGCTCGCGCGCGACGCCGCGGGCAGCGGCCCATTGCCGCAGCGGCTACAATATGAGGTTTCCCAGTTCAACCGGCACCACGCCCGCCCGCGATCCATGAACCAGCCCGCAGCCCTTGCCTCGCGCCCCGCCGGGGACGCCAAATACACGCGCGGCGCAGCGCTTCCCGCGCTGCTCGCCTCGCGTATCGTGATCCTCGACGGCGCAATGGGCACGATGATCCAGCGCTACAAGCTCGACGAAGCGGCATACCGCGGCGAGCGCTTCAAGGACTACCCGCGCGACATCAAGGGCAACAACGAGCTGCTCTCACTTACGCAACCGCAGATCATCAGCGAGATTCACGAGCAGTATCTCGCGGCGGGCGCGGACATCATCGAGACCAACACGTTCGGCGCGACCACGGTGGCTCAGGACGACTACGGCATGGGCGAGCTGGCCGTCGAGATGAACATCGAGTCGGCGAAACTCGCGCGCGCCGCATGCGAGAAGTATTCGACGCCGGACAAGCCGCGCTTCGCCGCAGGCGCAATCGGGCCGACGCCGAAAACGGCGAGCATCTCGCCCGACGTGAACGATCCGGGCGCGCGCAACGTCACGTTCGAAGAGCTTCGCCGCGCGTACTACGAACAGGCGAAGGCGCTCATGGATGGCGGCTGCGACCTCTTTCTCGTCGAGACGATCTTCGACACGCTCAACGCCAAGGCCGCGCTCTTCGCGCTCGACCAGCTCTTCGAAGACACGGGCGAGAATCTGCCGATCATGATCTCGGGCACCGTCACCGACGCCTCGGGCCGTATTCTCTCGGGCCAGACCGTCGAGGCGTTCTGGAACTCGCTGCGCCACGCGAAGCCGCTCACGTTCGGCCTGAACTGCGCGCTGGGCGCGGCGCTCATGCGTCCGTACATCGCCGAGCTTGCGAAGCTGTGCGACACGTACGTCTCGTGCTATCCGAACGCGGGCCTGCCCAATCCGATGAGCGACACGGGCTTCGACGAAACGCCCGCCGACACCTCGACGCTGCTCAAGGAGTTCGCAAGCGCCGGTCTCGTGAACGTGGCGGGTGGCTGCTGCGGCACGACGCCCGAGCACATCGCGGCCATCGCCCGGGCGCTCGCTGAAATCAAGCCGCGCCGCTGGCCCGGCCAGTACCGCGACGCCGCCTGAGAACACGTTCGACCGCTGCTTCCGAGTCCCGCTCCAAACAACATACGATCCGGTCCCACGCCATGACTGACCATACCCTGCGCCTTTCCGGCCTCGAACCCTTCAACGTGACCGAAGGCACGCTGTTCATCAACGTGGGCGAGCGCACCAACGTGACCGGCTCGAAGGCCTTCGCGCGGATGATCCTCAACGGCCAGTTCGACGAGGCGCTCGCGGTTGCGCGCCAGCAGGTCGAAAACGGCGCGCAGGTCATCGACGTCAACATGGACGAAGCCATGCTCGACTCGAAGGCGGCGATGGTGCGCTTCATGAACCTCATCGCCTCCGAGCCCGACATCGCGCGCGTGCCGATCATGATCGACTCGTCGAAGTGGGACGTGATCGAGGCGGGCCTGCAGTGCGTGCAGGGCAAGGCCATCGTCAACTCGATCTCGCTCAAGGAAGGCAAGGAGCAGTTCGTGCATCACGCGAAGCTGATTCGCCGCTACGGCGCGGCGAGCGTGGTGATGGCGTTCGACGAGCAGGGCCAGGCCGACACGTTCGCGCGCAAGACCGAGATCTGCAAGCGCTCCTACGACATCCTCGTGAACGAAGCGGGCTTCGCACCCGAGGACATCATCTTCGACCCGAACATCTTCGCGGTGGCAACGGGCATCGAAGAGCACAACAACTACGCGGTGGACTTCATCGAAGCCACGCGCTGGATCAAGCAGAACCTGCCCTACGCGAAGGTGAGCGGCGGCGTGTCGAACGTGTCGTTCTCGTTCCGCGGCAACGACCCGGTGCGCGAGGCCATCCACACGGTGTTCCTCTATCACGCCATCCAGGCGGGCATGGACATGGGCATCGTCAACGCGGGCCAGCTCGGCGTGTACGCCGACCTCGACGCCGAGTTGCGCGAACGCGTGGAAGACGTGGTGCTCAACCGCCGCGACGACGCGACCGACCGTCTGCTCGAAATCGCCGACAAGTTCAAGGCCGGCGCCGCGAAGAAGGAAGAGAACCTCGAGTGGCGCAACCAGCCCGTCGAGAAGCGTCTCGCGCACGCGCTCGTGCACGGCATCACGAACTTCATCGTCGAGGACACCGAAGAAGCGCGCGAGAAGATCATGGGCGCCGGCGGCCGGCCGATCAATGTGATCGAAGGCCCGCTGATGGACGGCATGAACGTCGTCGGCGACCTGTTCGGTCAGGGCAAGATGTTCCTGCCGCAGGTGGTGAAGTCGGCGCGCGTGATGAAGCAGGCCGTGGCGCACCTGATTCCGTTCATCGAGGAAGAAAAGCGCAAGCTCGCCGAAGCGGGCGGCGACGTGCGGGCGAAGGGCAAGATCGTCATCGCGACCGTGAAGGGCGACGTGCACGACATCGGCAAGAACATCGTGTCGGTGGTGCTCCAGTGCAATAACTTCGAAGTGGTCAACATGGGCGTGATGGTCCCGTGCAACGAGATTCTCGCGAAGGCGAAGGTCGAAGGCGCGGATATCGTCGGCCTCTCGGGGCTCATTACGCCCTCGCTCGAGGAAATGGCCTACGTCGCGAGCGAAATGCAACGCGACGACTATTTCCGCGTGAAGAAGATTCCGCTGCTGATCGGCGGCGCGACCACCTCGCGCGTGCATACCGCGGTGAAGATCGCGCCGCACTACGAAGGCCCGGTCGTGTACGTGCCGGACGCGTCGCGCTCGGTTTCCGTGGCGTCGAGCCTGCTTTCGGACGAAGGCGCGACGAAGTACATCGACGAACTGAAGACCGACTACGAGCGCATTCGCGAGCAGCACGCCAACAAGAAGGCGCAGCCGCTCGTGACGCTCGAAGAGGCGCGCGCGAACAAGACGAAGATCGACTGGGCGAACTTCCAGCCCGTGAAGCCGAAGTTCATCGGCCGCCGCGTGTTCAAGAACTTCGACCTGAACGAACTGGCGAACTATATCGACTGGGGTCCGTTCTTCCAGACGTGGGATCTCGCAGGTCCCTATCCGCAGATCCTCAACGACGAGATCGTGGGCGAGTCGGCGCGCCGCGTGTTTTCCGACGCGAAGTCGATGCTTGCGCGCCTGATCCAGGGCCGCTGGCTGCAGGCCAACGGCGTGATCGCGCTGCTGCCCGCCAACACGGTCAACGACGATGACATCGAAATCTATACCGACGAATCGCGCAGCGAAGTCGCGCTCACGTGGCGCAATCTGCGCCAGCAGTCGGTGCGCCCCGTGGTGGACGGCGTGATGCGCCCGAACCGGTCGCTTGCCGATTTCATCGCGCCGAAGGACTCGGGCGTGGCCGACTACATCGGCATGTTCGCGGTCACGGCGGGCATTGGCGTGGACGTGAAGGAAGCGCAGTTCGAGAAGGACCACGACGACTACAGCGCGATCATGCTCAAGGCGCTCGCCGACCGCTTCGCGGAAGCGTACGCCGAAGCGATGCACGCGCGCGTGCGCCGCGACCTGTGGGGCTATGCGGCCAGCGAAACGCTCGACAACGACGCGCTGATCGCCGAGAAGTACGCGGGCATTCGCCCGGCTCCCGGCTACCCGGCCTGCCCGGACCACCTCGTGAAGCGCGACATGTTCGACTTCCTGCAGGCGGGCGAAGTCGGCATGAGCGTGACGGAATCGCTCGCCATGCTGCCGGCTGCGAGCGTTTCGGGCTTCTACCTCGCGCACCCGGACAGCACGTACTTCTCGGTGGGCAAGATCGGCCAGGACCAGCTCGCCGACTACGCGCGCCGCATGTCGCTCTCCGACGAGGACGCCCGCCGCGCGCTCGCGCCGCAGCTTTAAGCTTCAATTCACAGACGGTACTGCGCGCCGCCCTTGTGCGGCGCGCTTCTTCCTGCTGCGCCCCTCCGCTTCACTACCCCCGTTGTCACCGCCCGACATACGCCATCCGGCAAGGTGAAAATTACGCGCGCGCAATTTTTCGGCTTTGTAAGATGGCCCGGCAAGACCCTCGTATGACCCGGCAGCACCTGCATGACGCCCGGCCACACGCGGCAACGCCGCGCCGGCTCGATCATCAGCAAATCCTTAAAACGCAAAATCGAAGCAACCTCGACGGAGAAATCGTATGAAGAAGCTGATGTTGATGTTGACCGCCTTCGGCGTGGCGGCGCTTGCGCAGCCGTCGTTCGCCCAGCCGGCCGCGCCGGAGCAGGCGAGCCCGGTAACGTCGTATTCGGCGCCCACCGAAAAGCACGTGAAGAAGCCGAAGAAAAAGAAGGTGAAGAAGTCGGAGGCCTCCGCTGCCGAGCCGGCGGCCGCCAGCGAGTAACGTGCGCCTAAGGTGAACAAAAGCAAAGAGCCCGCAACATTGCGGGCTCTTTGCTTTTGGAGCATCGGATCAGGCGGGGGTGCCCAGGCGGGCACCACAAGCTAGCCAGCGCGCGTATTGGACGCAGCGCGACCACGCGCTTCCACGCTCAGGGACATCGAACAGGAAGCTCAAATGCCCCACAGAACGTCGTTGTCTTCCTTCTTCGCGGCGCGCAGCATGTCGAGGAAAGGAAAGGCGCGTTGCGCGAGGCCGACCGGCAGTTCGTGATGGGCGTGGTCGTCCTCGCCTTCGTGAAAGTGGCCTTCCTGCTCGTGGCGCTCTTTCTTGTCCGTGGCGATAGCCGCTTCGAGCTTGCTGATGGCGGTGTCGAGTTCGTCGTGGGTAATCACCCCGCGCGGACCGAGCCGCTTGCCAATGATGCCGAGAAGGTACTGTGCGAGGTTCTCCAGCATCGTGACGTCAGGCGCCGCGTGACATTTGAAAGTAACCAGCATGTCTGTTCCCTTTATGATTTTTTCGGATCTGCGCGTGACGTTCAGCCCTGCGAAGCCTGATGGGCCAAGGCGGCCCGTGTCGCGCTACCTCATTTCACATATTAGCACCTGCTAAAATCCGTCAGGACGGAATTACCCGCAGGGCGCGGCACCCGGACGTTCTGGCGTCGAAGACGCCGCCACGCCGCCTGCCGCAACGAGGCCGCCCGCGCATTGGCGCACGGTAGGCGGCCTGCCGCAAGGCTGACGCGCCCTCACCCGTATTCGGCGGTCCACGCCGGCAGCCAGAGGCCACATGCCTGAAGCGCCGGCCCCGCATCCCATTACCCGCACAGGACTTGCAACCAGCATGCTGCCCGCACAGAAACACACCCTGGAGACCCTGCTCGCGCAAGCCGTAGCCCAGGTGGCGAAGGCCACCGAAGGCGCGAGCGAAGCCGCATTCGTCGTGCCCGCGATCACGCTCGAGCGCCCGAAAGTCGCCGCGCACGGCGACGTCGCCTGCAACGTCGCGATGCAGCTCGCCAAGCCCATGCGCGCGAACCCGCGCCAGCTCGCCCAGCAGATCGTCGACGCCGTGCTCGCCCAGCCCGAGGCCGCAGGCCTCGTCGAGGCGGCCGAAGTGGCCGGCCCCGGCTTCATCAACCTGCGTCTCACCGCGAACGCGAAGCGCGCCGTGATCGGCGCCGTGTTCGAGCAGGGCGAGGCATTCGGCCGCTCGCAGCGCGAAGCCGGCCGGCACGTGCTCGTCGAGTTCGTCTCGGCCAATCCCACGGGCCCGCTGCACGTAGGCCACGGCCGTCAGGCCGCGCTTGGCGACGCCATCTCGAACGTGCTCGCCTCGCAGGGCTATGGCGTGCATCGCGAGTTCTACTACAACGACGCGGGCGTGCAGATCGGCAACCTCGCCGTCTCCACCCAGGCGCGCGCACGCGGTTTCAAGCCCGGCGACGCCGAGTGGCCCGAAGCCGCCTACAACGGCGAATACATCGCCGACATCGCGCGCGACTATCTCGCGGGCGAAACCGTCGCGGCCAAGGACGGCGAGCCCGTCACGGGCGAGAAGGATCCGGAGAACCTCGAAGCGATCCGCCGCTTCGCCGTGGCCTATCTGCGCCACGAGCAGGATCTCGATTTGCAGGCGTTCGGCGTGAAGTTCGATCGCTACTACCTCGAGTCGTCGCTGTACACGGAAGGCCGCGTCGAGAAGACCGTCGAGGCGCTGGTCGCGTCGGGCGAGACCTACGAGCAGGAAGGCGCGCTGTGGCTCAAGACCACGGACTACGGCGACGACAAGGACCGCGTGATGCGCAAGTCCGACGGCACCTACACCTACTTCCTGCCGGATGTGGCCTACCACGTCACGAAGTGGGAGCGCGGCTTCACGAAGGTCATCAATATCCAGGGCTCCGATCACCACGGCACGATTGCACGCGTGCGCGCGGGCCTGCAGGCGCTCGGCATCGGCATTCCGAAGGGATACCCCGACTACGTGCTGCACAAGATGGTGACGGTGATGCGCGACGGCCAGGAGGTGAAGATCTCCAAGCGCGCGGGCAGCTACGTGACGGTGCGCGACCTGATCGAATGGTCGGGCGGCGCGAACCCCGGCAGCGAAGTTTCGCCGGACCTGCTCGACGAGGCCACCATCCGCCGCGGCCGCGACGCGGTGCGGTTCTTCCTGATCTCGCGCAAGGCCGACACCGAATTCGTGTTCGACATCGACCTCGCGCTGAAGGAAAACGACGAAAACCCGGTGTATTACGTGCAGTACGCGCATGCGCGCATCTCGTCGATTCTCGGCGACTGGCAGGGCAAGTTCGGCGGCAATCTGGCCGCGCTGCCCAAGGTCGATCTCGCGCCGCTGTCGAGCGAGCGCGCGCTCGCGCTCATCGCGAAACTCGGCGAGTTCCCCGACATGCTCACGCATGCCGCCAGCGAACTCGCGCCGCACGCGGTGGCGTTCTACCTGCGCGAACTCGCCGCTGAGTTTCACTCGTTCTACAATGCCGAACGCGTTCTCGTCGACGACGCCGCCGAGCGCGACGCCCGCGTCGCCCTCCTCGCGGCCACGCGCCGGGTGCTCGCGAACGGCCTGGCCGTGATCGGCGTATCCGCGCCGGAGCGCATGTAACGAGACGCGCGAGACCCGCGCACAGAAACATGTTTGGGGCCGCCGCCTCGCGCGGACGGCCATTCCAGGATTCTCTTGTTTGCAGGTGATTCAGACGATGGCAAAACCGCGCCGCACTACAAAACAGCAGTCGAAGCAGTCCGGGGGAACCTTTCTCGGCATCGTGCTGGGCCTGATCGTCGGCCTTGCGATCGCGGTGGTGGTGGCGCTCTACATCACGCGCGCGCCCACGCCGTTCGTCTCGAAGGTCGCGCCGCCGGCCGCCTCCGACGTCAGCCAGAACAACGAGCAGGTCGACCCGAACCGCGCGCTGCAGGGCAAGTCGCCTGGCCAGCCGGTGCCGCAGGCCGCGCAAAGCACGCCGCCCAACACGGCGCCGGGCCAGACCACGAACCAGTCGCAGTCCTCGGGCATGCTCGAAGAGCCGCAAATCGTCGAAGTGCCGCCCTCGGGTGCGAACAACAACAGCGCCAATGGCGTGGCCGTCGCGCCGCAGCCGTCGACGGGTGAAACCGTCACGGGCGGCACGGCCATCGCGAAGAAGCCGCAGTCGGCCAGCAACTCGAACAGCGCGACCAACCCGGCGCAGATTCTCGCGGGCAACCAGCCGCAGAAGCCCGCCAACGCGGTGCCGACGCCCCCGGCCGCCAAGCCCGGCAGCGCCACGCCCGCACCGGGCGACGCCAACACCGGCTACTTCCTGCAAGTGGGCGCGTACAAGACTTCCGGCGACGCCGAGCAGCAGCGCGCACGCCTCGCGTTCCAGGGGTTCGAGTCGAAGGTGACGCAGCGCGACGCCGGCGGTGTGACGTACTATCGCGTGCGCATCGGTCCGTTCACGAAGTTCGACGACATGAACTCGACGCGTCAGCGCCTGTCCGATGCCGGTATCGATACCGCCGTCATCCGCTTCACGAAGCAGTAATCGCCGTTCCGCGCCGCGCAGCCCGCGGCGCGGCGTCCTCTACGAGCAGCACCCCGGCAGCACCCCGGCAACAACCCGGCAACAACCAGGCAAAACCCAGGCAAAACTCGCGCAGCACCCGCCCGCGCCTCGTTCGCGCGAACGGCGTCCTGCGGCAAACAACCGGCCGCCGCCGGTCCAAGAACAGTGGATTCCTACGCCATGAAACGACTTCTCGGTACGCTTTTTCTCTCGCTTTCGCTGATCGCCGGCGTCGCACACGCCTCCGCCGACGCCCCCGTGGCCGGCAAGGACTACACGGTCCTGAAAACGCCTCAGGCGCTCGACGTGCCCGCGGGCAAGATCGAGGTGATCGAGTTCTTCTGGTACGGCTGCCCGCACTGCAACGCGTTCGACCCGTTCCTCGAATCGTGGATCAAGAAGCAAGGACCGGACGTCGTGTTCAAGCGCGTGCCGGTGGCATTCCGTGACGATTTCATCCCGCATTCGAAGATGTACTACGCGCTCGACGCGCTCGGCCTCGCCCAGAAGCTCACGCCGGTCGTGTTCCACGAAATCCACGTGAACAAGAACTACCTGCTCACGCCGGAAGAGCAGGCGAAGTTCCTCGCCACGCAGGGCGTCGATTCGAAGAAGTACATGGAAGCGTACAACTCGTTCTCGACGCAGAGCGCGCTGCAGCGTGACAAGGCCCTGCTCGATTCGTACAAGATCGACGGCGTGCCGACCATCGCCATCCAGGGCAAGTACGAAACCGGTCCGGCCATGGTCCAGGGTCCGGAAGACAAGGCGCTGCCGGGCACGCTGCAGGTGATGGACTTCATCGTCTCGCAGGTCCGTTCGAAGAAGATGTAATGCACAGCGCCATGCAAGACGCGCCACTGAAGGTCTTCATCACCGGCGCGTCGAGCGGCATTGGCGCCGCGCTCGCCGCCGAATACGCGCGGCAGGGCGCCGTACTCGGGCTCGTCGCGCGCCGCGGCGAAGCCCTTGCCGGCTTCCGGCAGTCCCACCCCGATCACCCCATCTCCATCTATCCCGCCGACGTGCGCGACGCCGATGCGCTCGCCGCCGCCGCGCGCGACTTCATCGCACAGCACGGCATGCCCGACATCGTCATCGCCAACGCGGGCGTGAGCCGCGGCGTGCTGACGGGCGAAGGCGACCTCGCCACGTTCCGCGATGTGATGGACACCAACTACTTCGGCATGGTCGCCACCTTCGAGCCGTTCGCCTCCGCCATGGCGAAAGCGAAACGCGGCACGCTGGTGGGCATTGCGAGCGTGGCGGGCGTGCGCGGGCTGCCGGGCTCGGGCGCATACAGCGCCTCGAAGGCCGCAGCACTCGCTTATCTCGAAGCGCTGCGTGTGGAAATGCGTCCGTTCGGCGTGCCGGTGGTCACGATCGCGCCCGGCTATATCCGCACGCCCATGACGGCGAAGAACCCCTACCGCATGCCCTTCCTGATGGATGCGGACCAGTTCGCGGCAAAGGCCGCGCAAGCCATCGCGCGCGGCACCGCGTTCGCGGTGTTCCCCTGGCCGATGCGCGTGGCCGCCACGATGCTGCGCGCGCTGCCGCGCTGGGTCTACGACCGCGTGTTCGAAAAGGCGCCGCGCAAGCCGCGCACGGCGAGCCACTGAGGCTCGTCTCATGGCGCGGGCCGCCTCCTGGCCCGCGCGCCGGACACTCGCACGGCGAGCCCATGCCATATGGGTATGTGGATTAAATTGTTGTCTCGGCATTTTCCCTTCGATAAGCTTGCCTCGTCCGGGCGCCCTTCCTGGCCTTCCCGTCTCTCCCGAATCAAACCAAGCCGCAAACAAAACGGGGCGCCGCCCGCCACCGAAGAACCACGGAGATCCCATGCGCTTTACCTCGCCCACCGCGCGCGCGCTTGTACCAGGCGTACCTGGAGTATCTGGACTCGTGCTCGCAGCCGCGCTTGGCGCCGCCTGCGCGTTCGCGGCCACGCCCGCGCTCGCCAAGCCGCTGACGGTCTGCACCGAGTCGAGCCCTGATGGCTTCGACGTCGTGCAGTTCAACTCGCTCGTCACGACCAACGCTTCCGCCGACGTCATCTTCAATTCGCTCGTGGCCTACGACGAAGCGCAAAAGAAGGTCGTGCCCTCGCTCGCGGACAAGTGGGATGTGAGCGCCGACGGCCTGACCTACACGTTCCATCTGCGGCCCAACGTGGCGTTCCAGACGACCGAATGGTTCAAGCCCACGCGCGCGCTCGACGCCGACGACGTGGTCTTCACGTTCGAGCGCATGCTCGACGCGAACAATCCGTGGCACAAGGTGGCTGGCGCGAGCGGCTTCCCGCACGCGCAGTCGATGGGCCTCGTGAAGCTCGTGAAGTCGGTCACGAAGGTCGATGCGAACACGGTGAAGTTCGAGCTCAACGAGCCGAACGCCACGTTCCTCTCGATCCTCACGATGGGCTTCGCGTCGATCTATTCGTCCGAGTACGCCGACCAGTTGCTCAAGGCCGGCAAGCAGGTCGACCTCAACGCGAAGCCGGTGGGCACGGGCCCGTTCGTGCTCAAGAGCTACACGAAAGACGCTCTGATCCGCTACGACGTGAACCCGGCCTACTGGGGGCCGAAGCCGAAGGTAGACCGCCTGATCTACGCGATCACGCCCGACGCCGCCGTGCGCGCGCAGAAGGTGAAGGCCGGCGAATGCCAGATCGCGCTCTCGCCCAAGCCCCAGGACGTGAGCGCGGCGAAGCAGGACAGCGCGCTCAAGGTGGTGGAAACGCCCGCGTTCATGACGGCATTCGTTGCGCTCAACACGCAAAAGAAGCCGCTCGACAACCAGAAGGTGCGCCAGGCGCTGAACATGGCGTTCGACCGCACCACCTACCTGAAGACGGTGTTCGACAACACGGCCACGCCCGCAACGAACCCGTGGCCGCCCATCACCTGGGGATACGACAAGTCGATCCAGCCGTACCCGTATGACCCGGCGAAGGCGAAGCAACTGCTCGCCGACGCGGGCCTGGCGGGCGGCTTCTCGACGACGCTCTGGGTGCGCCCGAACGGCAGCGTGCTGAACCCGAACCCGCGCGCGGGCGCCGAGCTGCTGCAGGCCGATTTCGCGAAGATCGGCGTGAAGGCCGAGATCAAGGTGATCGAGTGGGGCGAGCTGATCAAGCAAGCGAAGCAGGGCCAGCACGACACGCTTTTCATGGGCTGGGCCGGCGACAACGGCGACCCCGACAACTATCTCTCGCCGCTCTTTAGCTGCAATGCGGTGCAGTCGGGCATCAACTTCGCGCGCTTTTGCGATCCGCAGCTCGACAAGCTGATCGCCGACGGCAAGGCCACCGCCGATCAGGCCAAGCGCGTGAAGCTCTACGAAACCGCCCAGCAGATCATCCACGACCAGGCGCTGTGGATTCCGCTTGGCTACCCGACCGCCGCCGCGATCACGCGTACGAACGTGAGCGGCTATCAGGTGAGCCCGTTCGGCCGCCAGAACTTCGCGAGCGTCGCGGTGCAGTAACGGCAGCATTCACTGCGAGTGCGAGCCGGGCGTTTCGCGCCCGGCTCGCCGATTACAGACCTGCCCTGACGATCACGAATTGAAACACCGCCGCCTGCGCGAAACATGCGAGAGCCCCGCCACAGGCGGGCGCGCGACCTTTCCTCCCATTACCGCCCGTAAAATTCGCGCGCAGTTTGTTGCAGTTTGGTAACTCAAGCGGGCGAGCCCCCGGCTACATTGAAGCCATCGAATCTTCAACCGAAGGGGCTCAAAATGAAAACCAAACTCTTTGCCGCACTGGGTGCTGGAGCACTCGTCCTGGCCGCCTCGCAAACTGCGATGGCCGGTGTGGTTGTCGGCCTGAATGTCGGCGTGCCCGCTCCGGTTTATGTTGCCCCCGCACCGGTGTATGTCGCGCCACAGCCGGTTTATGTCGCGCCGCGCCCGGTCTACGTCGCGCCGCCCGTGCGCGTGGGCTACGCGCCGCCGACTATCGTGGTCGGCTGGCACGGCGACCGCTACTGGGACGGCCATCGCTGGTACGGCCACCGCGAAGGGTACGGCCGTCGCGGCTGGTACTAAGCCGGTTTAGCGCCGCAACCGGCGCCACAAACGAAAACGCCTCGCAGATGATTTGCGAGGCGTTTTTTCGTGCGCGGGGGAAGAAAGTTACTTGCGGTCCGCCACGATCTGATCGAACGTGCCGCCATCGGCGAAATGCGTGGCCTGCGCGTTCTGCCAGCTGCCGAACACCTGCTCGACCGTGAATGTCTTGATCGGCTTGAACTCGCTTGCGTGCTTCGCGAGCACGGCGGCATCGCGCGGACGCAGATGGTGCTGCGCGATGATCTCCTGCGCGGCGGGCGAATACAGATAGTCGAGATATGCCTGCGCGGTCTTGCGCGTGCCGCGCTTGTCCACGACCTTGTCGACGATCGTCACCGGCGGCTCCGCCAGCAAGCTCACCGAGGGATAGACCGCTTCGAAGTCCTTCGCACCCACCCCCGTATCGATGAGCGCCACTTCGTTTTCGAAGGTCACGAGCACGTCGCCGATGCCGCGCTGCGTGAACGTCGTCGTCGCGCCCCGGCCGCCCGCGTCGAGCACCGGCACGTTCTTCAGCAGGGCGCGCTCGAAGTCGAGCGCCTGCGCGTCGCTTGCGCCTTGTTGCTTGCGGTAGCCCCACGCGGCCAGATACGCGTAGCGGCCATTGCCCGAGGTCTTCGGGTTGGCGATCACGACCTGCACGCCGGGCTTCGCGAGATCGTCCCAGTCCTTGATGTGTTTGGGATTGCCCTTGCGCACGAGGAACACCATCGTCGTCGTATAGGGCGCGCTCGCGTCGGGCAGACGCGTACGCCAGTTCGCGGGCACGAGATGGCCCTGCTGCGCGAGCAGGTCGATGTCGTTGGGCTGGTTCATCGTCACGACATCGGCTTGCAGACCTTGCAGCACCGAGAGCGCCTGCGCGCTCGAAGCGCCGTGCGACTGCTTGATCGACAGGGTCTCGCCGGTCTTCTTCTGATAGTCGGCGATGAAGCTCGCGTTGATGTCCTTGTACAGCTCGCGCGTCACGTCGTACGAGACGTTCAAGAGCGACGTTTCGGCATGCGCCGCCGCTGCGCTCAATGCGATGATGCCCGCGCCGAGCCAGCGCGCCGTGCGTCCCAAACCTGCCATGGTGATCCCCGTCTGTCGTTGAAAGGCGTTTCGGCCTGCTTGCGTGATTTTCGTAAGCAGGCCGAACGCTCGATTCTAGCGAGCCGGGACGCACGGCTTATACCGATGCGAGCTTTGCTATTCGGCTTTCGTGCTAAGCGTGCGAAGTGTGCTTAATGCGCTGTCACGCCATGATGTGCGCGCCGCCGTCGATGTACACGGTGTTGCCGCTCATGCGGCGCGCGTAGCGCGTGGCCAGATACGCGGTGGCATAACCCACGTCCATGATGTCGACGAGTTCGCCGAGTGGCGCGCGGTCCACGGCCTCCGCGAGCATGCGGTCGAAGTCGGGCAGGCCCGAGGCCGCGCGCGTCTTGAGCGGCCCCGGCGAGATGGCGTGCACGCGAATGCCGAGCGGCCCGAGTTCAAACGCGAGATAGCGGCACGACGCTTCGAGCGCCGCCTTCACCGGGCCCATGAGGTTGTAGTTGGGCACGACGCGGTTCGCGCCGTCGTAGCTCATGGCGAACAGTGTGCCGCCGTGCGGCATGAGCGGTGCGGCGCGCCTGGCCATACGGATGAACGAGTGGCACGACACGTCCATCGCATAGGCGAAGCCCTGCGCCGACGAATCGAGCAAACCGCCCTGCAGATCTTCCTTCGGCGCATAGGCGATGGAGTGCAGCACGATGTCGAGCGCGCCCCACGTGTCGCGCACGGCATCGAACACGGCATCCAGTTGCCCGTCCTCCTCGACGTTCAGCGGCAGCAGCAACTGCGCACCCAGTTCGTTGGCGAGCGGTTCGACGTAGGGCCTGGCCTTGTCGTTGAGATAGGTGATGGCGAGTTGCGCGCCAAGATCGGCAAATGCGCGGGCGCAGCCGTAAGCGATTGAATCCGCGTTCGCGATGCCGGTGACGAGCGCGCGCATGCCGGCAAGCGGCCGTTCGGGAGGGGTATGCATGGCTGACCTCGCAGTGGATGACGGCCAGTGACGGCCGCGGATGCAGTTGCCGATCTGGCGGCCGATGTGCCGGCATCAAAACGACGCGCCGCATCGGCGGGGATGCGGCGCGTCGAGGTGACACTGGAATGGACTGCTCTTTCCTCTTCCTTATTCACCCGCGCTGCGCGGCGCGCGGCGGCGCGTGGCCGTCGCGCCCGCGGCGCGCGTAGCGGTGGGCGTAGACGCCGCGCGCGAGCGGCGCGCCGCCGATTTGGCGGCAGCCGGCGCCTTCTTCGCTTCGGCCGGTTCCGCCGCCTTCACCTTCACGCCGGCGCGCGCCGCACGAATGTGTTTTGCCGGGGCCGCGCTTTCGCTCGCTGCGGCGGCCTTCGCGCGGGAGGCCCTCGCGGGACCCGCCGGGGCTTCAAGTTCATCAGCTTGTGCGGCGGCGGATGCCTTGACGCCCGGCTCCAGGCTAGTGTCGCCCGCCGCACCGCCGCCAGCGCCGGAAACGCCGCCGCCATCCGACGACGACCCGCCGCCATCGAGCGGCGGCAAGCCCGTCTTCTCGCTGCCCGGCTCGACGCCCAGCGCGCGCTGCACGTCGCGATAGCGCTCGCGCCGCTCGCCTTCGAGCGGCCCGGACACGGTCGCGATGCGGTACACGGCCGCGAGCAGCGCGCGGCGCAACTTCATGTCGGGCACGATCTCGGGCAAGGCCTCGATCGCCGCCTGCGGGTCGAGTTGCACGATCGCGCCCTGGCGGCGCGCCGCTTCCTTGAGCTCGGCAATGCTCGGCTGACGATCCCCGAGATACTCGCGCGCGAGTTCACGCATGCGCTGGAACGGCCGGTACTGCACGGTATGCATTTCGTCGACGATGTACGCGGCAATGCGCATGAACGCGTCGACGAGCGTGCCCTTCGTGAGGTGCGCGCGCGCCGCGCGCAGGCGGTACTGCGCAAGTTCCTTGCGCAGCGCCATGAGCGGCGGCGCAATCGGCTCGAGCGGCTGGTTCGGCGTCACGCCCACCCAGGCCTGCACCCACGGCGCGGTGTAGACGTTGTAGAAGGTGCTTTCGATCCAGGCGTCGCGCGCGTCGCGGTACGCATCCAACGACGCCTCGATGGTGGCCGAAGCCTGCTTTTCGAGCAGCGTAAACGGATTGTCGGGGGCGACCGGCTTGCGATGTTCCCGCACCGCTTGCGCGACGGCAGGCAGCACGCCCAGCGCGGGGTTCGCGTCGCTGATCACACTGCGCTCCACGCGCGAGGGGTGCGATTCGCGCAGCGCATGCGCGCTGTACGCATTGCTTGACGCGCGCACGAACGGTGAAACGACCAGGTCATAGAGACGCTGGTTGTTCTCCGCAAAACGGCGCACCACTTCGAAAGGCTGCTCGTCGTCGCGGCCGTCGTCGAGCGAGAGAATGTCTTCGATCGTGCGGCGCTCGAAGCGGATCTCGTAGCGCCCTTCGAGCGCTTCGAGCCGCCCGGCTTCCGGCGTCGAGTCGGTGATCTTCGCTTCGTAAAGGCCCGGTGGCAGCACGTCGATCAGGTCGAGCGCCGAGAATAGTTCGGTGTGCTCCTTATTGGCCACGCTCGCCGAAACGAAGATGCCGAGGTGCCCCACCTTGTCGTGCAGGCAGTACACGATCACCTGCTCGTTGGCGACGATCTCGTCGACGCTCGCATACAGGTCGGGAATCCAGTTCAGCGCCTGCTGCGGCGGCGTGATGTTGTCGCCCCAGGAGGCGAGCACGATGATCGGCGTGCGGATGTTGCGCAGGTCCACCGGCGAACGCGCGTTCTTCGCGAACACTTCGTTGCGCGTGAGGTGATTGCCCACGAACAGGTTTTGCACGATCCAGTCGATCTCGGCGCGGTTCAACTGGAAATGGCCGCCCCACCAGCGCTCGAATTCGAGGAAGCGCTCGCGCTCGGAATCGACCCTCGAATAGAGGTTGTAGAGCTTGCCCCAGTACGTGTTGGCCGGATTCAGGTACTCGAAGTTCTGCACGAGATACGCGCCGTCGAAGCGGCCGTCGCCGAGATCCGCCGCGAGCGACGACATCCACGAGCCGCCCAGCATGCCGCCCGAATAGCGCATGGGGTTCTTGCCGCGCACGCCGGCCCAGTACGACAGCGGCGAGCCGGCGAGCATGAGCGGGCCGACCAGCGCGGGCGCGGAAGCCGCGAGCAGCGCCGCGGCCCAGCCGCCCTGGCAGTTGCCGATGATGAACGGCAGACCGTCCGCGTCGGGATGCAGGTCGCGCACGCGTTGCACGAACACGCCCTCGGCCTGCGCGACCGACTGGATCGTTTGCGTTTCGCAGGGCACCGGGAAGAAGGTCACGAAGTAGCACGGGTGACCCTTGCGCAGCGCGATGCCGACTTCGCTGTCCATCTTGAACCCGGCAATGCCGGGGCCGTGGCCCGCACGCGGATCGATCACGACGAACGGGCGCATGCGCGGGTCGGTCGGCACGCCCTCTTCGGGCTTGATGCGCAGGAGAGCGTAGTTGCAGGGATCGTCGAGTTCGCGGCCGTCGACAACCACTTCGTAGTCGAACGCGAGCACGGGCGGCATGCCCGCCTGCTCGTGCACATACGTCTGGTTGCCGCGCTCGCGCAGCACGTCGAGGAACAGGACGCTGCGCTGCCAGGCGTCGTAGAGGTAGTCGTAGAGCGGTTGCGCGGGCATAGGCGTGGCCTGCGCCGACTCGATGGCCTGGGTGACAACCGAAGAGACAGCCGAAGCCGCTTCGGTCAGCGGCGTGCGGGGCGATGACGCCTCGTCGGACGCGCCCGCGAGGGGCCAGAAAGACGCGAAGGGCCAGAAAGACGCGCCCGATGCGAGTGCGGGCAAAAAGGAAAACGGCGACGAAAGCTGCGGCGAGGAGGGGGAAACTGCCACGAGACGAATCTCCTTTAAGGGAGCGCCTGCTCGCCTCGCGGCAAGCAAGCGCCAGGCCGGCGCGGGTTGTGGACGCGCGCCTTCACGACGGATGGCGCGCGAGGCCTGACCGTTGCCCGCGCCGCCCTCGCGCGGGCGGCATTGCGGACGACGGGGCCGGCAAAGATATTCACGGCGGACATGCACGGCCGCGCGCGCGTTCCTTGCGCCTCGCGGCCGCGACATGAAAAGAGCCAGATCATGTTGCACTGCGGCATCTAAAAAGTTAGGCGGCGACATGCCGAAAGTCAAGGCACACCGCGGCCCCAAGTGCCTGCTCCATGATCACCCCGCGCTGTGAACGAAGCGTGACAGGCGCGCCGGACAACGCTTCGCGTGGCGTGTCACGATGTCGCGGCACGCTGGCGCGCATCTGGCCGACTGCGTCACTCACGCTGGTCTACACTGTTACGGCTTTGCGCGCCGCAGCATGGTTCGAACGCAGTGGTTCAAACGCAGGTCCTCGTGGAGACCGCCATGACGTCATCGCCCGACAAGTATTCGGTTCTGCTCGCCCGTTGCGGCGGCCTCGCGCCCGTGCCCACCGCCGTGGCGCATCCGTGCGACGTGTCCTCGCTCACGGGCGCGCTCGACGCCGCCAACCTCGGCTTGATCGTGCCGATCCTGGTGGGCCCCGAAGCGAAGATCCGCGCGGTGGCCGAGGAAGCCGACCTGCGCCTCGACGGCATCACCATCATCGACGCGCCGCACAGCCACGCCGCCGCCGAACTCGCGGTGCGCGCCGTGCGCGAAGGCGAGGCCGAACTGCTCATGAAGGGCAGCCTGCACAGCGACGAGCTGCTGCACGAAGTCGCGCTCGGCGCGAACGGGCTGCGCACCGAGCGCCGCCTCTCGCACGTGTTCGCAATGGACGTGCCGTCGTACCACAAGCCGATCTTCATTACGGACGCGGCCGTCAACATCTTCCCGAAGCTCGCCGACAAGGCCGACATCGTGCGCAACGCGATCGATCTCGTGCAGGCGCTGGGCGTCGGCACGCCCAAGGTCGCCATTCTCGGCGCGGTCGAAACCGTGTCCGAAAAGATGCCCTCCACCATCGACGCCGCCGCGCTCTGCAAGATGGCCGACCGCGGCCAGATCACGGGCGGCCTGCTCGACGGGCCGCTTGCCTTCGACAACGCGATCAGCACCGAGGCCGCGCGCATCAAGGGCATCACCTCGCCCGTGGCCGGCGACCCCGACATCCTGCTCGTGCCCGACCTCGAAGCGGGCAACATGCTCGCCAAGCAACTCACCTTCCTTGCCGGTGCAGAAGCGGCCGGCATCGTCCTCGGCGCGCGCGTGCCGATCATCCTCACGAGCCGCGCCGACAGCGTGCGCTCGCGCATCGGCAGCTGCGCGATCGCCGTGCTGCTCGCACACGCACGGCGCGCGCGCAAAGCGACGGAGATCCTGTGAGCAGCGTCCAAGCCCAGCCGGCCGATCAAGGCCATGTCGTGCTCGTCGTGAATGCGGGTTCGTCGAGCATCAAGTGTTCGGTGTATCGCGTGATCGAAGACGACCATGTGGAAGGCGGTGCGCGCGCGCTGCATGGCGCGGGCGGGCAGATCGAGGGCATCGGCGTCGCGCCGCGCGTGGTCGCGCATATGGCCGACGGTCGCCTGATCGTCGACGAGAAGTTTCCGGTCGCCCAGGTCGCCGATCACGACGCCGCGTTTCGGCTTCTGCGCCTCGTGCTCGCCGTGGGCCTGCGCGACACGCCGCCCGCCGCGATCGGTCACCGCGTGGTGCACGGCGGTGCACGCTACGCCGACGCCGTGCTCATCAACGACGAAGTGATCCAGGAACTCGACGCGCTCACGCCGCTCGCCCCCCTGCATCAGCCGCACAATCTCGCCGCGATTCGCGCGGTGCGCCAGGCCGCGCCCGAACTGCCGCAGGTCGCATGCTTCGACACCGCGTTCCACGCCGGCAACGACATCATGGCGCAGCTTTTCGCACTGCCCTACAGCTATTACGGCGAGGGCGTGCGGCGCTACGGCTTTCATGGCCTCTCATACGAGTACATCGCCAAGCACATGCATCAGGTCGCGCCCGACATTGCGCGCGGGCGCGTGATCGTCGCGCACCTGGGCAACGGCGCGAGCCTGTGCGCGATGAAGGACGGCAAGAGCGTGGAGACGACCATGGGCCTCACCGCGCTCGACGGCCTGCCCATGGGCACGCGCTGCGGCGCGCTCGACGCGGGCGCCGTGCTCTGGATGATCGCGAAGGGCATGGATTACCACGCCATCGAGAAGGTGCTGTATCAGGAGTCGGGCCTCAAGGGCTTGTCGGGACTGAGCAGCGACATGCGTGAGCTGCTCGCGAGCGGCAGCGACCGGGCGAAGCTCGCGATCGACTTCTATACGTATCGCATCGCACAGGAGGTGGGCAAGCTCGCGGTGGTGCTGGGCGGCCTCGATGGCCTCGTGTTCACGGCGGGCATTGGCGAACACGCCGCGCCCATACGCGCGCAGGTGTGCGAACGGCTCGCGCCGATTTTCGGCACCGTGCTCGACGCGCAAGCCAACGAGGTGGGCAGCAGTCAGGGCAATGAACGGGTGAGCGCGCGCGAAAGCCGCGTGCCGGTATTCGCGATCCGCACCGACGAAGAAGGGATGATCGCACTCCACACGGCGCGGTTGTTGCGCTCAGCGCTCAAGCACTGAGCGCAAGGAACGCTGAACCGCAGTTTGCTGCGGCTCGGCTCAGGCGTACGCCGGACCGCTCTGGTCGAACGCCTCGTCGCGCAGCCGCCCTGGTGCTGCGCCGTGGATCAGCGTATCGACGAAATACTTGGCGCGCGGCCATGGGCCGAAGCCTGCCGCCGTGTTGATGTGTCCTGCATCGCCGAGGTTCACGAACGTGCTGCCCAACTGCTGCGCAAGCGCGCGGGCGCCTTCGAGCGGCATCCACGGATCGGTTTCGCTGCCGATGAGGATGGACGGCACGGGAAGCTGCCGCGCCTCGAATGCGCCGGCAAAGCGGAACTTCTCAGGACTCGCGGGCGCGACGAACAGCACGCCCGCAATGTCGGCGCCGTTTTCCCCCAGCACCCCCGTATGCAGCGCATGCGCCGTCACAAGGCAGCCGAAGCTGTGCGCGGCCAGCAGGAACGGCCCGCGCTCCCCGGCGAGCCGCCGCGCGAGCGCCGCACCCCAAACCGCGAGATCCGGCGCGTCCCAATCGTCCTGCTCCGCGCGCAGCGAGCGCGCGAACTGCCGTTCGAGCCAGCTCTGCCAGTGAGCGCCGTCGCTGCCGTGCAGGCCCGGCACGGTGACGAGGCGGGGCGGCCAACGCATTTGCGCGCACGAAAGCATGATTTTTTCCTCGCTGGAACACGGCGTGAAGGGATTGTGGCTTGCAAGCCGCGCGCGCCGAACCAATTTTTTTTGCTTAGCTTTTCCGCGCCCTCGCAGCGGCCCGGCGGGAGGCACGCCGCGCCGCGATTTGCCCGGCGGCCGCAGGCCCGAAAAAGTAGAATGGTGCCAGTGCACGCGGCGCTACCGTGCCGTTGGCAGCCACACCCGCATACCAGGGACAGGTTCACCCATCATGAAGATCATTTTCTGGTTCCCGCAGACCGACGCCTCCACATGGCTGCACGGCCTCGCGCGCGCCCTGCCCGACGCCGAGTTGCGCGAGTGGCAGCCCGGCGACACCGATCCCGCCGATTACGCAGTCGTCTGGCACCCGCCGCGCGAGCTTTTCGGCGTGCCGGGCCTGCGCGCCATCTTCAATCTGGGCGCGGGCGTCGACGCGATCCTCGCCCACGAACGCGAGCGGCCGGGCACACTGCCGGGCACCGCCATGCTCGTGCGGCTCGAAGACTCGGGCATGGGCCGGCAAATGAGCGAGTACGTGCAGCACGCCGTGCTGCGCTACCTGCGCCGCTTCGACGAATACGCGCTCGCGCAGGCGCGCCGCGAATGGCACGTGCTCGCGCCGCATCCGCACGAAACCTTCACGGTCGGCGTGCTCGGCCTTGGCGTGCTGGGCGCGCAGGTCGCGCACGCGGTCGCCGCGCTCGGCGTGCCGGTGCGCGGCTTTTCGCGCAGCGCGAAGACGATAGAGGGCATCGAAACGTTTTCGGGCGAGCTGCATGGCGAGCAGTTCGACGCTTTCCTCGACGGCGTCAAGGTGCTCGTGAACCTGCTGCCCGCCACGCCCGACACCGAAAGCGTGCTCAACGCGCGCACCTTCGGCAAGCTCCCGCGCGGCGCGTATCTGGTGAACGTGGCGCGCGGCACGCATCTGGACGAACAGGACCTGCTCGACGCGCTCGCCAACGGCACGCTCGCGGCGGCCACGCTCGACGTGTTCCGCGAAGAGCCGCTACCGCCCGATCATCTCTTCTGGCGCGAGCCGCGCATCACGATCACGCCGCACAGTTCGGCGCTCACGTTGCGCGACGAAGCGATTTCGCAGGTCGCCGACAAGATCGGCGCGCTCGCTCGCGGCGAAACCGTGAGCGGCGTGGTGCACGTCGGGCGCGGTTACTGAACGCGAGAACATCGAAGCATCGCAAGGCATTTCAAATATTCGTTGGAGACACGGCAATGGCATTACCCACCGCAGTGAAGATCGTCGAAGTCGGGCCGCGCGACGGCCTGCAAAACGAGAAGGAATTCGTTCCCACCGCCACGAAGATCGAGCTCATCAACCGGCTATCGGCCGCTGGCTTTCCGAACATCGAAGCCGCCTCGTTCGTCTCGCCCAAGTGGGTCCCGCAGATGGCCGACGGCGCCGAAGTCATGGCCGGCATCGAGCGCCGCGCGGGCGCGATCTACTCGGTCCTCACGCCGAATTTGCGCGGCTTCGAAGGCGCGCTCGCCGCGCGTGCGGACGAAATCGTGATCTTCGGCGCAGCGAGCGAGGCGTTCTCGCAGAAGAACATCAACTGCTCGATCGCGGAAAGCATCGAGCGCTTTGCGCCCGTGGCCCAAGCCGCGAAGGAACACGGCGTGCGCATTCGCGGCAGCGTGTCGTGCTCGCTCGGTTGCCCGTACCAGGGCGAAGTACCGGTCGCTTCGGTCGTCGACGTGGTGGAGCGCTTCGCGGCGCTCGGCTGCGATGAGATCGACATTGCCGACACCATCGGCGTGGGCACGGCCAGGCGCGTGCACGAAGTGTTCGAAGCGGTGACGAAGGTGTTTCCGCGCGAGCGGCTCTCGGGCCACTTCCACGACACCTACGGCCAGGCGCTCGCCAACATCTACGCGGCGCTCGAAGAAGGCATCGCGATTTTCCACGCGTCGGTCGCGGGGCTTGGCGGCTGCCCGTACGCGAAGGGCGCCACGGGCAACGTCGCGACCGAAGACGTGCTGTACCTCATGAACGGCCTCGGCATTCAAACCGGCATCGACCTGAACCAGGTGGTGGCGGCGGGCGACTTCATCTCGACGGCTATCGGCCGGGCGAACGTCTCGCGCGCGGGCAAGGCGTTGCTCGCGAAGGCGCGCAGCGAAGCCGCCTGCTCGTGAAGCGCGATGCATCGACTATCGAATCGCAGTACGAAGGAAATCAACTCATGACGGAAACCCTCGACAACCTCGACGCCCTGCCCGACTCCGCGCGCCGTGTGGCCCTGATGCTGCGCGAGCGCGGCCACGCCAAGCCGGTCGTGATGCTGCCGGAAACCGGCAAGACTTCCGCCGAAGCCGCCGCGGGCCTTGGCTGCGAAGTCGCGCAGATCGCCAAGTCGATCCTGTTCCGCCGCCGCAAAGACGATGCGCCCGTGCTCGTGATCGCGAGCGGCGCAAACCGCGTGGACGAAAAGAAAGTGGCTGCGCACGTGGGCGAAATCGGCCGCGCCGACGCGAAGTTCGTGCGCGAGAAAACCGGCTACGCGATTGGCGGCGTGTGCCCGATCGGCCACGCCACGACGCCCGTCACGCTGATCGACGCCGATCTGTTCGAACTCGAAAGCCTGTGGGCCGCTGCAGGCCATCCGCATGCGGTGTTCAACCTCTCGCCGCAGGAGCTGGAAGCGCTGACCGGCGCGCCCGTGGTGGACGTCGCGCTGCGCGACGCGTGAGCATGACCGCGACTCGCGACAGCCTGGACAACGTAGTGCCGCCGCCCTCGCCTTGCATCAACATCTGCCGCATGGATGAGCGCAGCGGCTTGTGCGAGGGGTGCCTGCGCACCATCGACGAAATTGCCAGCTGGTCCACGCTCGACGAAGCGGCAAAGCGCGCCGTCTGGGACGCGATCGACGCGCGGCACGCCGAATGGGTTGCGCAGCGCTTCGAATCGCAAGGGCGAGCGCAAGGAGAAAAACAATGAACGCGCCCGCCCGCGTCGTCACGCTCGGGGAAACGTTTCGCTCGACGCTGCAGCTCACGCCCGAATCGGTGAAATCGTTCGGACTGCTCGTGAACGACCTGAACCCGCTGCACCACGACGAAGCGTACGCCGCACAAAGCCGCTTTGGCGGCCTGATCGCTTCGGGCACGCAACCCACCGCGCATTTCATGGCGCTGCTCGCCACGCACTACTCGCAGTACGCGCAGCCGCTCGGGCTCGAATTCGACATGAAGCTCAAGCGCGCCGCACACGCGCACGACACGATCACGTTCGAATGGCGCGTGGAAGAAGCGTGGTGGAAGCCGAGCCTGAATGGCGACCTCGTGAAGCTTGCGGGCGAGGCTGTGAACCAGAAAGGCGAACTGCTCGTGGTGGGCCGCGCGACGATCCTCGTCATGCCGAAACCGGAGCACGCGCAAGCATGAGTGCAACGCCCGCACTCCCTGAATCGATCCGCGTTTTCGAGCGCGGCTGGCTCTCGTCGAACAACGTGCTGCTCATCGACGAGGCGCGCGCCGCACTCGTCGATACCGGCTACGCCACGCACGCCGAACAAACCCTCGCGCTCGTGCGCCACGCGCTGGGCCCACGAGCGCTCGACCTGATCGTCAACACGCACCTGCATTCGGACCATTGCGGCGGCAACGCGCGGCTGCAGGCGCACTGGCCCTGCGCAACGCTGATCCCGGCTGCGAGCGCGGCGATCGTGCGCGACTGGGACGAAACGCGTTTGAGCTTTCTCGCCACCGGTCAGACCTGCGAGCGATTCGCGTTCACAGGCACACTCGCGGCAGGCGAACGGCTCACGCTAGGCGGCTTCGAATGGGAGGTGATCGGCGCGCCGGGGCACGATCCCGACTCGGTGATGCTCTATGCCGCCGAGCCGCGTCTGCTCATCAGCGCCGATGCGCTTTGGGAGCACGGCTTCGGCGTGATTTTTCCCGAGCTCGACGGCGCAAGCGGTTTCGCCGAGCAGCAAGCGGTGCTGGAAGCCATTGCGAAGCTCGACGTGCGCACGGTCATTCCCGGCCACGGCAAGCCGTTCGCTAACGTCGAAGCGGCGCTCGAGCGCGCGTTTTCGCGCCTTGCGTGGCTGCGCGCCGACCCGACACGCAACGCGAAGAACGCGCTCAAGGTGCTGATCGTCTTCAAGCTGCTCGAGGTACGTGCGATGACTTTCGACTCGCTCATGACGATGCTCGAAAGTGCCGCCTCCCTGCGCGCCGCGGCGCAGCAGCTCGCCCCGCGCAGCGCGTGGCCGGCGCTGCTGCGCGAGCTGGCCGGGGAGCTGGCGAAGAGCGGCGCGCTGATCGCGAATGGCGAGCGACTCGAAACCCCGGCGGCAGCGGTCTAGCCGGGCCGCATAAAAAGGCGAAAAAAAACGCTCGTCCGTTTCCGAACGAGCGTTTGAATTAGCTCTGACGTGATCAAACTGTCAAACCATGATACTCGCGCCAAAAATCCCGAAGCATCGGTGATTTCCCTACAGATGACCTACGGCTGCGGTTTCGCGCGCCTCTGCCCGGGTGATTGATCTGGAATACGAATCAAATCAGTAACCCATCTTCAGCCGCGCAAGCTCGAACAGATGCGAGCACAGATAGAGCCCCAAGCCGATTGCGCCGCCGATCACCGTGCCGTTCACGCGAATTTCTTGCAGATCCTTGCCGATTTTGAGCTCGATGAGCCGCGCCGTTTCGCGCGTGTCCCAGTTCTGCACGGTGTCGCGGATGTGATGCGTGAGATAGCGCGCGAAGTCGGGCGCCATGGCGCGCGCGGCGTCCTCGAGGTGACCGTTGAGCGAGGCGCGCAGCTCGGCGTCGGCGGCGAGCGTCTCGCCTAGCCACCGGCCCGTTGCGGCCACCTTCGCGTGCAGTTCGGAGTCCTCTCGCGCGAGATCGTCGCGCAGCCACGCGCGCAGACTGTCCCACAGCGCGCGCGTGTACTCGTTGAGCGCGCTGCCCTCGCGCAGGCTCGCCTTCAGCTCCTCGCCTTTGCGCAGGAAAGCCGGATCGCTCTTGAGCTGCACGATCAGCTTTTCCACCACTTCATCGAACTTGCGACGCAGATGATGCTCGCGATCCCCGCTCACCTGCAGCAGCAGCCGGTTCACCGCGCTCTCCACCACGCGCGCGCCGCTCTCGCCAATCCACTCCGTTGGCAGAAACTTCTCGGTCGTCGGATAGTCGCTCTTGAGCCAGTCGACGATGGCCGTTGCGACGAACGCGCGCGTGCCCTCGTCGCGCAGCAGCGCGCCGAGCTGGTCGAGCACCTGGTCAAGCAGTTCCTGGTGGCGGCCGTCTTTGGTGAGCGTGTCGAGAATCGCGCCCGCCGACTTCGAGAGATCGACGCGCTCGAGTGCGGCATGCAGGCCCTCGCGGATGAAGTTCTGGATGCGCGCGTCGTCGGTGAGGCCGAGCACGCCCGACATCATGCGCACCGCGTACTTGCCCAGGCGCTGCGCGTTGTGCGGCGCGCTCAGCCACGTGGCAAGCCGCTCGACCGGGTCGTGACGGCGGATCAGACCGACGAGCGAGCCCACGTCGAGAAATTTGTCGCGCACGAAGTTGGCGAGCTCGTCGGCAATGCGGTCCTTGTTGCGCGGAATCACGCCCGTGCGCGCCGAAACGAACGGAATCGGCACGCGGCGAAACAGCGCGACTACGGCGAACCAGTCGGCGAGCGCGCCGACCATGGCGGCTTCGCTCACGGCCTTCACGCCATCGATCACGATGCCGGGCGGCGACAGCGCCGTGCCGACGAACACGGCCGCCGCACCGAGCAGCAGCAGCAGCGCGCGGCGCTTGGCGCGCGCGAGTTCGGCTTCGTCCTGGTTGGCGGGAAATTGCGTCATGCGGGGAAAAGGTCGCGGGTTCGAACCGCGCCATTATGCGGCCAGGGCGGCCACCCCCACATGACGAAGCACAGGTGCGTCAGGCGCGCCTCAGGCGCCGGTCACGCCGAACGCGTGTCGCGCCGTTGCGGCACGATCCGCCAGCCGAGATTCACGCCTGCCGCCGCGACCAGGATCAGCGCGGCGCCCACCACCTGGATCCACGCGAGGCGCTGACCGAACGCGAACCAGTCCACGAGGATCGCGACCACCGGGTAGATGAACGAGAGCGCGCCTGTCATCGCTGTGGGCAGCTTCTGGATCGCGCCGTAAAGCAGCACGTACATGATGCCCGTGTGCACGACGCCGAGCGTGACGAGCTGCGCCCAGTGCAGCGGCGTGGCCGGCAGCGTGCCGTAGTGGATGAACGGCGCGAGCGCGAGCGCGCCGAAGGCGAGTTGCACGAGCGCGAGGAGATGCGGCGGCGTGCCCTTCAGATGCCGCGTAATGATCGACGAAATCGCGTAGAGAAACGCCGCGCCCGCCGCGTAGGCCACGCCTTGCAGATACTCGCCGGGTACCGCGAGCACGGCGGGCTGCACCTCGACCACGCACACGAGGCCAAGGAAGGCCACCGCGAGCCACGCGAGCGTCGAGGCGCTCACGCGCTCGCGCAAAATGACCACGCCGAGGCCGACGAGCATGAAGGGCTGCGTGTTGTAGACGGCCGTAGCCATGGAAATCGATGCACGCGAATAGGCGGCGAACAGCAGCACCCAGTTCGCGACGATAGCTGCGCCCCCCAGCACGGCGAGCGCAAGCGTGCGCGGCGGCAGGTGCTTGCGGCGCAGCAGGCCGAGCGCGGCGCACACGAGCGTGAGCGTCGCGCCGCCGAGCACGCAGCGCAAGAAGGCGATATTGATCGGGGCCTGCCGCGAGGCGACCACGAGCCAGCCGATGGTGCCGGACATCAGCATCGCGACGATCATCTCGGCCGCGCCGCGGCGAATTTCGGGAGTGGTGGAAGACATGAACTTGCATCCTCTATATGGCGGACAAAGGGCGCGCAGCCCTTCGCATCTGCCAGCCAGTTTATCGGCTGCAAGGCGGGGAATACATGGCTAAACTTAGGCGAAAGGCTACACTTGCCTTCGATTGAAAGGCTAACTTGGCGGAGCACCCGCGCGATCATGAACCGACGTCCCAACCCGACGCCCGCCGCCGCGCCGCTCGACGACATCGACCGCATGCTGCTCGCGGCGCTCGCCGAGGACGCCCGGGCGAGCGTCGCCGAACTGGCCAAGCACGTGGGGCTTTCGGCGCCGAGCACGTCCGAGCGGCTGCGCCGGCTCGAAGCGCAAGGTGTGATCGGCGGCTATACGGTGCAGATCGATCCGCGCGCGCTTGGCTACACGCTGCAGGCCATCGTGCGCGTGAAGCCGCTGCCCGGGCAATTGCATCTGGTGGAAGAGGTACTGCGGCGCATTCCCGAATTCGTGGAGTGCGACAAGGTCACGGGCGACGACTGCTTCATCGCCCGGCTTTATCTGCACTCGATCGAACAGCTCGACGAGATTCTCGCGAAAGTCACCGAGCGCGCCGAAACCAGCACGGCCATCGTCAAGTCCACACCAGTGCCGCGCCGACTGCCGCCGCTGAGCTGATGCAGTGGTGCGGCGGCCAGGCGCCGCCGCCGCTCATTGCTCCGTAGTCTCGAAGAACGCCAGCATCTCCTCGACCAGCGCCTCGCTCGCCTCCTCGGGAATGTAGTGGCCGCACGGCAGCGCGCGCCCACTCACGTCGCGCGCCACCTTGCGCCATTCGGCGAGCGGGTCGAAGCAGCGCTCGATCACGCCTTCCGCGCCCCACAGCACACGCAGCGGACACGCCACCTTGTTGCCGCGCTCGAGGTCGGCGCGGTCGTGCTCGAGGTCGATGGTCGCGGAGGCGCGGTAGTCCTCGCACATCGCGTGCACCGCGCCCGGCTGGCGCAGCGCCGCGCGGTAGGCGCCGAGCGCCTTCGGCGCGAAGGGTGCGAGGCCCGCGTGGCGGCTGCCCATGACGCGCTCGATATAGACGTCGGGGTTCGCTTCGATGAGCGTTTCCGGCAACGGCTCGGGCTGGATCAGGAAGAACCAGTGGAAGTAGAGCGTGGCGAATTCGCGGTCGGTTTGCTCGTACATGGCGAGCGTGGGTGCGATGTCGAGCAGCATGAGCCGCTCGACCGCGTTCGGGTGGTCAAGCGCCATGCGATGCGCGACGCGCGCGCCGCGGTCGTGTGCGCAGACCAGAAAACGCTCGTGACCGAAGTGGCGCATCACCTCGACCTGGTCGGCCGCCATCGTGCGTTTCGAATAGGCGGCGTGTGTGTCGTCGCTGGCCGGTTTCGAGGAGGCGCCGTAGCCGCGCAGATCCGTCGCGATGACGGTGAAATGCTGTGCGAGCGCCGTGGCGCACCGGTGCCAGATCATGTGAGTTTGCGGATGGCCGTGCAGCAGCAATAGCGGCGGTCCGTCGCCGCCCTTCACGCCGCAGATGTCTACGCCGCCCGCAGTGCGAACGGTGAAAGGCTGGAATCCGTCGAAGGGCATGGGGCTCGTCTCTTGTGTTTGTTGGTCTGCGGTCATTGTATGAGGCGAGCACAACTCGCAAACGTGCTTTTGGGCCCACAACGGTAGAAACCGAACACTCCCTCGAATGCCGCGCGAGAGATGCCCGAACGACCCCAAGCCTATAATCGAACGGCCGTTTTCGCGATCGAATCACGTCGCGATTTCCTGTGCGATTGCGCCTGATCAAGTTAAATCGCGCCCAGTCGATACCGGCACCCCGTTCGCGTGCGCCCGCCGCGCCACCTGCCGAAGCGCCGCAAGGAGACCTCCCCATGGCACTCCCCGCCGTCCTGCAAAACCTCTCGCTGCCCGTCGTGGGCTCGCCGATGTTCATCGTCAGCTACCCGCAGCTGGTGCTCGCGCAGTGCAAGGCGGGCATCGTCGGGTCGTTTCCGGCGCTCAACGCGCGACCTGCCGAGGAGCTGGGTGTCTGGCTCACGCAGATCCGGGAGGAACTCACCGCGTACAAGGCCGCGAACCCCGAAGCCGTCATCGGGCCGGTCGCCGTGAACCAGATCGTGCATCAGTCGAATGCGCGGCTCGAGCACGACGTGCGCGTGTGCGTCGAGCACCACGTGCCGATCTTTATCACGAGCCTGCGCGCGCCGCCGCGCGAACTGCTCGACGCCGTGCACAGCTACGGCGGCATCGTGCTGCACGACGTCATCAACCTGCGCCATGCCGCCAAAGCGCTCGAAGCGGGCGTGGACGGCCTGATCCTCGTGGCCGCGGGCGCGGGCGGCCATGCGGGCACAATCTCGCCGTTCGCGCTGGTGGGCGAAGTGCGGCGCATCTTCGACGGCCCGATCGTGCTGTCGGGCGCGATCGCCAACGGCGGCTCGATCCTGGCCGCCCAGGCCATGGGCGCGGATCTCGCCTACATGGGCACGCGCTTCATCGCGACCAAAGAGGCGCACGCGGTGGAGGACTACAAGCACGCCATTCTCGAAGCGAAGGCCGCCGACATCGTCTATACGAACCTCTTCACGGGCGTGCACGGCAACTACATCCGCGAGAGCATCGTGAACGCCGGGCTCGATCCGGATGCGCTGCCCGAGTCGGACAAAACGAAGATGGATTTCGGCGCGGGCACCTCGAAGGCGAAAGCCTGGAAAGACGTGTGGGGCGCAGGCCAGGGCGTGGGCCTGATGGATGACGTGCCCTCCGTGGCCGATCTCATCGAGCGCCTGAGGCGTGAGTACGAAGAGACGAAAGCGCGGCTCGGCGTGAGCCGCTCGGCATAGCGAGGGCTGACGTCAGCGCGCGGTGGCGGCGCTTCGTGCGGCGTCGGCATTGACCGCCGCCGCGCGGATCGCCTCCACGCCCGGCCACAGTTCGCGCTCCGAAAAGCGCGCGGCCAGGAAGTCGACGAACGAGCGCACCTTCGCCGAAAGATGGCGGCGGCTCGCGTACACGGCGTAGATCGGCAGCTCGCGCGGCGGCAGCGCGTCGACGAGCAGCGGCACGAGGCGCCCTTCGGCGATATCGTCGCCCACCACCTCGGTGCCGAGCATCGAGAGCCCGCCGCCCTGCAACACCACCACGCGCAGCGCCTCCAGGTGATTGACGATGAGGTTGCCGCCCGGCTTCGGCTTCACGCCGCCCGCGCCCTCCGCGAACGGCGCGAGTTCCTGGGCCGACGCCCCCGCGTACTGAACGAAGTTGTGCCGGGCGAGATCGGCCACGGTCTTCGGCACGCCGTGGCGGCGCAAGTACTCCGGCGACGCGCACAGCACGATGTGCGCGGTGGCGAGCGGCCGCGCGATCAACGACGAAGACTTGAGCCCCGAAGGCGCGGCGCGGATCGCCACGTCGAAACCCTCGTCGATCAGCTCGACCACGCGGTCGGAGAGCGTGATGTCGACGGTCACCTGCGGGAATCCGGCTGCGTAGTCGGCAACCGCGCCCATCACATGACGCAGCCCGAACGCCGTGAGCGACGACACGCGCAGCCGCCCCTGCGGCACGACGCTCGCCGCGCCCACCGCCTGGCCGGCTTCGTCGAGCTCCGTGAGCGCCAGCGCCACGCGCTCGTAATACTCGCGCCCCGCCTCGGTGGGCGCGACGCGGCGCGTGGTGCGGTTCAGCAAACGCGCGCCAAGCTGCTGCTCCAGATGCATCACATGCTTGCTCGCCATCGCGGCGGACATGTCCATGCGCTCGGCCGCCGCGACGAAGCTGCCCGCCTCCACCACCTGGCGGAACACTTTCATGCTGACGAGGGTATCCATGGTGCGGCCTTCAACTCGAACATAAATAAACGGGAATCAATCGTCGATATTTTCCTCGTTTTATCAATTGCGGGTGTTGAAACGCGCAGGTACGCCTGGCATCTGGCGGCCCAGAAAGCAAAAAACCCCGCGCTGCACGCAGCGCGGGGTTTGGCTGTCGAACCTTGAACGTCGACCTGAGCGGCAGCGCCGGTCAGAACTTCGCGCGCAGACCCACGCCGTAGGTCTGGCCGCTCGACATGTTGTCGAAGTGGTCGTACATGTACGCCGCGTAGACGTCGGTGCGCTTCGAGAGCGGATAGTCGTAACCGATGGCCGCCGTCTGGCGCGTCTGGTTCAGGCCGCCGCCGTTGCGCGAGTAGGCGTACGAAGCCATGACCGTGCCCGGGCCGACGGGCGCCGTCACGCCACCCTGCGCCGTGTTCACGTGCCAGCTGCCTTCCTGCTGCCAGTTCGCCGTGTACATGTACTGACCGAAGAACTTCACGAACTTGAGATCGTACGAGAGACCGAGCTGTGCGACGCCCTGGCTCTTCAGGCCGACGATGGTCGTGTCGCCGCTCACGATGCTGCCAATGTCGCCCGGCGTGTTGTTGAAGTTCACGTACTGATAAACGGCGGTGGCAGCAAACGGGCCATGGAAGTACAGACCCTGCACGCTCCACTTCTTCGAGCCGTTCGAGCCGGCCTGGTTGCCGAACGCGTACATCGCCGAGCCCGAGAGGCCGTTGAAGTTCGGCGTGGAGTACTGGACCGCGTTGTTCCAGCCCGAGTCGCCCACCACGCCCTGGTCCGTCGTGTAGGTCGGGAACGTCGAGAGGCCGAGGTACACGTGGTACACCATCGGCGAGAAGGTGTACGAATCGCCAAACGGGTTGAAGAGAATCGTCGAGACGAACAGTTGCGTCGTCAGGCGCCCTGCCGTGACCGTGCCGTACGGCGACTCGAGGCCGACGTACGCGTTGCGCGCGAAGAACGTGTCGCCTTCGAAGCGGCCGAACTGGCCGTTCTGTGCGCGGAAGAAGCTTTCCAGCGTGAAGATCGCCTTGTAGCCGCCACCCAGATCCTCAGAGCCCTTCATGCCCCAGTACGACGTGGACATGCCGCCGCCGCCCACGTTCCAGGCGGTCTGGCCGCCCGGAAATTTCGTCGCCCCGACCCATTCGTCAACCTGGCCATAGAGCTGGACGCTCGACTGCGCAAACGCCGACGAGGACGCGGCGGCAAGAACAGCGGCGAGCGCGCTCGCCTTGAGGGTGGTGCGCAGCACGCGGCTGACCGTTGTATTCATGGGTTCTCCAGTCTTTGTCAAAAAAAGGTGTCGGGCGGCTGAGGCGCTCGCGCAAAGCTTTGTTTTTTCGTCGTTCGCAGGCGTGGCCGTTCTGGGCGGATCCATCTTTGCGGACCATTTATGTGGTCAAAAATAAACGGTGTTATTGCCGGTATATCGGGCGGATTAGTTTGCCGTCCAAAAGACCTGTTTAATCGCTGTCGACTCTGCCTTGCGCTGCGCTGCATCACCGCGACGCGCAGCCTGCCGGGCCGCGCCCAGCGGGGCGCTCCCGCACGCGCGGGGGCTGCCGGTGACGCGCCGCCGAAACGAAAGCGAGATTTCAGACGAAAGGGATCTGTATGACGAGAGATTTCCAAAAAAGTGTGGTATCCACGCGTCAGTTTTCGTAACGTGGACAAACCGGGCTTGTTTTGGACGTGTTTCGGCGGCGCTAGCAGGTCAGTGCCTGAAGCGAATCAACGGTAGAAAACGGGAGAAAAGCGCAGAAAGCGTGAGGCGGGGAGAAAGCGAAAGCGGCCGCGAGGGCAGCGCTCAATTGCGGTAAGGCGAGGGCATGGGCGGGCGCGGGACCTCGCCGCCGTTGCGCGGGAACGGCCGGTAGGTACCGCCGCGCTCTTCGTTGTACCGGGCAACGTCTTCGCGGATCGAGCCCGCGCGCACCGGCGAGTCCGCCGGCGGATGCGGCACCTGGCGCGTTTCCGCGCTCACGGGCGTGATGGGGTTGCCGCGGGGATAGCCGCCGTAGCCGCCGAACGGCGTGCCATAGCTGTAGTCGCGGCGGGGAGCCTGTTGCTGGACTTGCCCTTGCCACTGGTTCGGCGCACGGTTGCCGCCGCGTTCATAGCGGCCGCCCTGATCGGCCACGCGCATGGGCGCTGCGGCGGGGCCGCGGGCGCGCTCGGGAGCGCCGTGGTAGCCGCCGCCCCACGACATGCCGGCCCGCGGCGCGGGCATCGAATGCATGGCAGGCATCGAATGCATGGCGGGCATGGAAGGCGCGCGCGCAAAGCCGCCGCCGCCGCCGTGCCCCGAAAAACCGGGCTGAGCATGGGCGAGCGCAACGAGGGCCGCTAATCCGGCCCCCAAGATCCACTGTCCCAGTTTTGACAACCCTGCGTGCATTGTGACGTTTCGCCTGCCCGACGTTTGCGCTTGGCAACCCGCCACTCGGGCCATGGCGGGCCAGTCCCGGGACGCACGCCGCGCAGCGCGTAACGATTGCCGCCACAACGATTCCGGGCGTCCCTTTGACGGTAATTTATGGGCGTGCCGAATGGGTGTCGAGCCAAAAGATGTTATGCCGCCCGAAGGGTTGTAACACCATGTTACTGCTGGGTTTTCTGGCTCCGGACGCGGCCCGGGAAGGCCGTCCGGCAAGGCTCTTCGGGCAGCCAGGGGAGCGCTCCGCTTGATGCTTGAGCAAGGGCTCAACATCTGAAGAATGCGCGGACTCCTGACGACTTTTGCGGCGCGCGAATGCTCCTCGCACGTCGATGAGGAATCCGGCATAAAGGAGTCATCGATCTTGACGATCCATGCGTATCCGTCATCAATCGATGCTTCAAATGAATTTGCTTTTTCAATCGGCTTGCGCCGACAATAGGCGTTCCGATTCACTCGTTGCACGCACACCGATTGCGCGCAGCCAGCGCCCAGGCGCGCACTAGAGATTGTCCGATGGCACGTCCGAAATTCCTGCCCGATAACTTCACCCTTTGCCTTGTCGGCACGGTGGTTCTTGCGAGCCTGTTCCCGGTGCACGGCCAGGCCGCCACCGGTTTCAACTGGCTGACCAATGTAGCGGTCGGCCTGCTGTTCTTCCTGCACGGCGCCAAGCTTTCGCGCGAGGCGATCGTCGCCGGTGCGACGCACTGGCGCCTGCACATCGTCGTCCTGCTCAGCACCTTCGTGCTCTTTCCCGCGCTAGGGCTCGCGCTCAAGCCCGTGCTTTCGCCGCTCGTCACCCCGGCGCTCTACGCGGGCGTGCTGTTCCTCTGCACGCTGCCTTCCACGGTGCAGTCGTCCATCGCCTTCACCTCGATGGCGCGCGGCAACGTGCCCGCCGCCGTTTGCAGCGCTTCGGCGTCGAGCCTGATCGGGATCTTCGTCACGCCCGCGCTCGTGAGCCTGATCGTCACGAACCAGAACGCGGGCGGCGGCTCGGCCTGGCACACCGTGTGGAACATCGTGCTGCAACTGCTCGTGCCGTTCGTGGCGGGCCAGTTGCTGCGCCCGGTGATCGGCCGCTGGATCGAGCGCAACAAGGGTGTGCTCAAGTTCGTCGATCAGGGCTCGATCCTGCTCGTGGTGTTCGGCGCATTTTCCGAGGCCGTGAACGAAGGGCTTTGGCATCACATCCCGCTCGCCGCGCTCGGCGGGCTGCTCGTCGTGAACGCGGTGCTGCTCGCGCTCGCGCTTGGCATCACGATTTACACGAGCAAGAAGCTCGGGTTCTCGCGCGCCGACCAGATCACCATCATTTTCTGCGGCTCGAAAAAGAGCCTCGCGGCCGGCGTGCCGATGGCGAAGGTGATCTTCGCCTCGAACGCCGTGGGCGCGGTCGTGCTGCCGCTCATGCTGTTCCACCAGATCCAGCTCATGGTGTGCGCGGCGCTCGCCCAGCGCTGGGGCGCTCGCGACATGAGCGCCGAGCGCGCCGCCAGCGCGGGCGATGAATCGCGCGCCGGCGCGGGTGAGCGCACGACGACTGCCACGGCCGCGCGCCGGTAAGCGCCTCTGCGCTTCTTCGTTCAGGGCGGCGAGAAATCGTCGCCCTGCTGCAGCAAACGCCGCGGCCAGTGCGCGGCGCACCCATCTCTGCCTCCCGCCCCTCCCCCGCGCTCCGCCCGCATGCGCCACACGTTCAAAACGTGGGCTTCGCTGCCCTGTCACCAAAATTTCATTTAATTCATCCGATGATATGCCGTTAAGTTCAACGTCTTCGCCCGTTCTGGCCTGTCCATGTCTGCGTCTGCTCGCGCGCCACTCCATCACGCCACGCCCGGCGTCGGGGCACTGATCGCCCAGCGCCAGCTACGCGCGGTCTTCCAGCCCATCGTCGATTTCGACGGCGGCGCGATCCTCGGCTACGAGGGCCTCATTCGCGGGCCGGCCGGCTCGCCGCTCGAAACGCCCGCCGCCCTCTTCGCGCGCGCAGGCGACGAACACTGCACCGCCGCGCTCGAACGCGCCGCAGCACGCACCTGCATCGAGACCTTCGCCCGGCTCGACTGCCCCGGCAAGCTGTTCCTCAATTTCAGCGCCGACGCGCTGCGCCAGCTCACCGCTGCCGGCGACGCCGCGCTCGCCCTCTTCGACGGCCCGATCGACCCGACGCGCTTTGTGATCGAACTCACCGAGCAGAGCGCCATCCACGACCTGCGCAACTTCTCGCCCGTGGTCGAAACGTTGCGCGCGGCGGGCGCCCAGTTCGCGCTCGACGACTACGGCACGGCCAACGCGAGCCTGAACCTCTGGGTGCAGCTGCAGCCGGACGTCGTGAAGATCGACCGCTTCTTCATCCATGACATCGCCCACGACGCGCTCAAGTTCGAAGCCGTGCGCGCCATGCAGCATTTCGCGCAGGCAAGCGGCGCGCGCCTCGTGGCGGAGGGCATCGAGAACGCCGCCGACCTGATCGTGCTGCGCGACATGGGCATCGACTGCGGCCAGGGCTTTTTCTTTGGCCGCCCCAACGGTGAGCCGCTGCGCGTGCTCGCACGCGAAGCGCGCGAGGCGATTCGCGCGGACCATATCGCCGTGTTCCCCGAGGCCACGCGCAGCGCCGCCACGCAGCCCGCGGGCGGCGGCGCGCCCGCCAGCAAGATGCTCGTGCGCGCGCCCGCGCTGCCGCGCCACGCGACCAACAACGACGTGCTCGAACTGTTCAGCGGCCAGCCCGATCTGCACGCGGTGGCCGTGGTGGAAGATGAAGCGCCCGTTGCGCTCATCAACCGGCGCGCGTTCATGGACCGCTATGCGCTGCCCTACCACCGCGAGCTGTTCGGCAAAAAGGCCTGCCTGCAATTCGCCAACGCGCAGCCGGTGCTGATCGAGCAGTCGATGAGCGTCGAGCAGATGGCCACGCTCCTCGCGAGCGACGACCAGCGCTATCTCGCCGATGGCTTCGTGATCACCGACAACGGCCGCTATGCCGGACTCGGCACGGGCGAAAGCCTCGTGCGCGCGGTGACGGAGGTGCGCATCCAGGCCGCGCGTTACGCGAATCCGCTCACCTTCCTGCCGGGCAACATTCCGATCAGCTCTCATATCGAGCGCCTGCTCTCGCACGACGCGGGCTTTCACGCGTGCTACGTCGACCTGAACCTGTTCAAGCCCTTCAACGATCAGTACGGCTACTGGCAAGGCGACGAGGTGCTCAAGTTCGCCGCGACGGTGCTCGCCGACGCCTGCGACCCCACACGCGACTTCCTCGGCCATGTGGGCGGCGACGACTTCCTGATCCTGTTCCAGAGCGAGACGTGGCGCGAGCGCGCGCGCCAGGCGATCGAAGCGTTCAACGAAGGCGCGCAGCGCTTCTACGCGCCGGGCGACCGGCTCGCGGGCGGCATTCACGGCGAGGATCGCTATGGCAACGCGACCTTCTTTACCTTCGTGACGATGGCGATAGGCTGCGTGCGCGTCGCGCCGGGCGAAGGCGCGCAGCACAGCAGCGACGCCATCGCTTCGCTCGCGGCCCTCGCCAAGCGCCGCGCGAAACAGGAAGCCAGCGGACTCGTTGTGATCGACGGCAGCACGAGCGCCGACCTCCTCCCCACGCTTGGCCCGACGGCAGGCGAAGGCGCCAACGCGTCATAACGGCCGGAATTTTCCCCGGTGGCAGCCCCAAAAAAGCGCGGGCCGGCCGCGCGGCTCATGCCGCGCGCCGGCCCGTTCTGCTTTCGTTTCCTCGCCGCTACGCCGTCGCTAGATCGTCCCCATCAACACCAGCACGACCACCACGATAACGACGATGCCGAGCGTGCCCGAAGGCGCGTAGCCCCACGAGCGGCTGTGCGGCCACGCTGGAAACGCGCCAATGAGCAGCAGGATCAGAATGACCAGAAGCAGGGTGCCGAGCATGATGCCTCCGTACGTCGAATGTGAATGCCCGAGCTTCCGCAATCGCCGTACCCGCAACCGTTTAGTTATTTTTACTAAACACACAAGTTTGCGTTTATTTCATTGTTTACTGGTATTTACCTGGAATTTGAGGCGTAGATCCGGGTTTTTTGGACCAATTTTTACTATACAATCGCCGCACACCTGACCACTCCCGGAACGCTCACCGCGTTCACCGCAAGCCAGGAACCATGGGGACAACCATTCGTGACGTCGCGCAGGCCGCCAACGTGTCGATCGGCACCGTGTCGCGCGCGTTGAAAAACCAGCCAGGCCTTTCCGAAGCCACGCGCGAACGCATTGTCGAAGTCGCGCGCGCGCTCGGCTATGACTGCGCGCAACTGCGCCCGCGCATTCGCCGGCTCACCTTCCTGCTCCATCGCCAGCACAACAACTTCGCGGCAAGCCCGTTCTTCTCGCACGTGCTGCACGGCGTGGAAGACGCCTGCCGCGAACACGGCATCGTGCCCGCGCTGCTCACGGCCGGCCCCGCCGACGACACCGTCCAGCAGTTGCGCCTGCACGCGCCCGACGCCATCGCCGTGGCCGGTTTCGTCGAGCCGGAAATGCTCGCCGCGCTCGTCGCGCTGCAGCGGCCGCTCGTGCTGATCGACCTGTGGGCGCCTGGCCTGCGCTCGGTGAACATCGACAATGCGGCGGGCGCCGCGCTCGCCATGCAGCATCTGTTCGAACTCGGGCGGCGGCGCATTGCGTTCATCGGCGGGTCGCTCGCGCACTACAGCATCGCGCAGCGCGCGCTCGGCTACCGGCGCGCGTTCTTCGAGGCGGGCCTGCTGTTCGACCCGTCGCTCGAAACGACGATCGACGGCGGCCTCGACCCCGACACGGGCGCGTCGCTCGCCATGCAGCGCCTGATCGATGCGGCGCGCGCCGGATACCCAACCCCGCGCCCGCCGCCCGACGCCCTGTTCGCCTACAACGACGCCGCCGCGCTCGCCGCCATGCGCGTGTGCCTCGCCAACGGCCTGCGCGTGCCCGAGGACATCGCGATCATCGGTTTCGACGATATCGCGGGCGCCACGCACGCCACGCCGCCGCTCTCGACGATCGCCGTCGACAAGGAAGCGCTCGGGCGGCGCGGCGTCGAACTGCTGCTCGAAGAAGCGCCTGCCACGAGCGAGATCCGCTTGCCGGTGCAGCTCGTCGCGCGCGCGAGCACCCTGGGTGCGGCGTCATCGAATCTCGTCGCCGCGCACGCTGTCCGTCACACTGCAAGCACGCCGCAGAGCGCCTGAGGCGCTCCGCTGAAAACACGTTGAAACAACGCTGAAGCCACGTCCAAGCCAGAAGAGAACGCCATGACGACGACCGCCGACACCGCCTCCTCCGCCACCGCACATCCCGTTGCCGCGCCCGCCGTCGCGAGCTTTCGCGACCGCGGCTTCCTGCTCGGCCACGTGCAGGACACCCTGCGCTTCTACGCGCCGAACGTGCTCGATCCGTCGGGCGGCTTCTTCCACTACTTCCGCGACGACGGCTCGATCTACAACGCGCATTCGCGCCACCTCGTGAGCAGCTGCCGCTACGTCTTCAACTACGCGATGGCGTATCGCGAGTTCGGCGATCCGCAGCACCTGGAATACGCGCGCCACGGCTTGCAGTTCCTGCGCGAAGGCCACTGGGACCCGCAACTGCAAGGCTACGACTGGGAGATCGACTGGCGCGACGGCAAGAAGCGCGTGCTCGACGCCACGCGCCACTGCTACGGCCTCGCGTTCGTGCTGCTCGCGTACGCGCATGCGGCAATGGCCGGCATCGAGGAAGCGCGGCCGATGATCGGCGCGACCTTCGATCTGATGGAACACCGCTTCTGGGACGGCGCGGCGGGCCTCTACGCGGACGAGGCGAGCGCCGACTGGATCGTCTCGGGCTATCGCGGCCAGAACGCCAACATGCACACGACCGAGGCGCTGCTCGCGGCCTACGAGGCGACGGGCCATCTCGTGTATCTCGACCGCGCCGAGCGCGTCGCGTCGAACATCACGCTGCGCCAGGCGAAGCTCTCGCAAGGGCTCGTGTGGGAGCACTTTCACGCGGACTGGTCGGTGGACTGGCATTACAACGAGGAAGACAGCTCGAATATCTTCCGCCCGTGGGGCTTCCAGCCGGGCCATCAAACGGAATGGGCGAAGCTGCTGTTGCTGCTCGAGCGTCACCGCCCGCTGCCCTGGCTGCTGCCGCGCGCGATCGAGCTCTTCGACGCCGCCATGGCGCACGCCTGGGACAACGATCACGGCGGCCTTTATTACGGCTTCGGGCCGGACGGCACCGTGTGCGATCACGACAAGTACTTCTGGGTGCAGGCGGAAACCTTCGCCACGGCTGCGCTGCTTGGCAAGCGCACCGGCAACGAGCGCTTCTGGGACTGGTACGACGAGATCTGGCGCTACAGCTGGGCGAATTTCGTCGATCATCGCTACGGTGCGTGGTATCGCATCCTCACCTGCGACAACCGCAAGTACAGTGACGAGAAGAGCCCCGCGGGCAAGACCGACTATCACACCATGGGCGCGTGCTACGAAGCGCTGAACGCGCTGCCCGGACGCGGCATGGCGCCGGTCGTGGGCCGCGAGGAAGCGACCGCCGCCGATGCCGGCATGACGGGCACAAGCGGCCAGAACTAAACAGAGGAAGACGACGATGAGCACCTGCAGCACCGGCCCGGACTTCTCATCCGGCTTCCCGGCCTTCATCTCGGCCGGCGACATCCTCACCGATCTCGTGCGCACGCCTGCGCCCGAAGGCGCGCCGCACAGTTCGCCGCCGGGCGCGCCGGGCATGGACTCGCACTGGCGCGCGCACCCTGGCGGCGCGGGCTGGAACGTTGCGCGCGCGGTCGCGCGCCTCGGGCTGCCCACGGCAAGCGTGGGCGCGCTCGGCGTGGACAACTTCTCTGACGAGCTCTGGAACGCAAGCGTGGCCGCCGGGCTCGACATGCGCTTCATGCAACGCGTGGAGCGCGCGCCGCTGCTCGCGATCGTGCATCAGACGCATCCGCCCGCGTACTACTTCATCGGCGACAACAGCGCCGACCTTGCCTTCGATCCCGCGAAGCTGCCTGAAGGCTGGCGCGCGCATGCGAAGTGGGCGCACTTCGGCTGCATCAGCCTCGTGCGCCAGCCGCTCGGCGAAACGCTCGCCACGCTTGCCGCCGAACTGCGCGCGGCCGGCGTGAAGATCAGCTTCGATCCGAACTACCGCAACCTCATGGCGCACGGCTACGAGCCGATCCTGCGCCGCATGGCCGCGCTCGCCGATCTCATCAAGGTCTCCGACGAAGACCTGCGCATGCTGTTCGCCGGCAAGAGCGAAGCGCAAGCCATCGAAGCCGTGCGCGCGCTCAATCCGGCCGCCACGCTGCTTGTCACGCGCGGCGCGCAGGCGGCCACGCTCTACGCGGGCAACGACGTAATTGAGGCAGCGCCGCCGCGCGTCGAAGTGGCCGATACGGTGGGGGCGGGCGACGCTTCCATCGGCGGCCTGCTGTTCAGCCTCATGAGCACGCCGCAGCGCAACTGGCGCCAGCATCTCGGCTTCGCGCTCGCCGCGGGCGCGGCCGCGTGCCGCCGGCCCGGCGCGTATTCGCCGACGCTCGACGAAGTCGTCGCGCTGCTCGCCGACTGAAGGCGCACGGCAAGGTGAACTGCGAGGCGAACTGCGAGGCACACGCCGAGGACACGGCGCGGCGCTGACACGAAAGCGCCGCGCCGCCGTCATTTGCATGTCCCGCAGCCGCGCGGGCAACGTGCTAGCATGGAATTTCCCTCTTGTTGCGGGCGAGGCGCGACACTTGCGCGCTTCACCCTGCGCGGCCCGATCCGAGCGGCCCGTCGAGGGGTTTCCTTCCACGAGGAGCACGTTATGGAAGACGTCAGCTACACCAAGGGGATCTACACGGCCGTCGCCTCAGTACGGCCCATGAACGCCGGCCAGTACCAGGGCCTGGTCTCCCTGGCGCGCGACGACGGCGAGGAACTCGAAAACGCGGTGTATGAAGTCGAAGCCGCATCGGGCACGCCGGAAGAGGCTCTCGAAGAAGCCAAGGCACTGGCGCATCGCATTCTCGGCGAACTCGAACTGTAGGTCGCGCGTTGAGGCCGGCGCCCGCCCAGGGACGGCTGGCAGCGCTGGATGAGACGGGGGTGCTCTGCATGGGGCCGCGTAGTGTGCGGTCGACAGCCCTGCATGGGACCGGAGTCAGTGCTAAAGCGCTCACTCCGGATCGACAGGAGGTTAGCCATGTCCGAACAGCTCTTTCTATACGGCGTCTACGCCATCCACGTGCATCCGCTCGAACTGCAGGGCGCTCGCTGGGACGCCGAGTATCAAATCACGCATCGCGACAAGGCCGTGCAACCGTGGGTCACGGTCGGCGGCAACGCGGGCTTCGACGCGCCCACGCAAGCCGTGGACGCCGCACGCCGCCAGGCTATCGCCGATATCGAACACGGCGCGGGCATTCCCAAGCCGCACGGATTTCCGTAAACCCAACGCGCGCCGCGCGCCACTAACGCTCACTCCCGCCCGCGCTGCGGGCGTGAGGCGCTAGCGCATCGTCCCAGCATCGCTTCCCCCATACCGTCTTGCGGTACGCTTGACGTGTCGCGTCGTTGTCGCGTCGCTTTGGCATGGCTACGCTCCCTATCCCGATTCAGAACCGCAGGAACACCATGACGCCCGAAACGCCGGAGCGCGTCGCAAACCAGGAAGCGGCCCAGCAAGCCGAGGCGGCGCCGCAGGATTCGCCGGGTGTGGACATGGCCGCCTGCACGTCCGAAACGCCTGCGGGACCAAAGCAGAAAGCGCGGCGCGGCACGCCGCGCAAACTGATGGTCGGCTCGCGCGAGGTGCTCGTCTACGGCATGCCGCAGGCCTGGGGCGACTTCTATCACTCGGCGCTCACCATGCGCTGGCCCACCTTCTTCGCCTCGCTCGCGGCCCTCTTCCTGTTCATGAACGGCGTGTTCGCGTGCCTCTACCAGCTCGGCACCGCGCCCATCGCCAACCAGTACCCGAAGGGCTTTCTCGGCGCGTTCTTCTTCAGCGTGGAGACGCTTGCGACCGTCGGCTACGGCGACATGCATCCGCAAACGATCTACGCGCACATCGTCGCCACGCTTGAAATCTTCGTCGGCATGTCGGGCATCGCCTTGGCCACGGGTCTCGTGTTCGCGCGCTTCTCGCGTCCGCGCGCGAAGATCATGTTCGCGCGCCAGGTGGTGGTGCACCCCATCGAAGGCCGCATGACGCTGATGGTGCGCGCCGCCAACGCGCGTCAGAACGTGATCGCCGAAGCGGGGGCGAAGCTGCGGCTCATTCGCATCGAAACCTCGTCGGACGGCTTTCGCGCGCGGCGCATTCACGACCTCAAGCTCGTGCGCGACCAGCATCCGCTCTTCACACTGGGCTGGAATCTCATGCACGTGATCGACGAGTCGAGCCCGCTTTACGGCGCGACGCCCGAGATGCTGGCCGAGCAGCACGCCACGCTCCATGTCGTGATCGAGGGCTCCGACGAGTCCACCGCGCAGACCATGCAGGCACGCTTTAGCTGGTCGGACCGGCAGATCCGCTGGCAGTACCGCTACGTCGACCTGATGAGCGACGCGGACGGCGTGAGCACGATGGACTACACGCACTTTCACGATGTCGTGCCGTTCGACGGGGCGAGAGCCTTCGGGCCCCGCGTGATCTGACAGACTTCCCCGAAGGCCGATGCAAACGGGATCGCGCCGGGGCCGGGAAGATCTCTCTCCAAATTCGCCCGGCGTGGGCAGGCTCTCGCGCGAATAACCGGCAGCGCCGGAGAGTTAGCAAAAAATTTCCGTCATTGGCGAGAAAAAATAGAGTCTCTTTCGCCGCTCTGTGATCGGGGCCATGCGAATGCACTAGAAACGGAGACTCCCCCAATGACCGCGCGCCCCGCGTTTGGCGACACGCCGCCTCTCGCCGATTACAAGCTCACCGACAACCTCACCGCCACGCGCGGCCGCATCTTCCTGACCGGCACGCAGGCGTTGATCCGTCTGCCGCTCATGCAGCGCGCGCTCGACCGCGCGCATGGCCTGAACACGGCAGGCTTCATCAGCGGCTATCGCGGCTCGCCGCTCGGCATGGTCGACCAGCAGGCGTGGAAGGCGAAGAAACTGCTCGAAGCCGCCGACGTGCGCTTCCTGCCCGCCATCAACGAGGAACTGGGCGGCACGGCCGTGCTCGGCACGCAGCGCGTGGAAGCCGACCCCGAGCGCACCGTCGAAGGCGTGTACGCGATGTGGTACGGCAAGGGCCCGGGCGTGGACCGCGCCGGCGACGCGCTCAAGCACGGCAACGCCTACGGCTCGTCGCCGCATGGCGGCGTGCTGGTGGTGGCCGGCGACGATCACGGCTGCGTGTCGTCGTCCATGCCGCACCAGAGCGACTTCGCGATGATGTCGTGGCATATGCCGGTCGTGAATCCGTCGAACATCGCGGACATGCTCGAATTCGGCCTGTACGGCTGGGCGCTCTCGCGCTACTCGGGCGCGTGGGTGGGCTACAAGGCGATTTCGGAAACGGTGGAGTCGGGCTCGACCGTCGATCTCGATGCCATCAAGACCGACTGGCAAGCACCTGAAGGTTTTACGCCGCCGCCCGGCGGCCTGCACAACCGCTGGCCCGATCTGCCGAGCCTCGCCATCGAGCAGCGTCTGGCCGCCAAGCTCGACGCCGTGCGCCACTTCGCGCGCATGAACAGCATCGACAAGTGGATCGCGCCGAGCCCGCACGCGAACGTGGGCATCGTCACCTGCGGCAAGGCGCACCTCGACCTGATGGAAACGCTGCGCCGCCTCGATCTCACCATCGAGGATCTCGATAAAGCCGGCGTGCGCGTCTACAAGGTGGGCCTGTCGTTCCCGCTGGAAATGTCGCGTATCGACGCGTTCGTCGCGGGCCTCACCGACGTGCTCGTGATCGAAGAAAAGGGCCCGGTGATCGAGCAGCAGATCAAGGACTACCTGTACAACCGCAAGGAAGGCGCGCGCCCTACTGTCATCGGCAAGCACGCCGAGGACGGCACGCTGCTGCTCTCCGAGCTTGGCGAGCTGCGCCCCTCGCGCATCCTGCCGGTGTTCGCCGCGTGGCTCGCGAAGCACCGGCCGGCGCTCGACCGCCGCGAGCGCGTGGTGGATCTCGTCGCGCCGCAAATCCTCTCGAACGCCGCCGATGCCGTGCGCCGCACACCGTACTTCTGCTCGGGCTGCCCGCACAACACGTCGACGAAGGTGCCGGAAGGCTCGATCGCGCAGGCCGGCATTGGCTGCCACTTCATGGCTTCGTGGATGGAGCGCGACACCACGGGCCTGATCCAGATGGGCGGCGAAGGCGTGGACTGGGCCGCGCATTCGATGTTCACGAAGATGCCGCACGTATTCCAGAATCTCGGCGACGGCACCTACTTTCATTCAGGGATCCTCGCGATTCGCCAGGCCGTAGCCGCGAAGACCAACATCACCTACAAGATCCTTTACAACGACGCCGTGGCGATGACGGGCGGCCAGCCCGTGGACGGCAGCATCTCCGTGCCGCAGATCGCGCGCCAGGTGGAGGCCGAAGGCGTCTCGCGCTTCGTGGTGGTGAGCGACGAGCCCGAGAAGTACGACGGCCATCACGGCCTGTTCCCGAAGGGCACGACGTTCCATCACCGCAGCGAACTGGACACCGTGCAACGCGAGCTGCGCGAAACGCCGGGCGTGACCGTGCTGATCTACGATCAAACGTGCGCGGCTGAAAAGCGCCGCCGCCGCAAGAAAGGCGAATTCCCCGACCCGGACAAGCGCCTCTTCATCAACGAGGAAGTGTGCGAAGGCTGCGGCGACTGCGGCGTGCAGTCGAACTGTCTTTCGGTCGAACCGGTGGAAACGGAACTGGGCCGCAAGCGCCGCATCGACCAGTCGTCGTGCAACAAGGACTATTCGTGCGTGAACGGCTTCTGCCCGAGCTTCGTGACCATCGAGGGCGGCAAGCTCAAGAAGGCCGCGGGGGCCGCGTTCGATCCGCAGGCGCTGACTGCGCGCGTCAATGCGCTGCCGATGCCGGCTACGCACCTGGACAACGCGCCCTACGACATTCTCGTGACGGGCGTGGGCGGCACGGGTGTCGTGACCGTGGGCGCGCTCATCAGCATGGCCGCGCATCTGGAAGGCAAGAGCGCTTCGGTGCTCGACTTCATGGGCTTCGCGCAGAAAGGCGGCTCGGTGCTCTCGTTCGTGCGCTTCGCGGCGACCGACGCGCTGCTCAACCAGGTGCGCATCGACACGCAGCAGGCCGACCTGCTGCTCGCCTGCGACATGGTGGTGGGCGCGAGCGCCGACGCGCTGCAAACGGTGCGTCACGATCGCACGCGCATTGTCGTGAACACGCATGAGATTCCGAATGCGTCGTTCGTGCAGAACCCCGAAGCGAACCTGCACGCCGACGCGCTGCTCGCGAAGATGCGGCACGCGGCGACCAACGGCGCAACGCCCGCGCAAGATCCGCTTGCCGCGTGCGATGCACAGGCGCTCGCACAGCGCTATCTCGGCGACACGATCGGCGCGAACATCGTGATGCTCGGTTTTGCGTGGCAACTGGGCCTCGTGCCGGTATCGCTTGCGGCGCTCACGCGCGCCATCGAGCTGAACAACGTGGCCGTGAAGGCGAACCTGTTCGCGTTCTCCATCGGCCGCATGGCTGCCGCCGATCCGGCCGCGCTCGAAGCGCTCGACACGCAACGCGCGGCGGCTGCCAAAGCCACGGCGCGCAAGCTCACGCAAACGCTCGACGAACTGATCGCCGATCGCGAAACGCGCCTGCTCGCCTACGGTGGCGCGAGCTACGTGAAGCGCTATCGCGCACTGGTCGATGCCGCTCGCAGCGCGGACAAGACCGCCGAGCAAACGCTCGCTCGCGCCGTCGCGACCACGTTCTATCGGCTGCTCGCCGTGAAGGACGAATACGAAGTCGCGCGCCTGCACACCGACCCGGCGTTCCGCGCCGCGCTCGAAGCGCAGTTCGAAGGCACGGCGGGCAGCGACTTCACCGTGAAGTTCAACCTCGCGCCGCCGCTCATCGCGCGTGAGAAGAACGGCCAGCCGCCGCGCAAGATGCAGTTCGGCCAGTGGCTGTGGAGCGCGCTCGGGCTGCTGAAGAAGGGACGCAGCGTGCGCGGCACGTGGCTCGATCCGTTCGGCAAGACGCTGGAGCGCCGCATGGAGCGCGCACTGGCCGGCGACTACGAGGCGACGCTGCGCGGTGCGTTCGCCAGCCTCACCGCCGAAAACGCCGACGACATCGCCAAGCTCGCCAACCTGCATCAGCGTGTGCGTGGCTATGGGCACGTGAAGCTTGCGAACCTCGCGGCGGTGAAGCGCAGCGAGCGCGAACTGGCTGCGCGCCTTGCCATCGAGGTGAAGACAAGCGCTGCTGTGCAGGAAGCACTCGCTTCGTTCAAGGGCGTGGGCGCGTTGCGCGGCATCCCGGTGGTGGTGGCGAAGTAAGCCGAAGCGAAGTCAGGAAGCGCGCGCCGTTCATCTTCTGAATGGCGCGCGTTTTTTTATTCATCAGACGTCGAGCAGCGTCCGCACGCGCCGCACCTTGTTTCCGTCGACAGGAGCGAGCCCCTTCCCGTCAACGCGCACGCCGGAGCCGAAGTGAACCGCGCGCACCCGCGTCGCGCTCACGAAATCCGCCACGCGATCGACCGTAAGTCCTGCGCCCGCGAGCACCGTGCAATGCGTGTGCGCCGCACGCTGCACGAGCGTTTCGATCTGCGCCTGCGCATCGAGCACCGAAGGCTTGCCGCCCGAGGTGAGCACGTTCGTCACGGCTTCGAAACCAAGCAGCACGTCGAACGCTTCCTGCAGATCGCGCGCTTCGTCGAACGCGCGGTGAAACGTGAGCGGCATGCCATCGGCGGCGTCGATCGCGCGCTGCAAGCCGTCGCGATCCACTTCATGCGATGGCGTAAGCATGCCGATCACGACCGCATGCGCGCCCACGAGCTTCGCGCCACGCACGTCGCGCAGCATCACCTCGTAATCGTTCGAATCGTAAACGAAGGAGCGGCTGTGCGGCCGCACGATCACGTTCACGGGAATCGTCACGGCCTCGACCACGGCTTCGATCATGCCGATGCTCGGCGTGAGGCCGCCCTCGCCCATGGCGGTAATGAGTTCGAGACGATCCGCGCCGCCGCGCGCGGCGGCTTGCGCGTCGGCGACCGTGGTCGCGATGACTTCCAGCACCACCCGTTCACGCTGTTGTGTGATTGGCATGTTTGCGCGCCATGTCGTGAAGAACACGACATGATCGCAGATGCACGCCTACTCGAACCAGTCGATATCGCCGCACAGCACGCACAGGCGATCGCCCACCTGCACCGCCATCGACAGCGTCAGACACGGGAGCGCCTCGTTGATCGACAGGTATGGTCCGGTCACGTGCACGCGCCCTGGTGTGATGAGCGCGCTGCGAAAGTATGGCCTGCGCAGCCAGCTCGCCCCTTGTGCGTCTTCCAGCGGCAAGAAGCGCGCGTCGCGCTCCGCGCGATCGACGCGCAGCACGACGTTGCGACCCGCCTGCCGGCCGTTCGAATCGAGCAGATAGCAGCGCGCCGCGTGATCGAGCGCGAGGAAATTCCAGCACACCTCTTCCATCGGCTCGCCGTCCGAAAGGCGTTCTGCCGCGCGCTCGAATGCCCGCAGGTAGGGCGCGAGGCGACTGGTCTCGCCGCGCTCGCGCGTTTCGGTCTGCTGACGAAAGCGCTCCGTCGCTTCGGCGATCACACCTTGCACCTGCGCGGCGTCGGTGAGCCCGGGCGCCGGCCGCGCGAAGAAAAAGCCCTGCACGAAGTCCGCGTTGCACGCGAGCGCGAGCTGCGCCTCGTGCTCCGTCTCCACTCCTTCGATCAGCACGAGCTTGCCCGCGTCGTGCAGCAGCGCCACGAGCGCGGGCAGCGTCGCGGCCATGTCGGCGCGATGCTGCGCGTGCATCAGCATGATGCGGTCGAGCTTGACGATGTCGGGGTTGAGCTGCCACACGCGGCCGATGTCGACGTTGCCCGCGCCGAAGTCGTCGAGCGCCACCAAAAAGCCGCGCTCGCGAAACGTCGCCACGGCCTGCGCGAGGGCCTCGAGGTCCGTCCCTTCATCTTCGAGCACTTCCAGCACCACACGCCGCGGCGCGATGTTCAGCCGCCGCAGGTTCGCAAGCAGCGCCGCCGAGTGATACGCCTCGATCAGCGTGCCCGGATGCACGTTGAGAAAAAGCCACTCGCGCTCCGCGCCCAGCAGCGCGAAGTTCTCCAGATGCAGCCCCTGGGCGAGCCGGTCCACCAGCAGCGCGTCGCCCACGCGCGCAGCGTCGCCGAACACGTCGAGCGGCGAAACCGGGCGGTCGAGTGGATCGTGCGCGCGCAGCAGCCCTTCGTAGCCCACCGCACGCATGTGCGAAAGGCTGAACACCGGCTGGAACACGCTCGTGAGCGTGAGGTCGCCGTGGTGTGCGCTGTAGCGCTGCAGCCCCGAAGTGACGCTGAGATCGAAACCGTGAGGGGCCACGGCCGTTTTGTCCTGTTGCTCTGTGATCATGCCATCCTCTAGCGCGTAGGAAGGACGCTGCCGTCCGCACAACCTTTGCACGGTCTGCGCGTTCCTCCGTAGCCTGCTTTTCATTGCGTCACAGGAGGGATCAAGCAAGGTCCGTGCTCGCTCGCACTGCGATCTGGCACGCATCGCGAAATACGTTTTAGCCGGTCGCGTGCGCAGCGATTGGGCACGCCATGCACCGTACGAAGCATCGCGGGGTGCACCGATATCGTGCGCCTTTCCACGCGCCTTTGCTTCGGTAGTGACGCGCTCCAGCGGACAGATTGCCGCATTCCCGGCGCCTTGCCGCAGGCAAATGGAGGCTGGATGTGTGCCTCGCCACGCACACACTCTGCGCGCTTCGCGGCGGCTTACAGACGCGTCAGGCTACACTCTCCCTCGACCGGCCCGCCCCTCTGTAATGCGCGCCAGAACGCAGTGCCGTACCGCGCGCGAACGAAGAACACGGCTTCCCGCTTCGGCGCTCCTGCGCATCGTCCCGTTTTTGTCCCGTTTTTCGTCCCGTTTCGCCCCCGCCAAGTTTTTCGATGGACATCCTCTTCACCGTTCTCATTCTGCTGCTTGCTGTCGCCCTGTCCGGCGTCATCGCGCGCACCGTGCCCCTCAAGCTGCCGTTGCCGCTCGTGCAGATCGGCATTGGCGCGCTGCTCACGTTTCCGCTCGTGAATCCGCACGTCACGTTCGATCCCGACATCTTCATGGCGCTGTTCATTCCGCCGCTGCTGTTCGCCGACGGCTGGCGCATGCCCAAGCGCGAGTTCTTCATGCAGCGCCGCGCGATTCTCATGCTCGCGCTCGGCCTCGTGCTGCTGACGGTCGTTGCCGTAGGCTATTTCGTGCACTGGCTCGTGCCGCAGATCTCGCTGCCCGTCGCCTTCGCGCTCGCCGCCGTGCTCTCGCCCACCGACGCCGTGGCGCTCGCGGGCATTGCCGGCAAGGACCGGATTCCCTCGCAGCTCATGCACATTCTCGAAGGCGAAGCGCTGATGAACGACGCCTCGGGCCTCGTCGCGCTCAAGTTCGCCGTGGCGGCCGCGCTCACCGGCTATTTTTCGCTGCGCGCGGCGGCGCTGAGCTTCGTGCTGATCGCGGCGGGCGGTCTCGCGCTGGGGGCGCTGATCGGCTGGCTCTTCAGCTTCGTTTCGGAGCGCTTTCTCAACGTGACCGAAGAAGGCGACCCCGCGCCCGGCGTCGTGCTGACCTTGCTCATTCCGTTCGCGGCGTATCTGTTCGCGGAGCACCTCGAAGTGTCCGGCGTGCTCGCGGCCGTATCCGCCGGCATGACGATGAACTACACGAGCGTCGCGCACAAAGGACCGGTGTCCACGCGCGTGCGCGCAACGAGCACGTGGTCGATGATCGAGTTCGTCTTCAACGGCATGGTGTTCACGCTGCTCGGCCTGCAGTTCCCGGGCATTCTCGGCAAGGCGCTGCTCGACGCGCACCACACGAGCAACGTGCAGATGCTGCGCCTCATCGGCTATATCGCCGCCGTGCTCGCGGCGCTCTACGCCATGCGCTTTGGCTGGGTATGGCTGCTGCGCTGGGTGGCGAGCCGCGGTGCGGCGCGTCACGGCGTGGCGAACGCGGTGCCGGGTTTGCGCACGGTGGCAATCACCACAGTGGCGGGCGTGCGCGGCGCAGTCACGCTCGCGGGCGTGCTCTCGCTACCCGTGGCGCTTGCCAACGGCAGCCCGCTGCCGGGGCGCGACAGCGCCATTTTCATCGCGACGGGCGTGATCCTCGCTTCGCTGCTGGTGGCGATCGTCGGCCTGCCGCTCTTGCTGCGCGGCGTGCGGCGCGGCGCGCAGGGGCCGCACGCGGCCGAGGAGCGCCAGGCGCGCATCCAGGCGGCGCAGGCGGGCATCCGCGCCGTGGACGCGGTGCACGAAAAGGTGAGCGAAGATCTCGACGAATCGCAGGCCACCTACGCCGCCGACACGACCGCGCGTGTGATGGACACTTACCGCCGGCGCCTCGCCTCGCTCGACGCCGACCGCGACCGCAGCGCGCACGCGCGCCGCTCGGACGCGCTGGAGCTGGAAATGCGCCTCGCGGGCATGCGCGCCGAACGCGCGACGCTGCTCAAGCTGCGCAACCAGATGCAGATCAACGACGAAACGCTGGCGAAGCTGATGCGCGAAGTCGATCTCTCGGAAACGGCGATGACGACGCGCGGACGCAATCGCAGCTAAGCGCGAGCCTGATGAGAGTGAGGAAAACGCGGCGCCGAGGACCGGCGCCGCATTAGCGGGGAATAGCGGTGAAGCTTAGACCGCCGCTTCCTGCGCCGGCTTGCGGCGCAGCAGAGCGTAGAGAATGATCGCGCCGAACGTGGCGGTGCCGATGCCGCCGAGGCCAAAGCCGCCGAGCTTGAGCGAAAAGTCGCCCGCGCCGAGCACGAGCGTGACGGCGGCGACGATGAGGTTGCGGTTGTCCGAGAAGTCCACCTTGTTGACGACCCAGATGCGCGCGCCCGTCACGGCAATCAGACCGAACACGACGATCGAGACGCCGCCGAGCACCGGGCCCGGAATCGTCTGAATGACGGCGCCGAACTTCGGCGAGAAGCCGAGCACGAGCGCGATGACCGCGGCGATCACGAACACGAGCGTCGAGTAGATTTTCGTCACGGCCATCACGCCGATGTTTTCCGCGTAGGTCGTCACGCCCGTGCCGCCCGCGAAGCCCGAAACGATCGTGGCGAGGCCGTCGCCGATAAACGCGCGGCCCACGTAGCGGTCGAGGTTGTAGCCCGTCATGGCGGAAACGGCCTTGATGTGGCCGAGGTTTTCCGCCACCAGAATCACGGCGATCGGCACGAGCAGCGTCATGGCGTGCGGGTCGAACACGGGCGCGGTGAACTTCGGCATGCCGAACCAGGCGGCATTTGCGACGATCGAAAAGTCGATCGGCTTGCCGAGGCCCATGCCGTTCGTGATGATCGCGTAAATCACATAAGCGATCAGCAGGCCAACGAGAATCAGCAGGCGCTGCAGCATGCCGCGCGTGAACACGGCCACGCCGCCCACGCAGAGCACGGTGACGATCGCCATCCACGAGTCGAAGGTCGAACTGCTCACGCCCTTCACGGCGATGGGCGCGAGATTGAGCCCGATCACGCAGACGATCGCGCCAGTCACCACGGGCGGCATGAGCGTTTCGATCCACTTGGTGCCGACGGCCGAAACAAGCAGGCCGATCAGCGTATACACCACACCGCACGCGATGATGCCGCCGAGCGCCACGGGAATGTTGGGATTGGCGCCCTGCCCGCCGTAGCCCGTCACGGCGATCACGAGGCCGATGAACGCGAAGCTCGAACCGAGATAGCTCGGCACGCGGCCGCCCACCACCACGAAGAACAGCAGCGTGCCGACACCCGACATGAAGATGCACAGGTTCGGGTCGAAGCCCATGAGCAGCGGCGCGAGCACGGTCGAGCCGAACATGGCGACGACGTGCTGCACGCCCATGGCGAACATCTGCGGCCAGGCGAGGCGCTCGTCGGGGGCGACGACACCGCGGGTGTCACCCGTCTGCGCGCGCCAGCGGGGGAAATAGGAGTCGGACATGGGTTCCTCTTGTCGGCGTGATTTGCGGTTTTGGTTCTGGTTTTGATTGTTGGCGCCTCGAAGCAATGGCCGCCCTTGATGCAGATCAGGCGGGAGTGTACGGAGCCGCAATCCGCGTGGCAAGCCGGATGTCAGGCGTCCGAAACCATGCCGGCGTTCGCCGATACGAGGTCTTAAGTGAATGCCGAATGGAGTTTCAGACTCCTCCTATATTCGGGGCAGGATACGAGACCTAGACTTTCGTTGCTGCGTGACCCCATGACAGTTCATGCAGAGGTTGTAGGTTGTAAGTTGTAAACTCTCCGACTTCTCCGCTCTCGCTCCCCCGCTTGAGCGGTTTTTTTTTGCCCGCTCAATCTGAGTTCCTCTTTGCCCCACTTTGGCCGTTCGTGCGTTCAAGCGAATGCGGCTTGCGCGAACGCCCGCGCATAGTCGCGCACGTCTTCCGGCCAGGGTGCATTCGCCGCTTCGAAACGGCTTCGCTCGCCCGCGTAGAGCGCACGCAACGCCTCCTCATAGTTTGGCAAATTGCCGGCCAGCGCGGTCATGAAGCGATGCGCGGCTTCCTGGGCCGCGCGCACGCGTTCGCGTGCCTCGCTCGCGTGGCGTGCCGAATCCACGAGTCGGCGCAACACCACGGAGGCGCCGCCGGGCTGCGCGCCGAGCCAGTCCCAATGACGCGGCAGCAGCGTCACCTCGCGAGCGACCACGCCAAGCTTCGGGCGGCCGCGGCCGCGCGGGGCGTCTTCCTGCGCTTCTTCGTCTACAGCATTCAGCGCCGCTGCGGCCTGCTCGCTGCTTGCCTGCGCGACGAGTCGCGCCTCGATCTCTCTTTTCGTGCCGCGCAGATCGAACTCCACCGGACGCGCGTCGCGGTCGTCGAAAACCAGCACTGCCGCACCGTTTTCGTTGCCTTCACGCTCGAGTTCCGCCTTGACCGCCAGCGCCACCTGAAGCGGCGCGCCCCGCGCAATCAGACGCGTGCCCGCAAATGCCGTGCAACTGTTCGCCACCACCATCGTTTTTCTCCTTCTTGATTTCCAATGATGGGCGAATATTACCCGGGTAAATTACGGTGCGCAATATCATCCGGGTAAAATTTGATCGTGGTCAGCCGGTGCGGCCTTCGAGATCCGCGCCGCGCGCGTCGTTGGTCGCTGCCGGCAGCCATGCCGCTACGCGGTTGCGGCCCGAACGCTTGGCCGTGTAAAGCGCCGCGTCGGCGGCGTCGGTCAGCGCGCGCCAGTCTGCAAACCCGCTTTGCGTCGTGCACGCCACGCCCACGCTCACGGTCAGCACGCCGTTGGGGCTATCGGCGTGCGGCAGCGCCAGCGCCTCGATCGCGGCGCGCACCTTCTCGGCCAGCGCGAGCGCCTGGGCCTCGCCCGTTTCGGGCAGCAGCAGCACGAACTCCTCGCCGCCGTAGCGCGCAGCACAGTCCGCCGCGCGGCGTGCGTGCGCGCCGAGCGCATGCGCAACGGCTGCGAGCGCGTCGTCGCCCGCCAGGTGGCCGTAGCGGTCGTTGTAGCGCTTGAAGCGGTCCACATCGATCAGCACGAGCGCGAGCGGGCTGCCCGAGCGGCGTGCGCGCGCCCATTCGTGGTCCGCGCGGGTTTCGAAGGCGCGCCGGTTCGCGAGCGACGTGAGCGCATCGGTGCCCGCCTGCACGCGCAATTCCGCCTCGACCGCGCCACGCTGGCGCAACTGGCGCGTGAACATCAACGCGAGCGCGATCAGCGAAACGTCGAGCACCGCCGTGAGCGTGCCGATGATCCAGGCGCGCACGCGCCATTCGCGGTAGATGTCGTCCGCCGCGACGGCCACGCTGAACACGAGCGGATAGCCTTCCACGCGTCGCAGCGCGAACCAGCGCCGCACGCCGTCTATCGGCCCGAGCGAGAAAAAACCGGTAGCCTGCGACCGCTGGAAACGCTGGAATAACGCAGATTCCGCGATGCTTTTGCCGATCAGTTGTGGATCGTACGGGCGGCGCATGAGCAGTGTGCCGTCTGCGAGCGTGAGCGCCACCGTGCCGTTCGTGCCAATGTTCACGCCACCGAACAGGTGCCGGAAATAATCGAGCCGCATCGTGCCGACCACGACGCCCGCGAACGAGCCGTCGGGGTTCGAGAGACGGCGGCTCATGCCGATCGTCGCGTTGGCGGGACCGTCGCGTGGAATGAACGGATGGCTCAGAAAGAGTCCCGCGTGCGGCGAGTCGCGCTGCGCGATGAAATAGTCGCGGTCGGCCACATTGAGCACGCGCGGCGGCACCGAGCGCGAATCGAAGACCACATCGCCCGCCGCGTTGGTGACAAAGATCGCACCGAGATTCTTTGCCGTGGCCGAGCGGTCGAACAGCACGTTCTGGCGAATGTCGGCGGGCAGCGCGGCGAGACGCGGATCGTCAATGGCGTCGATGACGGCTTGCAACGAAAGGTCGTAGACGTCGAAATTGCGCGCGGTGTCGCGCTCGAAAAGCAGTGCCATGTTGGAGGCGGACGCGCGGGCGCTCGCAAGCGCGTCGTGCCGCATTTGCGCCATGACCCACGCGGCGACCAGCGTCAGCACTGCGGCGAGCGCAATGCCGATGGCAAGCACGGCGTTCGGTCGGCGGATGATCATCTCGGGCCTTCGGGGGCTGGCCTTGCACGGGCGCCGGTTGCCAGGCGCTTGCCTGCGCCCGACCGCGGACGATGTCCGGCGCCCCGCGCGCCGGGGTGCAATCGAGTGTACAACGGCCGGCGGACGCATGCTGTGCGTATGCATTCATCCTCGCATGCCGCGTGATGCGTTGCTATGCGGGCAAGTCCGGTTGGGGGTGGTTGTTTGGGGCGGGGCTCGTTTTTTGCGCCCTATTCTCCTGAATAAAGTGTGGTTTCGAGAGGCGCATTGTTTTTGTTATTTTGGATTCCTCTGCTTTATGGCGAGACTCCGTATGAGCGTGTCATGCCGCGTGGTCAGTCGCCGCGCACGCCGACGATTGCGTGCGCCTCGATCCACGCGCGCCATTGACCACCGAAGTCGAAAGCCGGGTCGATGTCGAATGCCTCGGCAAGCGCCTTGTCGAGCGTGGCGCCGTCTTGCAGTGCGACGAACGCTGCGTGCGCGGCGTGCGTGTGCACGAGCACCGTGGGCCGCCATTGCGGCCGGACCACGAGCGCCCACGAGGGCACGTCCACACGCTCAGGCCATACGCCGTCCGGCTGATGCGCCCGCCAGATCGCCACGGCGTCGAAGCGCAAGGCGAGCGCAGCGCATGCCGGGTGCACCACGAGATGCGATTGCGCAAGACGCTCTGCGCCGAGCGCTTGCCATTGCTGCGCGTCGAGCGGCGCAGCATTCGCTGCATAGTTGGCCGTATGCAACGCCCATTCGAGTCGCGCGACATCGCCGAAATACGCGTAGCGCGCATCAGGCTCGTAACGCTTGATGAATTCAGGCAACTCCGCACCGAAGCGGTTCAGGTCCGCATCGCGCGAAGGATACGCGCGCGCGTACGCTAGCGCGAGTGCTTCGAAGTAGGTCTCGCCAGTTAGGGCCGCGAGGACTGGATAGGCGTTCGCGAGCGCAAGCCGCCGCGCCGCGCGAGCGTTGCCGCGATAAAGGCCCATGCGCTCGTGCAGCAGTGCTGCATCGGCGGGAAGCATCTCGTTGGCGAGCGCCGCATCGCCGTCGGGATCGTCCAACGCGGCGGCGAAGGTTTGCTGCATCGCTTCCAGTGTGTCGCGCGCGGTCATGAGCGCAACTCCTTCGCGATTTGTGCGTGCTTCGCGAACCGTTCGCGCGCGAGACGCGCCTCGTCGAGCAGCACCTCGAGCGACGGTACCGCCGTGTCCCACTCGATGAGCGTGGGCGTCGCGCCAAATCGCTCGAGTGCGGTCTCATACAGAGACCAAACCGCCGGCGCGACGCGCGAGCCGTGATCGTCGATCACGGCGGCAGGCGTTGCGCGATGCCCCGCCAGATGAATCTCGCCGACGATCTGCGGCGGCAGTGCGGCCATTGCCGCCAGTGAATCTTCAGCGTGGTTGCATTGATTCACGTACAGATTGTTCACGTCGAGCAGCACGCCGCAGCCCGTGCGCTGCGCGAGCGCCGCAAGGAATTCAGCCTCGCTGCGGGTATCGCCGCGAAATCGTACGTAGGTCGAAACATTTTCGATCAGTACAGCGCGGCCCAGCGCGTCTTGCATCTGCGAGACGCGCGCGCTCAAGTGATCAAGTGAGACTTGCGTGAGCGGCATTGGCAGCAGATCGTGCAGCGCGCCTTGTGCGCTCGCGCCCCAGCATAGATGCTCGGACACCAAAGCGGGCTCGATGCGCGCCACCAACTGCGCAAGCCTCGCGAGATGCGCCGTATCGAGCGGCGCAGCCGAGCCAAGTCCGAGCCCCACGCCGTGCAGGCTCACCGGCAAATCGCGCCGTACGGTTTCGAGCACATGCAGGTCGTAGCCGCCATCACCGAAGTAGTTCTCGCTGTGGACCTCGACCCAGTCGACGGCAGGCGGCCCCGCCATGAAGGCCTCGAAATGCGCGTGACGCAGGCCGATGCCCACGCCACTCAATGCGCCTCGCGCGCTCACCTTGCGCCCGCTTTTTGGCACACCCGCTCAGCCTCGAGGCTCATTTTTCCGGCGTGCCGCCCAGCTTCGCGCACGTGCCCTTCGGCATGGTCTTGAAGTCGCCCTTGTCGTGATCGACCTTGGCTTGGCCCGCGCAATCGTGCACGCCGGTCTTGCTCGAACAATCGTTCTGGCCGGCCTTAGCGACGCCGTAGCAATTCACGGTGTCGTCCGCGTGGGCCACGCCCGCACCGGCCGTCGCAAGACCCGCCAGCGCGGCGGCAATCAGTGCCTGGCGGCCGAGAGAGTTCTTCATTGCGTTTCTCCTTGAACTTCGAAATGGTTTCGCAGCAAGCAATTGGGATACGCAGCCGTCGCAACGCGCGGCCTCGCGCGCCCTATTTTGCCTCACCACGCGACGCCCGGCCCGGCCGAAGCGCCGCAGGCTCACGGAATTATTGCAGTTCAAGTAATGATGTTTGCTGGATTGCGGTGTTTTTCTTTGAAGTGCACTGCAATAAAGTCTCACCAACGATTCGAGCAACAAGATTGTTACGAACCGACCACATAATTTTCGGAGGTTGTTACCATGAAGAATCTGATTGCTGCTGCACTCGCCGCTACCGTCCTCGCCGCTCCGGCCCTGTCGTTCGCACAAGCCGAGCAAGCGCCCGTGACGCGCGCTCAAGTTCGCGCCGAACTGGTCCAGCTGGAAAAGGCCGGCTACCGTCCGAACCTGTCGAGCCCGTACTATCCGGAAGACCTGCAGGCTGCCGAGGCGCGCGTCGCCCAGCAGAACGGCGCAGCGCAAGCCACGGCTTACGGCGCATCGACGAACGGCAGCGTCCAGTCCGGCACCCGCGCCCCGAACATCAAGCCGACCTACTTCGGCCAGTAATCGCGGCGCACGCGTGGTGCCAGTGCACGACGCGTAGCTTCGCTTGGCGGGCCCGCTCTCCCAATTGAGAGAGAGCGGGCCCGCCGTTCATTTCTAAGCCGCGCGTGCAACGCGCCCGGCGGAAAGAGCGGCACGCCCACGAAAACCTCCGCCGCCGGAAATCCGGTGGCTTTGCCCGGACTGCGGTCCGGGCCTTTTTCCTCCTTCCCTCTCGCGTCGCATGCGGCCCGCTTTCCCAGCGCGGCCGCCCGGCTCAAAAGCCGTGGGTCACGAGCGAGAGCACGGAAAGATCGGGGTGCGTGCCGTCGATGATGCTGCGGCCCACGTGCACCGCCTCTTCGGTGGCGTCCTGCTCGCTGCGCCAGGTTTCGTCGCCGTCCGCGTGATAGGTGACCGTGTGGCCCGGCTTCGCGGGATTCGCGCCGGGATGGCACACGTAGGCCGTATAGGTGTAGCGGTTCGCGCCCTCTTCGGTTGGCGTGGCGCTGACGTGGATCTCGAAGCCTTCGTAGTCGACCTGATGCATCGCAAGCGGTTGAGCGCTCATGGTGACCTCCGGGTGCCGCGGGTGAGCGGCTGCGGGCTATCCGGCCGATGGGTGTGCAGCCGGGCGTTCGGTATTGGGAAGTTTAGGCGATGGGCCCCGGGCGGGTGGCCTACTATTGCATGGCGATCCACCACCCTGGGAGCTTAGCCATGGCATCGAACACCGTCCGCCTGCACCGCGTGCTGCGCGCACCGCCCGAGCGCATCTATCGCGCGTTCCTCGACGCCAGCGCGGTCGTGAAATGGCTGCCGCCCAACGGCTTCACGTGCACCGTCCATGAACTCGACGCGAAAGTCGGCGGCCGTTACCGGATGTCGTTCAAGAATTTCACGGCCGGCCACGGTCATTCGTTCGGCGGCGAATATCTCGAACTCGTGCCGAACGAGCGATTGCGTTACACCGGCGTGTTCGAGGACGAGCACCTGACCGGCACCATGCAAACGACGGTGGAATTGCGCGCGGTGTTTTTCGGCGCGGAAATGACCGTCGTGCAGGAAGGCATACCGGAGATCATTCCGGTCGAGGCGTGTTATCTCGGCTGGCAGGAGTCGCTGGGGTTGCTTGCGAAGCTCGTTGAAGCCGAAATCAGCCAGTAAGTAGAAAGGGGCTCGCGCCCCTTTCTTTTCTCGACCGCGTGCTTGTTCAATACCCGAGCGCGCAGCCATCCTTGCGATGATCGGATGCACCGGTCAACACGCCACGCTCCCAGTCGATACGAATAGCCTGCGAGCCGCCAATCGGGCCGGCTGCCGGCACGAGCTTGAAGCCGCGATCGGCAAGCGCCGCACGCGTGTTGTCCGGCAATGTCGATTCGATTTCCACAGTCCCGGTACCCGGGCGCGGGAAGACGCGCGGCAGATCCATCGCGGCCTGCATGTCGAGGCCGTAATGCAGCACCTTCGAGAGGAAATGCGCGTGGCCCATCGCCTGATAGTGGCCGCCCATCACGCCGAAACTCATCTGCACGCGGCCGTCGCGTGCAACCATCCCCGGGATGATGGTGTGCAGCGGACGCTTGTGCGGCGCGATGGCGTTGGGATGACCCGGCTCCACCGAGAAGCTCATGCCGCGGTTGTGCAGCATCACGCCGGATTCCTTGCCCATCAGCCCGCTGCCGAATGGATAGAACAACGAATTGATGAAGCTCACGCAGTTGCGGTCGCGATCGACCACGGTGATGTAGACCGTGTCGCGGTGCTCGACCTGGGAGATCGCGGCGGCCGGGTCCAGCACGCTTTCAAGGTCGATGCGGCTGCGCAGTTTGTCGACGTATTCGTCGGACAGCAGGCGATCGACGTCGACGGCACCATGACGCGGGTCGCCTAGCACGGCGTCGCGCACCGCGTACGCGAGCTTCGCCGCCTCGATCTCGCGATGCAGACGGTCGGCGTCGAGCGGGCTGCCTTCGGCGTCGTATTTGTCGAGCAGGCGGAGCAACAGCAGCGCGATGACGCCCTGCCCCGCAGGCGGACATTCGATCACGTCATAGCCCTGGAATTTCGCGCGGATCGGCGTGACGTACTCGCCGTGGAATTGCGCGAAGTCTTCCAGCGTGTGCAAGCCGCCATGCGCCTGAAGTTGCGCGACGAGATCGGCAGCGACCGCGCCTCGGTAGAACGCGTCGCGGCCCGTTTCGGCGATGGCGCGCAGCGTGTTTGCGAGGCGCGGCTGACGATGCGTCGAGCCGGCGCGCGGCGCGGCGCCATCCACGAGCATGGTCGTGCGCGCTACGGCGTCACGCGAAAGCGTTTCTACCTCTGCGGCCCAGTCGTGCGCGGTGCGCGGCGCGACGGCGTAGCCTTCCTCCGCGAAGCGGATTGCCGGTGCGAGCACGTCGCGCAGCGGCAGGCGGCCGTGGTCGCGATGAAGCGTGGTCCATGCGTCCACCGCGCCCGGCACCGTGACTGCGTGCGGCGAGTGGCGCGCAATCGTTTCTATGCCCATTGCGCGCAAGCGCTCTGCGCTCGCTGCGGCGGGGGCCCAGCCCGAGCCGTCATAGGCGATTACGTCATCCGTGCCGCCGCGCGAATAGAGCGCGAAGCAGTCGCCGCCCACGCCAGTTGAACCCGGTTCGACTACGCACTGCACCGCACACGCGGCAATTGCGGCGTCCATGGCGTTGCCGCCTGCAGCGAGAATCTGCACGGCCGCGAGCGTGGCGCTCGGATGCGAGGTTGCGGCCATACCATTGCGAGCCATGACGAGCGAGCGGCCCGGCGTTTCGAAGTTACGCATCGAAGCGTTCTCCTCTTTGGTGTCCTGATGATGTTTTATTTCACGTGACGCTGCATCGCGGCTACGTCTTTTACGCGGATGCAGGCATCGCAGTGCGCAACGTGCGCTTCAAGAACGTCTGCGTGCGCGGATGCGAAGGCGCGGTGAAGATGCGCTCGGGCGGTCCCTCTTCGATCAGCTCGCCCTGGTCGAGCACGACCACGCGATCGGCCACCTCGCGAGCAAAGCCCATTTCGTGCGTGACGACGACCATCGTCATGCCGTCTTCGGCAAGCTCTTTCATCACCTGCAGCACTTCGCCTACGGTTTCCGGATCGAGCGCACTGGTGGGCTCGTCGAAGAGCAGCACCTTCGGCTGCATGGCGAGCGCGCGAGCGATGGCGATACGCTGCTGCTGGCCGCCGGAAAGCTGCGACGGATAGTGGTCGGCGCGATCGGCAAGACCCACGCGCGCGATCAGCGCTTTTGCTTGTTTGACCGCTTCTTCGCGCGGCATCTTCAGCACGTGAATGGGCGCCTCGATCACGTTCTCCAGCGCCGTCATGTGCGGAAACAGATTGAAGCGCTGGAACACCATGCCGATATCGCGACGCTGCCGTGCAAGCTGGCGCCCGGAATCGCGCACCAGCGTGCCGTTCGGGCGCTCGACAAAGCCGAGCAGATGCCCGTTCACGCGCACCCGCCCGCTGTCGTACGACTCGAGCAGATTGAGGCAGCGAATGAACGTGGTCTTGCCCGACCCGGACGAGCCGATCAGCACCACCACCTCTCCCTTCGCAACGCTCAACGAAATGCCGTTGAGCACCTTGGTCGCGCCGAACGACTTGTGAATGTCCGACGCCTCGATGACGATTTCGCGTGCTTCGTTCATGTCAACGCTCATGTCAACGTCCCCGCAGCAGTTTCATCGTTTGCGCGCCAAAGAGACGCGTATTCGCAGCCGGCTTCGCTTCGCCGCGGCCGAAGTGCGCTTCGAGCCGCCGCTGCACGAAGCCCCAGAGCGTGGTGAGCGCGAGGAAGTAAATGCCGAGCACGAGATACAGCTCGAACACGCGGAAGTTCACCGATGTGATCATCTGCGTGCTGAGCAGCAGTTCCGGCACGCCGATCACGCTCACGAGCGTGGTGTTTTTCAGCATGACGTTGAACTCGTTGCCAAGCGGCGGCACGATGATGCGGAACGCTTGCGGCAGCACGACGCGGCGCATGAGCAGCACCGAAGTCATGCCAAGCGAGCGCGACGCTTCGTACTGGCCTCTGTCCACCGAACTCAAGCCCGCGCGAATGATTTCCGCCTGATAAGCCGCCGAATTCATGCCGAGCGCGAGCACGGCGGCCTGAATGTTGCCCGGCAGCGAGATGATGCCGAAGTCGAGATCGTGAAAGTGAAAGATGTTCGCCGCGGCAAATGCGGTGTACAGAAACACGATCTGCATGAGCAACGGCGTGCCGCGCATGACCCAGATATAGCCGCGCGCGAGATACTGCACCGGCAAGCTCGACGAAAGCCGCATGAGCGCGACGATCAGGCCGAGCGTGGCGCCGAACACGATCGCGCAAGCGCTGATCGAGAACGTGAGCCACAAGCCGTGCAGATACGCCGGGCTCGGGTCTAGCAGGAATTTCCGGAAGATTTCCCAACTGAAATTCATGGCGTCACCCCGCGCTCACAGGCGATCGTTTTCGAGCTTCCAGGTGGCGAGCATCTTGCTGTAGCGATCGCTCTTCACGAGATCGGCCACGGCTTTCGCGACCGCCGGAGAAAGCGGCTCGCCCTTGCGCGCGCCAATGCCCGTTGCGATGCGATTGAAGCCCGGCACCGCCTCCTCGAACATGTCGCCCGAGACCTGCTGGAAGTGCGCGGCGCTTTCCGCCGTGGTGCCGTAAGCGTCGACCTGATTCAGACGGAAGGCCTGAAATGCATCGGCATCCGAACTATAGACAACGATGTTCATGGGCTGCTTGCCTGCGGCTTTGAGCTTCTCGTTCTCCTTGTCGAGCAGCGTGCTGATGGTCGTACCGTTGAGCACCGCGACCTTCTTGCCGGAGAGATCGTCGAGCGAGCGCACGTGGCGCGGGTTGCCGCGCGGCACCATGATCGACTGGCTCGAATACATGTAGTCGACGATGTCGATGATCTGGCGGCGCTCCGGCTTGTCGAAGAGCTGGCCGATCACGAGATCGCATTGCTTTGCCTGCAGCGCGGGAATCTGCCCGCTGAAGGACATGACCTTCCACTCGACCTTGAGATTGCCGAGCTGCTTCGCGATGTCTTGCGCCACGTCGACGGAGAAGCCGCGCGGCTGCTGGTTCTCGTCGTAGGACGCGAGCGGCGGCGCGTCCATGCTCGAACAGTAGGTGAGCGTGCCGCCTTTCACGAGGCCCAGATCGGCGGCGTGCGCTGCTGATGCTCCGGCTGCTTGTGCCAGAACCGCCAAGCCTGCGCAGGCGGCGAGACGAAGACGCTTGAACTGAATTGCTGACATCGAGAGGCTCCTGGCTGAAAGTGAGCTGCTTGAGGTGCGACGACAGTTAGGATACCGACACGTCATGCTCGTGACGCGGGCGATTCTAGAAACTGGATGATCTGGGGAACGGTTGATTCGAGGTGCTCGCGTAGTGCTTGCTCGGCTTGTGCTGGGTCGCGGGTGCGCAGTGCGTCGATGAGGATCTGGTGGGCGTCGCGTGCGCGTTTGCGTCTGAAGGTGGCTTGCTCGATCCACAGGCGCATGGGGCCTTCTATCAACGTGTAGAGCGAGTGGATTTGCTGGTAGAGGCGCGTGCGGCCGCTGATTTCACACAGATATTCGTGGAACGCGCAGTGGCGTTGGACCCAGGTGTCTGTGTCGCCTACGCAAGCGTCCATGTCTTCCAGCAGACGCTGGAGTTTGGTTAGGTGCGCTTCGGTGCAGCGCGGCGCGGCTACGCGCATGGCCAGGCATTCGAGCGCAATGCGCATGTCGAAAATGTCCTGGACTTCTTCTACTGTGAGGCCGCGGACGATTGCGCCTCGGTTCGGGCGCTGGATGATCAGGCCTTCGGTGTGGAGCCTTTTGAGTGCTGCGCGTACCGGCATGCGGCTCATTGAGAGTTCTTCGGCAACCGTTTCGGCGACGATGCGCTGGCCTGCTGCGTAGCGGCCTTCGATGATGGCCTCCAGCAGGAAGCGGTAGGCCTCTTCTTCGGCCGTTAAGGCTAGGCCGGTGGTAGTGCGGACGCTGGTGGCAGGCATTTTTGTGCGGTGCGGGAGGACGTCGCTTTGGGTTGCTGTTGTGAGGCAGCGTACTACGAGTGGATTTTTGGATCCAGTCTTTCAAAAAAGATTTGCGGGGGGGCGAGCTCGGCCTCTCAAATGCGAAGATCTCTGGACACGCTGCTCGCAAATTCGAGCGATCAAAGGAAGAAGGCTGTGAATCAAAGGATTCACTACCTTCAACCTGCATGGGACGGTGAGCGCGGATTATGTTGCGCGGAGGACATTGAAAGTAGCCTGGCAATCGCCCATCAGACAGAGAGGAGGCAATTTTGGTATTTAAAAATGCCCCCAAAGTTGCCCCCAGTCCAGAAGTGCTAAAGACATGTCTCACCATCTTCGTCTGGCGTTGAAAACGCAACCCAAACGCTGCTCGTTCACGGCGGCCAGACGGTCTACGCCGTAAAACGCTCCACCGCAACGTGGAAGACAAAGTACCCGAACGGGTACATCAACATCATCTTCCATAATGGCGAGCTTTCAGCCGCAGAAGACAGGAGTTTCTCGATCAGCGGAACTTCGATTTCTACTACCTGAACGGTATTATTTTCGTCGCTGGCAAGCGCGCATTCGAATCGACGACGCACTATCGTGAAGCATACGCACATGCTTTCTCCGAGTTGCAGCGAGACGCCACCTCTTCGGGGCTTTTCACCGACATGCAGACGCTCATCGACTACGTGGGCACCAACTCCATACAGCTGCGACGCATGGCAGTGGTCGAACAGAAAGCGCTTTCCGCGAATCCAAACTTCCTGACCACCCTTCAAGCAGTCAGTGATGCGCGCGACTGGGGGCTGAACTTCGATCCGCACAGCAACCAGCTGATTCCATGCGAACAAACCGCACGCACGATTCTGCAGGTTCTGCTTGATCACCATTTGCTTAGCGAGGTCACCCAGAATATCTACGATGTGCCGGACACCGTCCCCGTGTAGCAACCCCTAGCGTTCGCAGCGGACTCGTATAACTGGCCGCCGCCACTGATTGCATTCCGCATCGCGTGTGCGATTCGAAAAAAAGCACGTCTCGCTATGGCAGTTGCCGTTGTCCTCGCATATTGGATGGGCCCTTCTCGCCGACACGCTTCGTTTGAATACCGTACTTGTCCCGAAGACACCGAGCCAACAGTGGGTACAACGACGTTCTGGACGCACCCCTCGCATTCTCTTCTGTCCGACGGTGCCGCCGAGGAGCGAGTAACCGAAAGCGTTTAAATCTCAGCGAGCCTATGGGCTGAATGTCGCCGCCGCTGCGCAGCGCTTCACGCGAGGCCGAGCGCGCGGAAGTGCTCGGCCTTCGAGACGGCCCAAGGATCGTTAGGCACTGCCTTTTGGTATGCCCGCAGGAATGCCGCGGCCTTTCCTATGTCGCGCATCTGTTCGAAGACGGCGACGAGCCTCCGCAGGATCGCTGGTTTGCCCGGCAGTCGCCGGTGCAGCGCCAAGAGCTGCTCCGCTGCCGCTTCGTACTTTGCATCAAGCGCGAGAATTGACGCGTATTTCAGCAGGAGGTCCGGGACGTCCGGGGCCTCAGCCAGACACCTTACCACGAAGCTCCTAGCGCGATCCACCTGGCGCACCTCGAGGTATGCCGACAGTGCCAGACGCCGGAGTTCGGCGCCGGTGGGCGATTGCGCATCGACCACGTCGGGCCGGGATTCGAGGTCACGGATGCAGTCGAAGTAGCGTCCCTCCCGGTATGACGCCTGGACCATGATCAGGAAGGCTTGCGCGTCCCTCGACGACTCGAACTCAGCGCGAGCAACTAGCTCCGCGTCGCGGTAGTCGCCGCGCTCGACGAGGCGTACCGCCTGCGTGGACCAGTCCTCATCAGGTGCGCGTGCGACCGCGAGAGCCCGCGTAGGCGTGAACTGAACCTGCGCGCGCCTCACCTCACGCAACGCTTCTAGCATCGCGTCGATGCTCGGCCAGCGCTCTTCCGGTGCGAGCTTCAGGCAGCGATCGATGAAGTCATCGAGCGGCTGGGACACCGTCGAGTTGACCTCGCGCGCTCGCGGGAACGGCACGTGGCGGGCCACCTGACTCAGTGTGTCGTGCGGCAGCCGGGCGGTGATGAGGTGGTAGAGCAGCACACCGAGGCTGTAGATGTCGCTGAGGAATCGGGACGAGTTGTCTCTCGTCGAGAGCGTTGCGCCGACAATCTCCGGCGCGGAGTAGAGAATCGTCCCACCATTCTCACGGGTGCGCGCGTACATGTCCTCTGGCAGCACGCTCGAACCGAAATCAGTCAGCTTCACTCGCTCTGCGGAGACGAGAATGTTCTGCGGTTTGATGTCTCCGTGGGACATTCCCAAGAGATGCAGGTGAGCGCAGCCTTCGAGGACCTGCTCAAAAACGTCAAGCAGCTTGTGATAGCTAGCGACGAATCCCTCCTCTCCCTTATCCAAGAGCTGCGCCAGCGTGATCGAGGGGAAGTACTCCATCTCGATCGCGTACCATTCGCGCTCCGGCGGGACGCGCCCCATCCAATAGACGTCGACGACGCACGGGTGCGGGGGCTGACCGACGAGCGGCGAGCCTTCGGCCAGCTCTTCGTTGCGCTTACTCTGGGACTTGGGAATCTTCACCGCGACGATCGCGCCGTCCGTGAGTCGCTGGGCTCGCCAGACCCATCCGTAAGAGCCGTCGCCCAAGCACTCGATGAGTTCGTAACGCTCACCGAGGCGCCGATCGGCTCTAGGAACGAAGAACTTAGTCATCTTGATTCTCCTCGCCGAATGATGTCCTCGAGCCGAAGCAGCCCGTCCTGTCCGGCGCGAACAACAAACTGGTAGAAGATGAGGCGCGCCTTCGGGTTGCCAGGGACACGCACGCCGCCCATCGCGCTGAAGCCTCCACACACGATGCTGCGAAGATAGTCATGATCCGGCAGCGTCACCAACCCAACGCTCCAGTATGCCAGCAGCAGAGTCGCGTCGTCGCAGCCCCACCTCTGCTGAGCGAGGAGCAGCGTCTCGATCTTCGGGCTCAAATCCTTCTGCTTCCCCGCGTACCGCTCGAACTCGGCCACGAGCGCCACGCGCCTCGTCGCCCGATCGAACCAGACGGAATCCGAGCGCACGTCCTCCTCGACGTGGGCAAGCGGCCCTTCACGCGGAGCGGGCACCTCCGAGACTGCAGCGAAGCCAAGATCGTGGCCAGCCGCCGTAAGGAATGTGCAGCCAAGGCTGTGAACCAAGTGTCCAACGTCACGAACACCCCACTCCGTCCACATCGGCAAATGGGACGATGCGGCTTCAACTGTGAGGCGGCTTGGGGCATCGCTCACGTTAGCCACCAAACCTCCCCCAAACGTTGAGCACCTCGGGCGACTCGCCGCCGTGGATCAACGCTTTCGTTCCGACGCGAACCAGCAGTGGAGCCGGAATCGATCGTCCGCAGATGAGCGCCTCGCCCGTCGACAGCCCGGGAAGCTGCTCGAGGTCCGCCGCGCTCACCATGTCGGAAGTCTTCGCGATGAAGCGCTGGTCGTCAGGATTCCGGAGCCGCATGGCAATCAGCGTGTTGCACTGTGACGTCACGTCCGGGTCGAGCTTCGAAGGCCGCTGGCTCACGACCGCAAAACCGACACCGAACTTGCGCCCCTCGCCCGCTATCTTCTTGATGATACGGTGGCTCACGGCGGGCTCGCCAGCCGGCGCGAAGTTGTGCGCTTCCTCGTAGACGATGAAACACGGGCGGATGCGGTCGGTCTTGCTCGAAGCAGCGCGCAAGATCTCGCTCGAGATCAGCGCAGTAATCACCTGCTTCGCCGTATCGCTGAGGCCCTGGAGATCGACGATTACCAGGCGTCCTCGACGATCAGTGGGTCTGCCGACCATGTCGTAGGTGTCCGTCGCGCCAGGCAGACCCGAGTGGTAGAAGCTCTGAGCCTCTTGCAGCACGCGCGAGAGCTTCATCGAGGTAACCGCAGCACTGCGACCATTCAGCGCCGCGGCCTCGGCTTGGCTCAGCTCATCCCACTGGCGAACCTCGTCGATGCCGTCGCCGAGGTAGTAGCGCAGACGGTTGATGTCTCTTGGTGTGGTCGCCTCGTGCGCAATCCAGTACCGAATCGCGACGTCCAGCACCCGCTGCTGCGGTTCCGTGAGCCCAGGCAGAATCTCGCTGAGGTCGTCCATCTCGAAGTGGTCGAACTGCAGAGCGAGCTCCTGGTTGGCACCCGCGTACTTCTGACGGAACGACGCGTTTTGCGGACTGTAGATCGAGATGCCGGCCCCTGCCTCACGCAGACGCGTGAACGACTCGCGGATCGCTGGGAGCGCCGCTCGGTCTCGCTGGTCGTCGAGCTCGTCGGGCCTCTCGTTGAAGCGCATCTGGCCGCCCTGCAACGCACGTCCGTACTCGCCGTGAGGGTCGAAGACGACGACAGTCCCGTTGTTGATGGCGACAAGGCGCTCAATGACCCGCCCAACAGTGTAGGACTTGCCCGAGCCCGTCATTGCAAGCACCGCGAGGTGCTCGGTCACGAGGCGATTCACCTCCAGATAGACCGGCACCGCCGTGGAACCTCGCTCGTAGCCAACGAGGTTACCTATGTGCAAGCTCGAGTGCTCCTGAAACTCGTAAAACGCACTCAAGAACTGGAAGTCAACCGGCTCCACCGGAGCACCTGGGTCAAGCGCGCGGCGCGGCATCTTGATCTGCCCCGTGTCCGGATCGCGGAATCCGATCGCTTCGAGCTTGCCCATCACCTGCTCACCCGTCACATGCGCGCCCGGGAGGAGCTCCAGCTCTGTCACGGCCTGGCCGAGCCCGGAGTTGTAAAGGACGTTGCTGCGACTGATGCTCACGATTCGAGCAAGAACGTCGGTCGTAGGGCCATCCTCCTGTTCGCGGTGACGGACGCGCACAAACTCGCCGCGCCTGCCGGCGAAGGACGAATTGAGCACCATGGTGAGGTTCGTCGGGTCGCCTGTGTTGCCGACGAGTCTGCCGAGGATGTGTGTAGTCATGAAGAGGTCTCCTTACGTCCCGAGGTCCCAGTCCGAAAGCCAGACGCTCTCGAGCTCGCGCCGCTTGAGCTCTCCGGCGACGCTACGGCTGTAATGTTCAAGGAAGGGCCCGAGTGCGTTCAGCTCTCGCTCGGCCAATTGGACCGGTAGCGGCGCCGACAACGCGCCGCCCACCGCCGTAAGCGCCATAGTCGTGCCGACTATCTCGTCGATGGCAGTGCTGGTCCACGCTGGCGCATCGCCAACGAGCTGCATCAAGCGCGGCTCACTCGTCTGACCAGCGCGGAAGTGAAGCCCGATGACGCCCATGTCGACGACCGAGCCCGGCTCCATGCGCGGCGCGTGGACGTTCATCCGGAACGCGGCAGTCCTGGTAAAGCTGCCGAGGATCCCGTGCACGAATCGACGCTCACCCACGCCGAGGATCGCATCACGGATGCCATCGAGCGCGGCGAGTTGATCACAATCGATCTCCTCGGTCGGCAGGAGCTGGCTTCTTCCCTCATGCTGGCGCAAGTCTTGTTGCGCCGACTGCACGATAGCACCGAAGCGCTGCGACGCGAGCCCGATGATGATCGGCCCGGTCGGGTTCCACGGGAAGAGCCGCTCACGGTGATGTTCCCAAAATGACTCGACGGCGTTGAGCGTCATCGCATACGCTGCCTGGTATCCCTCGTCGCCAGCTCGATTCGCGGGAGGAACCATGCTCCGGTCCATAACCAGCGGCGTGTCGAGGTAGATGAGTCGGGCGCGCTCTTCGGAGACGGCGCGGTCAGCAAGCTCGTAGGCCTGGCGAATCGCAGCGAGAGCGAGGCGCTTTGACTGATTTTCGTAGTTGATGTCATCGATCTCGCACGTGCTATCTTGGCCGGCGGTCGAGATGGCGTTGTGTTCGACGAGGAGGTCACATCGAGCCGCCGCCGCGCCATATAGGAAGCCGCCGATGGTCCTAGTGATGGAGGCATGCGTCGCGATACCGGAGGCCCGGGCATTGATCGGGTTGGGCCTCTCGACTGCGCGCACGAGACCCGCCTTCACAAACAGCGGCGCGACTCGCTCGAGGTCGCGAATCTGTTTGAGCAGTCGCCCAACGGTTCCGGGCAGGTGAACCTGCGACTGAATCGCGAGCGTCTGCGCGAGTGTACGATTGTGTGTCTTCATCGGTTGGACACCTCTCGAAGCGCACCCACGTAGGGCGCGTAGGGGCTCTGCATTACAAGTTCGTACGCCACGCTCGTCGGCATGGCGCCATCGACGAGGCCTCGATCGCTTAGCTCCTTCAAGAGCGAACGTCCTCTTTCGAGCGAAAAGCGAAAGACAGACGAGGAACGCAATCCTGCAATGGCCTGCTCTTCGTCAGCGAACGTTTGGCTCAGGAGGAAGACCAAGAACCCGTAATGGTCGGGCGAGAGCGCCGTTGCCGCGGCCATCTTGGCTGGCTGGCCCTCCCCCGCGAGCGAAACAAGACTAGCAAGCCACCTCTCGAGTTCCTCTGGAGCGTCAAGCACCGCCAACGACCACAGCGGTAGACAGGTGACCGCGAACAGACCTGCTGCTGGGTGGAGGCGATACGAGCCCACGGAGACGCTGAGGTCGCTCCACGTTGCGCCGGGCAGCGCCGGGGTCTGCAACTTACCTACCAGCCGGTAACCTACTTCATGCGCGAGGACTTTGGCGAGTCCTTCACCTCCACGCGGAGCGGACTCCACGCGCTCCGCCTCCCACGAAACAGGCTGCTCGCAGCCCCCACCCGCGAATGGCGGTAGCAGCAACAGCACGCGCCCCGGCACGCGTGTCCACTCAATGAGCCGTATCTGCTCCGCCTCCTCGGCGCTCTGGAAAACTTCGCCGAAAGCGAGGACGACGGCGCGACCATCCGGCAGCTCGGCGTTTGGCGTGGCCGAGAGCACCTCCTGCAGGATCCTGCCACGACGGTGCGTGGCGAGCAGGCCGTGGAGAAAAATCGGCACCGTCACGACCGCGCTCCGAGCCGGTAAGTTCGCTGCACGAGTTCACGCTTCACGAGCGCATCCGCTTCCTGCGGCTCGAGCCCCGGGTCGCGGCCGGCGTCGAGGGCTGCCACGATGGCGCACCAACGGTCGAAGCTCACCCCGGAACCTTCGAGCTGCTTGCCGGCCACGACACTAATCTCGTGAACGTGCGCGTTGACGACCGCCTGCGCCTCCGTAAGCGCCCCTACGTCTTCGACGTCCTTCACTCCAAGCGGCTTTGGTGTGGTCGTGCCTTTGGCACTCGCCAAAGCGTCGAGCCCGCGCTGTGATCGAAGCAGGTCGGGGCCCTGTACGAGACGCTTTCGGTATTCCGTCACAGCGTTCTCGACCGAAAACACATGGCCGAGCAACTGCGCCAGGTAACTGCGCGGCTCCTCGAGCAGCTCGCGGGCCTTCGACATCAAGGGCTGAAAGTTTCCGAGCCGCGCCGGAGCGTCGAACTCTGAGCGCAGTCGGTCGACATCTTCGCCGCACGCGCTCTCCAAGGCCCCCTCGATGAACGTCGGACGGCCCTGCAGCTTGTCAAGTTCGGGTACGCTCTTTGGGTATTGAAAGTCGGCAGGTACCTCCTTGAGCACCGTCTGGAGGGTCGAAATGCGCTCGACGGCTTCGCGCAGGTCCGACTGCAGCTTCTCGTGGACCGTCTTCAGGCTGCGGAACGCGGTGACGATTTGGCCGTCGCATTCCGCCAACGGGGCCTCTGTCCACGTCGTAAGGTCGATGCCAACCTCGCGCGCGAGGCTCTCCAACTGCATCGTCGCGTCGGCGACTTTCAAATCCCGCAAATTCTGGCGCAACGTCCCCGGTTCCTTTGCCTGGATGACTTCAGTGGCACCGGCCATCGCCCCGACCGCAAGCGCGCCGTCGATGATGTGCACGATTTTCTCCAGGGAGAGCGTGAAAAGCGCGATCGGGAAGCCGTGGATTGACATCACATCCAAGCGCATGTCATCCGCCAGCGATACCGTCCTTGCGCGCACCCGCCCCTCCGCGCGGCGAACGAAGGCAACGAACAACGACGCACGCCGGATGCGCTGCCACAGGGGAACGTTGTCCGATTCGAAGTCGAGTGTCTTGACGTTCGCGTCTTGCTGAATTGCCTGGTAGTCCTCTCGACGGTAGACCCAGTCGATGTTGCTCAGAACCCGGCGACGGCGCTGCGCAGCAACGCGGAAACCATCGGCCGTCGCCGGCTGCGTCTCGGATTTGTCGAGCAAGTCGAGGTCGGCGGTGCTCTCCTTGAGCTTCTTGCGCGCCGTAACCGTCTTCGTGCCCGGAGATACCGCCCCTTCCGGCGCGAAGAGATCCTGCACCCGCCCGGCACCGAAGACGGCCTCCATCTCCCCAATGAGCTTCGGGTAGTCCTGCCTCAGCCAGTTGTCCGCCTCCTGCATGGCACCTCGGAGCTCGGCGCGCGTCGTTGGGGTATAAGCGTCGGCGGTCCTCGCACCGGGCTGCTGCATTCCAAAGCCCAGCTCGCGGATGATGGACATCCACTCGAAATAGATGTCCTTCGGCTTCACCCCTTCCCAGGTGTAACCCCAGAACCACTCCCGCTCTGCGAGCGCGAGCGTGCAATCGCCGTTCAACAGGCGCCGGATGGCCTCGACGAGGAACGCAGGAAACAGCGGCTCGGCTGCGTCGTCGAGGCTCGAGTACAAGCCGGCTCGCTCGCCGTCTCCGTAACCGGCCGCACGCGCCTTCGGCGTCACGCCAAGTTTGGCGAACAACGTTTTCAACGCCTCAACGTCCACGCCCGACTTGTCGTCGAGGTTTGCGAGAGAGGCTGGGGCGAGCGTATCAATCGCGAGGACGCGCCAGGCACGCGTCAGCAGCTCCTGTTCCGACTCCTTGAGTTTGCCCGATGACCGGAGCGGCCACGCGATGCGGCCGAGGTCGTTTAGTTGTTGACGGAAACGTCCCACCTCATCCGAGAACGGGCGCACGAGGCTCTGCAGACGGTTGCTGAACGCAGTCGTGAAGCCATGTCCGTCGAGGCGAAAGCCAATACTTGCCTGCGTCGCGACACCGACCTGGTGGAGAATGTACTCCTCGGTCGATGTGAGCTGGTAGAGCAGCAAAAAGCTCTTCGCGCCCGTTAGGGTACCGCTAGGGGGATTCGCCATTACGTCAACTAGCGCACGCGAGGCAGTAAAGGCAATCACGGGCGTGCGGCCTTCTTCGCCGAACTGGGCGCTCGTCGCCTTGCAAAGGCGCTCCAGATCATCGACGTTTTTCACCCACGCAAAGAGCACTCGGCCCTTGGGGTGTAGCTTCAGACCATCGAATGTGACGAGCCCGCCCCCCGAAGCACCCCGATTACCCGCTGACGTCCCGATGACCTTCAGCGAGTCGTCGCGGATGCCCGAGTGCGCCGCGTCGTACACCCAGTGCTGGTCGATGACGCGCATCGCCCCGACTAGCACCTGCACGGCCCGCTGTTGCTCGGTCTGCGTGCGAAGCGCGGAGAGGGCCTTTTCATGAGCCGAGTTTTGGTCCGGGTCGCGGAAGATAAGCGACGTCTGGCCTTGCTTACGGTGGCGCAAGTCGAGTCGGGCGATCATCTCCACGCTCGGCCCCACGTGCGTAGCCGTATCGGGCTCGAGATCCTCAGGCCCAATAAAGCGACGCCACAACGCGCGCGCCGCGTCCTCCGCAGCTGCGTGCGGATAGAGCAGCGACACGAGATGGACGAAGTCAGACTGGCGAAGCGGTACGACCAGTGTGTGCTTGCCGTCAGTGCGGCGCTGGCCCTTCGTCTCGTGAATGGCGTAAGTGCCGAGATTCGACAGGAGCTGGCGAAGGTCGAGCGGCTGGTCGACGCCACCGAGCCTCCAAACGCCTCGATCGCGCGTGAACTTGGAGAAGCGCAGCGCTTCGGCGGCCTCGAGCTCGTCCCACTCGACGCGGCGGAAGATCGTCGCGATCGGCTCGTCGTACTCGTTCCGAGCAGCAAGGATGGCGCTGCGGATCTCAGGCGAGTATGCGTCGAGCGGAACCGGGAGCTGACCATAGAGCAGGTCGCGGGCGGTAGTAAGTTGCGCTCGGTCCGGGATCTTCAGCATCTCGATCGCATGGTGATCGAGGACGTGCTGCTGCACGCGTCCAGACACCCGGACCAGCTCGTCGAACAGGGAACCGACCGTGGGTGCGTCCTTCTCGCCGCGCACGCGCTTATCGCGAAGACGTTCATCGATGCTTGCCATGACGACATTGAACCAGCCGAAGTTCCCGGCGCTCATCGCGTAGGCGGCTTCGACAAGCCCCTGCGGGTACGACTCAGCCAGCCGTCCATCCTTCTCCAGCGTTTGCACGAAGTCGCTGACATCGGAGAACGCGTTCGATTGGAGCTCGGTGAGCTCGAAGCGGCGCGCAGTGGACTGGATTTCGCGCAGCTCATCGCCGATGGCCGGCGAGCAGAGGGCGACGTAGCGCAGCCAAGGGAGCTTGCGGCGCGGATCCTCCTCCTTGATGGCCTTTCCCATCAGTTTGATGGCGCGGCCGTCGAGGTGCTTGATGTCAGTCGAGTCGAGCCCGAACGTCGCGGCTTCGGCTGCGGTCTCGAGTTCGTCGAGCACGACGAGCACGTACTTGACGCCGAGCGAGTGCAGGTACTCGTAGGCAGCTTGGCAGAGCCGGGTCGCGAGCTCAGGGTCCTCGTAGAGCTTCTCGTCGGAGTGGTTGGTCGACGCCTCGAGCGCCACCGCGAGCTTCTTCGGGTCGAAGCCCTCCACGATAAGGCGGTCGGCCGCCTCTTTCGCAATCTGCCCCTGGATTGAGCCGTCGAATGTGCTGCGTGCTAGCGGCAGGAGCGCTTTGTAGAGGCCGTAGGCGAACCAGTTGTCGACGTTGTTGTAGTCGTTCGCGACCTGGCTGTAGCGTATGTAAAGCCCGAGGTATTGGTCGCGGTCCTTGTCGTCGTGGAAGAGGTTCGCCTTCACCAGCGCACCATCGTCACTGCGCACCCACCAACCGCGCGACGTGTCGTTAATCTGCGCTACCAGCTCGTACCCTAGGCGCGACTTACCAACGCCCCACTGCGCAATGACCGCGAAGACGTGCGCGAACTTCTCGGCCTCGTCGTCGACGAGGTGGATGAAGTGACGGAACGTCTCGAAGAAGCGGCCTTGTCCCACGATGGGATGGGCGAGGGGGTAGCTCGAGACGCCGGTTGCGGCCCACTGGTGCGTCGTTTTGTTGGTCATCGTATCAGCTCTCGTTCGGTCTCCAGCGCGGCCCACGCGTTCTGGAAAGCTTCGTTGAATTCGGTATGAACGACCCAACGCACGAGCTTGCGCGTGGGGTCGGCGTGCAGCCCCCGCCCGTGACGCGCCTGCCCGGGTTGTGCATCGAGCAGCTCCAAGGCGCCCTTTTTCATGGCTAGGTCGATGAGTGCATCCATCCAGCGTGCGAAGACCTCGTCGCTCGGGCTAATGCCGAAGGTCAGGAGCAGCTCGCGCAACACCGGCTCGGCGGCAACGAAGCCGCGCACGTCGGCGTGCCCACTGGTAATGTCGGTAAGCGCCTGCGCCGGCGTTGCCTTCCCGACGAAGTCAGCCGCGAGCGCGCTCGGCAGCGTCACCTGGCCCGTTCGACTGAGCCAGCCCACGGACTCGAGGAGGTGAAGGGGCGCCGTGAGCGGCGTGAGCGAGAGGTCGTCCTTGCCCTTCTTGCGCGTCAGGACATTAGGATCGTAGGCCAGAACCTCGCAGTGCGCGCGCGCGAGCCAACGGGCCGCCGTATATTCGGTAAGTCCGTCGAACCATGTCTCCGGCTCGACATGGTTTCGCAGGAGGAGTGAGTTGCCCGCCTTGAGCCCCGCGCGCCCGCTGCGCACCTCAGCCCAACGCGCGAGCTCCCAGTCACTTCGCTGGAGTCGCGCCAACAACAGCCGCAGCCACGGGCTCTCGCGAACGAGATAGGCTGCGAGCAGTTCGAGCCCCTGCTGCGCATCTTCCTTCCAGCGCCGGAGCAAGGTACGGGATTCGTCGGTCAGGTCCCAGAGTCCTTCCTCATCGCATGCAATGAGGCCCACGCCGGGCAACAGGGCGCGGCCCTCGCGCTGGAACACACCGAAGAGCCCGGCCGCCCCTCGTCGGGCGATGACACCGACCAGGGTGCGATCGGCCGCCGCTCGTGGCGTGCCGGTCTGCGGCGCGCGCTGCGCAGCACCGGCGAAGACCTCTAGCGCGCGAAACCACGACTCCGGATCGCCGGTCTCAGTCCAGAAAGCCGGTCGCTCGAGGTACAGCACGGGTGAAACCGTCATGCTGCCTCCTCAATGCTCGTTCCGCTCGCGCGCGCAATTCGCTCGCGCGCCCAGGTTTCGGCGGCACGACGGATGGCGGCAGTCACGGGCGAACCAAGCCGATAGAACGCGCGACTGCCGAGCGCGCGGTAGCAGGCATCGGAAAATGAAGGATGGATGGAGTACGCGGGATGGCGGCTGCCGGAACCATGCTCGAAACGCCAGACGTCTCGTCGTTGTACTGCCTCGATGACGAGGCCGAGATGGTCGTCGAGCGTGCGGGCCGTAACGCGATGCCCGAGGATCGTTACTCCGAGTTGCGCGAGCGTGCGCTGCACCAGCTCACCGAGGGAGCCACAGCGAACCTCCTCGCCACTCGGCAGCGCCACCACGACCTCGATGCGCGGCGGGCTCTGGAACAGTGGGACGTGTGCGGGCTCGAGCTCGAAGGCGATGCCGCCCGAGACGCGCTCGGCCTCCCACGCTTCCTTGGTGAAGGTCATCTGAGCGAGCAGGAAGGCCCACGGATGGTGGAGCGCCCAAAGCATCGAGTCGCCGCCGCTCCGGCCGTCGAGCGCGCCGCTCAGGACCGCGTGAGCAGGCACGGCGTCGGTCGACGTCGGCAGGCGCAGGAGCCGCCCGGGCCGCCATGCCGTCGACGGATCGTCGAAGGTGATGTCGGGGAGCCAAACCGGTGGCACGCCGATCCGCACAGCGGCAGTCGCAGCCAGCGCGCGCAGCAGCACTGGAAACGCGGAGGCTTCGTGCGCGGCGGCGGAGAGTACAGCACGCTCCAACTCACTGAAGGACGTGGGCGAAAGCGACGGCCTGTCCACATTTACAAGCCCTGTCGCGAGTACGCCGGCGGCCGTGACGGCGTCGGCCAGCGCCGCGACGTCCTTGCGCTCACCCATTTCGGCGAGCCGCGCACGAACCACGCGTAGCCACGAGGCGCGCACCTCCGGCAGGAGCGAGAATATGGCAGGAACTGACTCGGCGGCATTGGGCAGCCGATCGCCCAGCGCGACGACGGCGGGCGTGGCCACGAGCGCCTCCCCCCGCTCGCGCCAAAGGCCTTTGGCGCCAAAGTCCTCCAGGCCACTAAGGCCAGACGATTGCAACTCGCCGTGCGTGAGCAGGTTGCGCGTCTCCTCGACCGTGCGCACAAGGGCGCGCCCCTGGAGAACCGCGGGCGTCATCGGTCCTTCTCCCCATCCGGCTCGTCGAGGAGCGCGTAGAGGCCGTCGAGGTCCGCAATGAGAGGCTTCACGTTGAGGCCATCGTTCCGTTGGAGCGACTGCAGGATGGTCTGGTCGGCACTGCGATCGCCCGTCTCCAGTGCCTTCTGCGCATCAGCGAGGTCGGCTTCGGTGAGGTGGCCCCCAATGAGTTGTTCAACCAGCAGCGTGGCGATGATTGTCAGTACCTTGGCGGCGTCTGCGCATCGTCCGGCGATGAGCATCTTGTCATCCGTTGCAAACCAAGCCTCCCGCTCCGTGTCCGGCACTGACGGAATCGGGATCTCGATGCCCTTCACATCACCGGGATACGAGTGAGCGGTTATGCCGCGAATTGTCGACTGGATCTGGAGGTATCCGATCTGGGTCTTGAGGTATTGACGAATGAATGACGCCGGGACCTGCTCTCGGTCCAGACGAACGATCATCACCTCCGTTGAGGGGTACGGCCCCTCGAGCTGTGAGTAGGTCACGTCCCGTCCGATGTAGCTCTTGTTGTGGGCAGCGTTACACAACAAGAGGTCGTGAAGAGCGAGGGCGCGCGCGCCATCTGTGGGACGCTTGACCGTGCGCAACGCCCCTTCGACGAAGCTCCGTCCCAGGTTTGCGACCGTCGCCTGGAGTACCCCGCCTTCGGATTCCGGCTGACTCTGGCCGTTGATGACGACAGTGCTCAAATCGTCGAGCGAGCGCGTGGTTCCGCCGAGCTCCCGGAAGTACTGCTCAACAGCCGAAGGATAGAAGTGTGCGTCGAGGCGCTCCGTCAAGGATCGAAATGCCAAACGACGGGTGCGCTTGGCAAAATCAATGCCATCCGGCAGGACGATGTGCTTCGCGTGGATCGCTGCGACGTCCTTCTCAAGCCTCCATGCCCGCTCGCGCAGCCTTTCTGCCTGTCGAACCTTGTCGCCGATATAGCGTTGGGCGAGTGAAGAGGGGCTTGGCAGTTCAATTACGCGGAGGTCTTCGAGATTAACGCCGGCCTGAACCGAGCCAGTGACCTGCCGACGCAACTGAAGTTCCCCGATCGGGCTCGTCAAGAAGGCCCAAAGGAAGTACGCGTCGGCCTTCGAGGGATCCACAACAACGCGCGCGGAGTGGCGTCCGATGTTCGCCGTTGGCGGATGCGGGGGGCAGATCGCGGCGCGACCTACGTATCCGCCCATCGCAACAACCAGATCGCCGGCCTGGAGCTCACTGGCGCGGAAGTCCGCATGCTGCGCTGGATCTATACCTTCGAGACTGGAAAAGTCGATACCCGGGTCGGAGAAGGAGGCGATCGTCACCATCCGAGGAGCCTGTGGATCAGCGACGAATTGAGGCATGTCGATGCCCCGCCGGATTGGAACGGACGCCGACCGCACCGCCTCAAGATTTGTCGTAGGGCCAAGGCTTCGGACTGCAGACGCGGCTCGGCGAAACGCCAGTCTGTAGTACTCCGCATCCAGTCGGGCCGAAGTTGTGTCTACGGCTGCGACTCGGTTCGTCTCCATCACTCCCCCCGCACATATGCGCCGACAATGGCGGCGAGGTCATTGGGAACGCCTGCGCTGTAATCTTCGACGTTGTTCTTCACGATGTAGCCGAGCGTCTCAGCGACAGCCATGAACACGTCGGTCTGCGCCTCGTCCAGGAACTGCTCCGGGTCGTCCTTCCGCGCTTGGCGCTTCTGTAAGTAAAGCACGCTGGTCTTGGCGCCCGTGCCCGAAAGCTTAAACGCGTCGGCGGGCAGGCTGATGACGCCCTTCACTATGGCCTTGCCGCCGTGGAATTCACCCGTGGCATCGTCCTTCGCACCCATGATGTATTCACGGACGTAGCGGTCGCCCGAGTTACATAGCACGCCGTCAGGCAGGACGATGAGGAGCCGGCCACCCGGCTTGAGTAGCTGCAGGCACCGGTCAATGAACAGAACCGCGGGATCTGTGTTCGTCGACGCCTCCTTCCACACACCTTTGCTGTTTGGTGAGCCCCCCATGGCGAGACCGGTAATCGTCGGCGAGTAGTCGTACCCGCCGCCGCGGCCGTTGCGCGGCATGAGATCGGAGCGGAAGGTATCGAGGATCTTCTCCATCGCCTCCTCGTGCGCCTTTTTCGCCTCCTCCTGTCCCTTGTTGAACTTGGGCGTACCGAACGGCGGATTGGTGCAGATGAGATCGAAGGTGCCGGGCTGGAGCTGCGGGCTGATGAGCGAATTCTGCGTGTAGAAGATCCGGGCCTTCGGCGCACCGAGGAGCGCCATATTCACGCGCGCCAGCATCACCATCTGAGGAGAGGCATCAGCGCCGACGAAGCTATGCTCGCACATTTCCTCGAAAAGCTTCCTCCTCGCCTCATCGGTCGCCGTGGCCTTACCACCGATCTCATCGAGCGTGCGACGCAAATGGCTGAGCGCCACCGAAAGGAAGCCGCCGCTGCCGCAGGCGGGATCGCAAAAGCGGAACGCGGGCCGCCCCTTGCCATCGCGCGCCACGAGGCGTGCAGCGTCCTCGGTGCTCTCCTTGATATCGTGGAAGGCGAGGGACAGCATCGCCTGTTTCACCGGGGCCGGCGTGAGGTAGATGCCAAGCCCCCCCTTGGACTCGAAGTTGGCGCGCAGAAAGACGTCGAAGGCGCGACCTAGCACATCGGCAGCGATGTCGGCGAGCGTGCCCTGCCTCTTCACGACCTCGCCTCGGTTGTCGGTGACAGGCCCAAGATCCTGGATGAGCGAGAGGACCGCTTCGTAGTTGCCCGGTTGCGCCAGCCGCAGGTGCGCGTTTTTGTCGAAGATGGGATGCTTCTCGCCCGCGTCATCAGTCACGACGTAGTCGGGATGCAGCTTGAAGTGCTCAAAGGCCGACTGGATCTCGGCTACCGCAGAAGCTCCGTTTGTCTTCACGTGCCCGGCAGAAAAGACGTCCTTCAGGTTCAACTTCTTATCGTTGTGGTCGAAGTTCAGTGCGCCGTCGGTATGGTGCAGGCGGAACGACTCAAGGAAGAGAAGCTTCGCCACCTCTTCGATGATGTCGTTCTTGCCGTTCACCCGATCCTTGTGCGTCTGGTAGATGCGCTCGTGCAGGGCGTTGAAACCCTTCATGAGGCGCTCGTACATACGCATCGACCAGCGGTAGGTCGGATCGGCCTTGATGCGCTTGTACTCATTAATCTCGCGAAGGCTCGGTAGCCTATCGATCTGGTGCGGCGCACCGGGTGCGAGGTCGAAAATCGCCTCGAGCGTGCCCTCGGCGTCCTTCACGACGGCGAACTGCGGGTAGTGATCCTGCGCGGTGTCGGGCGGCGGCAAGGTCCACGACAACATCTGCACTTCGTCAGCGTTGCTGCGACTCCAAGCCCCAACGGGTAGCACGAGGGCCAGCACACGCGGCGTCGCCACGCCTTCGTGGCGCCCCCACACCACGGCGGCCGACATGCCCGCCTCGCTAGCCTTGAGCTCGAACTTCTGGTCAAAGCCAGCGCTCGCGAGCGAACGGACGAGCGAGTTGAGGACGCTGCTCTCTTCGGAGCTGACAGTCGTCGCCTCCGGCGCTGCGGTGGTGGTCGGGGCCTTCTTCGGACGGGCCATTTGTGTTCTCCTGTGCCTACTGAGTGATGCGAATGAGTTTCGGGCCGAAGATTTCGAGCCCAGCCGTATGACGAACGACAGCCAAGATCTGCTCGTCGGTCGTCACGAAGTGATTAGGAAGGCGGGCGCGCAAGTGCGCCACCGGAACCGGCTTGCCGGCAAACGACTGCACCGCCTCGACGATGGCAGCCTGCAGGTCGTCCGCGGTGTCACCAGCGCCGACGTGGAAGCACCCACTTTCGTCGCGCTCTACTCCCGGTGCGCAGAGAAGGAAAAGCTGCAGTTGATCGCGGCTCCACGTGCTACCAGAGAGCCGTGTGCGCTCGTGCGCATCGTCGAGGCTCAAAGTCCTCTGCCTCAGCGTGTTCAGAAGTTCTTCGGCATGTCGGGGCGTCACTGGATAACCTCCTTGCCGAGCGGGTGAGACGAGGTGAACGGCTTGTGGGCCGCATCGAATACCGCTGATAATTCGCCCACGAGCGCAGCCCACCGGCGGTCGATTGACCTACGCGCAGCGTGATGCTGTTCGACAGCGCGTTGCCAGCGGTCGCGCACATCGCGCGGCGGCGTCGGCACCTGCAGCGACCGCAGCGCGTCGGGCGGAACGAACTGCTGTACGGCCCCCACTGTGAGGCGTGCGGCTTGCGAACGAAGCGACCCCGTCGAGAGCAGCAACGCCCATGCAGCCGGCGTCTCGTGGAACCGCAGCCGCACCCAGCCATCGACGGGGTGCGTGTCCGGCGGGACGTGTTCGTCGACGAAGGCCGTCCGAAAGCTGTTGCCGAGGGTGGACAGCAGTACCTCGCCGTGCAAGAGTGGCTTCGCCAGCGTGCGGTTGGGAATGAGATCACAACTCGGAGCACCGTCGACGAGAAGGTCATCGGCGACGTCACCCAGTCGAAGTGCTCGGGCTCCCTCGTGCGTTTGGCTAAGGCGAGCGCGGTCCTCGAACGTGGCGAGGTCGGCAAGCTTCACCCAGCCAACCTCGGCTTCGAGAGTCGACAGCTCAGCACGAAGCGCAACGGCAGCCGGCAACCAGCTCTCGTTCGACATCGCTTCGCGCTCGAAGAACACCCCAGCGGACAGGTCGTGCTCCTGATGCGGCGCGGCACTCGCTTCCGCGTCGGCCTCATCGCGGACGCGGTGAAGAGACTCAATCGCCAACGTGGATTCGTCGATGAGATCGCGGAGGCGCGCGGCAAGCCCCTCCATCTCCGACGGCACCGGCGGCACCCGCAGGGAAGCGAGCGTGCCAATTCCGACCCGCCTTAACACGCCGGACTCGGTCAACAGGAGCTGCTCGTAGCCAGCCTCGTTCAGACACAGCGCCACCCACGCGGCCGCAGCCTTCGAGAGCCCGCGCACGATGAGGGAGTTGCCGTCAACCGGGTGCCGCCTCGCGTTCAGTGAGACGTACGCGGCGCGGACGGGAGCGAGCTTGTTCAGGACGATGTCGTCGGGCTGAACGCACCACCTGCCGCTGATCTGCGGCGCCCCCCAGTGCTGCTCTCTAAGCACCAAGTGCAGGCGGCCTATGTTGGCCTGACGGTAGACAGGCGTCGTCGCCGCTCTAGGGTCGTAGGCAAGAGCACCTTGAGTCTCGCTCACCCGCCAGCCCTCGAGGACTTGCCCTCCTAAGTCGCTGATTGACTGACCGGTGGCGCCAGCTCGGAGGGCCGCCGCCGCCGGACCGACGAAATACGTCGGCGACCATCCGGGGGCTGCGCCAAGGAAGCCGGGAGGGACGAAGGTTGTTGATATGCGGGAAATCACAATAAAAAAATCAAGCGATTTGTTTGTACGTGCAACCTCACATTGACGAGAATATAAAACGAAAGACGTCTCGTCAACCACTTTGTGATGTCACACGTATAAATCATGATATCGCAACTGATACCGCACCTGGGAGCGCATCTAGCAATCGCTTGCCAGTCAGTAGGGCCAGTTCGCTTTCCGCCTAATCCCCTGTGTTTCTCACGCAATGCACGATTGCCACCATGGCGCATCGAGTCTGGCTGTACCTCGCTACCGATTACGAGTGTCGAGGCGTTCAACTATCGTGTTCACGCGGCTCCGCTCAGTCACCACTACGATACGGGTCTGATCCGGCAGGGGATGGATCGACAGCAGGCGCAGGCCCGCCGTAATCGACAGGTCGTTCTGCCGCTTGTCGTCGTCGGAAACTGTGCCCCAGTCACCTGCGATGTGACGGAGCATGACGCTGATGATGGGAACGCCGTTTTCGCGCAGTGCCGCAAGGGCGGAAGGCGTAGTGATGAGCAGCCTGCCAGGATGAAACAACGGCTTGAGGCGTGGGGAGTGCCTCACGTCCACTCCCAAAAAAACCGGGCGAGCAGGTTCCCCCAGAATTGGCCGGATGCGTGTTATGAAATGAAGAGAAGCTGGCGCAAGACGCCGGACAGGGAAAGAAGGGTTGGCGGACTTACAAGTGATCGCTGTCCGATCTCGGCGCTACGCCCGCGCCAAATTGGGCAAGCACCATATCCGAGTGCGCGCGCAATGCCGATAGAATCTCTGCGGCACCCGGCATGGATGCCATGCGTGCGTACCAGCTCGCGTCTGCGGTTTTGCTCGCAGGCAAGTGCGCCGGCAACGCTGATTGCAATGACATCCGACGATCCCATTCATGCTCGCCAACGTCGAGCGCGAGGTCCTTGGCGGTCGCGATGTCCAGCTGCTCTAAAGCAAGACGGTGGCATTCGTCGCGCGCAGAATGTGATGCGACTGGAATTCCCGTCGGAAGAGATCGCCCCGAGCGAACAGGGCGCGATCCGCGAGCATCGTGAGGCGCTCGCTGCGGATTCAAAAATCCAAGCGATTGATTTTAAAGGTTATCGTAGTCCGATAACTCTGAAGAGACCGAACATGTGAAGGTGACGGCATAAAAACAAAATCCTTCGACGGGAACCGAAGGCGGATTGGGTGGTGGATGATGCTATGAAAGAGCTCGAGCAGCTCCATGAGTTTCAGCCCCGGCGCCGGTACATGTCACCTGCTTCGTCGACTCCTTGCCCGTGTCGATCTGGACAAGGGTGGCGGGCGTGAACATCGTACGGGCGTCTGTCTGATTCACCCGTTGCGTAAGCCGCGCGCCCACAAGCAGAACTGCGCAACGATCATCGCACAAAGCGCACGCCACGCACCATACCCTGCTCGAGCCGTTGAATTTGTCGTAGCAACTGTTGCTTCGTTCCCTCAAGCGCGCCTGATTCGATCGAGCCGAGCAACGCCATGCGCACGAATGCATCCTCCCTTATGTGGCGGAGCACAGCCGCACAGGGCGCGGATAGCGCTGACATGAGGAATCAATCAATGACCACGGTGATCGAGCATGCAGGCCCGCCGGGCCCTACCGCTGCGCGAGGCGTTCCCGTGGGATGAGCAGCACCGGTAATCACCATAGCTGCAGTCGGAGAGATCTGCGAGGATCGCGTGATTGAAGAGCAGGTGAACGATACAGGCGTCGCGTCCGCTCTCCATCAGGGCGTAGTCGGTTCCATGGTTCAGCGCCGCATACTCCAATCCGCATTCCAATGTTTGATTACGCTAGATGCCAAGCGACAGGCTTTTCTCCTTACCGCCGAATCGGTACTTAAGCCGCCACAACCTGCCACCCCGCGGTGTGACGAGCAGGCACAGTCCACCGCTATCGAAGAGCTTCCTCGGTTTTTCGACGGGGCCGGTGCTCCTGATGGATGCTTCGGTTAGCGGCATACGGGAACCGGGCTGGGGAATACTGCTTTTGCAAGATGACCCGCTGCCCCCAAAGTCTTCCCCGCTTGGGGGCAGCTGTCAACAGATACTCTCAGACATCGCCAGAAACAAAAAACCCGCGGAGCCTTTCAGCTACGCGGGTTTCATGACTTTCTCGTACAACTTCAGACATGTTCTTGGTGGAGCGGAGGAGGATCGAACTCCCGACCTTCGCATTGCGAACGCGACGCTCTCCCAGCTGAGCTACCGCCCCAACGAACTACCGATTCTACCCACACAAAATCAGTTTTGCCAAGCGTCAAATTTGACCCCACGCAAACCTACTTCGAAGGCGCCCCAGCGAGCACCCAGCCCACGACGGACTGAATATCTCCAGCGCTCATCCCAGGATGAGAGGGCATAGGAATAGCCCCCCAAACCCCAGCCCCACCGTCCCGCACCTTCTTCTCCAGCTTGGCCTGCGCGGCGGCATCGCCCTTGTACTTCGCAGCGACATCCTTGAACGAGGGTCCAACAAGCTTGCGATCCACCGCATGGCACCCCATGCAAGCATTAGCCTGAGCCACCTTCAACCCATCCGCGACAGCAGCAAAAGCCGGCGAAGCGACTCCAAAACCCGCCCCAGCAACCACCACCGCCGCAACAAAACCACCAACAAAACCTCGCATCACATAGCCCCCGCATTCCCCGGCCGCGTAGCCGAAGAATTCGTCACTGGCGCGGGCGCCTGGTGCTCAATAGGCTGCGAGGTCACCCCCGAATCCGGCACCGCTCCCACCGTCGGCGCATCGGCGGCAGGCGCCGCCGCCGGCGCACTGGCCGCAGCCGCCGTCGCCACCGCCTGTTGCGGATCGATGTACTGATAGCACTTCACCACCTGCGTCACGCCCATCACTCCGGCGGTCGCGTTGGCAGCGATGTTGCCTTCGTCGGGCGTCACAAGCCCCATCAGATAAACCGTGCCGCGCTCGCTCACCACCTTGAAATTGTTCGCGGAGATGTCCTTATAGGCAATCAGCTCCGCCTTCACGCGTCCTTCGAGGTACGAGTCGTTCGCGCGCGAGGAAAACGAGCTAGCCGGCTGCACCGCCAGTTCGTTCACGATCGAACCAACATTCGTCACGGCTCGCACAATGCTCTCGGCCTTCTGCTTCGAGGCGTCGTCAGGCACTTCGCCCGTGAGCAGCACGCGCTGGTTGAACACCGCCACGTTCACGTGCGCCGTATCGGGCAGTTGTTTGCCGAGATCGGCCAGCGCCTTCACCTGGATCTCGCGGTCCTCGGTTTGCGAGCCTACCGTGCGGCGGTCGGTTGCCACCAGCGCCGTGCCGCCCGCCGCGCCCGCCAGCGCCAGGAAGCAGCCCTGCAGGCTTGCGCAGAGCGAGGCTGCGAAGCCGATCGTGAGCGTGGTCCGTGCCAGCGCGCGCGTCATGCCGTATCTGCTCATCAACTTCCCCTCTCTTCGTCTTACGGTGTCAGTCTTCGCCCAGCAGCATCGCGTCGATGCCATCGCACAGGCAGTGGAGTGTTAACTGATGCACTTCCTGAATACGCGCCGTCCGATCGCTCGGCACGCACAGCTGAATGTCGGTATCGGCGAGCACGCTGTTCACGTCGCCGCCGCCCTTGCCGGTCAGCGCGATCACGACCATCTCGCGTTCGTGCGCTTCCTGAATGGCGGCCAGCACGTTCACCGAGTTTCCAGAGGTCGTGATGGCGAGCAGCACGTCGCCCGGCTGGCCGAGCGCGCGCACCTGCTTCGCGAATACCTGCTCGTACGCGTAGTCGTTGGCAACGGCGGTGAGCACCGAGGCGTCGGTGGTCAGCGCGAGCGCTGGCAGGCCCGGGCGTTCGCGCTCGAACCGGCCGATCAGTTCGGCGGCGAGTTGCTGGGCGTTGGCAGCGGAGCCGCCATTGCCGCATGCAAGGATCTTGTTGCTGTTCGCCAGCGCGGCGAACATCGTATCGACCGCGGCGGCAATTGGGACCGCCAGGGTTTCCATGGCCGCGAGCGTAATGGCTGCGCTATCGCGGAAGTGCTGTTGAATGCGTTCGACGGACATCGACTCTCTAATCTGTACTGCGGGTATCGCAAAATTTCCGCGTATTGCGGCGTGCCGCAAGTTTAGCGCACTCGAGGGCGTTCATTTTCACCCTTGTTTTTATTGCCTCAGTTTTAGCTGTCGTGGGCTTCTGCATGAAACGCGTCGCGCAGCCACACGAGCCGGCCGCTCTCGAACGCGATCACGTCGAAGCGGCACGCGGGCGCCGTCAGCACTTCACCACTTGCATCGGCGGGTTGCCACGTCGCTAGAAAGTAGCGCGCCGCGCGCAGAACGCGCTGCTGTTTGCGCCACCCCACGCTTGCCGCCGCGCCGCCGAATTCCGGCCGCGCGCGTGCGCGGACTTCCACGAACACCAGCGTGCCGTCTCGCTCGCGCATCACGAGATCGAGTTCGCCACCTCGACAATTCACGTTGCGCGCGACAAGCTCCAACCCTTCGCGCCGCAAAAACGCTAGCGCATGCGCTTCGAAACGCGCACCTGTCGCGCGGCGTTTGGCATTCGACTGCGCTCGCGCACTAAAGTTGTCTGCGCGTACGCGTTCGTTCGCGCCGCTTCGCTCGGGTGCGTTCGCGCCCGCGTGGCACAATGTCGGCCTCTTTTCCTGCATTCGCGCGTTCCGTGTCATGACGTCCCTCTCGTCCCCCTTCGAACTCGCACAGGCCCAGCAGTATCCGGCCGCCACGCTGTACGTCGTGGCAACGCCCATTGGCAATGTCGCCGACATCACCTTGCGCGCGCTGCACGTGCTCGGTCTCGTCGATCGCATCGCCGCCGAGGACACGCGCAACACCGGCCAGCTTCTCGCGCGCTACGGCATTTCGAAGCCGCTCGTCGCCGTGCACGAGCACAACGAGCGCGAAGCGGCGCAACGCGTGATCGAGTTTCTGCGCGCGGGCGAGCGCGTGGCCTGTGTTTCCGACGCGGGCACGCCCGGCATTTCCGATCCGGGTGCCAAGCTCGTGGACGCCGTGCGCGCCGCCGGCCTGAACGTCGTGCCGCTGCCCGGCGCAAGCGCGCTCGCAACGGCGCTTTCTGCGGCCGGCGACTGGGTGTCGACGTTCACGTTCCTCGGTTTTCTGCCGCCCAAGCCCAAGCAACGCGCAGCCGCTTTGCAGCCGCTCGCCGCGCATACGCACGCGATGGTGTTTTACGAAGCCCCGCATCGCATCGTCGAAACCGTGCAGTCGCTCGCCGATGCGTTCGGCCCCGCGCGCCGCATCCTCATCGCCCGCGAATTGACGAAGCTACACGAGTCGCTCTGGAGCGGCACCCTGGCCGAAGCGCCAACGTGGCTGGCAGCGGATGCAAACCGCCAGCGCGGCGAGTTCGTGTTGGCAGTGGAAGGCGCGAGCGAGCAGGCGCAAGGCGAAGCCGATCACGACGCGCTCTTGCGTGTGCTGCTTCAGGAAGTGCCGGTGAAGGGCGCGGCGAAGATCGCGGCGGCGCTCACGGGCGCGTCGCGTAACGCGCTCTACGCGCGTGCGCTCGAATTGAAGGGTGAAGGCGAGGAAGACGCGGACGACTGAGCCGCCAGCCGATAACAACCAAAAACACGAGCCAGAAAAACCGAAGGGCCGCCTGCGTCAATCAGGCGGCCCTTCGTATATACATCCAACGCTACAAGGCGGTTCAGTCTCAGGCGCGTCGCGGGCACTCAGCGCCACGCCCAAACGAACGCGCTTAGTTGTCGATACTCGAGTTCGCGGCAACCATCTCCGCTTGCGCGGCCTTCGCTTCCTGGCGCGTGAGGCCTTCGATGTCCACCTTCGCCGTACCCGCGTGCTGCACGCCAAGGAGCTTGGCAGCGGCATACGAGAGGTCGAGCACGCGGCCACGAGCGTACGGGCCACGGTCGTTGATCTTCACCACCACCCACTTCGACGTGCCGGGCACGCTCACGCGCACGTATGAGCCGAGCGGCAGCGTGCGGTGCGCAGCGGTGAGCGCCTTCATGTTGAAGCGCTCGCCGCTTGCGGTGCGGCGGCCGTGGAACGCGCGGCCATACCACGAGGCGCGGCCGGTCTGGTGGAACGAGTGAACGTCCGGGCTGTTCTCGTCGATCGCATCGGCGTTCGCGAGCGAGTTGTCCTTGGCGGTGCCCGATGCGGGCAGCGCGGCGAGCGCGGAGCCGTAGCCCTGCGGCGCGGTGAAGGCGGCGTCCTTCGTGCGAAGAGCGTCGCTGGATGCCTGGTCCTGCTGGGCAGGCGGCATGGCACAACCGGCCAGAATGGACACGGCTGCGAGACTCCCGAGTCTTCGTCGAGTCAGTCTAAGGTTCATAACATTGCCATCACGTGTTCGAAGCCTGTCCCGCGCCATGTGTGCGCGTTGTCGGAAAGGCTTCGGCGGTCGCGGGCAAAGCTACGCCATCGCTCGCCTGGAATGAAAAAGGCGAACGCGTGCCAATGCCCGGATGCAGCCCTATTTAGCCGCTAACCGCTAGTTATCTTTCACGTCTGGCGCAACCTGTCCCCGGCAGCCTGACCAGACCCCACATGCCGCCATCGAACGATGAAACTCGTTCAGGCGCGCCGGAAACTCTCGGCGCACAGGAACGGCGGCGTAGGCCCCACCCAGCGTCACGGCATGTAGGCCGTTGCAGGCGCGTGGCACCTGGCTGGGCAAGACGTGCGGCGTCGAACGGATTCGACACCTGATTTGCTATCTTGTTGTAAGGCAGCCTTCTTCGGCCCGTCTTCAACGACAGCACTGCTTGACGGCGGTGTACGCGACCTCTTTTTTTGCGAAGGTCACACCGCCCTTTGAAAGCACGAATTCCGTGCGTGATGGATCGCATTATACCCAAAAGTTATTCCTGTCACGCCGATGCCCCACAAAACTCCATGATTTTTCACTATTGATGTAACAAAGCCGTTTGTCTTGCGCCGCCGCATCCCTTGTCTGACAAGGGATTCAGGCCACCGCGAGCAGCGTCGGCGGCGCTTCCTGCACCCCGGTACAATCGATCCTTTGGCTGTGGCCACCGGCGCGCACCGTCGCTTTCGAAGCGCCGCGGCTTGCGCTCCGCAAGACCTAAGCCGCACAAAACCGCCCACGAACCCCGCATGAAAATCACGCTGATTCCCGTCACGCCGTTCCAGCAAAACTGCTCGCTGCTCGTCGACGAAACGACGAACCGTGCCGCCGTCGTCGATCCGGGCGGCGATCTCGAGCGCATCGAGGCCGAGATCGAGCGCCAGGGCGTGCAGCTGGAAAAGGTGCTGCTCACGCATGGCCATCTCGACCATTGCGCCGGCGCGAAGGCGCTCGCTGCAAAGTTCGGCGTGCCGATCGAAGGACCGCAGGAAGACGAGCGCTTCTGGATCGATCAGTTGCCGCAGCAGAGCGTGCGCTTCGGCTTCGGTCACGCCGAGGCGTTCGAGCCCACGCGCTGGCTTCATGACGGCGACACGGTGCGTTTTGGCGACGAAGAACTCGAGGTCTATCACTGCCCCGGGCACACGCCGGGTCATGTGATCTTCTTTAGCCGCAAGCACCGGGTCGCCACGGTGGGCGACGTGCTGTTCGCGGGTTCGATCGGCCGCACGGACTTTCCGCGCGGCAATCATGCCGACCTGATTCGTTCGATCCGTGAAAAGCTCTGGCCACTCGGCGACGACGTCACGTTCGTGCCGGGCCACGGCCCGGTTTCGACATTCGGCGAGGAGCGCCGCTCCAACCCCTACGTCGCAGATGGCGTACCTGGATGAGAGTGAAAAGTACGATGAATCAAGCTGCCATTGAGGAGATTTACGTCAGCACCGACGTCGAGGCCGATGGTCCCATTCCCGGCCCGCACTCGATGCTGAGTTTCGCTTCGGCGGCGTACACCGCCGACAAGCGTTTGATCGCCACGTTCTCGGCCAATCTCGAGATGCTCGAAGGCGCCGCGCCGCACCCGGTGCAAGCCGCCTGGTGGGAGACGCAGCCCGAGGCGTGGGCCGCTTGCCGCAAGGATCTGCAAGATCCGGCGGCGGCGCTCGTCGCCTATGTGGAATGGGTGGAGGCGCTGCCCGGCAAGCCCGTGTTCGTGGCCATGCCGGCGGGCTTCGATTTCACCTTCATGTTCTGGTACATGATGCGCTTCGCCGGGCGCTGCCCGTTCTCGTGGTCGGCGCTCGACATCAAGACACTTGCCTTCGCGATGACGGGCCTGCCGTACCGCAAGTGCATCAAGCCGCGCTTTCCGAAGCACTGGTTCGACGACCATCCGCACACGCACGTCGCGCTCGACGACGCGATCGAGCAAGGCGCCCTCTTCTGCAACATGCTGGCCGACCTGCGCGCGCAGCAAGCCGCGCTCGCCGCTGATGGGGACGACTCAGGGCAAAACGCCGCGAGCGCTCCGGCAAATTAGGTAATCTCCCTCATCATTTGCGCTTCGCATTGCGTTCTGTTCTCCTGGCCTCTAACATTCAGGAATACAGCGACGCAATGGAGGCGCAGTTGACACTCGATACGTTCTCTCAGAAGATCCTGCGCCTGCTGCAGCTCGACGCGCGCCGCTCGGTGCAGGAAATCTCCGACCAGGTGGGGCTATCCAGCACGCCGTGCTGGCGCCGAATCAAGGACATGGAACAGTCGGGCGTGATCCAGCGCTACACGGCGCTGCTCGATCGCGAGAAGCTCGGCCTGCACGTCTGCGCGCTCGCGCATATCCATCTCACGCGACACACCGAAGGCGGCGTCGAAGCGTTCGAGCGCGAGATCGCCACCTGCCCCGAAGTCACCGAGTGCTACAGCACCACGGGCGAATCGGACTACATCCTCAAGATCGTTGCGCCCGACATCAAGGCCTATGACGCCTTCCTGCACGAGCGCATCTTCCGCATTCCCGCCGTGGCGCAGGTGCGCACGAGCGTCGTGCTGCGGGAAATCAAGTTCGACACGCAATTGCCGCTTTGAAGCCGCGAAGGCGCGGCGGCGTTTTTGCCGCGCCGCTTACTCTTCGCGATTCGCGATTCAATCTGTCTCGCGCGGTTTGTCGTGCGTTGCCAGCGTGCCGTGTGCATCGAGCGACTGCATCACGTCGAGCTTGCTCGCGCCCAGGCGCGCGCGCAGCGCATCCAGGTCCACTGAGGCAAGGCGGCGCGCGTCGTCGGCCGCCGCCAGCACCACCTGAATTTCCAGCCCCGTGCTCAAGTAGTGCAGCGTCACCGCTTCGACATGCACGTCGTGCTGCGCCAGCGCATTACGCAAGCGCTCCGACACGTCGTCGCGCGGCGGCAGATTGGCCACGGAGCGCACATGCATGTCGTCTTCGGGATCGACGTGTATCAGCGCGTCGAGCACGCGTGGATCGGTGAGCAGGCGAGCGCGCGCCGTCTCCGCAATGTAATGCCCTTCTGAAACTGAAATCAGCGGATCGACGAGGATGTGCGCATCCACGAGCGCGAGGTCGCCGGTCTTGCGCGTGCGCATCTCGTGCACGTCGAGAACGCCGGGCGTCCCCATCAGCAGCGCGCGCAAGTCGGCGGCCGCGGCTTCGTCGAGCGCGCGGTCGGAGAGGTCCTGCAGCGCGTCCCAGCCGAACACCCAGCCCATGCGCGCGACCATAAAGCCGACAATGGCCGCCGCGATCGGATCGAGCAGCCGCACGCCCGCGAGGCTACCCACAATACCGATCGCCACCACGAGTGACGAAGCCGCGTCCGAGCGCGCATGCCACGCATTGGCGATCAGCATGGCCGAGCGCACGCGCTGCGCCTCGCGCAGCATGTAGCGAAAGAGCCCTTCCTTGGAAACCAGCACGAGGAGTGCAACGACCAGCGCGCTCACGTGCAGCGCCGGAATATCGCCGAGATTCATGATGCGCGTGCCGGCGCGCACCAGCATGCCCACGCCCACCGCAATCAATAATGCGCCGAGGAATAACGACGCGACCGTTTCATAACGGCTGTGGCCGTAGTTATGATCGGCGTCCGGCTTTGCGCCGCTATGCCGGTTGGCCAGCAGCACGACAAAGTCGGAAACAATATCGGCCAGTGAATGTACGCCGTCGGCAATCAACGCCTGCGAATGCGCAATCACGCCGATGACGATTTGCAGCACCACCAGAACACTATTGACGCCAACGCTGACCCACGTGGTCCGCCGCGCGACTGCGTGTTTATCTGATAACGGTGGGGCGACGGAAGCAGTCATGCGCGGCGAGAGAGCAAATTAGGGAATAACCGCGATTGTAGCGACCGGATGCGTCGATTTTATGGATTCCCCTAAAAATCTCTTTTAAATCAGATGCCTACAATACCAGGAAGCATTCTCATTCAAGCCGCGGATACTGCGCGTTCCCACCTGGCGCGGCGCAGAAAATCAAAAAGCCGCGCGTCCCCGGACTGCGCGGCTTCTTGTTTTCGGAAATCAGGCGATACCTTGCCTGATTCCGCTTCTGCTTCGACTCATGCGCAGCGCGTTCAAACGCGCCACTGACAAGTTGATTTACTTCTGGATCAGAAAACGATCGCGGTCTTGACCGGCGATCCAGCGCGGCGGCTTGCCACGGCCCGACCACGTGCTGCCGCTGTCGGGATCGCGGTATTTCGGCGCGACGCTTGCACGCGAGCGGCTGGCTGCCTTTGCGGCCTTGGCGCTGGCGCGGCCGCCACCGAGTTCTGCCAGGGTGATGCCGTAGTCGGCCATTTTCTGCTTGATTTCGTCGAGGACCTCGGCATATTCGCGAGCCTTCGCCTCTTCAATCTGCTTTTCCAGCTTTTCTCGCTGAGCGAGGAGTTCCTTGTAGGAAGACATAGGTGCCCTTGTGGTTTGATCTTAATGGCTACTGATCTCGCGCCAGTATGCCGATTGATAGATGCGCGCCTCGGAAATCGGTGGCGAGATTAACACAGAATTGAATGCCGGGATGCGCGTAAGGAATAAAAATAATTTAAACCAAATTTCGAATCCTGTCGCTTCCAGCAAGCGTCTAACTCATTGTCATTTCGTGCAAATCGGTATTTTTACTAAATCTCGCATTTGCCAGATAAATCCCCATCTCATAATTAGCAGCGGATGAAAATTAAATGCTTTGAAATACGTCAAACATTTCATCCCATGACAACTTTGGGCCAATCAACGGGGACAGAAACGGGTTGCTGCGAAGCAGCATGAGACGACACGCTATATACACGGGCGGATAACGCCCACACGGAACACAAAATCCCGTCAGGGCATATGGCGCTCAATGCAGTCCGCTAGCACCGCATGCAAGGTTTGCAAATCAAACTGCGGCGCATCGAAAACGAAGCGTGTGCGCGCGCCGTCGATCACAAGATCGGCGCCGTAGCGGTCCACCCCTGCCAGATCGAGTCCGGCGCGGCGCGCGGGGTGGGCTTCGAAAAAGCGGATCAGCGTGGTTTCGTCGGCGGGTGCGAGTGGCTCCAGCGTGTCGAGATCGGCGCCCTCCATCCAGCCCATCGCGCCAAACCCGCCGATATAACGCAGCCGCTCAACCTGCATGACCCAGAAGGTGAAGTCGCCGAGTGCGAGATAACGCTCGGCGTCCGGGTGATAGCGCACGTAGCGCCGCGCCAGCGCCTCGTTCGCTTCGCGGTCGGCAGCATCGACCGGTTCGAAGCGGCCGAGCAGCGTGGCGCGCGGCGCGTTCAGCACGTCGGCGTCCGGCGCGTGCGCGACGAGAAAGCCCGCGCGCGGGTCATCGAGCAGATTGCGCGTGTGCTCGGCGAGGCGGCTCACGAGGATCACCGGGCGGTGCCGCGCGTCGGGTGCGAATGGCAGCAGCGTGGGATACGGGAAGCCGCGCGGCTCGCGCGAGTGCGTGGCGAGCGTGCCGGTGGGCGTTTGATGCAGCAAATGCAGCGGGGCGTGGGCAGGAATCTTCAAGGGCGCGTCCTCGAACGGCGGATCCTCTCGATATTAGAGCAGTTGCCTCGGCAAACGCGCTCCGACAGCCGAGTCGCACCTTCGCTAGAATCATCGTTTGCTTTCAGACGCCTTCCTGGTCTCCTCTCTTCCTTCTGCCCGGAATTCCCGTGTCCGACCGAACGACCGATCCCGCCATCTCCGTGGCGAGCCCCGCCGCCCACCATCGGGCGCTGCCCGCCGCCACGCGTCATCGCGCGCGTATCGCGACCATGGCGCTCTTTTTCATCGCCGGCATGATGTACGCGTCGTGGGGCGTGCACGTGCCGACCGTGCGCGACAAGTTCCATTTGAGCGCGGCGCTGCTTTCCTACGCGCTTTTCGCGGTGGCAGGCGGCTCGATCGCGGCGATGACGACCATCGGCGGCTGGATCGCGCGCGTGGGTTCGCGACGCGCGTGCCTCGCAGGCGGCCTCACGATGTCCGTGTGCGGCGCGCTGATCCTGGTGGTTCCGTACTACTGGATGCTGATCGTCGTGCTCGCGTTTTTCGGCGTGGGCATGGCCACGCTCGACGTCGCCATGAACGCCGAAGCGAGTGCCGTGGAAGAAGCCGTCGGCAAGCCGATCATGTCGGGGCTGCACGGCATGTTCAGCCTGGGCGGCATGGCGGGCGCGGCGATTGGCGGCGCGCTGCTCGCGCACGGCATGGCGCCGGCGCTGCACCTCTTTCTGGCGTCGGCGCTTGCGGCGCTCGTGCTCTTTGTTTCGTGCCCGGCCGTCCTGCCGCATGTGCCGCACGCCACGCACGGCGAGCACGCAAAAACCGGCAACCGCTGGCGCACGCCCGCGCTGTGGGCGCTTGGCGCCATCGCGCTCATCGCGCTGATCGCCGAAGGCGCGATGTATGACTGGGCCACGGTCTATATGCGCGACGTCGTGCTCGCAACGCCTGCCCTCGCCAGCGCAGCTTACGCGGCGTTCTCGGGCGGCATGGCCGCGGCGCGCTTCGCCGGCGACGCCGTGCGCGCACGCTTTGGCGCGCCGCAGCTCGTGATGGCGAGCGCCTCGCTGGCATGCGCGGGCATGATCGGCGCGCTGCTGCTGCCGTTCTCGTTCACGGCGCTCACGGGCTTCACGCTCATGGGCCTCGGCCTCGCCAACATGATGCCGGTGCTGTTCGCGGCCGCCGCGCGCGTGAAAGGCATTCACGCAGCCGAAGGGCTCGCGCACGTGGCGGGCATCGCGTATTTCGGCTTGCTGTTCGGGCCGGTGGTGATCGGCGGCATTACGCAGGTGACCAATCTCACGGTCGGGCTCGCCGTCGTTGCATTGTGCGCGGCGCTCGTGGCGTTTGCAGGGCCGAAGGTGTTGCGGCGGTTGGGGATCTAAAAGCGCAGCGCATCGACTCAAGCGTCGCGCGATACTCCGGACGAAAAAAAGCCCACGGGCCGAAACCCGCGGGCTTTTCCAATCGCGTGAGCGAAATCGCGAAACGCGACTTACATCTTCACGACGTCGAGCAGCGACTTCTTGCCCGACTTGTAGTTGTACAGCGAGATCACGCCGTGCTTGAGGTCGCCCTTCGAGTCGAAGGTCGTCTCGCCAATCACGCCCTTGTAATCCGTCGTCGGCATGGCGGCGAGGATCTTGGCCGGATCGGTCGAGTTCGCACGCTTCATCGCGTCGACGATGATGTACACGGCGTCATACGTGAACGGTGCGTAGATCTGGATCGGCTGGCCGAAGCGCTTCTCGAACTTGGCTTCGAATTCCTTGCCGCCCGGCATCTTTTCGAGCGCCATGCCGGCTTCCGAACACACGATGTTGTCGGTCGCGTCGCCGGCCAGGTCGGCCAGCTTGTCGGTACAGACGCCGTCACCCGCGAGCACCTTCGCGCGCAGGCCAAGCTGCTTGGCTTGCTTCGCGAACGGGCCGCCGGTGGCGTCCATGCCGCCGTACATGATCGCGTCGGGGTTTTCGCCCTTGATCTTCGTCAGAATGGCGCGGAAGTCGACGGCCTTGTCGTTGGTCGCGTCATGCGACACCACGTTCATGCCGAGCGCCTTGGCGGTCTTCTCGAATTCGTTCGCGAGACCCTGGCCATAAGCCGTCGAGTCGTCGACCACGGCAACGGTCTTGACCTTCAGGTTCTTCGCCGCGTAGTTCGCGAGCGCCGGGCCTTGCTGGGCGTCGGTCGCCACGACACGATAGGTCGTCTTGAAGCCTTGTTGCGTGTAGGCCGGGTTCGTGGCCGACGGCGAGATCTGCACGATGCCCGCATCGCTGTAGATCTTCGATGCCGGGATCGACGTGCCCGAGTTCAAGTGGCCGACAACGGCAACGACCTTGTCGTCGACGAGCTTCTGCGCAACCTGGGTAGCCGTGCGCGGGTCAGCTGCGTCGTCCTGTGCGTCGAGCACGAGCGTGATCTTCTGACCGTTGATCGTGAGGCCCTTCGCGTTGATCTCTTCGACTGCGAGACGTGCGCCGTTTTCGTTGTCTTTGCCGAGGTGCGCAATACCGCCCGTAAGCGGCGCGACGTGACCAATCTTGATCGTTTCGTCGGCGCTCGACACCGTTGCGAACGACGCTGCCAGCATGGCCGCCGCGCTGATCGGCAACAGCTTGTGAAGCTTGATATTCATGTAAGTCTCCAGTTTCGAACCCAAAAGCTACGTAATCGCCCAGTGCTCCCGCGCCCCGAACGTGTCGCTCCCCGTGCGGACGACCACGCAGGATGCATCCTTGATGCACCTGGCCAGTATGTCGAATGACCCGTTCATGGCGGGCCGCCCATCCATACTTGCGCGCAAGTGTAGGTGATCAAATTAATTTGGGGGACTTTTTTCAGATATTGGTGCGAGTACCAATATGCGTCCTGCAACAACAGTTCGAAACCCTGATCAATCGACCGCAAGGCTTATGTAATAAGGCATCCCGACTTTGGATCCAATTATTGGGAGATTCCCTGAGGCGCGCGGCGCGAATCATTTTTGAGATTATTTGACGGGAGTTATTGGTGTGTTAGCGCACGCGTTCCGGGAATACACCAGGACGCATTACGACGATATGAAAATCCCTCGCATTCGCGATAACGTTTGCGAGTTGTATTGCTGCCGGGCACGCGTTTTTGACGCGTGCCGGTTCAAGTAAGTATTCGATTAATTTCGGATGCCGATGCGTTGCCCGCGCCCATCTCATGCGGCTACGTGCCTCACGATTCGTGACTGGGTTTGCCGCTGATTTCGCCACTGATTTCGCCGCTGAGTTTGCCGAGCACCGCGCGCCATTCGGCGTCGAGCGCTTCGACGATCTGGCCTGCGCCAAGACCGTCCTCGCGCGCGAGAGAGAGCGGTGCGCCCTGGCCCGACCACAGCGAAAGATAATCGCCGTCGTTAGCGCGCGCCGCGTGCTGCCGCAACGGTTGCGTGAGCGCGTTCTGCACGGGGTACGGCGCGACCGTCTCGGGCTTCGCTTCGAGTTGCTGCATGAGTGCGTTGCGAATGCCGCGCGCGTGGCGCCCGGTGATCGCGCGCGTAACCGAGGTCGCCGTATCCGTCGATGCACGCAGCCGCGCCTTCCAGTCGGCGGGAATCGCGCTTTGCGCACTGCCAAGAAACGCGGTGCCCATCTGCACGCCTTGCGCACCCAGCGCGAGCGCCGCGACGATGCCGCGCCCGTCCATGATTCCGCCCGCCGCCAGCACGGGCAGGCCGGCGGCATCCACCGCATCCACAAGCTGCGGCACGAGCGCCATCGTGCCCACGAGCGCGTGCGGCGCCTCGCCGATGAACGTGCCGCGATGGCCGCCCGCTTCGGCGCCTTGCGCGACGATGGCATCCGCGCCCGCGTCGCGCCAAGCGAGACCTTCAGCCACGTGCGTCGCCGTGCCCAACACGTAGCTGCCCGCCGCGTGCAGGCGCGCGACGTCGGCTGCTGGCAAGAGGCCGAACGTAAAGCTCACGACCGGCACGCGCAGCTCGATCACCGTTTCGAGCTGCGCGCGAAAGTCCGGCGCGTAGCGTGCGAGCGCCTCGCCTGGCGGCAGGCCAAGGTGCGCGGCCACCGGATCGATGGCTTCGAGTGCGCGGCGCACCGTGGCGTCGTCGGGATTCGCCGGCTCGAGCACGAAGAGATTCACGCCGAAGGGCTTGTCCGTGAGCGCGCGAATCGCGGCGACTTCGCTCGCGATCTTCTCGGGCGCAAGCGCCGCCCCAGCGAGAAAGCCGAGTCCCCCCGCGTTCGAAACCGCCGCGACGAGCGCCGGCGTGGTCGGACCGCCCGCCATCGGCCCTTGCACGAGCGGCAGGCGCAAACCGAACCGGCGGCTGAACGGGGTGGAAAAGTCGGGCGACGTGCGCAACGCGGGAACAGAATTCATGACGCGATCCTTGTCTGGCTGAATGAGGCGTGACGATGCAAATCGCTCCCGACTCTAGCCAAACCCCGCCTGCCCGAAAAATGAATAATCGAGATCATTACGATCCGCTTGCGAGATTGACCTGCGCTGCAGAGGGTCAAGGGCCTATGGCAAACTGGCTCCCCGATTTCGCGATGCGCCGCGGGCGGCGCGCTGACCCGCTGCCTGCACACGGCCAGCCCACCGCGGCGCGTTGCACGACTCCTTAATGAAGACGGAGAAACAACATGAGCGTTTCGACCAGATGGATCGACATTCCCGCCGGCAATGACAGCTTCGGCGCGTATCTCGCGCTGCCCAAGGGCGGCAAGGGCCCGGGCATCGTCATCCTGCAGGAAATCTTCGGCGTGAACGGGCACATCCGCGACGTCGTCGAGCAATACGCGCTCGACGGCTACGTGGCGATCGCCCCCGACGTGTTCTGGCGTGCGGCCCCGCGCGTCGAGCTCGAATACGTGGGCGCGGACCGCGACCGCGGCATCGCGCTGATGCAGAAGACGGACGTCAATCTCGTGGTCGAGGACATCGCCGCGACGGCGGCCACGCTGCGCGCGCTGCCCGAGTGCACGGGCAAGGTCGCGGCGATCGGCTACTGCTTCGGCGGGCGTCTCGCCTATCTCGCGGCCGCGAGCGGCTCGGTGGATGCAGCGGTGTCCTACTACGGCGGCGGCATCCAGAATCAGCTCGACCTCGCCGACAAGGTCACCAAGCCGATCCTCTTCCACTACGCCGAACTCGATCACGGCATTCCGCTCTCGGCGGTGGGCCAGGTGAAGGAGCGTTTCGCGGGCCGTCCGAACGCCGAATTCCACCTGTACCCGAACGCCGATCACGGCTTCAACTGCTCGGTGCGCGCGTCGTACAACCAGCATGCTTCGGCGCTCGCGCACGGCCGCACGCTGAGCTTCCTCGCCGAGCATCTGTAATACCGTTGTCTCGCGGGCGGCGGCCGTCTTGCCGCCGCCCGTCTGTCGTCATGCGCGCGCGTTGATGCGTCGATGCGCGCGCAACGACACACCCGGCGAACGCGCCGCCCGCTTACACTCCTTGCGTACGCTGCCCGTTTCGAGCAAACCCAGCCCCAACCCGACGACGAGGAGTGCGCGCCTTGCAGTCCGACTATCTGGAATACGACGCCATCGGCCTCGCCGATCTCGTGCGCCGCCGCGAAGTGAGCGCGCGCGAACTGCTCGACACCGCCATCTCCCGCGCGGAAGCCACCAATCCCGCAATCAACGCCATCGTCCTCAAGGACTACGAGGCCGCGCGCGAGCGTGCGCTGCGCATCGAGGCGTCCGGCAACGGCGTGAACGCGCTAACCGAAGGCCCGCTCGCAGGCGTACCGTTTCTCGTGAAGGACCTCGGCGCGGCGGTGGCCGGGCTGCGCATGACGCTCGGCAGCCGCCACTACCGCCACTACATCCCTACCGCCGATGCGCCCGTGGTCGCGCGATTTCGCGCTGCGGGCCTGAACATCTTCGGCAAGACGAGCGCCTCCGAACTCGGGCAGATGCCGTACACCGAGCCCGAGCTGTTCGGCCCGTGCCGCAACCCTTGGAACCTCGATCACACGCCCGGCGGCTCGAGCGGCGGCGCGGCCGCTTCGGTCGCGGCGGGCATCGTGCCGCTCGCGCACGCGTCCGACGGCGGCGGGTCGATCCGCATCCCGGCGTCGTGCTGCGGGCTCTTCGGCTTCAAACCGTCGCGCGCGTTCCAGCCGGCGTCCGACGTGCCGCCGCCGCCCGGTGCGCTCGGCGTCGATCTCGCGGTTTCGCGCAGCGTGCGTGACAGCGCGCTCATGCTCGACCTGATCGCCGGCGACCCCGCGCTGCCTGCCGGTGCGCCCGGCACCTTCCTCGACGCCGCGCGCACGCCGCTAGACGGCTCGAAGCCGCTCGCCGTCGCGCTGCTGACCGAGCCGATGTTCGCGGACACGCTCTCGCCCGAAGTGCGCGGCGCGCTCGACGATGCCGCCGCCCTGCTCACCTCGCTCGGCCACCGCGTGGAGCCGTATTCGCTGCCCGTGAATTACTCGGAGGCGCGCGAGGCGTTCCTCATGCTGTGGTCGGTGGTGGCCGAACAGTACGTGCTGCACGCGGACGACATCACGGGCACGAAGCCGCGCCGCCGCGAGTTCGAGATCTCGACGTGGGCCATGGCGCACGTCGGCCAGAAGCTCGGCGAGCGCGAGCTGCCTGCGGCACTCGACGTGCAGCAGCGCATCACGGCGCAGCTCGCCGACCTGATGAAGCGCTACGACGTGCTGCTGTGCCCGACGCTCGCCGCGCCGCCGGTGAAGATCGGCGAACTGAAGCCGAGCCAGAGCGAGCGCATCCAGATGCGCGCGGTCACGGCCATGCCGATGGAAGTACTGATGAGAAAGCTGCTGACCGAAGCCTCGAACAAGGCGTTCGCGTGGGCGGGGTGCACGGAGCTGTTCAATCTGACGGGCCAGCCGTCGATGTCGGTGCCGCTCGCGTGGAACGCTCGCGGGCTGCCGATTGGCGTTCAGTTCGCCGCCCGCGAGGGCAACGACGCCTTGTTGCTGCGCCTCGCTGCGCAACTGGAGGCGGCGCGGCCGTGGTTCAACCGCCGCCCGCCGTTGCTGCAGGCGCGACTCTAGCGCGCTTACGGACGACGCGCGGGCGGCGGGGCGTGTGGGGTCTACGCGCTGCGCCGCCCGCGCCGTTTCATCACGCCTTCTTGTTGTAGGCGCTGCACCAGCCCTTGCCCGCGACCTGCTTGCCGCCGAACATCGGGCACGGCGCGAACGCGTCGGTGGCCTTGCCCTGGTAGAACGTGCAGTTGCTGCAGTCCTGGCCAGCGGCATACTTCGCGAACTTCGCCTTGTCGACCTTGGTCGCGTCGAGCTTGTAGCCGAGCGCCTGGGAGGTGGGATCGGATTCTGCAGCCTTGGGCGCGTCGGCGAAGGCCTGGCGCGAAAGCGCGAGCGTCGAAGCGACGCCGATGCTCGTAATCAGAAAGCTGCGGCGGGACGATTTCATGTGACTCACTCCAGTATTGTGGCGATTCATTCGCTGGGTTTTCGCGCGGCGATTTTCGTGTGGCGCGCGCCGCGCATGCCTCTGAGCCGCTCTGGTGGCGGCGTCGCGAAGAAGCTTAACAACGAAGCAAGCCCCGGTGGCGCTGCAATGCCGGAGATAAGTCAGCGGCATGATGCCGCTTGGGCGGCAATGACGCGCCCACCGATCAATCGAACGAAGCCATCTCGCACACGCGCTGCGCGATCGCGAGCGACGCCGTGAGCCCCGGCGACTCGATGCCGAACAGGTTCACGAGCCCGCGCACGCCATGCGACGCCGCCCCCTGGATCATGAAGTCGGCGGGGGCTTCGCCCGGGCCGGAGAGTTTCGGGCGGATGCCCGCGTAGGCCGGCTGCAGCGCGCCGTCGGGGAGCGCGGGCCAGTAGGTGCGGATCTGCGCGTAGAAAGAATCGGCGCGGCGTGGGTCGACGTCGTAATCGATCGCATCGATCCATTCGACGTCGGGGCCAAAGCGCGCCTGGCCGCCCAGGTCGAGCGTGAGATGCACGCCGAGGCCGGCGTCGTTGGGCATCGGGTAGATGAGGCGCGTGAACGGCACGCGCCCCGAAACGCTGAAGTAATTGCCGCGCGCAAGATAGAACGGCGGCACGTGGCGCGCGTCGAGCCCGCGGATGCGCTTGGCGAGCTTCGTGGCATAAAGGCCCGCGCTGTTGACCACGCAGGCGGCGCGGATGTCGATCGGCGCGTCGCCGCCCGTCCTCACGGTGAACCCGCCGCCGAGCGCATCGATCGACTCGACGGGCGACTTTAGCGCGATCACGGCGCCGTCGCGCTCGGCGTCGCCTTGCAGTGCGAGCATGAGCTGATGGCTGTCGACGATGCCGGTTTGCGGCGAGTACACGGCGGCCACGCATTCGAGCGCCGGTTCGAGCGCGAGCGCCTCGCTCCCGCTGATGCGCGTGAGGTCGAACACGCCGTTTTCCTTGCCGCGCGCCCGAATCGCCTCGAGTTGCGGAATCTGGTTCGCCGCCGTGGCGACGAGCAGCTTGCCGCAGCGCGCATGCGCGACGTTGCGCGACGCGCAGTACTCGTAGAGCATTTCGCGCCCGCGCACGCAGAGCGTCGCCTTGAGCGAGCCGCGCGGGTAGTAGAGCCCGGCGTGAATGACCTCGCTATTGCGCGAGCTGGTGCTGGTGCCGATAGCCTCGGCGGCTTCGAGCACGATCACCTCGCGCCCGCGCGCGGCAAGCGCACGCGCTACGGCGAGGCCGACCACGCCCGCGCCGATCACCACGCATTCGATCTGGTCCATGTCCCTGCGTCCCGCCTTCGCCGCGCCGGCAGACTGGCCGGCTGCGTCGCGATCCTCTCTGCCATGGGGCCAGCGGCGCAAAAATCGCGCCGCCGTATGACAAAAATTGTACGCTGCCCGGCGGCGAGGCTACGCCAGACTCTCGCCTGGAAAGAGCGGAAGGGAACAAAGAACGCGGCAGCTGGAGCGTCAGTTGGCGGCGCCGCGAACGTGGAAGAAGCCCGCCGCGACCTGCTCGCGCGGCGCGGTATAACCGCCCATCGCATATTGCTGCGGATACGCCGGGGAATTCGGGTCCAGACTCAGTTCGCCGCCGTGAGCACGGGCGCTGGCCAGTTCGGCCTTCACTTCGGCGCGCGTCTTCGGGGCGGTGTTCGTGGCGACGGCCGCGACGGACAGCGATTGAACCGCTGCAGGCGCCGACTCGCCGCTCGCGAATGCGGGCGCGGCGGCAAGGACGGTGGCGGCGCTGACCAGCAGGGCAGCAAGCGTGACGGACTTCTTCATGGCGAGACTCCTTCGTGGCGATGCCCGGCAAGCTTTGCAACCCATGCCGGCCAGCCGGTGCAATCCGAACAACGTGTTGGACACGTCGAGGCCAGTGTAAACACGAGCTATCGAAAAACCATCCCGATAAGGAACAAGTCTGCGTTGCAGTCACGACAACAATATCCGGCGAATTACCCCATCGGACTTATGGTTGTTGCACTTCAATAACTAATCGCTTGGTGCGCCACGGTTGAAGCGTGCCCGCCGCGTCCCCATCTCTGGGTGAACTGCTGCGGTCCGGCGTTTGCGAACCCGGTATAGGATCGATGGTCAGAACGTATCCGCCCCACCGTAGCGTTGCCGACACTGTCGCTTCGCGCGGCGCCGTGCACGGAGCCAGTCCTATGAAGTTGTGGAAACATCGCCTTGCCGTGACGCTGTTCGCCGCCCTCGCGGGAACGAGCGCGTGCGCGCCGGCGCAAGCCCCGACGGCCTCACCGCCGCCGCCCCCGCCGCAAACCGCCTCCGCTGCGTCTGCTGCGGCGCCAGCAACCGCACCTGTCACGCAGGGCGCTGTGCAGTGGGAACTGCAAGTCATGCGCGACGGCCAGCAAATCGACGCGTTCAATGCCACGACCTCGATCGGCCAGGCGCACACCGACACGCATCACAAGGTCGTCTCGCACAGCGTGGGCTGCAAGGACCAGCCGGCAGGCAGTATCGATCTGTCGCGCACGATCACCGTTTCGCCGCTGCAGGTGCGCGCGAATCAGGTCATCCTGTCGATCGACGCGCAGGAAACGCTCGAAACCGACGCCGCGCCGAGCACGCCCGAAGGCTGCCGGCTGCCGCCGCAGCCGCGCCAGGTGAATGCGAGCCATCCGGGACTGATCGTGCCGGACGGGCAATGGGTGAGCTGGCAGATCGTCGACCAGAACCCCTCGCTTGCGTACCGGGTGCGCGCAACGCTGGCGCCGCCGTCCGCGTCCGCGCAGTGATACCGCACAGTGAGAACGCGCAGAGGCTAAGCACGACCCGGCGTGACCCAATCCGTTAGAAAAAACGCATGCGAAATCCCGAACAACCGCTCATCGACACCTCGCAGAGCAAAGACTTCGTCGCCGTGAGCTGGAATCTGCACAAGGGCCGCTCGCCGCTGGGCTTCGAGGCCTGGGAGGCCATGCGGCGCTGGGTGCAGTCCACCCACGCCGACGCCTGGTTTCTCCAGGAAGCGATGGCGCGCCGCCTGCCGCAGCCGGTGCTGGCCTCCGCCTTCGGCGCGCAGCTGGGCGACCCGCTCGACGACGTCTGGCACTGCCAGGCCACCGAAATCGCCACCGCGCTCGAATTGCAGATCGCCCTCGGGCCCAACGTGTTCAAGCCGTCGTGGCGGCACGGCAATGCGATCCTCTCGCCGCATCCGCTCGATCTGGGCGGACGCTGGGACATCTCCGCGCACCGCTTCGAACGTCGCGGGCTGCTCGTTGCGCGCGCAAACGTCGCCGGACAGTCCGTCACGCTGCTGTGCGCGCATCTTGCGCTCACGCGCAGCGCGCGGCTGCGGCAGATGAACTGGATCGCGCACTGGATCGTGAAGGAGGCGCCGCAGGGGCCGCTCGTGCTGGCGGGCGACTTCAACGACTGGCGCAACGACTCCGTGCCGCTGTTTGCCGAGCATGGCCTGCAGGAAGTCGCGACGCTGCTTGGCGAACCGGCGCGCACTTTCCCGGCGTTCTCCCCGGCGCTCGCGCTCGACAAGATGTTCGTGCGGGGCCTGAAGCCCGTCGAACTGATCCAGCCCGCGCAGGAAACCGCCTGGCTCTCCGACCACCTGCCGTACATGGCACGCCTGCGCCTCGAAGACTGACGCGCTGAACCTGGGCGCGCCGCCCAGCCGAAGCATCCGCGCGACACTCACCCGATCGCGGCCAGCGGCCCGCGCGAGCCCACGCTAAGATGTCGGGTCGCGCGCGCCGCGCGTTTCGTCAGGTGTCCTCAGATGCATTACCTCGCCACGCTGCTGCAGATCGTTGTCGTCTATCTGTTTGCGCTCATCAGCCCAGGCCCGAACTTCTTCATGGTCACGCAGCTTTCGCTCGCCGGCCGACGGGGCCTCGGCGTAGCGTCGGCGGCGGGCGTGGGGGTGGGCTCCACACTCTGGGCGGCGCTCGCCATGCTCGGCTTCGCGGCCGTGCTGCAGCACATTGGCTGGCTCTACAACGGCGTGCGCGTGGCGGGTGCGCTCTATCTCGTCTGGTTCGGGCTCAAGCTGCTGCGCTCGGGCGTGCGGCGCGAACTGGCTGCCGCGGCGCAAGCCGTCGTCGCACCGCCGCCGCCTGCCGACCGGCGCGCCTGGCTGCGCACCTGGCGCGCCGGACTCATTACCTGCCTCACGAACCCCAAGTCGTGCGTGTTCTGGACCAGCGTGTTCGCGGCCGTGTTTCCGGCGCACCCGCCGCTGTGGTTCTACGGTGTCGCGCTCGCCACGGTCGCCACGATGTCGTTCGGCTGGCATTGCAGCCTCGCCTTCCTGTTCGCCGACGACCGCACCCAGCGCGGCTACCGCCGCCTTCGCCGTCCCATCGACGCGTTTTGCGGCGCTGCGCTGATCGGGCTCGGCGTGAAGCTCGCGGCCGACCGCTAGGGCGCGGTCACAGGTCTCGCGCGCCTCATGCATTTCACGCGCCGCGGCGCACTGCCGCACCACTGCTGCAGCGTCGAAAATGGCGCCATTACGCACGCATCGGCGCCTAAAAGTGGCGCCGAAACTGCCCCGCCAACAGGGTCAATGCTGCGGGCTGTCAGAGCTTCCGGTATCATCTAGCCGAAAATTCGCACGCGCCGGTCGCCTGATCGGGATCTGGCGCGCGTTGCCAGCGGCACAAACCTGCTCTCGCGGGTCCTGGCAAGATGCAGCGCGGGCCCGCGTGAGCGCGCGGCTGACCCCGCCGCCACCTTTTGCCGTCGCCAGCAGACCCCGCCGATGCGCGCCGATACGTGGTGCGCCCGCGTGCGGGAGCCAGCACACACTGCCGCAGCGAGCCACCCTCCCTTGCAGCGCTTGGGGAACCCAACCCGGTTCAGGCGGATCGACAAGCGGGATCGAGCGGGATCACGCAGGTCTTCGCGGCTCGAGCGCGGTAAAATAGCGGATTGCGCTTCGTTCGCAGCGAAGCGAACTGGCAACACAACAGGGACTCGCGCATCCGGGTCCCGGGCATATCGTCAAAGACTACGCTGTACTGGACAGCAGGCCGGCAGGATCGCCGCAGTCAGGCGGCGCTTGTTTCGCACTTCAGGAACCATGAGCAAATTCACCGAAGAAACCGTTCTGAGCGTCCATCACTGGACCGACACGCTTTTCAGCTTCACCTGCACGCGCGACCAGGCCCTGCGGTTCGACAACGGCCAGTTCACGATGGTCGGCCTCGAAGTGGACGGCAAGCCGCTGATGCGCGCGTACTCGCTCGCGAGCGCGAACTATGAAGAGCATCTCGAGTTCCTGAGCATCAAGGTGCCGGACGGCCCGCTCACGTCGCGCCTGCAGCATCTGAAGGTCGGCGACAAGGTTCTGATCGGCAAGAAGCCCGTCGGCACGCTGGTGGCCGACAACCTGCTGCCCGGCAAGGTGCTATGGATGCTGTCGACTGGCACGGGCCTCGCCCCGTTCATGTCGATCATCAAGGACCCGGACATCTACGACCGCTTCGACAAGATCGTGCTCACGCACACCTGCCGTTTCGTCGACGAACTCGCGTACAAGGACTTCATCACCCAAGAGCTGCGCGAGCACGAATACCTCGGCGAGATCGTGCGCGAGAAGCTCGTGTATTACCCGACCGTCACGCGCGAAGTGTTCGACAACCGCGGTCGTATCACCGAGCTGATCGACACGAAGAAGCTGTTCGAAGACCTCGACCTGCCGCCGTTCTCGCCGGAGCGCGACCGCATCATGCTCTGCGGCAGCACGCACATGCTGCGCGACACCGTCGAGCTGCTCGAACAGGCCGGCCTCAAGGAAGGCAGCAACAACGAGCCGGGGCACTACGTGGTGGAAAAGGCGTTCGTCGGCTGAGCGCCGCGCCCTCGTCGCCCGCGACTCGAAAAACCGGAGCCTTGCGCTCCGGTTTTTTTTCGCCCGCGCGCTTTAATTTGGCCCCTTATTTTGTCGGGGATTTGCCGAGAAGGCAGTTACAGTTGTCACACAAATACGATACCTTTCCTGTCAGTATTTTTCCTACATGACAAAGACATGCGACCTCATGCTACACCTGAGGTTTTGTCGCTAACCCTTGTCCAGCCTGAAGTTTTTTTATTTTTAAGATATTATCGCAGCGCAACATTGGATACACTGCACCGTGTCCAGGGGCAGAGCCAGGTTGTTACTGGTTGTAAATTTCGTTACGCTGCGCCGTGCTGTTTGCCGTCACGCCGGAGAGTCCAATACCGACGGATGTCTGACAGCAGGAACCGGTTCCTGAACGGGGGATGGATGGAAACGTCGAGATATGCCGCGCCGAACGCGCGCACGCCTGCCGGCGATGCGCCGCGCGCCGCTCATGGCGTCGACGTTCTCGCTTTCCTCGCATGGTCCGCCGCCGACGAAGCGGCCACGGTGGCCGCGCTCGAAGACCTCGACAGGACGCTGTCCCACCGCAGCGCCGCCCAATCCATTCACGCCGACGAAGCCGCGCGCCACCGTCTCGCGCGCGACCTGCACGACAGCGTTGGCGCGGAGCTCGCCGCCACGCACTTCGCGCTCGCCAACGTTCACACCTGGCTGCCCGCCAACGCCCCGCCGCAATGCGCCGAGGCGCTCGCGCTCGTGGCCCGCTCGCTCGAAGCCGCGACTGGCGCGATGCGCCACGTGCTAGACGGCCTGCACGCGCCGCAACTCGATGCGGGCCTTGCCCCCGCGCTCTCGGGCTGGGTGCGAGGCTTCGCCGCGCGCACGGGCCTCGCCGCCCGCGTGGCCAACGCCAGCGACGACGCGCGCCTCGCGCGTCTGCCTGCCGAGGCCGCGCTCGCCGTGTTCCGGGTCGCCCAGGAAGCGCTCGCCAACGTGGCGCGCCACGCGCAGGCCACGTGCGCCGAGGTGCGGCTCGAAAGCACCGCGCGCCACCTCACGCTCACCGTCGCCGACGACGGCATCGGCCTCGTGCGCAGCGCCGGCCGCACGCGCCGCAACCCGGCGTACGGTCAGAACGACGGCAGCACCGAAAAGCGCGACGCCCGCTCCGGTCACTACGGCCTCGCCGGCATGCGCGAGCGCTGCGCCGCCTTCGGCGGCTCGCTGCGCGCCGTCAAGGGCGGCCTCGCGCGCGCGGTTCACGACGGCGCACAGCACGAAGCCCCCCAGCGCGGCACGACCGTGCGCGCGCGCTTTGCCTGGGACGCGCTGCTTGCCGTCTCCCATTCCGCCTCGCCCCTCCTTATGAAAGAAGGCGCCCGCTCATGACCCATCGCATCCTGCTCGTCGACGACCATGCCGTCGTGCGCCAGGGCGTTCGCCAGCTGCTGCTCGACCGCGGCATCGCCACCGAGGTCATCGAGGCGCAAACGGGCGCCGAAGCGCTCGCCGCGATCGCGAAGCATGTGTGCGACGTGGTCCTGCTCGACATCTCGCTGCCGGACATGAACGGCGTGGAGGTGCTCAAGCGCGCCAAGAAAAAGGCGCCGCGCGTGCCGGTGCTGATGTTCTCGATGTATCGCGAGGATCAATACGCGGTGCGCGCGCTCAAGGCGGGTGCAGCGGGCTATCTCTCGAAGACCGTGGACGCCGCGCAGATGATCGGGGCGATCCAGCAGGTCGCCGCGGGCCGCAAGTACGTGAGCCCGGCCATGGCCGAAGCACTCGCCGACTACGTGCTGGTGGACGGCGAACAACTGCCGCACGAGAAGCTCTCCGACCGCGAATACCAGACGCTGTGCATGCTCGCCTCAGGCAAACGTCTCACCGACATCGCGCACGCGCTCTCGCTTTCGGTGAAGACGGTGAGCGTCTACCGCACGCGCCTGCTCGAAAAAATGAAGCTCACCAACAACGCCGAGCTGACCTTCTACGTGATGAGCAACCGGCTCGTCGACCTCTCGCCTACCGTCAGCGCCTGATCCCAGCCGACATGGCGGCATCAAGGCTGCCTTCTCGCCACAACCCGTTGATCCGGAAATGAAATTCGCCGTTTGCGCGGCTCCCGGCAAGGATCGCGCTCGCGCGTCCCGGTTTGCGGCGGAATCGTCCGCGCAAAACGTACGTTTGCGACCCTGCTCAACCGGTCTCCCACAGTACATCCGCTAAAATTTAGGGTTTCCCCCAGACATCCGGCACGCGAAGCCGGCGAAGGCGGGGGTGGGTCGACCCACCGCGCCGGTTCCTCGCCTTCGCGCGTTTTACGTGGAGTTCCCCGCCAAATGTCCCTCTTTCGCAAGAAGAACGTCGAACACATGCTGCAGGCGAGCGCCAAGGGCGCCGGCCTGAAAAAAGCACTCGGCGCGCTCGACCTCACCTTTCTCGGCATCGGCGCGATCATCGGCACCGGCATTTTCGTGCTGACCGGCACGGGCGCCGTGCAGGCCGGCCCGGCCCTCATGCTCTCGTTCCTGTTCGCGGCGGTGGCCTGCTGCTTCGCCGCGCTCGCCTACGCCGAGTTCGCCTCGACCATTCCCGTGGCCGGCTCGATCTACACCTACTCGTACGCCACGCTCGGCGAACTGGCCGCGTGGGTGATCGGCTGGGACCTGATGCTCGAGTACGGGCTCGCCACTTCGGCGGTCTCGGTGGGCTGGTCGGGCTACCTGCAGTCGCTGCTCTCCGGCTTCGGCCTCACGCTGCCCGCGGCGCTCACGGCCGCACCCGGCGCCGTGCCCGGCGTGCACACGCTCTTCAACCTGCCCGCCTTCCTCGTGATGATGGCGATCACGGCGCTCCTCTCCGTGGGCGTGCGCGAATCCACCCGCATCAACAACATCATGGTGGCGATCAAGGTGACCGTGGTGCTGCTCGTGATCGCCGTGGGCGTGTTCCACGTCACCCCCGCGAACTGGCATCCGTTCATGCCCAACGGCTGGCGCGGCGTGTTCGGCGCCGCGGCCGTGATGTTCTTCGCGTTCATCGGCTTCGACTCGGTGTCTTCCGCCGCCGAGGAGGTGAAGAACCCCAAGCGCGATCTGCCTATCGGCATCATCGCCTCGCTCGCCGTGTGCGCGGTGCTGTACGTCGCCGTGGCGGCGGTCGTGACCGGCATCGTGCCGTCGCCGCGCTTCGCCCATGTTGGCCACCCGGTCTCGTTCGCGCTGCAGGTGGTGGGTGAAAACTGGGTTGCGGGCTTCATCGATCTCGGCGCCGTGCTCGGCATGCTCACCGTGATCCTCGTGATGAGCTACGGCCAGACCCGCATCATCTACGCGATGTCGCGCGACGGCCTCTTGCCCGCCAAACTGTCGAAGGTGCACCCGCGCTTCGCCACGCCGTTCTTCACGACCTGGCTCGTGGGCATTTTCTTCGGTTTGATCGGCGCGCTCGTGCCGCTGAACGTGCTGGCCGAACTCATCAACATCGGCACGCTCGCCGCGTTCTCGATGGTGTCGATCGCCGTGCTCGTGCTGCGCAAGACCCACCCGCACCTGCCGCGCGCGTTCCGCTGCCCGGGCGTGCCCGTGGTGCCGATTCTCGCGGTGGCCTCGTGCCTCTTTCTCATGATCAACCTCCAGCCGCTCACGTGGGTTGCGTTCCTCGTCTGGACCGGCTTCGGCCTGATCGTCTACTTCGGCTATTCGCGCCGGCATTCGCGCCTCGCGCATGCACCGCACGAGTCGGTGCATCACGATTGATCAGCGCGTGATCCTGCTTTAATCGCTGCACTGCAACGCAAACGGCCCGCCCCGAGTCATCGAGGCGGGCCGTTTTTTTACGCGCTTCGCAAGCATTCTGGAGGGTAAAACCCCGCGCAGCGGAATTCAGCAAAGTGTGCTTTACTGTCCGGGCGTCACCCCCAGGCTTCACTGAACAGCAAGGCACCAGCCGGACCCCGATTCCGCTCCACCCGCACTTGTTCCACTCGCCCGAATCGCCTCGCGCGTTTTGCGCGGCGGCATGCGTTGCGCGCGCAATGAGGCGCAATGCGTGAGACGGGCAAGTTCGATTGCGGGCGGTTATGGCGGTCGATTCAGTGTAAAAAAGCGGGCCCAGGCAGGTCTCTATCCCATCACATGGTATGGGACCGGAGTCACGCGCAGCACCGGCTCCGGTCGACATTGGAGACAATCAATGACGATCAGTATTAGCCTCACGGTCAACGGCGCGCCCGTGACCGCCGAGGTCGAACCCCACACGCTCCTCGTCCAGTTCCTGCGCGAACAGCAGCGTCTCACCGGCACGCACGTCGGCTGCGACACGGCGCAATGCGGGGCCTGCACTGTCCACCTGAACGGCCGCGCGATCAAGTCGTGCAACCAGCTCGCCGTGCAGTGCGACGGCATGGAAGTGACGACGATCGAAGGCCTCGCGAAAAACGGCACGCTGCATCCGATGCAGGCCGCGTTCCGCGAATGCCACGGCCTGCAATGCGGTTTCTGCACGCCTGGCATGGTGATGTGCGCGACCGCGCTCGCCGCCGACAAGCCCGACCTCACCGAAGCGGACGTGCGCGAAGGCCTGGACGGCAACTTCTGCCGCTGTACGGGCTATCACAACATCGTGAAGGCCGTGGTCGCGGGCGCGCAGGAAATGCGCGCGGGCGCAACCGCTGCCGCCACGACGGCGTGACTCGGGAGGCCACCATGAACGCACCCGAACCCAATCGCATGATCGGCGCGCCCGTGAAGCGCAAGGAAGACTACCGCTTCCTCACCGGTGTAGGCCAGTACACCGACGACGTCGTGCTGCCCGCACAAACCTACGCGGTGTTCGTGCGCTCGCCGCACGCGCACGCGCGCATCAAGAGCATCGACACCAACGCGGCAAAGGCCGCGCCCGGCGTCGTTGCCGTTTTCACCGGCGCGGACCTCGCGGCGGAAAACGTGGGCGGCCTGCCGTGCGGCTGGCTCATCCACAGCATCGACGGCACGCCAATGAACGAGCCGCCGCATCCTGTGATCGCGCACGAGAAAGCGCGCCACGTGGGCGACCAGGTCGCACTCGTGATCGCCGATTCGGTCAAGGCCGCGAAGGACGCCGCTGAACTGATCGAAGTCGATTACGAAGAGCTGCCGGCCATCGTCGACACGGCGCACGCAGCCGACGCGGGCCAACCGCTCGTGCACGACGGCGTGGCGAACAACACCTGCTACACGTGGGGCCACGGCGACAAGGCCGCGACCGACGCCGCGTTCGCACAGGCCGCGCACGTAACGACGCTCGACATCGTCAACAACCGGCTCATTCCAAACGCCATCGAGCCGCGCGCCGTGAACGCGAGCTACTCGCAGCACGACGACAGCTACACCGTGTACGTGTCCAACCAGAACCCGCACGTCGAGCGCCTGCTCATGGCCGCGTTCGTGCTCGGGCTGCCCGAAACGAAGCTGCGCATCGTCGCGCCCGACGTGGGCGGCGGCTTTGGCTCGAAGATCTTTCTGTATGCCGAAGATGTTGCGCTCACGTGGGCCGCGAAGAAAATCCGCCGTCCGGTGAAGTGGACCGCCGAACGATCGGAGTCCTTCGTATCCGACGCACACGGCCGCGACCACGTCACCAAAGCCGAACTCGCGCTCGACAAGGACGGCAAGTTCCTCGCCATGCGCGTGCACACCACGGCGAACATGGGCGCGTATCTCTCGACGTTCGCTTCCAGCGTGCCGACCATTCTCTACGCCACGCTGCTCGCGGGCCAGTACACCACGCCCGCGATTTACGCAGAAGTGAAAGCCGTGTTCACGAACACGGTGCCGGTGGATGCGTATCGCGGCGCAGGGCGCCCGGAAGCCACCTACGTGGTCGAGCGTCTCGTGGAAACGGCCGCACGCGAGATGAACATCGATCGCGCCGAGATCCGCCGCCGCAACTTCATCACGAGCTTCCCGTATGCCACGCCTGTGGGCCTTACCTATGACACAGGCGACTACGAAGCATGCCTCGGACGCGCGCTCGAACTCGCCGACGTCAAGGGCTTCGCGGCGCGCCGCGACGCATCGAAGGCGCGAGGCTTGCTGCGCGGTCTGGGCTACTCGTGCTACATCGAGGCGTGCGGGCTCGCGCCATCGAACATCGCCGGCGCGCTTGGCGCGCGTGCGGGCCTGTTCGAAGCGGGCGAGGTCCGCGTGAACCCAACCGGTTCCGTCACGGTGTTCACGGGCTCGCACAGCCACGGCCAAGGCCACGAGACAACATTCGCGCAGGTCGTATCCGATCGATTAGGCGTGCCGATCGAGCAGGTCGAGATCGTGCATGGCGACACCGGCCGCATTCCGTTCGGCATGGGCACCTACGGCTCGCGCTCGATCTCGGTGGGCGGCTCGGCCATCATGAAGGCGCTCGACAAGATCGAAGCGAAGGCGAAGAAGATCGCCGCGCATATGCTCGAAGCGGGCGTGGAGGACATCGAGTTCGTCGACGGCGTATTCCGCGTGGCGGGCACCGACCGCACGAAGACCTTTGCGGAAATCTCGCTGGCCGCGTACGTGCCGCACAACTATCCGCTGGAGACGCTCGAACCGGGCCTCGACGAAAGCGCGTTCTACGACCCGACCAACTTCACGTATCCGTCGGGCGCGTATCTCTGCGAAGTCGAAGTCGATCCCGAGACGGGCGAAACGCGCATCGAACGCTTCACCGCCGTCGACGACTTCGGCAACGTCATCAATCCGATGATCGTCGAAGGCCAGGTGCATGGGGGCCTGGGCCAAGGCATCGGCCAGGCGATGCTCGAACAGTGCGTGTACGACAACGAAAGCGGCCAGCTGCTCTCGGGTTCGTACATGGACTATGCGATGCCGCACGCGTCGGATGTGCCTTCGTACACGGTGGAAACCGCGAAAGGCACGCCGTGCACGCACAATCCGCTTGGCGTGAAGGGCTGCGGCGAAGCCGGCGCGATCGGCTCGCCGCCCGCCGTCATCAACGCGATTCTGGACGCACTCTCGCCGTTAGGCGTGAAGGACCTGCAGATGCCGGCCACGCCGCATCGGGTATGGCAAGCGATCCAGGCCGCGCAGGCCACTTCACAACCTTGAGCGGAGGCGCTCCATGTACGCATTCGACTATCAGCGCGCGACTGACGCGCAAGGCGCCGTGAAAGCCCTCGCGGCCGATGCCGACGCTAAATTCCTCGGCGGCGGCCAGAGCCTGCTCGCGGCGATGAAGCTGCGCCTCGCGCAGCCCACCACGCTCGTGGATGTCACCCGCATTCCCGAGCTCAAAGCCGTGCAGGTGGACGGCAAGGTGGTGAAGATAGGCGCGGCCGTGTGCCATGCCGACGTCGCCGAAAATGCGCAGATCCGCAACGCGCTGCCGGCGCTCGCGGACCTCGCGGGCATGATCGGCGACCGCCAGGTGCGCGCGCTCGGCACGCTCGGCGGCTCGCTCGCGAACGACGACCCCGCCGCCGATTATCCGGCTGCGGTGCTCGCGTTGAACGCGACGGTGGTGACGGACCGGCGGCGCATCGCGGCCGACGACTTCTTCCTCGGCATGTACGAAACGGCGCTGGAGCCCGACGAGCTGATTGTGTCCGTCGAATTCCAGGTGCCCGAACGCGCGGCCTACGAGAAGTTTTGCAATCCGGCCTCGCACTTCGCGCTCACGGGCGTGTTCGTCGCGAAATACCCCGGCGAGGTGCGTGTGGCGGTCACGGGCGCCGGATCTTCGGTGTTCCGCGAAGGCGCGCTGGAAAGCGCGCTGAAGACGAACTTCGCGCCAGAAGCCGCACGCGCGGTAAAAGTCGCCGACGACGACCTCAACACCGACCTGCACGCGAGCGCGGCGTATCGCGCGCACCTCATACCGGTGCTCGCGGCGCGCGCGGTGGCGAAGGCCAACGGCTAGGCTTGTCTCGAGGGCGAGCGCTTCCTCTTTTGCACGGAAGCGCTCGCCGCCTTTGATCCGCGCCAGCACGACAGACTCATGCAATCCGCCTCGATCGACGACACCCTCGCGCAGCTCGAAGCGCGCGGCTATTTCGCGAGCCGCGAGCTCGCCACGGCGCTCTTTCTCGCGCTGCGCATGGAGCGTCCGCTCTTTCTGGAAGGCGAGCCGGGCGTGGGCAAGACCGAACTCGCGAAGGCCGCCGCGGCGATGCTCGGCACGACGGTTTTGCGCCTGCAATGCTACGAAGGGCTCGACACGGCAAGCGCGCTGTACGAGTGGGACTACCCGCGCCAGATCATGGCGCTGCGTCTTGCCGAAGCCGCCGGCGAAAAGCCACGCAACGACACGCTTTACCGCGACGAATTTCTGTTGAAGCGCCCGCTGCTGCAGTCCCTGCAACCCGATCCGCAGAACCCTTCTGCACGCCGCGTGCTGCTGATCGACGAAATCGACCGTGCCGACGAGCCGTTCGAAGCTTTCCTGCTCGAACTCCTTTCGGACTTCCAGGTATCGATTCCCGAGTACGGCACCGTGCGCGCGAGTACGCCGCCGCTTGTCATCATCACCTCGAACCGCACGCGCGAAGTGCACGACGCGCTCAAGCGGCGCTGTCTTTATCAATGGCTCGGCTACCCCGACCGCGCGCGCGAACTCGCGATCGTGGCTGCGCGCGCGCCTGAAACCGCCCCGGAATTGCAGCATCGCGCCGTGGCGTTCGTGCATCAATTGCGCACCATGGACCTTTTCAAGGCGCCCGGCATTGCCGAAACGATCGACTGGTGCCGCGCGCTTTCCGCGCTCGCCGTGACGGAACTCGATCCGCAATCGGTGCAGGACACGCTGGGCGTGCTGCTGAAGTATCAGGACGACCTCGCTCAGCTCGACGCGCAACGCATCGCGCAAACGCTCGCGCTCGCGGAGTGAGCACGATGTCCGCAGCCGCGAACGAAACCGCCTCGATCAACACCCTGCCCACGTTCGCGCGCAACGTCGTGCATTTCGTGCGCGTGCTGCGCGGCGCGGGCCTGCCGATGTCGCCGTCGCGCGCCGTCGACGCGATCGAAGCGCTGCGCCATATCGACCTCGGCCGCCGCGACGACGTGCATGCGGCGCTCGCCGCGCTCCTCACGAGCGCGCCCGACGAGCGCGAGATCTTCGACGCCGCCTTCGCCCTCTTCTGGCGCGATCCCGATTTCGAAGGCAAGCTGCGCGCGCTCTTGTTACCGAAGGTGCAAGGCGGCGTGCCGCCGCCGCGCCGCAACAACCGCCTCGCCGACGCGCTCGCCGCACGCCCGGCCGCACGCCCCGGCGCGAAGCCGCCGCCCTCGCACGAAGAACATGAATTGCGCGCGCACGCCACGTTCAGCGCCGAAGAACGCCTGCGCCAGCGCGACTTCGACACGCTTTCCGCCGACGAATGGCGCGCGCTGCGCCACCTGATCCGCGCGCGCCGCCTGCCGCTCGCCACGGAACGCACGCGGCGCCTGAAGGCATCGTCGCACGGCACGCATGCCGATTTGCGCGCGAGCGCGCGCCACGCGGTGCGCGCGGGCGGCGACTGGACGGTGTGGAAATATCGCGCGCCCGTGGAGCGCAAGCTGCCGCTCGTGCTGCTGCTCGACATTTCGGGCTCCATGAGCAGCTATTCGCGCGCGGTGCTCTACTTCTGCCACGCGTTATTGCAATCGCGCGAACGCCTGCAGGTGTTTCTGTTCGGCACGCGCCTCACGCACGCCACGCGCGCGCTGCGCGAACGCGACCCCGATGTCGCGCTTGCGCAGCTCGCCACTCAGGTTGCGGACTGGTCGGGCGGCACGCGCATCGGCGCGACGCTGGCCGAATTCAACCGCCGCTGGGCGCGCCGCATGCTCGGCGGCCGCGCGACGGTGCTGATCGTCACCGACGGGCTCGATCACGATGAATGCAGCCTGCTCGGCGAGGAGATGGCGCGCCTGCACCGCTTCGCGCACCGCGTGACCTGGCTCAATCCGCTCTTGCGCTACCGCGATTTCACCCCCAAAGCGCGCGGCGTGCAGGCAATGCTGCCGCACGTCGACGCGCATTACCCCGTCCACAATCTCGACAGCCTCGAAGCGTTCGCGCGCAGCCTGTGCGAAGCCGCGCCGGTTGCACGTACGCAAGGAGACACACGATGGAGTTGACTGAAAGCCACACGCTGCCGGTGCCGCAACAGCGCGCCTGGGAAGCGCTCAACGACACGGCGATCCTCAAGGCGTGCATACCGGGCTGCGAAAGCATCGAAGCCGATGGCGAGAACGCCTACGCCGTCGCGCTGACCGCCGCCGTGGGTCCGGTGAAGGCGCGCTTCAAGGGCCGCATGCAGCTCGCCGACATCGAAGCACCGAACAGCTATACGATCGTTTTCGAGGGCCAGGGCGGCGCAGCGGGCTTCGGCAAGGGCGACGCGCACGTGAAGCTCGAATCCGCCGGCGACGAGTCGACCACGCTCACGTACACCGCGAACGCCCAGGTGGGCGGCAAGCTCGCCCAGATCGGCTCGCGCCTCGTGGACGGCGCGGCGCGCAAGATCGCAGGCGAGTTTTTCAAGCGTTTCGGGGAACAGCTCGGCGGCGATGCGCAGCACAATACCGACGAAGCGGCGACGCCTGCCGGAAGCGACGCAGAAGGCGAACAGCAAGGCGAAAGCGCAGAGGAAACACCGAAGAGGAAACGATCATGGACAGCGTGGATCTCGAAGTCCTGAAATCCAGCGTGAACTGGCTCGACGCAGGGCACCGCGCGTTGCTGGTGACAGTGGTGAAAACGTGGGGCTCGTCGCCGCGCCCCGAGGGCGCGATGCTCGTGGTGCGAGACGATGGCCACGTGGTCGGCTCCGTTTCGGGCGGCTGCATCGAGGACGATCTGATCGACCGCGTGCGCCGCGAAGGCGTCACGATCGCCAGACCCGAGGCGGTGAAGTACGGCATCACGGCCGAAGAGGCGCATCGTTTCGGACTGCCATGCGGCGGCACGATCCAGCTCGTGCTCGAACCGCTCTCGGAGGCCTCGGGCATTCGCGAACTGCTTGAAACCGTCGAGCGCGGCGATCTGGTTGCGCGCACACTCGATATGGCGACCGGTCGCGCCACGCTCGGCCCCGCAAAAGCGACCGATGGCGTGGACTTCGACGACGCGCGTCTGCTCACGATTCACGGCCCGCGCTACCGCATGCTGGTGATCGGCGCGGGGCAGCTCTCGCGCTATCTTTGCCAGATCGCGGTGGGGCTCGACTACCAGGTGACCGTGTGCGACCCGCGCGAGGAATACACCGACATCTGGGACGTGCCCGGCACGGCGCTCGTGCGCACCATGCCCGACGACACCGTGCTCGACATGAAGCTCGACGAACGCTGCGCCGTGATCGCACTCACGCACGACCCCAAGCTCGACGACCTCGCGCTAATGGAAGCGCTCAAGACGCCCGCGTTCTACGTGGGCGCGCTGGGCTCGCGGCGCAACAATGCAGCGCGGCGCGAGCGGCTCAAGGAGTTCGACCTGAGCGAAGCGGAACTCGCGCGGCTGCATGGCCCGGTGGGCATTTACATCGGCAGCCGCACGCCGCCGGAGATCGCAGTGTCGATCCTCGCGGAAGTCACGGCGGCGAAGAACGGTGTGTCCCTGCCGACCATTCTCCAGGTGGAAGGCGCCAAGGCCGCGCGCGAACATGCCGCGGGTGCGGGATCGACGTGCGACGTGTGAGGCCGGTTTGTTGGTAGCTTCACGCGTGAGGCGAGCGCCCGTCGCGATCGGCCTCGTGCTTGCGCTCGCGCTCGTGCCTGCGCTCCCGTCTTAACATCCGCGCGCGCAGCGATCTGAGCATGCGCGTCCATCCCGAAGGACGCGGGTCCGCCAGCATGCTCAGCGCGCGAGCGTAGTCGAGCGTGAGTCCCGGCGTCCACGCCATTGTCTGGCCGCGTTTGCGCACCTGCGCCGCCACCCATAGCTCCGGCGTCGTGAGCATGCGCGCGAACGCGAGCCACCCGTGGCCCCACACACGCGGCGTCGCGCCTTCGAGCGCCGCCTCCAGCGCGTGCGAAACCGTGCTCGAGCAATTGCGGTGCGTGAGGTTATAGGTCGTGTCCTCGCGATAGCGCTGCCAGAAGCTTTCCAGCCGAAGCGGATCGTAGTTGCGAATGCGCACCTGACGCGTGGACGGACACCACGCCTGCGACTCCGTTACGTAGTCGGGCTGGAAAAGGCCCGGCACGTCGTTCTCGCGGGTCGCGCGCAGCGTGCGCGTGAATTCATCGGGAGAACGATCGATTTCCACGGCCGGATAGAGGCTGATGTACACGCGCTCGGGCGATTCGAGCGCGGCGTGCCCCGTGGAAATCACGCCATCGCGATCGACGGCGGCAATATAACGGTCGATGAGCGGCTGGCGCCGAGCCTCGGCTCTTGAGGTGCCCACTGGCGTCCACACATGTACCGTGAGCGCGTGCTCGTGCGGCGCAGGCGGCCCGTCGAACACGGTTTGTGCGAGTCTCTGCGCCTGGCCTTTGGCCGCATTCGCCGCGCCCACCGCGCTCGCCACGAGCGCTGCCGCGCCGCCCTGCGCCGCCGCCGGATTCACGGCAAGCCGGCGCGCGCGCAACGCGAGCAGCAGCAGGTTCCAGCCCGCGAACATCAGAATGAGCCCGAGGCAGTACGGCACGGTGCCCTTGTAGTGCGTGGGATAAGGCTGGTAGAGAAAGATGGCGATGGCGATCTGCAGCGCGCCGCCCGCCAGCGCGAGACGCCACGTGCGATAGCGCACGACCCAGGCCGACGCGATCTGCAGCAGGCCATCGGCGAGAAAGAGCGTGGCGAACACCATCGAAATGATGAACGACGCGTGCCGGTAGCCCGAGAGCACGAGCACCGCCGTGATGCAAAAACCGAAGCCCTTCACATAGCGCAGCGTGCGCTGGCCGCCCATGCCGGTCCATGCCACCGCGAGCGTGGCGAGGCCTTCGATCAGCAGCAGCCACGCGAACGGCGCGATATGGAAATACAGCACGCCGTCGAGTGCGTCGATAAAGAGCGCCGCGCCCACGAGCGCGCTCATCACGCCCACGGCCATCACGCCGCGCCAGCGCTCGCGCAGATACTCCACGCCCAGCAGGATCATCATGATCCGCACCATCGTCCGTCTCCGGATGCCGCGTTACGAAAACGCATCGTACTGCCGTGCGGCGAGGGATCGCCACAAGCGTGCACGCGACTACGCGCCCCCAAAAAAACTGCGGGCCGCGACTCGCGTCGGCGGCCCGCAGTACGGGTTTTTCGCGGGCGGCTCGCGCCGCCTCGCTTCACTTCAACGTCGAGGCATCAGCCGAACAGCTTCATCGCCTGCGTGAGCGTGTTGGTCACGCCCCACACGAGCGGCACCAGCACGTAAAGCCAGAAGATCGCCATCAGCGCCGTGTTTGACGATTTCGGGGCAGCTTGACTAGACATTGCGCGTTCCTCCTTATTTACCGGCGGCGAGTTGCGTCTCGCTCATGTGATGCTTCGCGTCCACGCGGCGCACGAGCAGATTGCAGATGAAGCCGAGCACGAGCAGCGAAGCCATGATGTGCACAGTCATCGTGTACGCGTCGGCCTTCGCCACGCCGTTGGCGACCTGATAGGCGCGCACGTAGTTCACGAGCACCGGGCCCGCCACGCCTGCCGCCGCCCACGCGGTGAGCAAACGGCCGTGAATGCCGCCGACGAACGCCGTGCCGAACATGTCCGCGAGATACGCGGGCACGGTCGCGAAGCCGCCGCCGTACATCGAGAGAATCAGGCAGTACGCCAGCACGAACAGGACAATGTTGCCGCTCTGCGCGAACTGCGGCACCGCGTAATACAGCACCGCGCCGAACACGAAGAAGATGAAGTAGGTGTTCTTGCGGCCCACCCAGTCGGAAGCCGAAGCCCACACGAAGCGCCCGCCCATGTTGAAGAGCGAGAGCAGGCCCACGAAGCCCGCCGCCGCTCCGGCGGTCACCGTGTCCTTGAAGCTTTCCTGAATCATGACCGAGGCCTGACCCAGAATGCCGATACCGGCCGTCACGTTGAGGAACAGCACGAGCCAGATCAGGTAGAACTGCGGCGTCTTGAGCGCCTGGTCGATGTGCACGTGCTGGTTCGACACGAGCTTCTTCGCGACGACCGGCGGCGTCCAGCCCGCGGGCTTCCAGTCGGGCGCGGGCACACGAATGGCGAGGGCGCCGATCGACATCGAGATGAAATACGCCACGCCGAGCACCACGAAGGTCTGGGCGACGCCCGCGCTCGTGTCGCTCGCGAAGTGCTTCATCAGCATGACGGAGAGCGGCGCGGCGATCATCGCGCCGCCGCCGAAGCCCATGATCGCGAGGCCCGTTGCCATGCCGCGGCGGTCGGGGAACCAGCGGATCAGCGTCGAAACCGGCGAGACGTAGCCGAGCCCAAGGCCGATGCCGCCGATCACGCCGTAGCCGAGATAGAGCAGCGCGATCTGATGCAGATACACGCCAAGCGCGGAAACGAGGAAACCGCCGCCAAAGCAGCATGCCGCGGTAAACATCGTGCGGCGCGGGCCCACACGTTCGAGCCATTTGCCGCCAAAGGCGGCGGAAAGGCCGAGAAACACGATGGCCAGCGAAAAAATCCAGCCAAGCGTGGTGAGCGACCAGTCATCGGGCGCGGACTGCGTAATGCCGATCACCTTCGTGAGCGGCGCGTTGAACACGGAAAACGCATAGGCCTGGCCGATGCACAGATGCACGGCCAGCGCTGCGGGCGGCACCATCCAGCGCGAAAAGCCCGGCGGGGCGACGGTCGCCTCTTTGGAAAAGAAAGGTGCGCTTTGCGCACCGCGCGTCGAATCTGCAACGCTGCTCATGGGATCTCCCGAATCAACCAGAGGTGGAGCGAGGGGTGGGCGCTCTCTCTGGTCCCATCCAAAATGGCTGTTGGTAGGCGTGGTCTTACGTGCTCTTTTGTGCGTTAGCGCACAGAACACTTATTTGCCGCTTGACGGCTGCACGAACCTTAGACCCCAGGCGCTGCCTTGGCAATATGAGGTAAACATACATATGGCCTTCAGCGGCCCGCGCGCCGTCGCGCTCGGCCGATTGTTGCGTGCGCAGCAAACTGGCGGCGGCGCCGCAGGACGCCAGGGACAACAACGCAGGCGGGCGTTTCATGGCGCGGCCCAGCATTTAGACTCAATGCTCGATACAGGGCCCCCTGCGGGCTGTGTGCGGGCCATCCGCTTGACAAGCCGGTTGCATGACTTTTAAGTGACGGGAGTAGCGCCCATCCGCGACCCGACCCCTGCCGAGCCCCCCAATGCGCCTCGCTCTCGCTCTTTGTCTAGCCGTGCTCGGCCCCGCTACGGGAACCTTCGCCGCCGACCTGCGCCCGGGCGTGGCGCAGCTCACGCCCGTGCCCCTCGAAACGGGAGAACTGAATCCGGCGGGCAGCGCCGCGCAGGCGCCATACACCAACGAATCGGAAACGCAGACCTTCACGGTCAACGCGGACGGCTCGTACACCAAGCTCGACTCGCTCACGCTGCGCGTGAACACCGAGGCCGGCATTGCGCGCGCGGGCCAGTACTACGTGTGGTTCAACCGCGAGATGGCCCACGTGGAGGTGCTCGAAGCGTGGACCGAGGACGCCCAGGGCGGCCGCCACGACGTGCGGCCCGAGCAGATCCGCGACGTGCAGGAAGTGCGCTCGTTCGACGCCCCGATGTTCCAGGACGTGCAGGACAAGGTGATCGTGTTCCCGGCCGTGGAGCCCGGCGCGCGCGTGCATCTCACGTGGCGCAAGATCCAGCGCGTGCCGCTCGTGCCGGGCTGGTTCAGCGACTTCACGCCGCCCGACCTCGCGCCCACGCACAACTTCCGCGTGATCTACGACCTGCCCGCGAAAGTGCCGCTCTACGCCGACGCGCGCGGCTTTACCGTTTTGCCGCCGGCCACGGTGAACGGCCGCACGCACTATGAGTATCGCTACGACAAGGCGAATTTTCAGCGCCTCGAATACGGCTCGGTGGCCTACGTGAGCTACGGCGACCGGCTGATGGTGTCCACCTTCCCCGATTACGCGGCCTTCGCAAAGGTCTATCGCGAGGCGGCCGCCGATCCGACCGTGCGCGACCCGGCCATCGTGCGTCTCGCGCTCACGCTCACGGCGCACGACGACACGCCGCGCGCGAAGGCGCAGTTGCTCTACGACTGGGTGCGCCGCAACATCCGCTACGTGGCGATGAATATCGGGCGCGGCGAGATCGTGCCGCACCGCGCCAGCGATGTGCTCGCAAACCGCTATGGCGACTGCAAGGACCACGTCGCGCTCTACGGCGCGCTGCTCGACGCCGTCGGCATCCGCAGCATGCCGGCGCTCGTGAACAGCGGCACGGTCTACACGCTGCCGAGCGTGCCGGGCTTCGGCGTGATCAATCACGTCATCACCTGGCTGCCCGATCTGCAGATGTTCGCCGACTCCACCGCGAGCAACATCGAGTTCGGCTACCTGCCGTCGACGGATATGGACCGCGTGGCCGTGCTCGCCAGCGACGGCACGCAGGTCCGCACGCCCGCCACGGCCTCGACCACGCGCGAAAGCGATCTCGACATCACGGTCGCGCCCGACGGCTCGGCGCATTTCATCTACCGCTTGCAGGCGCAGGGCTGGTCCGCCGAACAGACACGCAGCGTGCTGCGCCTGCAAACGCCCGCGCAGCGCGAGGAGTCGCTGCAATGGGAGCTGCACAACGCCAACCTGCGCGGCAACGCCACGCTCGCCTCCAGCCCGCTCGACGCCACGGCGGGCCCGCTCGTGCTCACGCTCACGGGCACCTTCGACGGTTTCGTCGACCCTGAGATGACCACGCCTGTGCCCACGCTCACGAGCTTCGTGGGTGGACTCGACGCGAATCTGCGCTACTGGCTCGGCGAGCCGCGGCGCACGCAGCCGTTCATGTGCCGCAACGTGGTGATGACCGAGCGCACGCGCATCGTCCTGCCGCCGGGCATGCGCGTGCTCGACGTGCCCATGCCGCAGCACGCCGACAACCGTTTCATCGATTTCAGTTCGCAGTACGCGCTCGACGCAGAGGCGAACGTGCTGCGCGTCACGCGTACGGGCCAGACGCATTTCGCCAGCGACGTGTGCAGCGCCGACGATTTCGCACAGATGCGCCCCGCGTTCGAGACGATGGCGCGCGACCTGCGCGCGCAATTGATCGTCAAGCCATCTGCTCAGGGCGCCTCGCCCGGCAGTCCGGCGAGCGCGCAGTGAGCCTGCGCGCCGCGTTCAGCGTTCACACGGGCCAGAGCGGCCCTTCCTGCATCGCGCCGATCTGCTCGCGCAGTTCGAGAATGCGCTCTTCCCAGTAACGCTGCGTGTTGAACCACGGGAAGGCGGCCGGAAACGCTGGATCGTGCCAGCGGCGCGCGAGCCACGCCGAGTAGTGGATGAGGCGCAGCGTGCGCAGCGCCTCGACGAGATGCAGCTCGCGCGGCTCGAATTCGCAGAAGTCCTCATAACCGGCGAGCAGATCCGCCATCGCACGCGAGGCGCCCGCACGATCGCCGGGCAGCAGCAGCCACAAATCCTGGATAGCGGGACCCATGCGGCTGTCGTCGAAGTCCACAAAATGCGGGCCGGCGTCGGTCCAGAGCACGTTGCTCGGATGGCAGTCGCCGTGCAGGCGCAGCGAACGCACGTCGCCCGCACGCTCGAATGCCGCCTCCACGCCTTCGAGCGCGAGATTGACCGCGGCCTGCCACGCTTCGCGCACATCGGAGGGCACGAAGCCATGTTCCAGCAGATACGTGCGCGGCTCGTAGCCGTACGTCTGAATGTCGAGCGTGGGGCGTGCTGCGTAAGGTTTTGTCGCGCCCACCGCGTGAATGCGGCCGATGAAACGGCCCAGCCATTCGAGCGTGTCGCTGCGGTCGAGATCCGGCGCGCGGCCGCCACGGCGCTCGAAAAGCGAGAAGCGAAACCCGTCGAACTCGTGCAGCGTGCGCCCTTCGAAGGCAAGCGCGGGCACAGCGGGAATCTCGCGCGCGGCGAGTTCGGCGACGAAGGCGTGCTCTTCGAGGATCGCCTCGTCGCTCCAGCGCTCGGGGCGATAGAACTTGGCGATGAGCGGCGCCTCGTCTTCCACGCCCACCTGGTACACGCGATTCTCGTAGCTGTTGAGCGCGAGCATGCGGCCATCCGTGCGGCGGTTGGCCGGCATCAGCACGCCATCCACGGCGTCGAGCACGCATTCAGGCGTGAGACGCGCGTAGGGCGCGGCTTGCGGGTCGCTGGAATCGCCGGGGCCGGAAGGTTCGCCCGGAAGAGGAGAAGGATCGTAATTCATACCCGCAATTGTGCCTCTTGCGGGCAGTGGCTGCGAGCACGCGGTGCGCCACGGCGGGCACGATGAACACAAACGCGGCGCGCAACCCTGCGACGAGGCGCGGCGCGCCTCGTCAGCGTGTCACAGAGCCCAGGCTCAGTGGATCTGCGCGCCTGCGGGCATGACGTGCTCGCCCGTATCGATCAGATCTTCGAGAAAAAAGGGCTCGGTGCTGAGTTGCTTCGACGAGCCAGGCTCCCCGGCATACCAGGTCACCATCGCCATGTCGCCGAGAATGCGCATCACGATGCCGCGCGCGCCCTGTGGCACGGCGATATGAACGGAACGGACGATAGAACCGATTTGCATGATGTTTCCCCGTTACCTCGCTACCTTCGCCGGCTCCCTCGAAGGAAAACCGGTCGGCATGCTGACAAAAAAACCGATGCGCACCAACGGTTGCGCGCGCATCCAAACGTGCCTCGGGCGACCCGCTCGTTCCGCGCGCTTAAGCACGGCCGGACCCTTGGCATCCCCATTGTTGCTTGTTTGAGCGCATGCGCAAAGCGAAAAAATAGGGGGGTGTATCAACGACGCCGTGCAGACGCCGCCTTGCACCGTCACTGCTCCGCCCTGCCTCGTTCGCGCAACTTACGAAAAGCTGACTGTAACAGATGGTAAACCCCATTCTCAGCGCCCTTGCTAGGGCAGTCCCTGAAAAAGTACGCTGATGCCTCGTGACTGGCGCTATAGTCCTGTCCCAACCGTGCACCACAAAGGCCAGGCGCAGCACAGGCAAAGACCTCAAGCGCGCCATCATAGCCGGCCACGATACCGATAACCTAAACGCTCGCCATCGCGGCCAGACCAGCCGCGCGAGCCACACTCCGCCACCAGCGAAGGAACCCGTCGTTCCATGTGGATCGTTCGACTCGCGCTCAAGCGCCCGTACACATTCGTCGTGCTCGCGTTGCTGCTCTTGATCGTCGGGCCACTGACGATCCTGCGCACGCCCACGGACATCTTCCCGAACATCGACATCCCGGTGCTCTCGGTGATCTGGACCTACACGGGCCTGCCCGCCGACGAAATGGAAAAGCGCATCGTGCTCAACTACGAGCGCGGCCTTTCCGTGGCGGTCAACGATATCGAGCACACCGAATCGACCTCGCTTAACGGTATCGCGGTCGTGAAGATCTTCTTCCAGCCGCACGCCAATATCCAGGAAGCACTCGCCGAAGTCACGGCGCTTTCGCAAGCGCAGTTGCGCTCGCTGCCGCCTGGCATCCAGCCGCCCTTCATTCTGCGCTACAACGCCTCGACTGTGCCGATCCTGCGCCTGTCGCTTTCCTCACCGCAACTTACCGAGCAGGAGTTGTTCGACTACGGCAACAACTTCCTGAAGACGCAGCTCGCGACCGTGCCGGGCGCCTCCGCGCCGCTGCCCTATGGCGGCAAGCAGCGGCAAATCATGGTTGACATCAACCAGCGCGCGCTGCAGCAGCACAATCTCTCGCCCATGGACGTGGTGAACGCGATCAGCGCGCAGAACCTCATCCTGCCCTCCGGCACGGCGAAAATAGGCGCGACCGAATATTCGGTCACGATGAACGCAAGCCCCAACAGCTTAGCGGGCTTGAACGACATTCCTGTGAAAACCACGGCAAGCGGCACGATCTATATCCGCGACGTCGCGCACGTGCGCGACGGCTACGTGCCGCAAACCAACATCGTGCGCGTGGACGGTCAGCGCGCCTCGCTCCTCACCATCAACAAGAGCGGCAATACGTCCACGCTCGAAATCGTCGATCGCATCAAGGAGATGATGCCGACGCTGCGCAATCTCGTGCCGTCGTCGCTCAATATCGATCCGGTCGCGGATCAGTCTCTTTTCGTGCGCGCTTCCGTGCAGGGCGTGCTGCGCGAGGCGCTCATCGCCGCCGCGCTCACGGCGCTCATGATCCTGCTATTTCTCGGCAACTGGCGCGCCACGCTCATCATCGCGGTCTCGATTCCGCTTTCGATGATCACCTCGGTCATCGTGCTCGCGGCGCTCGGCGAGACCATCAACATCATGACGCTCGGCGGGCTTGCGCTCGCGGTGGGCATTCTCGTTGACGACGCAACGGTCGCCATCGAGAACATCAGCCAGCAGCTGGAGCAAGGCAAGACGCTGGAACAGGCGATTCTCGACGGCGCGCACCAGATCGCGATTCCCACGCTGGTCTCCACGCTCTCCATCTGCATTGTGTTCGTGCCGATGTTCCTGCTCACGGGCGTGGCGCATTACCTCTTCATCCCGCTCGCGGAAGCCGTGGTATTCGCCATGCTGGCCTCGTACTTCTTCTCGCGTACGCTCGTGCCCACGCTCGCGAAGTACCTGATGCGCCATCATCACAAGGCCGCCGACCTGCATCGCACGACGCGCAATCCGTTCATGCGCGTGCACCTCGCGTTCGAGCGCGGCTTCGAGGGGCTGCGCGAGCGCTACCGCGTGTTTCTCGCGGCGCGCGTGAAGCACCCCGTGTGGTTCGTCGTGGCGTTTCTCGCCTGCTGTGGCGCCTCGCTGTTGCTCATGCCATTCCTCGGGCGAGACTTCTTTCCGCAAGTCGATGCCGGCACCATCGCGCTGCACGTGCGCGCGAAAACCGGCATGCGTGTGGAAGAAACGGCCGTGCTCGTCGATCGGATCGACAAGCGCGTACGCACATTGATTCCGCCGGGCGAGCTGCATTCGATCATCGACAACATCGGCCTGCCGGTCTCGGGTATCAACCTGTCGTACAGCAACACGGGCACCATCGGCACCTCCGACGCCGACGTGCTGATCTCGCTGAACGAGGACCATCACGCCACGGCGGATTACGTGCGCCTGTTGCGCCGCACGCTCAACGACGAGTTCCCGGGCGTGCAGTTCGCCTTCCTGCCCGCCGATATCGTGAGCCAGACGCTGAACTTCGGCATGCCCTCGCCTATCGACGTGCAGATCGTGGGCCGCGACGTGGCGGGAAACCGCGCGTTCGCGGCGAAGCTGCTCGCGCGACTGCGCGGCGTGCCCGGCTTCGTCGACGCGCGCATCCAGCAGCCCGCGGACCTGCCGCGCATCTTCATCGACGTGGACCGCACGCGCGCACAGCAGGCGGGCTTCACGCAGAAGGACGTGGCAAGCGATCTGCTCATCACGCTCTCGGGCAGCCAGCAGACCACGCCCACGTTCTGGCTCAACCCGGTCAACGGCGTGAGCTACAACGTCGTGACCGAAGCGCCGCAATACACGATCGATTCGCTGCAGTCGCTCGCCAACATTCCGCTCACCGCGAACGGCCGCAGCAATATTCTCGGCTCGCTCGCGAGCATGCAGCGCGTGGCGGGCGACGCGGTGGTCACGCACTACAACGCGCAGACCACCATCGAAATTTACGGCACCGCCGACGGGCGCGACCTCGGCGCCGTTTCCGACGACATCGCGAAGATCATCGACCAGACGCGCGACGCGCTGCCGAAAACCTCCACCGTCAAGCTGCGCGGCCAGGTGCAGACGATGAACGATTCGTTCTCCGGACTTTTAGGCGGTCTCGTCTTCGCGATTGTGCTCGTGTATCTGCTGATCGTCGTGAACTTCCAGTCGTGGCTCGATCCGTTCATCATCATCACGGCGCTGCCGGGCGCGCTTGCGGGCATCGTCTGGATGCTGTTCCTCACGCACACCACGCTGTCCATTCCCGCGCTCACGGGCGCGATCATGTGTATCGGCATTGCCACGGCGAACTCCATTCTCGTCATCAGCTTCGCGCGCGAGCAGTTGCGCCTGCACGGCGACGCGGCGCGCGCCGCGATCGAAGCGGGCTACACGCGTTTTCGCCCGGTGCTCATGACCGCGCTCGCCATGGTGATCGGCATGGTGCCGATGGCCATTGGCCTTGGCGAAGGCGGCGAGCAAAATGCGCCGCTCGGGCGCGCCGTGATCGGCGGCCTCGCGGTGGGCACGCTCGCCACGCTGATCTTCGTACCCGTGGTGTTCTCGCTCATCTACCGCAAGCTCGGCGAGCGCCGCCAGCGCGCCAGTGAAAACGTGGTGCCCAAATCATGAATACCCTGTCATGACGAATCATTCGCAAACGCCTCCGCCGCAAGCGCCGCATAGCCCGCATAAAGCACGGCGCTGGCCCATCGTGCTCGCTGCGCTCATCGTGATCGGGCTCGCGGCGCAAGGCATCTGGTCGCGCCATAGCGCGCATGCGGCGCTCGAGCGCGACGCGAAAACCGCGAGCACGCTTTCCGTGCAGGTGGTCACGCCACAGCGCTCGGCGCGCGCGCTCGACCTCGTGTTGCCCGGCAATGTGCAGGCGTTTCTCGACACGCCGATCTACGCGCGCACCAACGGCTATCTGCGCAAGTGGTACTTCGACATCGGCGCGCACGTGAAGGCGGGCGAGTTGCTCGCCGAAATCGACGCACCCGAAGTGGATGACCAGCTGCGTGCCGCGCGCGCCGATCTCGCCAACGCCGAAGCCAATTACGCGCTCGCGAAAACCACGGCCGACCGCTGGACGCAGATGCTGCAAACGCGCTCGGTGGCGAAACAGGACGCCGACGAAAAAGTCGGCGACATGCTCGCGAAAAAGGCCACGCTCGATTCCGCGCGCTTCAACGTCTCGCGGCTCTCGCAACTGCAGTCGTACGAACGCGTGACGGCGCCCTTCGACGGCATCGTCACCGCGCGCAACGTGGACGTGGGCGCGCTCATCGACGCGGGCAACGGCGGCAGCTCGCAGAAAGAGCTGTTTCATCTCGCGCAGGCCGACCGGCTGCGCGTGTACGCGAACGTGCCGCAGGCTTACGCGCAGCAGATCCGCGTGCAGCAGCATGCGTATCTCACGCTCAACGAGGAACAGGGCAAGCCCTTCCCTGGCATCGTCGCGCGCACGGCGGGCGCGGTCGATACGCAGCAGCGCACGATGCTCGTGGAAGTCGATGTGGACAACCGCAGCGGCGAACTGCTGCCCGGCGCGTATGCGCAGGTGCACTTCGCGCTCGACGGCTCGGGCACGCCGATGACACTGCCCGGCAACGCCTTCCTGTTCCGCCCGGACGGCGTGAAGGTGGCGACCGTCGACGCGCAAAACCGCGTGAAGCTGGTGAAGGTCACGCTCGGCACCGACTTCGGCACCCGCGTCGCTGTGGCCGCGGGGCTCGCGGGAGACGAGCGCGTGATCGTCAATCCGCAGGACGCGATCGTCGACGGCACGCCCGTGCGCATCGTGCAGCCGCAGCACGAGGCAGGTGCGGCGCATGGCGCGAGCGGTGCGGGTAGCAACACGCAGGCGCAGGGCGAATGATGAGGCGCGCACGCGTTCGACTTCTCGCGTTGGCCCTGCTCGGGGCGCTCGGCGCCTGCACGGTCGGGCCCGACTACGTACGCCCCAGCATGCCCGTGGCCGCGACGTTCAAGGAGCTCGAAGGCACGGGCTGGACGATTGCGCAGCCTGCCGACAACGTGCCGCGCGGCGCGTGGTGGACGATCTACGAGGACCCCACGCTCGACAAGTTCGAAGCCCAGGTCGAGAGCGCGAACCAGAACGTGCAAGCCGCACAGGCGCACTTTCGCGCGGCGCGCGCGAACGTGGCGCAGCAGCGCTCGAGCTATTTTCCGCTCGTGACGGCGAGCGGCGACTATTCGCGCTACCGCACCTCGCAGAATGTGCTGTACACGTCGAAGGCCGGTCAAACGATCAACGATTACGCCGTCGGCATCGACGCCACATGGGAGCCCGATATCTGGGGCCGCGTCGCGCGCAACGTCGAGGCCGCGAAGGCGAATGCACAGGCAAGCGCTGCCGACATGCAGGCCGTGCTGCTCTCCATGCAGGCCGAACTCGCGACCGATTACTTCGAGCTGCGCGGCCTCGACCGCGAACGGCAATTGCTCGACGACACGATCCAGGCTTATCGCGAATCGCTCGAACTGACGCAGCATCGCTACGCAGGCGGCATCGCCACCGACGCGGACGTGGGCCAGGCGCAAACGCAGCTGCAGACCACCGAGGCGCAGGCGATCGATCTCGGCGTGCAGCGCGCGCAGCTCGAACATGCCATCGCGATTCTCATCGGGCAGTCGCCTTCCACGTTTACGCTCGCCGTCGCACCGAAGGAGGCCTACACGGTGCGCGCGATCACGAGCCCGCCGGGCGTGCCATCCACGCTGCTCGAACGGCGCCCCGACATTGCCGCTGCCGAGCGCCGCGTGGCCGCCGCGAACGCGCAAGTGGGCGTGGCGACGGCGGCGTTCTTCCCGACCCTCATGCTCGCGGTCACGGGCGGCCTGGAGGCCACCAACTTCAGCCAGTGGCTCGTCGCGCCCGCGCGCTTCTGGTCGCTCGGACCGACGCTCGCGGGCACGCTGATCGACTTCGGCGGGCGCGAGGCCGTGCGCAACGAAGCGCGCGCCCAGTACGACGAGAACGTGGCGCAGTACCGCCAAACGGTGCTCGACGCCTTTGGCGACGTCGAGGACAACCTCGCGGCGCTGCGCGTGCTGGAGCAGGAGGCGACGGCCCAGGACCGCGCGGTGGACGCCGCGCAGCGCACGCTCGTCACCATCAACAATCGCTATCTCGGCGGTGCGATTACGTACCTCGACGTGGTCGTCGCGCAAACCACGGCGCTCAACAACGAACGCCAGGCCGTGGCGATCTCGCGCCGGCGCATGGCGGCAAGCGTCGCGCTCGTGAAGGCGCTGGGCGGCGGCTGGAGCGCGGCGGATCTGCCCAGCGATGCGGCGCTCGTGCATCCGGACGACTTGCAAAAAGCGCAGCCCGCCAGCGGGCCACAAGGCGCTTCGGCGAGCGCACCAAGCGCCGCTCGCGGCGCGCAGCCGGGCGCCGCCCGCTCGCCGGGCTAAGCCGCCGGCGCCGCCTCTCCTGCGGCGCTCGACCACGCTGATCGCCCAACAGGCGTATCGTTGCGCCTTTGTAATATTGCTGGAGATTCACTCGTGACTGCATCACCGGGCGCCTCGCGCAATTCCGCGCCCTCCGCCGTTCCGTACATCGAACGCGGCACCCCCGAATTCTGGCGCGCGAGCCTCGCGCTTCTGTTCGCCGGCTACGCCACTTTTTCGCTTCTCTACTGCGTGCAGCCGCTGCTGCCTGCGTTCTCCGAAACCTTCGGCGTGAGCCCCGCGCAGAGCAGCCTCTCGCTCTCGTTCACCACGGCGGCGCTCGCCATCGCGATCTTCATTGCGGGCTTTGTCTCCGAAGGCTGGAGCCGGCGCGGCATGATGACCGCGTCGCTGTGCGCGTCGTCGCTGCTCACGCTCGCCACCGCCTTCGTGCCGCACTGGCATCAGCTACTCGTGCTGCGCACGCTGCAGGGCATTGCGCTCGGTGGCGTGCCCGCCGTGGCCATGGCCTGGCTCGCCGAAGAAATGCACCCGGACGGCCTCGGCCTTTCGATGGGCCTCTACGTGGGCGGCACGGCCATCGGCGGGATGGCGGGGCGCGTGATCACGGGCATCGTCACCGACCTGTTCGGCTGGCGTGCGGCAGTCGCCGTGATCGGCGTGCTCGGGCTCGCTTCCATGTTGGCGTTCCGCTCGCTCCTGCCGCCCTCGCGACACTTCGTGCCGAAGAGCGGCCTCGGCTTGACGCATCATCGCTCCGCGCTGCTGCGCCATTTCGCGCGGCCGGGGCTGCCCATGCTGTTCGCCATGGGCTTCGTGCTGATGGGCAGCTTCGTCACGCTCTACAACTACATCGGCTACCGGCTGATCGCGCCGCCCTATCGCATGAGTCAGGCAGCGATCGGCGCGATTTTCCTTGTCTACCTGACCGGCGTGGTCGCCTCGCCGTGGTCGGGCCGCATGGCCGACACCTTCGGGCGCGGCCGCGTGCTGGTCGCCAGTCTCGCGCTGATGCTCACGGGCGTCGTGCTCACGCTGTTCGCGCCGCTCGCGGCCATTGCAGCCGGCATCGCGTGCCTGACCATTGGCTTCTTCGCCGGGCATGCGGTGGCGAGCGGCTGGGTTGGACGGCTCGCGCGCGAAGCGAAGGGCCAGGCCGCCGCACTGTACCTGCTGGCCTATTACGTCGGCTCGAGCGTGATGGGTTCCATCGGCGGGCACTTCTGGACTGCGGCGGGCTGGGCCGGCGTGGCCGGCCTCGTGATCGTGCTGCTGGTCGTGGGGCTCGCGCTGGCGCTCAGGTTGCGGGCACGCGAACGCACTGGGGCGGCCTGAGTTCGCGATATCGCCCGACGCGGAACACGACATGCGCACTTGCATCGTTGTGTGCCGCGCGCCGCGGCAATCGAAAGGCGTCCGTAATATTTAGACGACTGGCGAATTGCGCCCCGCGCGCATCGCACTGCAGCGCAACGCCGCTTCTGGCGGGCTTTTGCGGCGCGACATGCGCTTCACGATGCGCGTCACGGCACACACACGCGCCGCCGCGCTCGCCGCCCTCACCTATACTCGATTTCAGGCCCGGGGCCGCAACGTCATGCCATTGGCATGGCAACGAGAACGACAACCATTGCGCGCCCGCGTCGCCCATACGATAAGGAGACGAGCATGGAAGGTTATTTCACGATTGGCGATTTCGTGATGATCATCCCGATGGCCCTCGCTGGCGCGCTCTTTCTTGGCGCGGTGCCGTGCGCGACGGAATTCAGACACAACACGCTACGCGTGATCGGCGCGCTGATCGGCGTGCTCGCAGCCGTTGCGCTTGTCGAGACGCTGCCGGCGCTGATGTAGCCGGCGCAAATTGACGAAGCGGCATCCTCGCGGCGCAACGCGCCGCGGTTTGCGCGTACGCGCGCCATTCGCTCGCACCATCCACCTCAGCCGGGATCGACGCCCGGCTGCAATCCCTTGAACTGACGCAACGCGGCGGCGAGATAGTCCGCCCGCGCCGCCGCGCCTGCGGCCTCTTCGGCGTGCGCGATTGCGGGCAGCGCCGTCCACGGCAGCGTCGGATGCAGATGATGCTGGCGATGCAGGTGATGATTCATGAGCAGCACGCCCAGAACGCGCGGCACACGGAAATCCCGCGCGCGGCCCGGTTCGTCGAGCGCGACGCCGTAGTGCGGCAGGTTATCGGCTACCGATAGCCACAGTCCACGCAGGTACATCGCCGCGAGCAGCACGGGCCAAGCCTTGCCGTACAGCGCGAACGAAGCGGCGTACAGCGCGAGCGAGGCGAGCCAGTCGCGCCGCGCGCGACTGCGCCTCACGGGATCGGCGGCGTGGTTCGCGAAGAGTCGCTGCACCTGCACGCCTTCGCGTCCGTGCGCCCCCACGCCACGCTCGATGATGGCGCGTGCGAGGCGCACGGGCATGAAAGCCAGCAGCGGCAGCAGCAATTCGGCCGCGTACAGGCCGCCCATCAACCGCGCATAGTACAAAACACGGCGACGCCAGCGCGGGCCGCTCGCGTCGTGCAGGTCGTGCACATCAGGGCGGTCGAACGGTTCGCGCGTGAAGCGGTGATGCATCAGGTGTCCGAAACGCACGGCGTCGAACGGCATCGCCAGGCCGATCGCGAGCACCCGCGCGAGCCACTCGTTCACGCGCCGGTCGCGCGAAAGTTGTCCGTGTATGCCTTCGTGGATGAGCCCCCAGTGGATCGGCGTGGCGAGCACGACGGGCGCAAGCGTTGCCAGCAGGGCGAACGTCGGGCCGCCTGCCGCGTCCAGCAAAAGCGGCAAGCCCACGAGTTCGTAGCACAGCGCCGTGAACGCGAACGCAATCATTGCGGCATTTGCGCGAGCCGACGTTGCGGGCTGCGGCGGGCGCATCGCACGTTCGGGCCACCCGGCGGGTTCGGTGCGCGTGGCGGTGGGGGAAAGCGCTTCGGATTCGGCGCTCAAGGACTCCATGGAAATTCCTCGCGGCAAAGGCTGCCGCGACGTTAGCAGGGCCACATGACAAACCGAAGAATGGCGCGCCTCGCTGCCGCCGCACGCACTTTGCCGATCTTTCGCGCATAAAAAAACCGCCTCGCAAGGAGGCGGTTCGTTGTGCCGGGAAGCGTGCCGTTCAGATGTGCTGATCAGTCGACGGCTTCTCCCACAGGTTCACGCCGCCTTCGGTCGCATAGCGGTCGATCTCCGCGAGTTCTTCCTTCGAAAACTCCAGGTTCTTCAACGCCGCAACGTTCTCGCGCACCTGCTCCGCGCGGCTCGCGCCGATCAGCGCCGAGGTCACGCGGCCGCCGCGCAGCGTCCAGGCAATCGCCATTTGCGCGAGGCTCTGGCCGCGGCGCAGCGCGAGGTCGTTGAGCTTGCGCACGTGCTCGATGTTCTGTGTGCTCAGATGCTCGCTCTTGAGCGAGCCGCCGCCCGGGCGGTTCACGCGCGCGTCTTCGGGCACGCCGTTCAGGTACTTGTTCGTGAGCACGCCCTGCGCAAGCGGCGTGAACGCGATGCTGCCCGTGCCGAGGTCCTCGAGCGTGTCGAGCAGTTCTTCCTCGACCCAGCGGTTGAGCATGTTGTACGACGGCTGGTGAATGAGCAGCGGCACCTTGTATTCGGCGAGCAGCTTCGCCATTTCGCGCGTCTTGGCGGGCGAATACGACGAGATGCCGACATACAGCGCCTTGCCCTGCTGCACGGCCGTCGCCAGCGCGCCAGCCGTTTCCTCGAGCGGCGTTTCCACGTCGAAACGATGCGAGTAGAAGATGTCGACGTAGTCGAGGCCCATGCGCTGCAGGCTCTGGTCGAGGCTCGCGAGCACGTACTTGCGCGAGCCGCCGCCCTGGCCGTACGGGCCCGGCCACATGTCCCAGCCTGCCTTCGACGAGATCAGCAACTCGTCGCGGTACGGACGGAAATCGTCCTTGAAAATGCGGCCGAAGTTCGTTTCGGCGCTGCCGTACGGCGGGCCGTAGTTGTTCGCGAGGTCGAAGTGCGTGATGCCGAGATCGAACGCGGTGCGCAGGATGTCGCGCTGGGTCGAGATCGGCGTGGTATCGCCGAAGTTGTGCCACAGACCGAGCGACAGTGCGGGCAGCTTGAGCCCCGACTTGCCGCAAAAGCGGTACTGCATGTCCGAATAGCGTTCTGAGGCTGCTTCGTAAGCCATGGTGATCCTCGGCGAAAACGGGTAGTGAGCGAAGGGATGGGCGCGGGCGCGCTGTGGGGCGTGCTGCTCGCGTGAGGCAGCTATGTTAGCCAATCCGCCCGAGCCGTGCAGATGCCCACTATGCGGGAAAGGCGATGTAAGGTAGGCGAGCGCGCACGCCGGGCTGCCAGAAAACCGTACCCTGGACGCGCCGCGGCCGCTCGCCTACACTGCGGCGTCCATCCTTTGCGAGAGGTTGTTCATGGCCAAAGCGATTTCGATCGCGCTTATCGCCTGTGGCGTCGTCCTGTTGTACTTCGGCGGCCAGTCGCTCCATTCGTTCGCGAACGACATGTCGCGTCTCTTCACCGGCGCGCCCACCAACCGCACGATCCTCCTGATCGGGGGCGGCATCGCGGCAACGCTCGCGGGCATCACCGGCCTCACGATGTCGGGGCGCCGGCGCTAGGCGAACGCCACGCAGCGCCGGCCCGGAACTTTACTCAGAACTTCACCTCGGGCTTGGCCGCCGAGCGCGTGCCCGGCAGCGGCACGTTGCTCGCGCCGTGGTACGTGTACACGAGCGAAAACTTCACCTGATCGCTCTGGTTCTGCCCCGCCGAATGCAGCGTGTTGCAGTGAAAGAAAACCACGTCGCCGGCGGCGAGCGTCGGGGCGATCGCGCGGTCGATCCACGCCTGGTTCTCGGGCAGGTCGGCGCGGAAGAATTTCGCGGCGTCGAAGCGCTCCGAGGTGAACGGCGCCTCGTGCGAGCCCGGCACGAACCACAGGCCGCCGTTTTCCATCTTCTCCGGCCCGAGCGCGAGCCAGACCGAAACGAGGTCGTCGCGCTCGAACGACCAGTAGCGCACGTCGCGGTGCCAGCCCGTGAGGCTGCCGTAGTGCGGGTGCTTCGTCATCATGCAGTTGTGATGCGCGCACGAGAGGACCGGCTCCTCGCCGAAATACAACTCCATCCACCCCGCGATTTCCGGCGACGTGGCCCATTCGCGATACAGCGCGTGGCGCGAGTAAGCGTCGAGCAGGCGCCGCACCGTATGGCCGCCCGGGGCGTCCTTCGATTCGGGCGCGCCCGGGTAGCGCAAATCGGCTTCGAATTCGAGCGGCGCGGCAGCCGCCTGCAACTGCTCCTGCGCAACCCGCTTGATCGCCTCGCAGCGCTCGGGCGAGACGAGCCCCGGCACGACCACGAAGCCGCGCTCGCGCAGCGCCTGCACCTGTTCTTTCTTTGACTGGACTGACATGGGACTTCCGTTATGCGATCTCGATGCGAGCAAGGGCCGCAGCCTGCGTTCGTGGCTTCATTACACGATGACGCGAAACGAAGAGGCTGAGGCGTCGGCGCGCGCCGACGCTTCGATTGTAAAGCGTGCCGGCACGGCGGGAAGGACCACGCGGCCACACGAGGTGGCTCCATGCGCCGCGTCGAGCGAGCCGCACGCGAATGGCGCGCACGCACCGCGATGAGGACAAAGGGTGGGATCGTGTGCATCAAAGGCGCGCAGGGCCGGGTATTAACCGACTTTCTGCGGTCATGATTCGCGTGTAGCCTGTTGCGCATGTTGTTTTACATTGCCGAATTCTCTTCGCATCGACCGATCGCCGTGAACGCCTTGCCGCACAAGGCGCTCCAACAGAAGAATCCGTCGCTTCGCGTCCCACGCCGCGCCATGCGGCCCGTCTCCCGTCCACCCAATTCGTGATGCCCTGGAAGACAGGCACGTTTGCTGCTCGACGCAAAGCGTCGCGCGAGGCGCACCTCGAACCCGATTGCTCAACCGCCATGCATACCCTCTTCGATACTCAACGCATGTCTCACGCCGCCCACACCGCCCTGAAAGCGGCCCGCCCGGCCCGCCGTCATCTGGTGCGTGCACTGCGACACCACGCCGCGCGCACCCGCGCGCTCGCACAACAGGTTCGGGAGACGAAGCCCGTCGACGGCATGCGCACCTGGTTCCACTCGTTCTTCGCCGTACTGCGCATGCGCTCGGGCTCGCGCCACTTCTCGCTGCGCACGCTGCTCTATCGCCCGAACGCGCCGCTGCGCACGCTCGCCGCGCCCACCACGGTGCATGTGGCGCGCAGCACGCGCAAGCCGCGCCGCATGGGCGCGAGCAGCACGGGCTGGTTCGGCTTCGCCATGCGCTAAGACCCGCGCCAGGCCCACGCTGCGCGGTTCGCAGCAGGCACCGCAAAAAACAAAAACCCCGCACGGGCTTGCGCCCTGCGGGGTTTTTTTCGGCACCGCATCGCGCTTGACCGGCGTTGCCGCCGGCCAGCGCGATGCCACCTTGCGAATGCTTACGCGATGGCTGCGCTCACCGGCTCCGTGCCGGCGGCTTCGGCCAGCGCGAGTGCGCGGTCGGTCGCTTCCCACGAGAATTCCGGCTCTTCGCGGCCGAAGTGGCCATAAGCGGCGGTCTTTTCGTAGATCGGGCGCAGCAGGTCGAGCATCTGGATGATGCCCTTCGGACGCAGGTCGAAGTGCTCGCGCACGAGCTTCGTGATGGTCGCATCCGACACCTTGCCGGTGCCGAACGTGTTGACCATGACCGAAGTCGGCTCAGCCACGCCGATCGCGTACGAAACCTGGATCAGGCAGCGCGACGCGAGGCCGGCGGCCACGATGTTCTTCGCGACGTAACGGCCTGCGTAGGCGGCCGAACGGTCCACCTTCGACGGATCCTTGCCCGAGAATGCGCCGCCGCCGTGCGGGGCTGCGCCGCCGTACGTGTCGACGATGATCTTGCGGCCCGTGAGGCCGCAATCGCCCTGCGGGCCGCCGATCACGAAGCGACCGGTCGGATTCACGAGGAACTTGATGTCGCCCTTGATGAGTTCGGACGGCAGCACCGGCTTGATGACTTCTTCGATCACGGCTTCGCGCAGCGTGCCGAGGTCGATGTCCGGCGAGTGCTGCGTGGAGAGCACGACCGTGTCGATGGCGTGCGGCTTGCCGTCAACGTAGCGGATCGTGACCTGCGACTTCGCGTCCGGACGCAGCCAGGGCAGACGGCCGTCGCGGCGCAGGTTCGACTGGCGCTCGACCAGACGGTGCGAAAGGTGGATCGGCAGCGGCATCAGCTCGGGCGTTTCGTCGCACGCATAGCCGAACATCAGGCCCTGGTCGCCGGCGCCCTGGTCGAGGTTGTTGTCGTGCGCGCGGTCCACGCCCTGGGCGATGTCCGGCGACTGCTTGTCGTAAGCGACGAGCACCGCGCAGCCGCGGTAGTCGATGCCATAGTCGGTGTTGTCGTAACCGATGCGCTTGATCGTGTCGCGCGCGACCTGGATGTAGTCGACGTTGGCCGTGGTGGTGATTTCACCGGCGAGCACGACGAGACCCGTGTTGCACAGCGTTTCCGCTGCAACGCGAGAGTACTTGTCTTGCGTGAGGATGGCGTCGAGGATCGCGTCCGAGATCTGGTCGGCGACCTTGTCCGGATGGCCTTCGGAGACGGATTCGGAGGTGAAGAAATAGTCGTTTGCCACGTGTCAGGCTCCTTGTAGCTGGTGACGGTTGAGTTCACGTAGCCAGCTTCGGGAGCTTTGAAGCGGCGACGCTTTAGCGGAATTGCTGCCCGGTTGCTGTCAGTGACTCAGTCATTGACTGGCATCCGGCTTCGCCCCGCAAGTTGTCTATTAACTCGGCGAAGCCCTTATTATAGCGACTTCCTTAAATTGTCGCAGGGTACTCCCGCGTGCCGTTCGTTTCCTTCCTCATCGTTTGCAAGCCTTGCAGCGGAGTTCACGCATGCTAGGCAAACTCGGCTCCCGTTTCGCCATCGGCTTGCTCAAGCTGTTCGCGATCCTGCCCTATGGCTTTGTCGCGCGTCTGGGCGACGGCCTCGGCTGGCTGCTCTACAAGATTCCGAGCCGCCGCAAGCGCGTTGTTCATACGAATCTGCGCTTGTGCTTTCCCGAGTGGAGCGACGAAAAGCGCGAGGAAGTGGCGGGGCAGCACTTCCGTCACGCCATTCGCAGCTACATGGAGCGCAGCGTGCAATGGTTCGCGTCGGCGAAGAAGCTCGAGAAGATCGTCGAGCTCGACAGCGAGATCGATCTCACCGATCCGAACCTGCCGCCCACGCTCTTCCTCGGCTTGCATTTCGTGGGCATCGAGGCGGGCTCCATGTTCCTCAACTACTCGCTGCACCGGCCCTGCGGCTCGCTCTACCAGCCGTTCTCGAACCCCGAGTTCGAAGCCGCGGCGAAGGCGGGACGCAGCCGTTTCGGCGCGGAAATGGTCAGCCGCGCGGACAGCGCGCGCGCCGTGCTGCGCTGGCTGCGCGACAAGAAGCCCGTGATGCTCGGCGCCGATATGGACTACGGCATGCGCAACTCCACGTTCGTACCCTTCTTCGGCGTGCCGGCGTGCACACTCACGGCGGTCGGGCGTTTGGCGAAGGTGGGTCATGCGCAGGTCGTACCGTTCATCGGCGAGGTGTTGCCCAATTACAAGGGTTATCGGCTGAAAGTGTTCAAACCTTGGGAAAATTATCCAACCGGCGACGACGATCTCGACGCGCGCCGCATGAACGCTTTCCTCGAAGAACAGATTCCGCGCATTCCCGAGCAGTATTACTGGGTCCACAAGCGCTTCAAGACGCGGCCGCCGGGCGAACCCAGCGTCTACAGCTGAACGATGCGCTGAACGTTGCGCCCACGCTCGAGGCCCGGGTTTTCGCCCGGGCCTCGCTTACAATAACGGCATGAAACTCAAATTCACCAAGATGCACGGCGCGGGCAACGACTTCGTCGTGCTCGACGGCTACAGCCAGGACCTCGCGCTCACGCCCGAGCGTGTGCGCGCGCTCGCCGACCGCCACTTCGGCATCGGCGCGGACCAGTTGCTGATCGTCGAGAAGCCGACCGTGGAAGGCGTGGACTTCCGCTATCGCATCTTCAATTGCGACGGCGGCGAGGTCGAGCACTGCGGCAACGGCGCGCGCTGCTTCGTGAAATTCGTGCGCGACCGCAAGCTCACTGATTCGAAGCGTGTGCGAGTGCAGGTGCAGAAGGGCACGATCACGCTCGTCGTGCAGGAAAACGGTGAAGTCGTCGTCGATATGGATCGTCCCGAGTTCGAACCCGCGCTCGTGCCGTTCAACGCGAACGGCCTGGAAGGCCGCCGCGAAGGCAACGACACGCTCTGGCCGCTCGACGTGAATGGTGCGCGGCGCTGGGTGTCGGTCGTCTCGATGGGCAACCCGCACGCGGTGCAGGTCGTCGACGACGTCGAAGCGTACCCGGTGAAGGCGGAAGGCGCGGTCATCGAAACGCATGCGCGCTTCCCGAACAAGGTGAATGCCGGTTTCATGCAGATCGTTTCGCGCAACGAAGTGAAGCTGCGCGTATTCGAGCGCGGCGCAGGCGAAACGCTCGCGTGCGGCACGGGCGCGTGCGCGGCCGTCGCGGCGGGCATTCGCCGCGGGCTGCTCGACTCGCCCGTGAAGGTGCACACGCATGGCGGCATGCTGACCATCGCCTGGGACGGCGCGCGCGACGAATCCGCCGCGCTCACCATGGCGGGCCCGGCCGCCACCGTGTTCGAAGGCGAGATCGAGCTGGCCGACTAGCCCGCTTCGGGCCGTGCGGCGCACGTAATGAGAGAACGTCGCGCCGCACGAAAACTCAAACGCATGACAGACTGCGCGCCACCGTGCGCGCCTTACAACTACAACGCGTCCACAACATGAACGATCGCGAAGTTGCCGACTATCTGCTCGCCCACCCCGATTTTTTCGTTGAGCACGCCGAACTGCTCGCGACGATCAAGCTAGGCAATCCGCACGGCAAGGCTGCCGTTTCGCTGCAGGAACGCCAGATGGAAATGCTGCGCGAGAAGAACAAGCATCTCGAGCGCCGTCTTTCGGAACTGCTGCGCTACGGCCACGAGAACGATTCGATCGCCGCGAAGTTCAACCGCTGGACCACGCGCATGATCGCCGAGCGCGACCCGCACGCGCTGCCGCGCTCCATCACGCAGAATCTGCGCGACGTGTTCGACATGCCGCAGGCCGCGCTGCGCCTGTGGGACGTGGCGGAGGCCTACGGGCAGGCCGATTTCGCGCGCCAGACCGGCGAGGAAGTGCGCATCTTCGCGAACAGCCTCGAAACGCCGTACTGCGGCGCGAACACCGGCTTCGAGGCCGCGCAATGGCTCGACTCGACCGACGGCACCGCTGAATCGGTCGCGATCATCGCGCTGCGCGTACCCGCCGTTGCCTCGAACGATGCGCCAGCGGGCGAAGCCTTCGGCCTGCTGGTGATGGGCTCGCCCGACCCGCGCCGCTTCCACGACGGCATGGCTACGGACTTTCTCACGCAGATCGGCGCACTCGCGAGCGCGGCGCTCTCGCGCCTGCTGCCGCACTGACGCTCATCCAGGCCGCCCAACGTGAACCCGACCGATCCGATCGCCGACTACCTCGCGATGCTCGAACACGAGCGGCGGCTCTCGGAGCACACGCTGCGCGGCTACACGCATGAACTCGACGAGCTGAAGAAGCTCGCGGGCGGCAAGCCGCTCGAATCGGTCACGCCCGCGCAAGTGCGCGGCGCGGTGGCGCGCGCGCATGCGGGTGGCCTTTCGGCGCGCTCCATCGCGCACCGGTTGTCGGCCTGGCGCGCCTTCTATCGCTGGCTCGCGGGCCGCATCGAAATCGACGCCAATCCCGTGGCCGCCGTGCGTGCGCCCAAACGCGCCAAAACGCTGCCGAAGGCGCTTTCCGTCGACGATGCCACGCATCTCATGGAAGCGCCCGCCATCGCCGGCGTGGAAGCAGGCGGCCCCGAGGCGTTGCGCGACCGCGCCATGCTCGAGCTGTTCTACTCGTCGGGGCTGCGTCTCGCGGAACTCGTGGGGCTCGATGTGCATTACGTGAAGCGCGACGGCTACGAATCGGCGGGTTGGCTCAAGCGCGACGCCGCCGAAGTCGAGGTGCTGGGCAAGGGCAACCGTCACCGCATGGTACCGGTCGGGCGCAAGGCGCTCGACGCGCTCGACGCCTGGCTCGCCGCCCGCAGCGCCTTCGTGAAGCACGACGACGCCCCGCTCTTTCTCTCCGTGCGCGGCAACCGCATGGCGCCGGGCGTGGTGCGCGAGCGCGTGAAGCGCGCCGCCATCGCGGCGGGCATTCCGGCGAACGTGCACCCGCACGTGCTGCGCCACTCGTTCGCCACGCATCTGCTGCAGTCGAGCGGCGACCTGCGCGCCGTGCAGGAACTGCTCGGCCACGCGAGCATCGCGGCCACCCAGGTCTACACGTCGCTCGACTTTCAGCACCTCGCGAAGGTCTACGACACCGCGCATCCGCGCGCCAAGAAGCGCGATTAAAGCGCGTCGGAGTTCGCGCCACGTGGCTTGCAACGCCACGCGGCGCATGCTCCGTCACCCAGCATTGAAGCCATCATGAATATCGTCACCCTCAAGCCGTCCAAAGAAAAATCCCTGCTGCGCCGCCATCCGTGGGTCTACGCGAACGCGATCGAGCGCGTGGAAGGCAAGCCCGCGCCCGGCGCGACCGTCATCGTGCGCGCGGCCGACGGCCGCTTTCTCGGGCGCGCCGCCTACAGCCCGCATTCGCAGATCCGCGCGCGCGTGTGGAGCTTCGACGAAAGCGAGCCGATCGACCATGCGTTCTTCAAGCGCCGCGTGCAGCGCGCCGTGGCCGACCGCCGCGCAATGGTGAGCGGCACGGGCGCGGTGCGCCTCATCTTCGGCGAGGCCGACGGCCTGCCGGGGCTGATCGTCGATTACTACATCGAAGACGGCGGTGAGAGCCGCGGCCAGCTCGTGTGCCAGTTCATGGCGGCGGGCGTCGAGGCGTGGAAGGAAGCGATCGTGGCGGCGCTCACCTCGGCAACGGGCTGCCCGAACGTGTACGAGCGCTCGGACGTGTCGATCCGCGAAAAGGAAGGGCTCGAACAGATCACCGGCCTGCTCGCCGGCAGCGAGCCGCCTGAAACGATCATCACGAGCGAGAACGGCGTGCGCTATCACGTGGACGTGCGCAACGGCCACAAGACCGGCTTCTACGTGGACCAGCGCGACAACCGCGCGCTCGTGCAGACCTACGCGCGCGAGCGCGAGGTGCTCAACTGCTTCTGCTATACCGGCGGCTTCTCGCTCGCGGCCATGAAGGGCGGCGCAAAACGCGTGGTGTCGATCGACTCGTCGGGCGAAGCGCTCACCACGGCGCAGAAAAACGTCGAGGCGAACGGCTTCGATGCGGCGCTCGCCACCTGGCTCGACGCCGACGCCTTCAAGACGCTGCGCCGCCTCTACGACGAAGGCGAGCGCTTCGATCTCGTGGTGCTCGATCCGCCCAAGTTCGCGGCCTCGCGCGAGCACGTGGACCGCGCCGCGCGCGCCTACAAGGACATCAATCTCACGGGTTTCAAGCTGCTGCGTCCAGGCGGTCTGTTGTTCACCTATTCGTGCTCGGGCGCGATCGATTCGGCGCTGTTCCAGAAGATCGTGGCGGGCGCCGCCGCCGACGCCCGAGTGGACGCGCGCATCCTCAAGCGCCTGGGCGCCGGCGTGGATCACCCGCTGCTCACGGCGTTTCCGGAAGGCGAATATCTGAAGGGCCTGCTGTTGCAAATCGCCTGAAGCGGCCTTATTTGAGCCCTTTCGGCGGCGCGCCGCAGCGCCGCTTTCACGGCGTCTGTTCCCGCCCCGAATGGCGCTCGCCGGTCTCGCACCCGGCCGCCGCATGCGGGCGCGGCGCAGATATGTTTCAATAGGAAGTTATGTTGTAACACTCGAAGGCCGCGACAGCATGAAGCGGCGCGCCCGAACGTACCCCGAACACCTACCAGGCAGACAGCATGGCAACCAGCATGATTCCCGTCACCATCCTGACCGGCTTTCTCGGCAGCGGCAAAACCACGCTGCTCAAGCGCATCCTGAACGAGAAGCACGGCATGAAGATCGCCGTGATCGAGAACGAGTTCGGCGAAGAGAATATCGACAACGAAATCCTCGTGCAGGACAGCACCGAGCAGATCATCCAGATGAGCAACGGCTGCATCTGCTGCACGATCCGCGGCGATCTCTCGCGCGTGCTCGGCGACCTCGCGCAGCAAAAGCGCGACGGCAAGCTGGACTTCGACCGTGTGGTGATCGAAACCACGGGCCTCGCGAATCCGGGCCCGGTCGCACAGACGTTCTTCATGGACAACGAGATCGCCGACGAATTCCTGCTCGACGCGATCATCACGCTCGTGGATGCCAAGCACGGCAACCATCAGCTCGACGAACACGAAGTGGTGCAGCGCCAGGTCGGTTTCGCCGACCGCCTGTTCATCACGAAGGCCGACCTCGTCGACGAACAGGAACTCGCCGACCTGCGTCATCGTGTGCTGCACATGAACCCGAAGGCGCAGATCCGCCAGGTGAATTTCGGCGAGGCCGACATCAAGGAAGTGTTCGACCTGCGCGGCTTCAACCTGAACGCCAAGCTCGAAATCGACCCGGACTTCCTCGCCGAAGACGATCACGACCACGGTCACGCGCACGCGCACGCGCACGCGCATGATCACGCGCATGATCACGATCACGCCGACTGCGACCACGATCACGGCCAGTGCAGCCACGAAGGCCACGACCACGGCCACCACCATCACGCGCACCACGACGACAAGATCAAGTCGTTCGTCTACCGCAGCGACCGCCCGTTCGATCCGAACCGCCTGGAGGACTTCCTCGGCGGCATCCTGCAGATCTACGGCGAGCGCCTCCTGCGCTACAAGGGCGTGCTCTACATGAAGGGCGTGGACCGCAAGGTGGTGTTCCAGGGCGTGCACCAGATGATGGGCAGCGACCTGGCCGCCAAGTGGCTGCCGATCGAGAAGAAAAGCAGCAAGATGGTGTTCATCGGCATCGAGCTGCCGCAGGACCTCATCACCGACGGGCTCGACGCCTGCCTCGCCTGACGGAATCTTCCCGTTTTCCAGGCTTTTTCAGATACGCCCGGCCCACAGCCGGGCGTTTTCGTCTGGATTTTGCGCGCCGCAACGTGGCGCTAGCGCTGCGTCTGCGGCCTGCGCAACGATCTCTTCCCGCTTCGTGCGCCAAATAACGTACCCGACCATCGCTTTTTCACGATTGGCGCGTTATATTTTCTGGATATCGACCGGTCCGCAAACGGCCTGGTGACAGGCGGGCCACTGCAGGGATTTCCCGCTTGCGGCGCAAGTTTGCGGTTCGGTTACAATACGGCCCCACTGGAAGAGAGGTGCCCCGGTTTTCTGCCGAGGGACGCCCCGCCGGCAGCGCATCGCGTCGCAGCGCGCAGTCGGTACGATATATGCCTCAGGAGCATCTGAAGACCGGTTTCCAGAGGAGTTCGGCCCCGCAGCGGCGCTTCGGGCGTCACGACAGTTCATCGTCCGTGCCCGCCAGCGCGCAATAACGGCGCGGTAACTGCGCCTGGCAAAGTGGTAAAGGTTGGTAACGGCCACCGCGGCCACTGCGGGCAACACAAAAGTGCAGGCAAGATGTGCCAGTTTTGCCTCACTCATTGAAGAAGCAAGCCAGATGACGACGAAACGACTCTTGACCGAAGCCGAAATCCTGAAGATGAGCGACAAGGATTACATGAACGAGGATCAGCTCGCCTTCTTCAAGAACCGGCTCGAACAGCTGCAGGCGGAAATCCTCCGCAATGCGGGCCAGACCACTGAGAATCTGCGCGAAACCGTGATCGTTCCCGATCCGGCCGACCGCGCGACGATCGAAGAAGAGCATGCGCTCGAGCTGCGCACGCGCGACCGCGAACGCAAGCTGCTCAAGAAGGTGCAGCAATCGCTCGCGCGCATCGATTCCGGCGACTACGGCTGGTGCGAAGAAACGGGCGAGCCGATCGGCATCCCGCGTCTGCTCGCGCGCCCGACCGCCACGCTCTCGCTCGAAGCGCAGGAGCGGCGCGAACTGCGCCAGAAGCTGTTCGGCGATTGAGCTTTTTTCTGGCCGCGAAGCGCTGCTTGCGCGGCTAGCGACTTGCCTTCCCTGTCGAAGCGCACGGAGCCCCGTGCGCTTTTTTCTTTTGCGCGCGCGTTTTTCTTCGGCCGTCGCCGCCCGTTGCGCGTGCGTGCCCGCGCCGTTGCACACAAGGCCACCGCGCCGTTTTCTGCGCCCGCAGCCCTTGATATGCCCAGCGCCGCCCTAAACTCCAGGTGATATGCGCTCGCAGCGCGCCACAGGCGCGCGCGGCGCACCCGGATTCAGGGCAGTGGCGCCCTAATGCAAAACGCGCGAGCGCCGCTGCGCCCACCGAAAGCGGCAGGCATTCCACCTACGCATCCAACCCGGCATCAACGGTAAAAAGGAACGCACATGGAGCAATTTCACGGCACGACGATCGTATCCGTGCGGCGCGGCGACAAGGTCGCGCTCGGCGGCGACGGCCAGGTCACGCTCGGCAACATCGTCATGAAGGGTGGCGCGAAGAAGGTCCGGCGCATTTACGGCGGCAAGGTCATGGTCGGCTTCGCCGGCGGCACCGCCGACGCGTTCTCGCTGCTCGACCGCTTCGAAGCCAAGCTCGAAAAGCATCAGGGCAACCTCACGCGCGCCGCTGTCGAACTCGCCAAGGACTGGCGCACCGACCGCATGCTGCGCCGCCTCGAAGCCATGCTGATCGCCGCCGACGCGACCACGACGCTCGTGATTACCGGCAACGGCGACGTGCTCGACCCCGAAGAAGGCATCTGCGCGATCGGCTCGGGCGGCGCGTATGCGCAGGCCGCGGCACGCGCGCTCGTGGACAACACCGAACTCTCGCCGCGCGAGATCGTCGAAAAGTCGCTCGAAATCGCGGGCGACATGTGTATCTACACGAATCACAACCGCGTGATCGAAACCATCGAATAACTCGCGAAACCGCCGGACAGACGAGAAGGAATCAGGATGAGCACCATGACCCCCGCCGAGATCGTCTCGGAACTCGACAAGCACATCATCGGCCAGGCGAACGCGAAGAAGGCCGTGGCCGTCGCGCTGCGCAACCGCTGGCGCCGCCAGCAGGTCGCCGACCCGCTGCGCCAGGAAATCACGCCGAAGAACATCCTCATGATCGGGCCGACGGGCGTCGGCAAGACCGAGATCGCGCGACGCCTCGCGAAACTCGCCGATGCGCCGTTCATCAAGATCGAAGCGACCAAGTTCACTGAAGTGGGCTACGTGGGCCGCGACGTGGACAGCATCGTGCGCGATCTCATCGAGATTTCGGTGAAGCAGACGCGCGAAACGGAAATGCGCAAGGTGCGCAGCAAGGCCACCGACCAGGCCGAAGACCGCATCCTCGACATCTTGCTGCCGAGCGCGCGCCCGGTAGGCTTCGGTTCGTCCGACGCAACGAGCCACGCCGAAGGCAGCGACAATGCCACACGTCAGACCTTCCGCAAGCGCCTGCGCGAAGGCCAGCTCGACGACAAGGAAATCGAGCTCGATGTCGAGCAGCCGCAAGTGGGCATGGACATCATGGGGCCGCCGGGCATGGAAGACATGACCGAGCAGATCCGCTCGATGTTCGCCAACCTCGGCGGCGGCAAGAAAACGCGGCGCAAGCTCAAGGTGAAGGAAGCGCTCAAGGTCCTGACCGACGAAGAAGCGTCGAAGATGCTCAACGACGAAGAGGTCAAGACCAAGGCCGTGCAGAACGTCGAGCAGAACGGCATCGTGTTCCTCGACGAAATCGACAAGATCGCCTCGCGCAACAACGAAGGCAGCGGCGGTGAGGTTTCGCGCCAGGGCGTGCAGCGCGATCTGCTGCCGCTCGTGGAAGGCACGACCATCAACACGAAGTACGGGATGGTGAAGACCGATCACATCCTGTTCATTGCGAGTGGCGCATTCCACCTCGCGAAGCCGAGCGATCTGATCCCCGAACTGCAGGGCCGTTTCCCGATTCGCGTGGAACTCGACTCGCTCTCCGTGAAGGACTTCGAAGCGATCCTGGTCGCGACGGATGCGAGCCTCGTCAAGCAGTATCAGGCGCTGCTCGCAACCGAGGACGTGCAGCTCGATTTCGCCGAAGACGGTATTCGCCGCCTCGCGGAGATCGCCTACTCCGTGAACGAGAAGACCGAGAATATCGGCGCGCGCCGTCTGTACACGGTGATCGAAAAGCTGCTGGAAGACGTGTCGTTCGCAGCGGGCAATCACGCGGGCAAGAGCGTGACGATCGACGCGGCCTATGTCGACAAGGCGCTCGGCGAAGTGGCGCAGGACGAAGACCTGTCGCGCTACGTGCTCTAAGCGCGAAACATGACGCATGAAAAAGGGACCCCGCGGGGTCCCTTTTCTTTTGCCGCGTCTGGCGTGCTTACTGGCGCACCGGGCGCTTTGCGAGCTTGCGCTGCAGCGTGCGGCGGTGCATGTTGAGCGCGCGCGCCGTGGCCGAGATGTTGCCGTTGTGCTCGGCCAGCACGCGCTGGATGTGCTCCCATTCGAGGCGCGCCACCGAGAGCGGCGCGGGGTGCTCGATGGCTTCTTCGGCCTGCATGGCGCTCGCATCGCTTTGGAGTGCCGAGAGAATCATCTCGACGTTCGCGGGCTTGGCGAGATAGTTGTCCGCACCGTCCTTCACGGCTTGCACCGCCGTGGCGATGCTCGCGTAACCCGTGAGCACGAGCATGCGCGAGTCCGGCTGCAGTTCGCGCAGCGGCGCGATGAGCGACAGGCCTGAATCGTTGCCGAGATGCAGGTCCACGGTGATCTGCGAGAACTTTTGCTGGTTGGCGAAACGAATCGCCTCTTCCGCATTGTGTGCCTGCTTCACCTCGAAGCCGCGCCGCGTGAGGCCGCGCGTGAGGATGTCCGAGAACACTTCGTCGTCGTCGATGACCAGAAAACTCATTTCGCTCATGCCTAATTCTCCGTGTTGTTACGCGGCGTCGGGCCGGCTAGGCCCCTCGCCTGATCCAATCTCCAAACCCGCGGACGCTGCGCCTTCTCGCGCCGCCGCTGCCGGGTTCGCCTGACCCGCCTCACCCGCCTTGACCTGCTTTGCCGGCAAGCGCAGCACCGCACGGGTGCCGCGCGCGCGGCGCGTGCGCATGCCGCTGCCGGTCGCGGCGCCGGCCGGCGTCTCGTCGTCTGCGCCGCTCACGTCGCCCGACGCGCTGCCGGGCGACGTGACATCGTTGAGCTCGATCGAGCCGCCAAGCCGCGCCGCAGACGAAAACGCCAGATACAGTCCGACGCCGTGACCGCCCTGGGTGCTATCTACAGGCGCGGCGCCAAGCGATGCGCGCAGCGATGACGGAATGCCGGGCCCCGCATCGCAGACTTCGAAATCGACGTAGCCGGCTCGCGCGGCCGCATAGGCGCGCAAGGTCACGAAATCGCGGCTGGCGCGTGCGGCATTGTCGAGCAGGATGGTGAGAATCTGCCCAACGGCGACGGTATCGTCGAGCGCAAAGTCGCCCGGTCCATTGTCGAGGAGTTCGAACTTCACATGCGGATGGCGCAGGCGCCATTGCTCGACGAACGGCCCGAGCCATTCGCTCACGAGCTGGCGCGCGCCCGTGGACGAAGCGCGGCTTCTGAGCCGTGCGAGCGCCGAGGTGCAAAGCGAGATCTGCTTGTCGAGCAGTTCGAGGTCGGCGCAATACGGCGCGAGGCCCTTGTCGGTGCGCGCGACATCGCGCAGTTCCTCGGTGAGCATGGCGATGGTCGACAGCGGCGTGCCGATCTCGTGCGCCACGGTGGCGGCCTGCACGCCCAGCGCCACGGCGCGCTCGTCGCGCAACAGGCGCTGCTGCGCGTCGCCAAGCGCTGTGTCACGTTGACGCAGCGCGCGCGACATACGCGCGACGAACCACACGATCAGGCACACGCTCACCATGAAGTTCACCCACATGCCCGCGCGATAGTAGTCGAACAGGTTGGCGGGATTGTCGAGATTGAGCGGCACGTTGTCGAAGCCGAGCAGCACGTAGCAGGCCACGGCGAAGGCCGCGAGCCACGCGGTCAGATACCACGGCAGCACGGCGGCCGCGATGGCGAGCGAAGGCAGATAAAGCGAGACGAACGGATTGGTCGTGCCGCCGGAAAGGAAGAGCAGCGCGGAAAGCGCGCCGAGATCGACCCAAAGCTGGCCGAACAACTCGAGATTCGACTCGGGCCGATCCTGCGTGACGCGCAGCCAGGTCACGCCGTTGAACGCCACTTCCATGGCGATCACGAACAGCATGGCGGGCAGCGGCAACTGCACGCCGATGAAGAGCTGCACGAACGCGATCGTGCAGAGCTGGCCGATGATGGCGAGACTGCGCAGCCAGAACAGATGGCTGAGATTGACACGAGCACTGACGGTTATGCGATGCATGCTGTCAGTTTACCGGTTAAGACTTGTCTGATTCATCATCTTGAAAAGGTTTGCTTCAATCTATGTCATCCGCCGACGACATTTGCGTCGGCGCTTTCTGACAAGCAAGAACGAATCATGCAGACCTCGCTTCCTGACGTGCTCCAACCTGTGCGCAGTCTCTTTCTCGATTTCATCGACGCGGCCGCCGCCGGTGCGACCGCGCAGGCAACCGATGCGTCCGCACACGAATTGCTGGCCGCCGCGCGCACCTTGATGCGTGGCTTCGACGACGACACGCTCATGCTCATCGCGGCCCGCGCACAGGATAGCGCCTTGGCGGAAGAAGCCGTGCGCGTGAGTACCGCGCTCGCCCGGCTCGCGCCGGAGCGGGCCGCCGCGTGGTTCGCCGCGGGCCTCGCGCTGCAGTTTGCAAACCGTCATGCCGAAGCGGTAGAACCTTACCGTCACGCGCTGGCGATCGCGCGTACGTTTCCAAATCTGCGCAACAATCTTGCAACGGCTTTGATGCAGATCAATTTTGGAGATGCCCAGATTCTGCCGCTGCTGGAAGAAACGGTTGCCGAAGCGCCCGGTGACGCCAATGCCTGGATCAACCTTGCGCGCGTATTCCCAACGGATAGCGACCCGGCGCGTTCGATCGAAGCCAGCCGACGGGCGCTCGAACTCGCGCCTCAGAGCCCGCTTGCCCTGAACAACTACGCGATGGCCTGCAAGGAAGCCCGGCAATGGGACGAGGCCGAACGCGCCGCGCGCGCCGGTTGCCAGTATGCGCCCAACGACGCATCGCTACGCGTGAACCTGTCGATGACCCAGCTTCTAAGGGGCAACTATGCGCAAGGCTGGCCCGGACATGAGTTGCGCTGGAGCGGGGCGAGCGAACTGGCCGCGGGCCGCCCGGTCTTTCCGAAGCCTGAGTGGCGCGGCGAGCCACTCGCGGGACGCACGTTGCTGGTATGGGGCGAACAGGGCATGGGCGACCTGCTGCAGTTCTGCCGCTACGTGCCCATGCTCGCCGAGCGCGTGCATCGCGAAGGCGGCCGGCTCGTCTGGAATTCGTTCCCGCAGATGGGTGCGCTGCTCGAGCGCAGCCTGGGCAGTCATTGCGACCTGTACAGCGTGGGCGGCCCCGTCGAAAACCTGCCGCCGTACGATTGCGAAGTCTCGCTGCTGAGCCTGCCGCTCATCTTCGGCACTCAGGAAGCGACGATCCCCGGACCCACCGGTTACCTCAAGGCCGACCCCGAGGCGGCGGCGCACTGGCGCGAACGCCTGGCGGGCGAAAAGCGCCTGAAGGTCGGGCTTGCGTGGACAGGCAGCCTCACGCACAAACGCAATCCGTTTCGTCGCGTCGGGCTCGACCGGTATGCCCGGCATTTCGCAGGCATCGAGGGCGTGGCGTTCTACTCGCTGCAGCCCGGCGCAGAGGAAGACATCGCCGCGGCACGCCATGCCGGCTTCGAGGTGGACGACTTCAGCGCGCAGTGGAAAACCTTCGACGACACCGCAGCGTTCATCGACTCGCTCGATCTGGTGATTTCCGTGTGCACGTCGAGCGCCCACCTCGCGGGCGCGCTCGGCAAGCGCACCTGGGTGTTGCTCGACGTGAATCCGCATTGGGTCTGGCTGCTCGATCGCAGCGACAGCCCGTGGTATCCGAATACCCGGCTGTACCGGCAAAAGACCTTCAAACAGTGGGAGCCCGTGCTCGACGAGGTCAGCGCCGATCTCGCGGCGCTTGCGCGTGGTTCGCAACGCAGTGCGCAAGCGGGTGCGCGGGTCAAGGCATAGCGCGCCTGCCCTTCGGCGCGGCTCCCAAGGCCGGAGCTGCCGCCGCCGCGAGGCATTCGGGGCAGAGGCACCGCCCGCGCGGGTCGAGTTCGCTCACAGGCAAGGCGGGCAGCGACTTGCACCAGCAATCGAAGGGTTCGGTGTTCCTGCCGCAGTCGAAGCTTTTCCCGCAGCGCGGGCAGCGGGCGCTTTTCATGCCTGTGGCGGACACGGCGGAGGCGGTCATGGCGCGCACTCCTCTCGAAGCCATGGGTTGGCGACACAGAGATGATGCCACAGCCCGCGCGCTTGCCCTTCGCCGGGTTCGCCACGGGCCGCCTTCGCCACCCGCCGCTTTCTCCCGATTTCGCCCCGTTTTACCGCGCTGCCGGCGCGATGGCGTCCATGTTGCGCACGCGCCGCGCCGCCCGTCCGACGTGCGTCGTTTCCCCGCCGTTTTCCCTGTTGCACCGCGCCAGTCCTGTACAATCCGGCCTGTTTCGACCGTTTTGCGGCCGCGTTTTTCGTCCGCGGATCTTCGTCCGCGAGTTTCGTCCGTTTTTCGTCCAGTCTCCGCCGCCATGTCCGAGCCTCTCGACCTTTCGCAGATCGCACCCACCCTGAAAGCCGAAATTCTGGCCGAAGCGCTGCCTTACATCCGTCAGTACCACGGTAAAACCGTCGTCATCAAGTACGGCGGCAACGCCATGACCGAAGAGCGTCTCAAGCAGGGCTTCGCGCGCGACGTCATCCTGCTCAAGCTCGTGGGCATCAATCCGGTCATCGTGCACGGCGGCGGCCCGCAGATCGACACGGCGCTCAAGAAGATCGGCAAGCAAGGCACGTTCATCCAGGGCATGCGCGTGACCGACGAGGAAACCATGGAAGTCGTCGAGTGGGTGCTCGGCGGCGAGGTGCAGCAGGACATCGTCACGCTCATCAACCACTTCGGCGGCCACGCGGTCGGCCTGACCGGCAAGGACGGCGGCCTGATCCACGCACGCAAGCTGATGATGCCGGACCGCGACAACCCCGGTCAGTACATCGACATCGGCCAGGTGGGCGAAGTCGAGGCGATCAACCCGGCAGTCGTGAAGGCGCTGCAGGACGACGCGTTCATTCCGGTGATCTCGCCGATCGGTTTCGGCGAAGACGGCCTCTCGTACAACATCAACGCCGACCTCGTGGCGGGCAAGCTCGCGGTGGTGCTCAACGCCGAAAAGCTCGTGATGATGACGAACATCCCCGGCGTGATGGACAAGGCGGGCAATCTGCTCACCGACCTCTCGGCCCGCGAGATCGACGCCCTGTTCGAAGACGGCACGATCTCGGGCGGCATGCTGCCGAAGATCTCGTCCGCGCTCGACGCGGCCAAGAGCGGCGTGCGCTCGGTTCACATCATCGACGGCCGCATCGAGCACTCGGTGCTGCTGGAAATCCTGACCGAACAGCCGTTCGGCACGATGATCCGCTCGCATTAAGCGAGCGCCCACCGGCGGCGGCTGCGTGCCGCCGTCGCGTCTCACGCACGAGATGACCGACTCCAGCCTTCATGCCAGGCGTGTCCGGCATCGGCCGCGCCGCGTCGCCCGCACGCCGGGCGTCGCCTCTCGCGGCCCGGTCTACGGCGCCCCCACCTCTCGCGGCCCGGTCTGGCTCTTCGATCTCGACAACACGCTGCACAACGCGTCGCGCGCGATCTTCCCAGCCATCAACGCCGGGATGACGCAGTACATCGTCGACGCACTCGGCGTGAGCCGCGACGAAGCCAATCACCTGCGCACGAGCTACACGCGCCGCTACGGTGCGACGCTGCTCGGCCTCACGCGCCACCATCCGATCGACCCGCACGACTTTCTCAAGGTCGTGCACACGTTCGACGACCTGCACGGCATGCTGCACGCCGAGCGCGGGCTCGCGCGCACGCTCGCCGCGCTGCCCGGGCGCAAGATCGTCCTCACCAACGGCCCCGAAGACTACGCGCACGCGGTGCTCGCAGCGCTCGGCATCGAGCGGCTCTTCGAACGTGTGATCGCCATCGAAGGCATGCGCTCGCGCAGCCACTGGCGCGCCAAGCCCGACTGCGGGATGTTGCGCGGCACGCTGCGCCGCGCGGGCGTGGCGCTCGCGGACGCCATCCTGGTCGAAGACACGCGCAGCCACCTCAAGCGTTACCGGCGCCTTGGCATCCGCACCGTCTGGATCACCGGGCATTTGCCGGCGCATCTGCCGGGCACCGGCAGGCCTCACTATGTCGATCGTCGCATTCGTTCGCTAAAATCCCTGAAACCAGGCCTGCAGTCGGGACGCTCGAAGTCAAACGGGGGAGCGTAAGCCCAGGGGCCAACGCCAGGGACGATATCCATGCAGCCGACAGAAACGCGTGAAGCAGTCGAAGCAGCAGAATCGCCGGGCGCGGCCCGCCGCGCCCCCCGCCCGAAACCGGGCGAACGCCGTATCCACATTCTCCAGACGCTCGCCACCATGCTCGAGGCGCCGCGCGGCGAGAAAATCACCACGGCGGCACTCGCCGCGCGCCTCGGCGTTTCCGAAGCCGCGCTGTATCGCCATTTCGCGAGCAAGGCCCAGATGTACGAGGGCCTGATCGATTTCATCGAGCAGACGCTCTTCGGGCTCATCAACCAGATCGTCGAAAAAGAGCCGAGCGGCGTCCTGCAGGCGCGCGCGATCGCTCTCATGCTCGTCAACTTTTCCACGCGCAATGCGGGCATGACCCGCGTGCTGACCTGCGAGGCCCTCGTGGGCGAGCACGAGCGCCTCGCCGAGCGCGTGAACCAGATGCTCGATCGCGTCGAGGCGTCGCTGCGCCAGTGCCTGCGCGTTGACCTCGCACAAGAGGCGGAGCGTAAAGCGATCTCGGGGTCTGACCATGTCAACGCGAAGCCCGCCGCCAAGGGATACGATCCAACCGTACGTGCGAATCTGGTCGTGCGTTATGTGATCGGCTGCTGGCATCGCTATGCGCAAAGCGGTTTCACGCGTTCGCCGAGCGAGCACGCCGAAGAGCAGATCCGCATCATTCTTCAATAGCGCGGCCGCGCGGCGTTTTTCCGTGGCGGCTGCTCGCGTCGCTACAAGGAGAACCGCCGCATGAACCGTCCCGTTCCTCCCTTCGGCCTGCCGCCCATCCTCACGAGCCTCTCCGCCCATTGGGGCTGGCTCATCGCACGCGGCATCGCCGCCATCGTCTTTGGCGTGCTCGCCTTCTCGCTGCCCGGGCTCACCGTGCTCACGCTTGCCATCGTCTGGGGCGCCTACGCCATCGTCGACGGCGCGTTCGCGCTCATCTACGGTGCGCGCGGCGGCGGCACGCGGCGCTGGACCTACGTCATCATCGGTCTGATCGGCGTGATCGCCGGGCTCGTCGCGTTCTTCTGGCCCGGCGAGACCGCCATCGTCCTCGTAATGATCATCGGCGTGTGGGCGTTCTTCACGGGCATCTTCGAAATCGTCTACGCGATCCAGTACCGGCACGCCATTGCCCATCCGTGGGCGGTCGGGATCTCGGGGCTGCTCTCGGCCACGGTGGGCTTTTTCTTCGCGATGTTCCCCGGCGCGGGCGCGCTCTCGCTGATCTGGGTGATCGCCGCTTACGCGGTACTCTACGGCCTCCTGATGATCATCGCGGCCTTGCAGCTGCGCCGCTGGCGCAACGCACATCCTTCCGCGCCGAAGACGTGATAAGGCTTCGCAGCCTCGCGCGGCGCGCGGACACGTGAAGGGCAGACGCAACTGCGACGGGCGAGACCACGCCGCCCGGCGCGCCTTCCTGTGCGCCGCGCGTCGCTTTGCACTTTTTCCGATATACTCTGCGTTCCTTATGCAATACCCACGCGCCGATTTGCTGACTCGATTGCGGGCGCGTGAACTCCCAGAGCCTCTGGCCTGGAGTTCGATATAAATGCGGCTAAAGAGGTCGTCAGCTGCGCCAACCCTTTCGCACTCCGCGCCCGCCGACACCGTTTAGCCGCCCGAACAACCAAGGCGGAACGAATGGAATCGATCGGCATCGTCGCTCCTCAAACACTGCATTTCGACGAGCCCCTGCAACTGCAGAACGGCACGGCGCTGGCCGGGTACGACCTCGTGGTCGAGACCTACGGCACGCTCAACGCCGCGCGCAGCAACGCGGTGCTCGTCTGTCACGCGCTCAACGCCTCGCACCACGTGGCGGGCGTCTATGAGGACGATCCCAAAAATGTGGGCTGGTGGGACAACATGGTCGGCCCGGGCAAGCCGCTCGACACCAACCGCTTCTTCGTGATCGGTGTGAACAACCTCGGCTCGTGCTTTGGCTCGACCGGCCCGATGAGCATCGACCCGGCTACCGGCCAGCCCTATGGCGCGAAGTTTCCGGTCGTGACCGTCGAAGACTGGGTGGACGCCCAGGCGCGCGTGGCCGATCGCTTCGGCATTGACAAGTTCGCCGCGGTCATGGGCGGCAGCCTGGGCGGCATGCAGGCGCTTGCATGGAGCCTGCGCTATCCGGAGCGCCTGGGCCACTGCATCGTGGTCGCGTCCACGCCCAAGCTCTCGGCGCAGAACATCGCGTTCAACGAGGTCGCGCGCTCTGCCATCCTCTCGGACCCCGACTTCCACGGCGGCGACTACTACGCGCACAACGTGAAGCCGCGCCGCGGCCTGCGCGTGGCGCGCATGATCGGCCACATCACCTATCTGTCCGACGACGACATGGCCGAAAAATTCGGCCGCGCGCTGCGCCGCGCGGAAGGCGCCGTCGACGAATACAACTTCAACTTCGACGTGGAATTCGAAGTGGAGTCGTACCTGCGCTATCAGGGCGACAAGTTCGCCGACTACTTCGACGCCAACACCTACCTGCTGATCACGCGCGCGCTCGACTACTTCGACCCGGCCAAGGCGTATGACGGCGACCTCACGCGCGCGCTCGCGCACACGAAGGCGAAGTACCTCGTGGCGAGCTTCGCGACCGACTGGCGTTTCGCGCCCGCGCGCTCGCGCGAACTCGTGAAGGCGCTGCTCGATCACAAGCGCCAGGTGACCTACGCGGAAATCGACGCGCCGCACGGCCACGACGCCTTCCTGCTCGACGACGCGCGCTATCACAATGTGGTGCGCGCTTACTACGAACGCATTGCTGCTGAGGTGGGCGCATGAACCAGACCGCTTTCGACAGTCTTTCCGCCCGTCCCGACTTTCGCACCATCGCGCGCTGGATCGAACCGCGCGCGAAGGTGCTCGACCTCGGCTGCGGCGACGGCTCGCTGCTCTCGCTCCTCACCGAAGAGCTGGAATGCACGGGCTACGGCATCGAGATCAACGACGCGGGCGTGCTCGCTTCGGTGAAGAACGGCATCAACGTGATCCAGCAGAACCTGGAAGACGGCCTGCGTCTGTTCGAAGACGCGAGCTTCGACTTCGCGATCCTCTCGCAAACGCTGCAGACCATTCACCAGACGGCGGCCATCCTGCGCGAGACGGCGCGCGTGGGCAAGGAGTGCATCGTCTCGTTCCCGAACTTCGGTTACTGGCCGCACCGGCTTTCGGTGCTGCGCGGACGCATGCCGGTTTCGAAGTCGCTGCCCTACCAGTGGCATAACACGCCGAACGTGCGTGTTCTCACGGTGAAGGACTTCGAGGCGCTCGCGCCCGAGGTGGGCATCGAAATTCTCGACCGCGCCGTGCTGCATGGGGGTCAGACCGTGCGTTGGGGTGTGAACTGGCGTGGTAGTCTTGCGGTCTATCGCGTGAGAAAAAAATGACGCCGTGCGCGGCGTCGTGTGTTTTTCTGACCGACCGGTCCATCAGTGACCGCACCCAACACCGCCGCCGCTAACGACGACATGCAGAATCCGCCCCACGAGGCACCCGCCCGCAACGATCACCTCGCCGCTCACGAATCCCACCCCGGCTGGCGTGCGTATCTGAATACGCACATGCTGATCTGCGTGTTCCTCGGCTTTACCTCCGGGCTACCGCTCTTCACGCTCGTCTATCTGGTGCAGGCGTGGCTGCGCTCCGAAGGCGTCAATCTCAAGGAGATCGGCCTCTTCGCGCTGATCCAGTTCCCGTACACCTGGAAGTTCGTCTGGGCGCCGCTCATGGACCGCTACGTGCCGCGCCTGCCGGGCTGGCGCCCGGGGCGGCGGCGCGGCTGGATGCTCGTCACGCAAATTCTCGTGGCGCTCGCCATCGGCACACTTGGCTACGTTTCGCCGAAAGATTCGATCTGGACCGTGGCCGCGCTCACCGCGCTCGTGGCGTTCTTCGGCGCGAGCCAGGACATCTCCATCGACGCCTACCGGCGCGAACTGCTCACCGACACGCAGCAGGGTCTCGGCAACGCAGTACATGTGAACGCGTACAAGATCGCGGCGCTCGTGCCGGGCTCGCTCGCGCTGATCCTCTCCGACCACCTGCCGTGGAGCACCGTGTTCGTGGTCACGGCGGCGTTCATGATTCCCGGCATGATCATGACGCTCGTGGTGAAAGAGCCCGAAGTGCATGGCGCGCCGCCGAAGAACCTGCGTGAAGCGATCGTGCAGCCGTTCGCCGAGTTCGTGCACCGCGACGGCCTCGCCGCAGCCTTGTTCGTGCTCGCCTTCATCTTCCTCTACAAGCTTGGCGACACGATGGCGACCACGCTGTCCACATCGTTCTTCCTCGACATCGGCTATTCGCGCACCGAGATCGGCGTGATCGCCAAGATGACCGCGTTTGGCGCGAGCCTCGCGGGCGGCATTATCGGCGGCGTGGCGCTGGTGAAGATCGGCATTGGGCGCGGGCTCTGGATCTTCGGTTTCCTGCAGATGATTTCGACGCTCGGCTTCGCGTGGCTCGCGCAGCTCGGCGCAGGCTCGCCCTCGCTCGCGGCGATCTACGATGCGGTGATCGCCGTGAGCCACGCGGTCTCGTGGGCAGCAGGTCTCTTCGGCGCGAACGTGCAATTCACACTCGACCCGCGCGCGGTAGCGCTCGCGCTCGTGTATGGTTTCGAGACCTTTGCGACAGGCCTCACGCTCGCCGCGTTCACTGCCTATATCGCAAGCACGACCGATCCGCGTTACACCGCCACGCAGTTCGCACTCTTTACGAGTCTCGCCTCCGTGCCGCGTACGCTCGCCTCCGCCGCGAGCGGCTACGTGGTCGCGCGAATCGGCTGGTTCGACTATTTCATCGTCTGCACGGTGCTCGCGGTACCGGGTATGCTCCTGCTCATTCGTATTGCCCCGTGGAGAGTCCGGTCGTGAGCACGCATGAGACCGCCGTGCAACGCCAGCGCGCGCCGCAGCGCCGCGGTGTGCGCGCGCTCGCGATGGCCCTTGCCGCGGCCTGGCCGGCCCTCGGCGCATGGCATGCGTGGGCTGCCGACAGCCCGGGCGCCACGAGCGCCCCGGCGGCCGTGCCGGGCAACGCCGCAACGCCGCCAACGGGCAGCGCCGCGAGTGCAAGCAACGGCGCAGTCAATCCAACGAGTAACGCAAACGGTACGGTGAACAGCGCGGTGAACAGCGCGGGAAACAACGCAGCAAACAGCACTGCGAATGCGAATGCGAACGCGACGCAGGGCACCCTCTCCCCCGGTGTGCCGAACACCGGCCGCGTGGTGCGATTCGGCAATGCCGCGGTGTACCGCAACCTGATTCCCTCACCGATGCTCGAAGCGCAGGCCACTGCGGAATTCAACGAGATCGTGCGCGGCGCGGCCCATTCGAACCGCCTCTATGCCGAAAGCGATCCGCACGTCCAGCGCGTGCGCGCGTTCGTCGACCGGCTCGCGCCTTACGCGCTGAAGTGGAGCGATCGCGTCAAGAACTGGAAGTGGGAAGTGGCGGTGATCCGCTCGAACGACATTCGCATGTACGCGCTGCCGGGCGGCAAGATCGTCGTGTACGGCGGCCTGCTCGACCGCGTGAAGCTCAACGACAACGAGTTCGGCATGCTGCTCGGCCACGAGATCGCGCATGCGGTGCGCGAGCACGTGCGCGAGCGCCTGGGCGAGCAGCAAGCCGCGCAAATCGAATCGGGCAGCGTGCCGCAACTCTTCGGGCTCGCGGATCTCGGGGTGTTTCCGCTCGGCATCGGCTCGCAGCTCGTGGAGATGCACTATGGCCGCGCCGACGAAACCGAAGCCGACGTGATCGGCAGCGATATCGCCTCGCGTGCGGGCTTCGATCCGCGCGCGGCGCTCACGCTCTGGGACAAGCTCGCGGCGGCGACGCGCGCCGACCGCGATCAGGGCTTCATCTACGTGCATCCGTACACGCCGGCGCGGCGCGCCGATATTGCCAAGCGCCTCGCCGACATGATGCCGCTCTATGCGAAGGCGATCGGCAAGCCGCTCGCCGAGTTGCCCGACTACCAAGGCATCCCGGCCGTGCAGAAGCGCAAGGTGGTTTCGGCGCCCTGAAAGCGGTACTTCGGCGCGCCGGGGTGAGCGTCAGCGCTTGACCTTGTAGTCGTAGTCGATGGTCAGCGGCGCGTGGTCGCTGAACTTGATGTCCCTGAAGATCGACGTGTTCTTCGCCTTGTGCGCAATGCCGGGCGTCGCGATCTGATAATCGATACGCCACCCTACGTTCTTCGCATACGCCTGGCCGCGGTTGCTCCACCACGTGTATTGCTCGGGGCGCGGGTCGAGCGTGCGGAACACGTCCACGTAGCCCACATCGTCGAAGAGGCTTGTGAGCCATGCGCGTTCTTCGGGCAGGCAACCGGAGTTCTTCTGGTTGCCCTTCCAGTTCTTGATGTCGATTTCCTTGTGGACGATGTTCACGTCGCCGCACACGATCACTTCGCGCTCGCGCTTGAGTTCCGCGAGATGCGGCATGAATTCGTCCATGAAGCGGTACTTCGCGGCCTGGCGTTCTTCGCCGCTCGAGCCTGAAGGTACGTACACCGAAATCACCGAGAGATTGCCGTAGCGCGTTTCCACATAGCGCCCTTCCGGGTCGAACTCTTCGCTGCCAAAGCCGATGATGACGTCGTCGGGCTCGTGGCGCGAGTAGACGCCCGCGCCGCTATAGCCCTTCTTCACCGCATGCTGGAAGTAGCCCGTGAAGTCATGCGGCGCGAGAAACTCGGGCGTCATGTCGTCCTGCGAGCACTTGATTTCCTGCACGCAGAGCACGTCGGCCTTCTGTTCGCCGAACCATTCGAAAAAGCCCTTCTTCGCCGCCGAGCGGATGCCGTTCAGATTCGCGGTGATCACACGCAACATGTCTTCTTTCCTCTTGGTTTTGCGCTGCTTTTACGCTGTTTTTACGTTTTCTCGCGCCGCGCCGAACTGCGCCGCGCGAGGGGATTCGATCGGGCTCAGTCGATCTTGACACCCTTGAGCTCGGCCTTGGCCGGCGGGAATTCGAGCTTCAGGCTTTCCATCAGGCGCAGCAGCAACTCGCCCACCATGACGTTGCGATGCGTCTTCGAATCGGCGGGAATCACGAACCACGGCGCGTATTCCGTGGACGTGGCCGCGAGCGCGTCCTGGTACGAGGCCTGGTAGGCGTCCCAGTGCTTGCGCGCTTCGAGATCCGATACGTCGAACTTCCAGTGCTTGGTCGGATCGTCGATACGCGCCTGGATGCGGCTCTTCTGTTCGTCCTTCGAGATATGCAGCATGCACTTGATGATCGACGTGCCGCTCTCGGCCAGCAGCGCCTCGAAATCGCGGATCTGGCGGTAACGGCGCTCGCATTCGGCCGAGTCGATCTGGCCGATCACGCGCGGCACGAGCACGTCTTCGTAGTGGCTGCGGTTGAAGATCGCGAGTTCCCCCGAAGCGGGCACCTGCATGTGCACGCGCCAGAGAAAGTCGTGCGCGGCCTCGATCGGCGTGGGCGCGCGAAACGGCACGATGCGCAGGCCGAGCGGGTCGACCTCGCGGAATACGCCGCGGATCGTGCCGTCCTTGCCGCTCGTGTCCATGCCTTGCAGCACGAGCAGCACGCGCTGGTGGCGCTGGGCGTGCAAACGCTCCTGCAGCACGTCGAGCTGCTTGCCGACTTCAGAGAGACGATCGCGGTCGCCGTCCTTGCTGCCGCTCGAAAACGGCTTCGCGGCGGGGTCGAGCGCGCTGAGCGAGAACGTCGGCGCCTTCTTGTCGCCGAAGTACGGCACGCGGTAATCGTCGAGACTCGGGACCTTGGACATGCGTTGTTCTCCTCTCTCGTGAATACAGATGGCAAAACAGCTTAGTGCCCTTGCGCGCGCCTGAAGCGGCAAGGCGGCGCCGCACTGCTACGCACGACGCCGCCTCGCTAGCATGCCCGAATCAGGCGGGCCGCACCCAGACTCAGCCCAGCTTCTTCTTCAGCAGTTCGTTGACCTGCTGCGGATTCGCCTTGCCCTTCGTCGCCTTCATGGCCTGGCCGATCAGCGCGTTGAAGGCCTTTTCCTTGCCGGCGCGGAATTCTTCCACCGACTTCTGGTTCGCCGCGAGCACCTCGTCGATGATCGCTTCGAGCGCGCCGGTATCCGAAATCTGCTTGAGGCCCTTCGCTTCGATGATGCGGTCGGCGGCGCCTTCGTCTGCTGCCTTCTCGTCCCACATCGCCTGGAACACTTCCTTGGCGATCTTGTTCGAGATCGTGCCGTCGGCGATGCGCGCAAGCAGCACGGCGAACTGCGCAGCCGAGACCGGCGAGGCTTCGATGTCGAGGCCTTCGCGATTGAGCTGCGACGAGACTTCGCCCATCAGCCAGTTGGCGGCGGCCTTGGCCTGCGCGGCGCCGGCCTTCGCGACAACGGCTTCGAAATACACCGCCATCGCCTTGCTCGACGTGAGCACGTTCGCGTCATACGGCGTCACACCGTACTGTTCGACGAAGCGCGTTTGCATCGTCGCGGGCAGCTCGGGCATCCCGCCCTTCACGCGCTCGACCCACGCTGCGTCGATCACGAGCGGCATGAGGTCGGGGTCGGGGAAATAGCGGTAATCGTGCGCGTCTTCCTTGCTGCGCATCGAACGCGTCTCGCGCTTGTCCGGATCGTAGAGGCGCGTTTCCTGCACCACCGTGCCGCCGTCTTCGATCAGCTCGATCTGGCGGCGCACTTCGTACTGGATGGCTTCCTCGAGGAAGCGGAACGAGTTCAGGTTCTTGATCTCGGCGCGCGTGCCGAATTCCTTCTGGCCGACCGGGCGCACGGAGACGTTCGCGTCGCAACGGAACGAGCCCTCCTGCATGTTGCCGTCGCAAATGCCGAGCCACACGACGAGCGTGTGCAGCGACTTCGCGTAGGCCACAGCTTCCGCCGCGCTGCGCATTTCGGGTTCCGTAACGATTTCGAGCAGCGGCGTGCCCGCGCGGTTCAGGTCGATGCCCGTCATGCCCGCGAAGTCCTCGTGCAGCGACTTGCCCGCGTCTTCTTCCAGGTGGGCGCGCGTGAGATTGACGGTCTTCTCGTACGCCTCGGTGCCTGCCTTTTCGTTGGCCGGCACCTGGATGGTAATTTGACCGCCCTGCACGACCGGAATCTCGTACTGGCTGATCTGATAGCCCTTCGGCAGATCCGGATAGAAGTAGTTCTTGCGCGCGAAGATGCTGCGCGGCGCGATCGTCGAGCCGATCGCGAGGCCGAACTGGATCGCGCGCTCAACGGCGCCGCGGTTCATGACCGGCAGCACGCCCGGCAGCGCGAGATCGACGGGGCAGGCCTGCGTGTTGGGCGCGGCGCCGAACTGCGTCGATGCGCCCGAGAAGATCTTCGACGCCGTCGACAATTGCGCGTGCGTTTCGAGACCGATAACGACTTCCCACTGTGTTGCCATGTTCACACCCCTGCCGGCGCCTTGCGATGCCAGTCGGTCGCGCGCTGGAAAGCGTCGGCGACCTGCAGCATGCGGGCCTCGTTGAAATAGTTGCCGACGATCTGCAGACCGACGGGTCGCTGCGCGTTCGCACCCGCGCCGAAGCCGCACGGCACGCTCATGCCGGGCAGGCCCGCGAGGCTCGTGGAAAGCGTGTAGATGTCCGCGAGGTACATCTGCAGCGGATCGTCGCCCTTCGCGCCGAGGTCCCATGCCACGCTCGGGGCCACCGGACCCATGATCACGTCGCACTGCTTGAACGCTTCCTGGAAATCTTGCGCAATGATGCGGCGGATTTTCTGCGCCTGCAGGTAGTACGCGTCGTAGTAGCCGTGCGAAAGCACGTAGGTGCCCACCAGAATGCGGCGTTTCACCTCAGGGCCGAAGCCCTCGGCGCGCGACTTCTTGTACATGTCGAGCAGATCGCGATATTCGGCCGCACGGTGGCCGAAACGCACGCCGTCGAAGCGCGAGAGGTTCGACGAGGCTTCCGCCGGAGCGATCACGTAATACACGGGAATCGACAGCTCGGTCTTCGGCAGCGTGACTTCCACGAGCGTCGCACCGAGCGACTCGTACGTCTTGAGCGCGGCGTCGATGGCGGCGCGCACGTCGTCGGCGAGGCCCGCGCCGAAATATTCCTTTGGCAGGCCGATGCGCAGGCCCGCGAGCGGCTTGTCGGCGCTCGCGCCGGCGCTCCACGTCTGGCCGATGAAGCGCGTGTAGTCCTCGTGCTCGTGCGTGAGGCTCGTGGAGTCGCGCTCGTCGAAACCGCCCATGGCGTTCAGGAGCAGCGCGCAATCGGTGGCGTTCTGCGCGAACGGGCCGCCCTGGTCGAGCGACGAGGCGAACGCGATCATGCCGTAGCGCGACACGCGGCCGTACGTGGGCTTGATGCCCGTCACGCCCGTGAACGACGCCGGCTGGCGAATCGAGCCGCCGGTGTCGGTGCCGGTGGCGGCGGGCGCGAGGCGCGCGGCGACGGCCGCGGCGGAACCGCCCGACGAGCCGCCCGGCACGGCCTTGGTGTCCCACGGGTTCTTCACGGCGCCGAAATGCGAGTTCTCGTTGGACGAGCCCATCGCGAATTCGTCCATGTTGGTCTTGCCGAGGCAGACCATGCCCGCGCGCTCGAGCCGCTCGACGACAGTCGCGTCGAACGGGCTCACGTAGTTTGCGAGCATCTTCGAGCCGGCGGTCGAGCGCCAGCCGCGCGTGACGAACACGTCCTTGTGCGCGAGCGGAATGCCCGCGAGCGGACCCGCGTGGCCCGAGTGCAGCAGCGCGTCGGCGGCTTTGGCCTGGGCGAGCGTCAATTCGGGATTGACGTCGACGAAAGCGTTCAGGTCTTGATGCGCCTCAATCCGGCCCAGAAAATGCTGGGCCAGCTCGACTGCGGAGCACTCCTTCGCAGCCAGCGCGGCGCGCAGTTCGGTCAAGCTTTTGTCATGCATTGCGTGATTCCTGGAAGAACGTCACGGCGTGGTCGAAATCAGATCGTTGCGCCGTCCGAAAAGCGGCTCGACGGACGTTGACAAACGTGCGGGCCGCTTCTCGGAAAACCCGCGAAAACTCGGGCGTCCGTGCCTTTTCGAACTGTTCTGATGACTCGTAGGAATTCGAAAATGGCGAAAAAATGCTGCGCGTTTACTCAATCACGCGCGGTACGAGGTAAAGTCCGTCCTGCACCGCGGGCGCGGGACGTTGGAGCGCTTCGCGATCGACGATTTCGGTCACGGCGTCCTCGCGCAGGCGCAGCGCAACATCCTCGATCTGCTCGATCGGGTGGGCGAGCGGCGCAATGCCAGTCGTGTCCACGGCCTGCATCTGCTCGACGAGGCCGAAGAAGTCGTTCAGGCGTTCGAGCGTATTGCCGGCTTCGGCGTCGGCCAGTTCGAGGCGCGCAAGATGCGCGATGCGCTTCACATCGTTCAGGGTCAGGGCCATGCGGTCACCGGAAAAAGAAGCTGCGGCAGTGCGGAAATTCGGTGCTGCAACAGCGGTTTATCGCGCCGGATCCGGCTCTGGAGGAAAGCTTCGATGAGGTCAAAAACTGCCTTCCGGATCCTGCAAAACAGGCAAAATTATAAGGTATCATTACGCGTTCGACCCAAACCCGGACCGCCTTGCATCCGCCTTTCAGTTCTGACCGCAGCACAATGCGGCCAGACAAGATCAAACGGGCGGTGCAGCCTGGCTGCCTCCGGTAACCATCCCCGCAGTTTCAGGCCCCTCGTGGCGCCCCTTGCGACGCCCTCCGCAGCGATGCCGGAGTGCTCTCGCGGCGGAGCACGACGCCCTGAGGCTGTTAATTTATCCGCTGCCGCCCTCGCCCACGAAGCTGGAAGGTCGGCCACAAGCGAGACAGGATTTTTGAATGTTCGGTTTTCTGCGTAGCTACTTCTCCAACGACCTGGCGATCGACCTCGGCACCGCCAACACCCTGATCTACATGCGCGGCAAGGGCATCGTCCTCGACGAACCCTCGGTCGTCTCCATTCGCCAGGAAGGCGGCCCGAACGGCAAGAAGACGATTCAGGCAGTCGGCAAGGAAGCCAAGCAGATGCTCGGCAAGGTCCCGGGCAACATCGAAGCCATCCGCCCGATGAAGGACGGCGTGATCGCCGACTTCACCGTCACCGAGCAGATGATCAAGCAGTTCATCAAGACGGCGCACGAGTCGCGCATGTTCTCGCCGTCGCCGCGCATCATCATCTGCGTGCCGTGCGGCTCGACCCAGGTCGAGCGCCGCGCGATCAAGGAAGCCGCGCACGGCGCGGGCGCCTCGCAGGTCTACCTGATCGAAGAGCCGATGGCCGCCGCAATCGGCGCAGGCCTGCCGGTTTCGGAAGCCACGGGCTCGATGGTCGTCGACATCGGCGGCGGCACGACCGAAGTGGGTGTGATCTCGCTCGGCGGCATCGTCTACAAGGGCTCGGTGCGCGTGGGCGGCGACAAGTTCGACGAAGCGATCGTCAACTACATCCGCCGCAACTACGGCATGCTGATCGGCGAACAAACCGCCGAAGCCATCAAGAAGGAAATCGGTTCGGCCTTCCCGGGTTCCGAAGTCAAGGAAATGGAAGTGAAGGGCCGCAACCTGTCGGAAGGCATTCCGCGCAGCTTCACGATTTCGAGCAACGAAATTCTCGAAGCGCTCACCGACCCGCTGAACCAGATCGTCTCGTCGGTGAAGATCGCGCTCGAACAAACGCCGCCGGAACTGGGCGCCGACATCGCCGAGCGCGGCATGATGCTCACGGGCGGCGGCGCGCTGCTGCGCGACCTGGATCGCCTGCTCGCCGAAGAAACCGGTCTGCCGGTGCTCGTGGCCGAAGACCCGCTCACCTGTGTGGTGCGCGGCTCGGGCATGGCGCTCGAGCGCATGGACAAGCTTGGCAGCATCTTCTCGTACGAGTAAGCGCGCCGCGCACCGCTGCGCTCGCCCGCGGCGCGGTTTCGGCGTCGCTGCGCCACTGATGGCGTGGCGGCGCGCGCGCCGCCACGGGGCCCGCAACGGGGCGGCCTTCGGGGCGCCGATGTTTCACACTTCGTTGCGCCCTCCGTTACACCCTCTGTTTCACCGAACCGCACACGCCCCCGGCGCCGACCATGGAATACAGTCCGCCGCCCCTCTTTAAACAGGGCCCATCGGCACTCGCACGGCTGATCTTCTTCGTCGTGCTGTCGCTCGCGCTCCTCGTCTCAGACGCGCGCTTCAAGACGCTCGAGATCGTGCGCGGCGTGCTCGGCGCGGGCCTGTACCCGCTGCAACGCGCGGCCCTCGTGCCGCGCGACTTCTTTATGGGCGCCGCCGATCTGGCCGTGACGAGTTCCTCGCTGCGCACCGAGAATACGCAGCTGCACGTGCGCAATCTCCAGCTTTCGCAGCAGGCCAACGCGGCCGCTTCGCTCGCAGCCGAAAACGCGCACCTGCGCGCGCTGCTGCAGCTCTCGCAGCGCATTGGCGCGCAAACCACGCCTGCCGACATCCAGTACGACACGCGCGACCCGTTCACGCAGAAGGTCGTGATCGGCGGCGGTTCGCAGCAGGGTATCCAGAACGGCTCGCCGGTATTGAGCGAAGACGGCGTGATCGGCCAGGTCACGCGCGTGTTCCCCATGCAATCCGAAGTCACGCTCGTCACCGACAAAGACCAGGCCGTGCCGGTCGAAGTCGTGCGCACGGGCCTGCGCAGCGTGATCTACGGCACGGCGAAGGGCGACCTGCTCGACCTGCGCTTCGTGCCGATCAGCGCCGATCTGCAAGTGGGCGACGAACTCGTGACGAGCGGGCTCGACGGCGTGTATCCGCAAGGGCTGCCGGTCGCGAAGGTGCTGCGCGTGGACAAGCAGGCCGATACGGCATTCGCCCGCGTGGTCTGCCTGCCGCTCGCCGCGGTGCGCGGGGCGCGCCAGGTGCTCGTGCTGCACTATGTCCCGCAGGTGCCGCCCAACCCGATCATCGCCGAAGAAGCCGCGGCAGCCGCCGAGGCGAAGGACGCGAAGAAGAAGCCCGCCAAGGCCGCAGACAAGAAGGCCGACAAGAAAGCCGACGACGCGAAGGCGAAGCCTGCCGCGGCGGCAGGCGCGTCGGGCGCCGCGGCGCCGGCCGCCCCCGCGCAGCAGGCAAAGCCCGCAGCAAACGCACCCACCGCCGACAAGAAGCCGGCGGATAAGAAACAGCCCGAGAAAAGGCCCAAGGAGAGCCTGCGGGAAGAGGCAGCGAAGGCCGTTGAGCAAGGGGGCCATTGATGCCGCGTCCGCAATACATTCTCCAGCCGGTCAATCCGTACTTCATCGTTTTCAGCCTTGCGGCGGCGTTCCTGCTGAACCTGCTGCCTTGGGGCAAGATGCCCGGCGTGCCGGATTTCGTCGTGCTCGTGCTGCTGTTCTGGAACATTCACCAGCCGCGCAAGGTCGGCATGGGCGTCGCGTTCTTCCTCGGGCTCCTCATGGACGTCCACAACGCGAACCTGCTCGGCGAGCACGCGCTCGCGTACACGTTGCTTTCGTATGGCGCGATCACCATTCACCGCCGCGTGCTGTGGATGTCGATCGGCCTGCAAATGTTCGCCGTCACGCCCATGCTGGTCGGCGCGCAAGTCGTGCCGTTCGTGATCCGCCTGCTGATGGGCGCGTCGTTTCCCGGCTGGGGTTACCTCATCAGCGGCTTCGTCGAGGCCCTCCTCTGGCCGGTCGCGAGCGTGCTGCTGCTCCTGCCGCAGCGCCGCCCCGTCGATCCCGACGACACCCGGCCCATTTGAGCGGCGCGCGCTCGCCGCTGGACGACTCGCTTGACTACCTCTTACGCACCCCGGCCCGCCGTTCCTCGCGCATGGAACAGTGGGGCCTGGGTCTGACAGCATGACCGAATTCAAGGACACCCAGCAGCAGCTCACGAAGTTCCGCCTGCGCGTCGCGGCGGCGGGGCTGTTCGTGTTCGTCTGCTTCGGGCTGATCGCGTTCCGCTTCCTCTACCTGCAGGTCTGGAACCACAGCAAATACTCGCTGCAGGCGGACGAAAACCGCATTTCCGTTGCGCCGATCGTGCCGAACCGCGGCATCATCACGGACCGCAACGGCGTCGTGCTCGCGAAGAACTACTCCGCGTACACGCTCGAAATCACGCCCTCGAAGCTCACCGACACGCTCGACAACACGATCGACCAGCTGTCGACCGTGATCCCGATCGATGCGCGCGACCGCCGCCGCTTCAAGAAGCTGCTCGAAGACTCGAAGAATTTCGAGAGCCTGCCGATCCGCACGCGCCTGACCGACGACGAGGTCGCGCGCTTCACTGCCCAGCGCTTCCGCTTCCCCGGCGTGGAAGTGCGCGCGCGCCTGTTCCGCCAATACCCGCTCGGTCCGACGGCCGCGCACGTGATCGGCTATATCGGCCGTATTTCGCAGCGCGATCAGGAGCGCATCGACGACGCCAGCGACCAGAACGACAACGATCAGGAGCACTACGATCCGCGTCTCGACGCGAACAACTACAACGGCACCGACTACATCGGCAAGATCGGCGTCGAGCAGAGCTACGAAACCGAGCTGCACGGCCTGACCGGCTTCGAGGAAGTGGAAGTGACGGCGGGCGGCCGCCCCGTGCGCACGCTTTCGCGCACCCAGGCAACGCCTGGCAACAACCTCGTGCTTTCGATCGACATCGCCCTGCAGCAGGTGGCGGAGCAGGCTTTCGCGGGCAAACGCGGCGCGCTCGTCGCGATCGAGCCTTCCACCGGCGACATTCTCGCGTTCGTCTCCGCGCCGAGCTTCGACCCGAACTCGTTCGTGGACGGCATCGACCAGCAGACCTGGGACGAGCTCAACAACTCGCCCGATCACCCGCTGCTGAACCGCCCGCTGCACGGCACCTATCCGCCGGGCTCGACCTACAAGCCGTTCATGGCGCTCGCCGCGCTCACGCTGCACAAGCGCACGCCGCAGTGGGGCTTCTCGGACCCCGGCTACTACATGTTCGGCGGCCACCGCTTCAACAACGACGTGCGCTCGGGCCAGGGCTGGGTCGACATGAACCGCGCGATCATGGTGTCGAACGACACCTACTTCTTCATGCTCGCGCACGACCTGGGCGTGGACAACATCGCGAACTTCATGAAGCCGCTCGGCTTCGGCCAGCTCACCGGTATCGATATCGCGGGCGAGGCGCGCGGCATCCTGCCCTCCACCGAATGGAAGCGCAAGGCGTATCGCAAGCCCGAGCAGCAGAGGTGGTACGAGGGCGAGACGATCAGTCTGGGCATCGGCCAGGGCTACAACTCGTTCACGATCCTGCAGCTCGCGCACGCCACGGCCACGCTCGCCGACAACGGCGTGCTCATGAAGCCCCACCTCGTGAAGGAGATCGAGAATCCGATCACGAAGCAGGAGCGTCTCACGGTGCCGAGCCAAAGCGGCCGCCTGAACGTGAGCCAGGCCGACATCGACGTCGTGAAGCGCGGCATGGAAAACGTGACGATGAACCAGTCGGGCACCGCGTTCCAGGTCTTCCGCAACGCGCCCTACACGTCGGCGGGCAAGACCGGCACGGCGCAGGTGTTTTCGCTGCAAGGCGGCAAGTACAAGGCGCATGCGCTGGCCGAAAACCTGCGCGACCACGCGCTCTTCATCGCGTTCGCACCGGCCGAAAAGCCGCAGATCGCGCTCGCCCTGATCGTCGAAAACGGCGGCTGGGGCGCACAGGCCGCAGGCCCGATCGCGCGCCGCGTGCTCGACTACTATCTCGTCGACCGCCTGAAGCCGGGCGTCCAGCAGGCGGCCGTGGCTGCGGCGGCTTCGGCCACGGAGGATGCATCCGCGCCGGTGATCGGCGCGCCGCCCGAGGCTGCGTCTGCTGCAGCGTCCGGCGCGGCATCCGGCGCGGCGCCGGGCACGCCCGCGACGCCCGTCGTCCAGCCTGTGCGGGTCGCCGCCGGTTTCACGCCGTTGCCGATTCCCGGCGCGGCATCGGCGGCCGAGGCGGCTTCGGCTGCAGCGGCTGCAGCGGCTGCCTCTGAAGCCTCGGGCGCGGCCGCTGCGGGTCCGGCTTCGGCCGCCGGCGCAGCGGCGCGGCCCATGCCCGCCAGCAGCACAGCCGGCAAGACGCGCAAGCCCAGCCAGAACGTCAGCCCCGATGCGCCCTCTGCAACCGACGCCGTGAACGGCGGCACCGCCAGCGCGGACGGCATGGGCGCCGCCCGCCCCGCGCCCGCCTCCGTGCCCCGCCACTTCGGCCCTGGCCCCCATCGCCCGCGCCGCCCCGCCAGCGCGAGCGACGCGGCCACGCTCGCACCGCCGCCCAAGCCCGCAACGGGCGGCATCGACGAGTAAGGAGTCACCATGCCTTTCTTCCAGCTCGACAAGATCGACAAGCGCGCCGTGCTCGACACGCTGCGCAAAATGTTTCTCGGCTTCGACCGCCCGCTCGCGCTCACCGTGTTCCTGCTGCTGTGCGTGGGCATCGTCACGCTGTACAGCGCGAGCCTCGACGTGCCGGGCCGCGTGGAAGACCAGCTGCGCAACATCATGCTCACCTTCGTGCTGATGTGGGCGCTCGCCAATGTGCCGCCCAATACGCTCATGCGCTTCGCCGTGCCGATCTATACCTTCGGCATCGCGCTACTGATTGCCGTGGCGCTATTCGGCCTCACGCGCAAGGGCGCGAAGCGCTGGATCAACGTGGGTGTGGTGATTCAGCCCTCGGAAATCCTCAAGATCGCCACGCCGCTCATGCTCGCGTGGTACTACCAGCGCCGCGAAGGCGTGATGCGCTGGTACGACTTCGTCGTCGGTTTCGTGATTCTGCTCGTGCCGGTCGGCCTGATCGCCAAGCAGCCCGATCTCGGCACCGCCGTGCTCGTGTTCGCGTCGGGCCTCTTCGTCATCTATTTCGCGGGGCTCTCGTTCAAGCTGATCGTGCCGGTGCTGATCGCAGGCGTGATCGCGGTGGCCTCGATCGCCGCGTTCCAGGACAAGATCTGCCAGCCGCAGGTGAACTGGCCGCTCATGCACGACTACCAGAAGCACCGCATCTGCACGCTGCTCGACCCGACGTCCGATCCGCTCGGCAAGGGCTTCCACACCATCCAGGCGGTGATCGCGATTGGCTCGGGCGGCCCGCTCGGCAAGGGCTGGTTGAAGGGTACGCAGTCGCATCTGGAATTCATCCCCGAAAAGCACACCGACTTCATCTTCGCGGTCTTCTCCGAAGAGTTCGGCATGGCGGGCGGCCTCGTGCTGCTCACGCTCTATATGTGTCTGATCGCGCGCGGGCTCTATATCGCCGCAAATGGCGCGACGCTCTTCGGGCGATTACTGGCCGGATCGCTCACGATGGCGTTCTTCACCTACGCGTTCGTCAACATCGGCATGGTGAGCGGCATCCTGCCCGTGGTGGGCGTGCCGCTGCCGTTCATGAGCTATGGCGGCACGGCGCTCACGACACTCGGCGTGGCGATCGGGCTCATCATGAGCGTGGGACGCCAGAAGCGGTTGATGCAGAGTTAGTGGTGCAGCGGGCCGCCTCGCCCGCGTTTTCGATGCGCCAAATGACAACGCGCCGGCAGAGTCCGGCGCGTTGTCGTTTCAGCGTGCGATTTTTGAGTGCTTATTGCGTGGGCGCCGACTTCATCAGTTGCGCGCTCAACTGCTGATACTTCAGTCGCGCGACGGGATCGCCCTGCGCGGCCGCCGCCGCATAGTACGCGCGCGCGACGTTGAGGTTCTTCGGCACGCCGTCGCCGCCGCGCTCGTAGAACGAGCCGGTCACGTATTGCGCCGTCATGTCGCCACCCTCGGCGGCCTTCTTGTACCAGTAGAACGCCTGCTTGTTGTCGCGCGTGGTCCCGCGCCCGTCCAGGTACTGATTCGCAAGCGCTAGCTCCGCCTGCACATGGCCCTGCTTCGCCGCCTTGAGGAACCACTGGTGCGCCTGGACCGGATCGCGCTCGACGAAGTCGCCGTCGTCGTACATCTTCCCGTACACATACTGCGCGTGCGACATGTTTGCGTCCGCCGCCTTGCGCAGCCACTTGCGGCCCTCGCCCACGTCGGCGGCGCCGCCTTCGCCGTTCACCAGCATCATCGCGTAGTTGAACTCCGCCAGCCGGTTGCCGCGCTCGGCCGCCGCCTGGAACTCGGCGCGCGCCGCGCTCAGATTGCCCGCGTTGTAGTCGGCAACGGCGTTGGCCGTTTGCGGATCGGATTCGGCGCCAGGCGTGGCGCTAGCGCCGTCGGCCGCTGCGGCGAAGCCGCTCACGCCGAGCGCTGCGCCCGCCAGACAGCCGATGGCGACCGCGCGCGCCGCGCGTCCAAAACGCGGCGCAAAAAACCGCGCAAGCAGCCGCTCAAAAAGGGCTTCCGGACGCCTCATGATCTCGCCTCCTGGAGCGCCTGGCGCGTCGCGCGCACGAGCCAGATCACGTCGGCGGCAAGAGCGATGAAGCTGAAACCCATCTCGCGATACTGCTTCGCGCCAGCCGGATCCATGGCGAAAATGCCCGCAGCCACCCCCGCGTCGCGTGCGGCGGCCACAATGCGCCGCATCGCGGCGAGCACGTCGGGATGCTTCGAGTCGCCGAGATGGCCCAGGCTCGCCGCAAGATCGGCAGGCCCCACGAACAGACAGTCGACGCCCGGCACCTTCGCGATCTTCTCGACTTCGGCCAGCGCCGCAGCCGATTCGATCTGCACGATCGTCGCGATCTGCGCGTTCGCGCCCTGGAGATAATCGCGCCGCATGCCGTAGGCCGCCGCGCGCACCACACCCGCCACGCCGCGCTGGCCGCCGGGGGTGCTCGCGTCGGGGTACTGCGTGAGGCTCACGGCGCGCGCGGCCTCTTCAGCCGAGGCCACATTGGGGAACATCACCGTGCGCGCGCCCGCGTCGAGCACATGCTTCACGAGCCACGGCTCGCTGTCGGGCACACGCACCACGGGCTCGGTGGGCATATGCGCGGCGGCAATGGCGCGCAGTTGGGCGATCGTGTCGCCGCTGTCGTTCGGGGTGTGCTCCATGTCGATCAATAGCCAGTCGAAACCGGCGTGCGCGAGCGCCTCGGCAGCGGTTTCGCTGCCCATCGAAAGCCATAGACCGAATAGCGGCTCCGCCTCCTTGAGGCGTTCCTTGAGGGGATTGGTGAAGGTGCTCATCGCCGTGCTCCCGGCGAGGCTGCGGGGCGCGCGCGAGGCGCGGGCGGTGTGTCGCCCGGCAGCGCAGCAGCCGGCAGGTCTCGCTCCGTTATGTGTTTGTCGGGCCGCACGCGGGGATGCGCAGGCCTTGCGGCAATGATCATACCGCGACAAAAACTTGCCGGACGGCGCGGAAAACCCGCCTTGCGCGGGTCGTCGGAGCGAGGGTGAGACCGCCGGTGAGGCGGCTTAGGCGGAACTGGCGGGCGTCAGTTGCGCGTGACTTCGGCCCAGCAGTTCGGCGTCTCGTACAGGCGCAGCTTGTGCAGGCGCAGGTTCACGCCGTAGTGCGCGTCGTACACGTTCGCGAGAATATCGAACGCGATGGCCGCGAGGTTCTCCACGGTCGGAATGCGGTCGATCACGACCGTCTTGTGGCCCGGCAGCGTTTCGAGAAAGCAGCGCACCTGCGTGTCGCCCGAAAAAACGAGGAACGCGTGATCCCACAGATCGACGAGATGCTGGTTCGCGAGCGACTTCACGTCGGCGAAGTCCATCACCATGCCGCGGTCGGGCGCGCCTTCGGTTTCAACGAGGTCGCCTTCCAGCGTGATTTCGAGCACGTAACGATGGCCGTGCAGGTTACGGCACTGGCTGCGGTGGTCGGGGATGCGGTGGCCCGCGTCGAATTCGAGTTTTCGGGTGATCGTCAGCACGGCGCTTCTTCAGAAAAATTCGCGTGAATCAGGGAATGTTCAGGTATTTGTGGGTCTGCATCGACAGGCGCCACTGCGGATGGCGCTTGCACCAGTCGATAGCGAGCTTCGTGTTCAGGTCGCGCGACGGGCCGTCCATGGGCTGCACGAGAAAATACTCGAAATCGAGCTTCGCGTACTCGGCGAGGCGCTGGTTTTCCTGCGGCACGACGACCTTCAGCTCGTTGCCCTTCGTGACGACGAGCGGCGCGTCGGCCTTCGGGCTCACGCAGATCCAGTCGATGGTGTCGAGCACCGGCAGCGAGCCGTTCGTTTCGATCGCGATCTCGAAGCCGGCCGCGTGCAGCGCGTCGACGAACGGCGGGTCGATCTGCAGCATGGGCTCGCCGCCCGTGCAGACCACGAAGCGGTTGCCTTCACCTTCAGGCCACAGCGATGCGATCTTCGCGACGAGTTCTTCAGGCGTGCGGAATTTGCCGCCGTTCTCGCCATCGGTGCCGACGAAGTCGGTGTCGCAGAAGCGGCAAACGGCTTCCTCGCGATCCTCCTCGCGGCCCGACCAGAGATTGCAGCCGGCGAACCGGCAGAACACGGCCGGACGCCCGGCGTTCGCGCCCTCGCCCTGCAACGTGTAGAAAATTTCCTTTACCGCGTAAGTCATGGTGCAGCCTGGTTCTGGCTCATGCGCGCAGCGCGCGTACAAAGCCGGTTGGTCTCGGGCGCGTGTTCAACGTGCTGGCAGGGTGCGCCGCCCGTGCGCGGCCCTGAGCATTTTCACTGCGAAAGTCGTGCGCGGCCCGAGCCCTACGCTCAGACCGGTGCTTCCGTCACGTTCTCGCCAGCGAGATACGCTTCATACCCGCGCTTGCGCAGCTTGCACGCCGGGCACTCGCCGCAGCCGAAGCCCCATGGGTGAAGCTCGGCGCGCTCGCCCACGTAGCAGGTGTGCGTTTCCACGCGCACCATGTCCACCAGCGCTTCGCCACCCAGCTTTTCGGCAAGGCGCCACGTGTCGGCCTTGTCGAGCCACATGAGCGGTGTTTCCAGCACGAAACGCGTGTCCATGCCGAGATTGAGCGTCACTTGCAGCGCCTTCATGGTGTCGTCGCGGCAGTCGGGGTAGCCCGAGAAGTCGGTCTCGCACATCCCGCCCACGAGCACCTTGAGCCCGCGACGATACGCGATCGCCGCGGCGATCTGCATGAACATCAGGTTGCGGCCCGGCACAAAGGTGTTCGGCAAGCCGCTCGCCGCCGTTTCGATCTCGATCTCGCGCGTCATGGCCGTGTCGCTGATCGAGCCGAGCACCGAAAGATCGATCATGTGATCGTCGCCGAGACGCTTGCCCCACTCGGGGAACGTGCTGGCGATCGCCGCGCGAAAGCCTTCGCGGCACTCCAGTTCGACGCGATGACGCTGGCCATAATCGAAGCCGAGCGTCTCGACGCTCTCGTAGCGGTCGAGCGCCCATGCGAGGCACGTGGCCGAATCCTGGCCGCCGGAAAACAGTACGAGCGCGCCCTTGGCTTCAGTTCGAGTCACCGTGAAACTCCGTGTATGAGGTTTCCGCGCGAATGCTTTCGTTGCTTGCCAGCGCTGCTTGCCTGCGTTGCTCGATGCGTCCGGGCGGACCGGCAGGGACAACCCCGCGCCGGCTCATGCAGTATAGGCCGGGGTCCCAGCACGGGCATTGGCGCACCCTTATACCCTGGATACCGTCGACGTCGGGAATTCGAACCGCAAGACAATGAACCCAACGCGCGCACAACGAAAAAGCCCCAGGAATCGAACGATCTCCTGGGGCTGCATTCTGGTGGCCTGGGACGGAATCGAACCATCGACACGCGGATTTTCAATCCGCTGCTCTACCAACTGAGCTACCGGGCCAACGAAGAAAGAAGAGTATAGCGATCTATTCCGCGTTTGCCAAGTGCTTTCGCGAAATTCGTTAGCCGGGCCACGCCGCTCGGGCCCTCACTCGCCCTTGCTCTTGCCGAGATCCACGCCGAGCTGCTTGAGCTTGCGATACAGGTGCGTGCGCTCAAGCCCCGTTTTTTCGGCCACACGCGTCATGCTGCCGTTCTCGCGCGCGAGGTGGTACTCGAAGTACGCGCGCTCGAACGCGTCGCGCGCGTCGCGCAGCGGAATGTCGAACGAGATCGAAGCCGTTTGCGTGGCCGTCGTGCCCGCCTGCATGCCATGCACGCCGTCGGCGCCCAGCACCGGCAATGCCGCCGCCGATGCCACGACCGCCGGGCCGCCCGCCGCCGATTTCCCCGCTGCCGCCGCCGTGGCCGGCGCGACCGGCGCCGCCGTGCCGCGCGCGAGCCCCTGCTCGACCGCCTTCAACAGCTTTTGCAGCGCGATCGGCTTTTCGAGGAAGTTGAGCGCGCCGATTTTCGTCGCCTCGACCGCCGTGTCGATCGTCGCGTGCCCCGACATCATGATGACCGGCATCGTGAGATGCCCCTGCGCGGCCCATTCCTTGAGCAGCGTCACGCCGTCGGTGTCCGGCATCCAGATATCGAGCAGCACGAGGTCCGGCACCTGGCGCTGCCGGAAGTCGCGCGCCTGCTGCGCATCTTCCGCAAGCTCCACGACGTGCCCTTCGTCGCTGAGGATCTCCGAGAGCAATTCCCGGATGCCCATTTCATCATCTACCACCAGGATGGTTGCCATTTACGCTGCCCTTGTCTGCACTGTTGCTTTTGATCCCTGCTCCGCGTCGGCACGCGCCTGCCCCGTCACGGCTCGGCCGGGACCTGGCGTGGCGGCATCCGGGGGGATGTCGTCTGCCAACTGGAGAAAGAGAATCGAGATCTGCGCGCCCTCGATCACATCGCCCGCTTTCATTCGATTGCGGATGTCGATGCGCGCGCCGTGCTCGTCGACGATCTTCTTGACCATCGCAAGCCCGAGTCCTGTTCCTTTGGCCTTGGTCGTCACATAGGGTTCGAACGCGCGCGTGAGGATGCGCGCCGGGAAGCCCGGGCCGTTGTCCGAAACCGTGAGACGCACCGCCACGTGCGTGCGGCCTTGCGCGTCGGGGTCTCCGTATTCTACGGCGCGGGTCTCGAGCGTCACGTGAGGATTCTGCGTGTCGGCCACGGCGTCCTGCGCGTTTTGCAGCAGGTTGTGGATCACCTGGCGCAACTGCGTGGCGTCGCCCCGTATGACCGGCAAGTCGGAGAGCTCGACCTTGATCGCGCTCTTGCCTTCTCCCGCACCGTAGAGCGTGAGCACTTCGCTCACGAGTTCATTGAGCTGCAGGTTCGCGAGCACCGCAGGCGGCGTGCGCGCGTAATCGCGGAAGTTGTCGACCATCTGCTTCATCGCCGCGACCTGATTGACAATGGTGGTCGCGCCGCGCTTGAGCACTTCGGCGTCGGTTGGCGCGAGCTTGTCGGAGAGCTTCATCTGCAGGCGTTCGGCCGAGAGCTGGATCGGCGTGAGCGGATTCTTGATCTCGTGCGCAAGACGCCGCGCGACTTCGCCCCACGCCACCGAGCGCTGCGCCGAGATCACGTCGGAGATGTCGTCGAACACCACGACGTAGCCCGAGGTTTGCATGTCGCCGGCGTCGCGGCCCGTATCGGACACGAGGCGCGCGCCGCGCACGAGCAGCGTGAGCGGATCGGTCTCGCCCGGAATCGGCACGGAGAACTGCTGCTGCCAGTGCCCGCGATCTTGATCGTCGCCTTCGCGGTCCGTGCGTGAAGCTTCCTGGTCGGCGAAGGCCTTGCGCACCATTGCGCCGAACTCGGTGAGCGCGCCGATATGGTCGAGCGCGACGCCGAGCTGCGTCTGGAACGGCTGACGGAAGATGCGCTCCGCGCCGGGATTCGCCGTCGTGAGGCGGAACTGCCGGTCGAACACGAACACGCCCGCCGTGAGGTTCGCGAGAATGCTCTCGAGATACGCCTTCGAATGCTCGAGCGCGATGCGGTTCTTCTCCACGGCCTGGCGCGCTTCGGAAAGCTGGCGCGTCATCGCATTGAACGACTGGGTGAGAAAGCCCAGTTCGTCGCGCGACTTGATCTCGCGCTTCGGTGTGTAGTCGCCCTCGGTCACTTCCTTCGTGCCCTGCGCGAGCAGGAAGAGCGGTCTCGCAAGCTGGTTGCCGAGCGCGAGCGCCAGCATCATCGCGACGAACGTGGCGAGAAAGAGCGCCAGCGTGAGCGTGCCGATATACATCTTGCGCAGGCCGGTGCGGCCGAGCGCCTTCTCCTGATATTCGCGATACGCGCGCTGCACGGCGTCGGCGTTACGCGCGAGCGCGGCCGGCACCGGTTGCTCCAGTTGCAGGAAGCGCTCGACCGGCTGCAGATCCGTTGTGTTCGCATCGGGAATGCGCGTGACCACGCGCAAGCGCAGCGCGCCTTTCGAGCCAAGCTGATGCGGGTCACCGTCCACTTCGCCTTCGATCGCCGCATAGCCGCGCCCGCGCGCCTGATCGATCATCAGCGAGGTGGGCATATCGGCGGGCATGAGCGACGAGAAGTTGCTCGACGCCTGCGCCACCACGTGCATTTCCGGCGCAGCGCCCGACATGCTGCGCACCGGCTCGACGATCATCGCGTCCTGCACGCCGAACTGGTCGCGCGCGCGCAGCAGCGTGAGCGTCGTGCCCGCGGCGTCGCCGCTCGCGATCTGCTCGGCCATCAGACGGCCCTTGGTTTGCAGATCGGACAGCGAGGCGTCGAGCATGCCGCGCCCGAGATTCAGGCCTGCCGTGAGCGCGGTTTCCACGTTCACGTCGAACCAGGACTCGATCGAGCGCGAGACGAACTGATACGAAACGATATAGATGATGCCGCCCGGCACCACGCCCACGAGCGCGAAGAAGAACGCGAGCTTGGCCAGCAGGCGCGTGCCGAACTTGCCGCGCCTCAAGCGCACGACGATCACGATCATCAGCGCCGTGACCACCGACAGGAAGATCAGCGCGACGACGATATTGGCCGCGTAGAGCCAGCCGTAGTAGCGGTCGAAGAACTCGGTGTTCGCGCTCGCCGCGGCGAGCAGGACGAGCAGCAGCGTCGCGGTGAACGCGACGGTGGAAACGAGCAGCTTGACGACGACGCTGCTGAAGCTGGTGGCGCGGCGCACTTTATTTAGCACGTTCGGTCACCGTGAAGTTAAAGCGCTTCCAGTCGGAAGCGAGGTTCCAGTCGCGGTTGTTCACGGCGTCGATCTGGAACGGCTTGGGCATCAGCGCGACGTCGAGCTGCATGCGCACCGAGGCCGTGTACGTTTCGCCGGCATGCACGTCTTTGGGGTCGATCACGTGCCACGAAGTGACGTGCTTGATGACCGCGAGCGCTTCCGCGAGCGACGAGAAGCCGAGCTGCAGGCCGCCGCTCGAGACGCGGTACTCGCGCGTGAGCGGCTGGAACGACAGGCGAATGCTTTGCGAAACGCTCACCGGCTGTTCGTCGAACCAGTACCAGCGCGCGCGCGTGAGCTCGAAGTCGGTGGTGAAGTAGAGCGGAATGCCCTTGTTGACCGCGTCTTCCAGGCTGCTGTTGAGGTCGAAGTCGAAGCGGGCGTCGAGGCTCCAGCCGTTGCTGTCGGCCTGGAGCGACGCGCGCTGCACCGCGATCGAGTCGGCACGCGCCGGCGTTGCGGCCACGAAGCCGACGACGGCGAGCACCAGCCAGATCAGGGCCGCGAACCGCAGCGGGAAGAAGCGTTTGATGGTCACCGTTTCTGAAAGCGCGCGTAGAAGAATCCGTCGTGATCTGCGGTGCGATCGGGAGCGGGGCAGCCGGTTGCCGTCACTTCGGCCTTTGCATCGGCATCGTGCCGTGCCTCTTTGGCTGCGCCGCGTCCCGGCCCCCGGGCCGGCGCGCCGAGCGCCTCGGGCAGCAGTTGCCCCGGGGCGTCCAATCGTACCGCATCCGCATGGGTGCTTTCAAACCAGCGCGCCTGCGCTTCGCCTTCCTCGGGGAAGATCGAGCAGGTCACGTAGAGCAGCTCGCCGCCCGGCTTCACGAGCGGCCACAGCGCATCGACGATGCGGCGCTGCTCGGCGGCCAGCGCCGCGATGTCGCTCTCGCGGCGCAGCCAGCGGATGTCCGGATGGCGGCGCACGATGCCAGAGGCCGAGCACGGCACGTCGGCGAGGATGCGATCGAACAGCTCGCCGTCGTGCCACGCGGCGGGATTGCCCGCGTCGCCGACCACGATCCTTGCGTGGCGCGCCGGATGTGCGGGATCGTCTTGCGCGAAGCCAAGGCGCGCGAAGTTCTCGCCGATACGCGCGGCGCGTGTGGCATCGCTCTCCAGCGCGATCAGATCGATGTCGGCGAGTTCGAGCAGATGACCGCTCTTGCCGCCGGGCGCCGCGCACGCGTCGAGCACGCGCATGCCGTCGCGCACGCCGAGAATTTGCGCGGCCACCTGTGCGCCGGCGTCCTGCACGGACACGTCGCCCGCCATGAAGCCGGGAATGCGATCCACCGGCAGCGGCGCGGCGAGACGCACGGCGTGTTCGCCGATCTGCGTGGCGGCGATGTTTTCGGCGGCGAGCCGCTGGACGTATTCGGCGGCGCTCGAGCGGCGCGCGTTCACGCGCAGCGTGAGCGGGCCTTGCGTGTTGCCAGCGGTGAGAATTGCCTGCCACTGCGTGGGCCACGCGGCGCGGACCGCGTCGATCCACCAGCGCGGATAGTTCCACTGCGCGGTTTCATCGGCCTGAGCGGCGGCCAGCGCCGTGTCGCGCTCGCGCAGAAAGCCGCGCAGCACTGCATTGACGAGCCCCTTCGCGAAGGCGATCTCGCGGCGCGCGCCCACGGCGCGCACGGCCTGATCGACGACCGTAAACGGCGTGTAGGCGGCGCTCGCCTCGTCTTCCACGAGCAACGCCAGCGAGCAGGCGAGCAGATTCGCAACGTGCGGCGCGGGCGCCTTGCTCACGCGCTGCCGGATCAGCCAGTCGACCATGCCCAGGCGCCGCATCGTGCGATACGCGACGTCCTGCACGGCGCCGCGAGCCTGCGGCGAGAAGTCGGCGGGCAAGGCGGCGAAGGCGCTCGCAAGCGCGGCGGGCAGCGCCGCACCGGCGCGCACCGCGCCGACCGCGTGCGCAGCCTGGTCGAGCGCGAAGCCGAGCGAATCGGGGGCCAGGTGCACAGCGTGGCTGCGTGCCGGCGCCGCGCCCTGGCGCGCAGACGATGCGGAACTCTTTTTGCCGTGAGACGGCTTGCTGGGTCGCCGGGATGGGCTGGCTGTCATGAAGAAACCGGATGCGGGCCGCGGTGAATCGCGGCGTCAATGATGCACAAGCGAGCCATTGTAGCGTGGCGAGCGCGCAACACTGCCTGCCCTGTTCGATTCGGGTTGGGCGCACCGCGCGCGCAGGGCGGCGGCGATGAATTCGTCTGGATACATATTGGCGGATGCCGACTAATGGCCCGCCGCATGATGGCGACAGAAAACGCCTCCTTAAGCTTCGTCGCGGCCATCATGAAACCACTCGGGAAGAAACACGACTTCGCGTTCCTGGCCTTCGTTGCGCTCTTTTCCGTGTACCAGCAGGGGCGGGGAAAGCTGTTCGCGCCTTTCTGGGACTACAAGGTGTACGCGTACGCGCTGGACCAGTTCAAGCGCGGTGCGAATCCGTATATCCCGCACGGATTTCCGTTCGTGTATCCGCCCATCTTCCTGAACCTCTTCTCGCGCATTCCGTTTCACTGGCTCTATCTGGCGTTCGTTTTGGCGTCGCTGATCTGTCTCGCCTGGAGCGCCAGGCATGCGGATTTCGTCGTCGCGGGTGCGCTGGGTTTTCTGACCGGCGGCGCGGGTGTAGGAGGCATGCTGACAGGAAACTTCGCGATCTTCGGTCACTTGCTGATCATTGCGCTTTTTTATTCGGCTTCCGGGGACGCACCGCCGCGTAGTTCGCAGCACACCTCGCAGCCGAGCGTTAGCGCGACAGCGAAGTATTGCGCGCTGGCGTTTTTCATCGCCCTTTTCGCCTCCATCAAGATCTACTTTCTGACGTACGCCCTCGTGTTCTTTTTTATCCCCAAGGGCATGCGCTATTTCTTCGCCGTGCCTTTGTGTGTTGCGCTCGCAACCATCGCGCAGCTCGTGCTGGAACCGCGTCTGTGGACCGACTTCGAAACCCTGCTGCGCTGGCAGATGCTCGCCCAGAACGATTCCGGGCTCGTGCTGTTCGGGATACTCGAACAGCACGTCCGCACGCTGTCGACGCTGGAGGACGTGCTGTTCTACGAAGGGGTTGTCGTCGCGCTATTCGTGTACGCGGTCAACCCGTTGCGCGGGCGGCGACTCATGGTTCTCGAAAACGCCAACCTACCTGGCCGGCTGTTCTATGCCCTCGCATTCTGTCTCGCGCTGAATCCAAGAATGAAGGAATACGACATCGCGCCGTTTTTCGCGTGCTGCTACGTTTCGCTATTCCAGAGCAGCACCCGCGATAACCGGATGGATCGCGTGTTCTTCTATGCCGTACCGTTGGCGTTCATCGCCGCGTGGGTCGTCGTCAAGTTTGGACACGTGTACTACGCGCTCGATGTGTCCTGGTTCGTTGGCGTCTACTTCGTGTTCTTCGTGGTTTCCTTGCGTCAACGGACACTGCGGGTTTCGGCTCGAACAGAGATGCGACACGTAGACGGCGACGCCGCGGCGACGGGCTGAATAAAAAAACGCCTCCGAAGAGGCGTTTTTTGTGACTGCCTGGCGCACTAGCGTCTGCCGCCCGCGGCCATCTCCATCAACCGGCGAATGCGCTCTTCCGTGGACGGGTGCGTGCTGAAGAGGTTCTGCAAGCCGCCGCCCGAAAGCGGATTCATGATCATCATCTGCGCCGTGGCCGGATGCTGTTCGGCCGCCGGGAACGGAATGCCCTGCGCATAGCGATGGATCTTGTCGAGCGCCGAGGCGAGCGCCTGCGGATCGCCGGAAATCTCGGCGCCGCCACGGTCCGCTTCGAACTCGCGCGCACGCGAAATCGCCATCTGGATCAGCGCGCCCGCGATCGGTGCGAGCAGCGCCACCGCAATGCTCGCGATGGGGTTCGCCGGACGACCGTTTTCGTCGCGCCCTCCGAAGATCATCGCAAAGTTGGCGAGCGCCGAGATCGCGCCGGCCATGGTGGCCGAAATCGTAGAGATCAGAATGTCGCGGTGCTTCACGTGCGCCAGCTCGTGCGCCATGACACCGCGCATTTCGCGCTCGGACAGCACGCGCAGGATACCCGTGGTTGCCGCGACCGCCGCGTGCTCGGGGTTGCGGCCGGTAGCGAAGGCGTTGGGCGCGTCTTCGTTGATGAGGTAGACGCGCGGCATCGGCAAGCCCGCACGCGTGGCCAGATCGCGGACCATGCGATAGAACTGCGGCGCCGTGGTCTCGTCGACTTCCTGCGCGTTGTACATGCGCAGGACCATCTTGTCCGAATACCAGTACGAGAAGAAGTTCATGGCGAGCGCGAAGAACAGCGCCAGCATCATCCCGCGATGCCCGCCGATCAGCCCGCCAATCACGATGAAAAGGGCCGTAATCGCGGCCATCAACATCGCGGTTTTGACCCAGTTGAACATGTGCTGTGCTCCTTCACCCACCAGGGGATCCAATCGATCGTTGAACGCCCGCCGCCAGCCAGTCAGCCATATGCGGGCGAGCGCATTGTAAGCGATTTGTTAGATATGGGCAGATGCGAAAAATTCAATCTCAGCGCGTGGCCGTCGCGAGCTTCAGGCCCAGGCCGACGAACGCCGAGCCGACTGTACGGTCGAGCCACTTCTTCACGCCAGCCTTGCCCGAAAAACGCCGCGTAACACTGCCCGCCACCCACGCGACAAAGCCGTTCCAGACCGTGCTCATCAGCACGAACACGGCACCGAGCGTCAGGAAAGCGAGCGCCTTGTGCTCAGTTCCCGTCGTGACGAACTGCGGGAAGAACGAAACGAAGAACAGCACCACCTTCGGGTTGAGCACGTTGGTGCAGAAACCCGAAATGAAGAGCTGGCGCAGCGGCCGCGCGGCAGCGGCAGGCGGCGTGGCTTGCGCGGCGCCTTCGGCCGTCTTGACGTCGTGTTTCGTGAGGACGAGCCGCACGCCCAGGTACACGAGATAGATCGCGCCGACGATCTTGATGACCGTAAACGCCGTGGCCGATGCCGCCAGCAGCGCCGTCAAACCGAACGCACACGCGAGCGTGTGCACGCAGCAGCCCGCCGAGATACCCAGTGCGGAGACAAGGCCCGCGCCGCGCCCCTGCGCCACGCTGCGGCCGACGATATAGGCCGTATCGGGCCCCGGCGTCACGTTCAGGAGAAACACGGCGACGAGGAAAAAACCGAAATGGGTGATGCCGAACATGACAACCTCAAAATCGAAACACACGCTTCAAACGCCATTGATTCTAGCGCGCTGGTAACCGCGCGGCGTTTGGCCTAACGGCCATTTTCGGGCGCTGGAGCGAGCCCGGGTTCAGGCCGCCGGGGCCTCGGGCAACTGGAAACGCTGGCCCGCAACAAGCGGCATGCCGGCCAGGAATTCGCGCGCGGGCAGGCGCTTGCCGCCCGGCTTTTGCAGCTGCGTGAGGCGCAGCGCGCCCTCGCCGCAGGCCACCACCACGCCCGCCGGGCTCACATCGAGAATCTCGCCCGGCTCGGCGCTCGCGCTGGCCGAATGCTCCACAGGCTCGCCGGCCCACAGCTTCAGTTGCGCGCCGTCCAGCGTGGCGGCGCCGCCCGGGAACGGGTCGAACGCGCGAATCTGGCGCGCGAGCGCCACGGCCGGCCGGCGCCAGTCGAGCGCCGCTTCCTGCTTGCCGATCTTTTCGGCGTAAGTCGCGCCCTCTGCCGGCTGCGGCGTGCTGGACAGCGCGCCGTCGCGCTCGAGTGCGATGAGCCCATCCACGATCAGCTTCGCGCCGAGTTGCGCCAGGCGGTCGTGCAGCGTCGCCGTGGTGTCGCCCGGCGCGATCGGCGTGCGCACCTCGGAGATCATCGGGCCGGTGTCGAGCCCCGCGTCCATCTGCATGAGCGTGATGCCGGTCTCGTCGTCGCCGGCTTCGATCGCGCGGTGAATCGGCGCGGCGCCGCGCCAGCGCGGCAGGATAGACCCATGAATGTTGATGCAGCCGCGCGGCGGGATGTCCAGCACTTCCTGCGGCAGCAGCAGCCCGTAGGCTGCGACCACCATCACGTCGTGCGGCGTGGCGCGCAGCAGCTCCAGCGCTGCGGCCGCTTCCTCCGGATACTTGCCCGTGCGGCGCAGCGACGGCGGCTGGGCAACGGCGATGCCGTGCTCCTGCGCGTAGCGCTTGACCGGGCTTGCCTGGAGCTTCATGCCACGGCCCGCGGGACGGTCCGGCTGGGTGAGGACGAGCGGCACGGCAAAGCCCGCTTCGTGAATCGCAGCGAGCGCCGCGGCGGCGAATTCCGGCGTGCCGGCGAAGATAACGCGAAGGGTGTGGCTCATGGGCGCTCGGTGCGTGGCTGGTTGATGAAGAAAGAGACGGCGCGACGTAACGCAATCAAATCGCGATTACATCGCGCGTTCGAGCTTCTTCATCTTGCTGCGGATGCGCGTTTGCTTGAGCGAAGAAAGGTATTCGACGAACACCTTGCCCATCAGGTGATCCATTTCGTGCTGGATGCAGACCGCGAGCAGCCCTTCACAGTCCACCTCGTAGGTCTCGCCCTTTTCGTTCGTCGCGCGCACGCGCACCTTTTCCGCGCGCTCGACTTCGTCGTAGATGCCCGGCACGGAAAGACAGCCTTCCTCATGCACTTCACGCTCCGCGCTCGACCAGATGATTTCCGGGTTGATGAACACGCGCAGCTCGTCGTGCGCGTCGGACACGTCGATCACCACGACGCGCTCGTGCACGTCGACCTGGGTGGCCGCGAGGCCGACGCCCGGCGCGGCGTACATCGTTTCGGCCATGTCGGCGACCAGTTTGCGGATGCGGTCGTTGACCACCTCGACCGGCTTCGCGACCTTGTGCAGACGCTTGTCCGGGTAATGAAGAATGTTCAGTAGAGCCATGATTTGACGGGTTTCTCGTTGGGCGCCTGAAAAAGCCAGGAACAGGGAACGATGCGCGGCCTGGCCATTCGGCCAGCTTGCGGGTCCCATGCCGGATACGGAGGATATGCACACATATTCGGACGAAACGGCCGCAATTCAACGTTGAACGCGCGCTCGCCCGTGCGAGTGCGCCGCGCCAGAAGGCGTGCGCGCAGTGCCACGGGTAAAGACGCCACGGTGTATTTCGGATGGTGAAAATTTTATCACGAGGTGCGGCAAACCGTCCGCGCCCGGGGAACGCAATGCCGACGACCTTGCCGCTGTCTCCCGAGGAACTGGCCGCCTGGCTGCGCCTCGCCCTCGCGCCTGGCCTGAGGCCCGTTGCGCTGCGTGCGCTGCTCGGCGCGTTCGGCCTGCCTCAAAACGTGCTGGCCCAGCCGTTCGCCGCACTCGCCGCAGTGGCTGGAGCACAAGCCGCGCACGCCGCACTGGCCGGGCCCCGCCCGGATTTCGCAGCACAGCTAGAAGCGCTGCAGGCCTGGCGCGCGGCGCCTGGCAACGCGCTCGTCACGCTCGCCGACCCGGCCTATCCGCCTCGCCTGCTCGACATGCCCGATCCACCGCCGCTGCTCTACGCAAAGGGCCGGCTCGAGCTGCTTCACGCGCGCGCAGTAGCCGTGGTGGGCAGCCGCAGCGCCACGCCGCAGGCCATCGACGACGCAGCGCGCTTCGCGCGCACACTCGCCGCGGCGGGTCTCACGGTCGTCTCGGGGCTCGCGCTCGGCGTGGACGGCGCCGCGCATCGCGGCGCGCTCCACGAGCATGGCGGCACCGTCGCCGTGATCGGCACAGGCGCTGATCTCGTCTACCCCCCGGCCCATCATCCGCTCGCCACGGAGATCGCCTCGCACGGCGCGCTCGTCTCCGAATGGCCGCTCGGCACTCCGGCGCGTTCCGCGAACTTTCCGCAGCGCAATCGCGTGATTGCCGCGCTCGTGGAGGGCGTCGTGGTGATCGAGGCCGCGCAACGTTCGGGCTCGCTCATCACGGCAAGGCTCGCCAACGAGATGGGGCGCGACGTATTCGCGCTGCCCGGCTCGATTCACGCGCCGCTCACGCGCGGCTGCCACGGGCTCATCAAGCAGGGCGCGCAGCTGGTCGAATCGCCCGAGGAAGTGCTCGATGCGCTGAACATCGGGCAACCCTCTGGTGCCGGGCGCGCGCTCGCGTCACGGCGTGAGCCGCGCCGCCAGAAAGTCTCGGTTCCGTTCGATCGCCCACGGCGCAACACGGGTGAGACTCTGCCGCTGCCGCTCGAACGTCCGCGCGCGGGCGCACGAAAACCACCCGCCAGCTTGGGGGCCGAGGCCCGGCGCCTGCTCCACGCGCTCGGACACGCGCCAGCCACGGTTGAAATCCTTGCCCAACGCACCGACATGGCTGAAGCGGTGCTGCAAGGCACGCTGCTGCAACTCGAACTCGCGGGGCAACTCGACGCCCTGCCCGGCGGCTGGTTCGTGCGGGCCAGTCGCGAGAACTGAGCCGGCTCATGCTGTGGATTGAGGGAGCATCACCGCCCGCGCGCCGCCGTGATACATTCGCGCCAAATACCCCGCTCTATATATAAGAGAACGCAAGGAACGACCATGCCCGCGCTAGACCTCGACACCGACGCCGACAAGATCGCAGAGCGCGTCAGCAATCAGGACACGCTGTTCGTCGCGTGCCTGTGCGCGCAGTGGTGCGGGACGTGCCGCGACTACCGGGCCACGTTCGACCGTATCGCCGATGCGCATCCCGATGTCTGCTTCGCGTACATCGACATCGAAACTCATGCCGACCGCTTCGACGATCTCGACGTCGAGAACTTCCCGACGATCCTGATCGAAGACGGCCACGCCACGCGCTTTTTCGGCACGGTCCTGCCGCATGCCGCCGTGGTCGAGCGCATGCTCTCGGACCTCAGGGCGCTACCGGGCGTGGCCGACGCGCCCAAGCTGCGCCCCGCCCTGAGCGCCGTTTGAGCGCCGTTTGAGCGCACCCAACATCTGACCCCGATCAGACGCCCCGCTTGCCGCACGACCAGGCGCGCCCTTATGATTGGGCGCCCTGGCGCGTGCGCAGGTGTCGTCAAGAGATGACGCAAAAATCGACGCCGCCGCGCCATGTGCTATAAAGCGGTCGAGAACGGCCCCCCGAGCGGGGCGGCAACGCAGGGCATCGCGCCCAAGCGCCCATTCAGGCGGCATCGGCCCCGGGGCGCCAACCGGATACACCCACAAGCAACCAGTCATGTCCAAAGCTCTGATCATCGCCGAGAAGCCATCCGTCGCGAACGACATCGCGCGCGCTCTGGGCGGTTTTACCAAGCATGACGAGTACTACGAGAGCGACGACTACGTGCTCTCGTCGGCGGTCGGCCATCTGCTGGAAATCGCAGCGCCCGAGGAATACGAGGTCAAGCGCGGCAAGTGGAGCTTCGCCCACCTGCCCGTGATCCCGCCGCACTTCGACCTGAACCCGATCGCCAAGAGCGAATCGCGGCTCAAGGTGCTCAACAAGCTGATGAAGCGCAAGGATGTCACGCAGCTCATCAACGCCTGCGACGCGGGGCGCGAGGGCGAGCTGATCTTCCGCCTCATCGCCCAGCACGCGAAGGCGAAGCAGCCGGTCCAGCGCTTGTGGCTCCAGTCGATGACGCCGCAGGCGATTCGCGACGGTTTCGCGAACCTGCGCAGCGACCACGACATGCAGCCGCTTGCCGACGCCGCCCGCTGCCGCTCGGAAGCCGACTGGCTCGTCGGCATCAACGGCACGCGCGCGATGACCGCCTTCAACAGCAAGGGCGGCGGCTTCTTCCTCACGACAGTTGGCCGCGTTCAGACACCAACGTTGTCGATCGTCGTCGAACGTGAAGAGAAAATCCGCCGCTTCATTCCGCGCGACTATTGGGAAGTGCGCGCGGAGTTCGTCTGTGCGGGCGGCTTCTACGAAGGCCGCTGGTACGACCCGAAATTCAAGAAGGACGAGTTCGATCCGGAAAAGCGCGACTCGCGCCTCTGGAGCCTGCCGGCCGCCGAAACCATCGTCGCGGCCTGCCACGGCCGTGAAGGCACGGTCACCGAAGAATCGAAGCCGTCCACGCAGCTCTCGCCCGCGCTCTTCGACCTGACGAGCCTGCAGCGCGAAGCCAACGGCCGCTTCGGCTTTTCGGCCAAGAACACGCTGGGTCTTGCCCAGGCGCTGTACGAAAAGCACAAGGTGCTCACTTACCCGCGTACCGATTCGCGCGCGCTGCCCGAGGACTACCTCGGCACCGTGAAAGAAACGCTCGAGATGCTCAAGGAGAGCAACAACTACCTGCCGCACGCCAAGCAGGTGCTCGACAAGGGCTGGGTGAAGCCGAACAAGCGCATTTTCGACAACTCGAAGATCAGCGATCACTTCGCCATCATCCCCACGCTGCAGGCGCCGAAGTCGCTTTCCGAGCCTGAGCAGAAGCTCTACGACCTCGTGGTGAAGCGCTTCCTCGCCGTGTTCTTCCCGGCCGCGGAATATCGCGTCACCACGCGCATTACCGAAGTCGCCGGTCATCACTTCAAGACTGAAGGCAAGGTGCTGGTCGAGCCGGGCTGGCTGCAGGTCTATGGCCGCGACGCGGCCGGCGACGACGCCAACCTCGTGCCGGTGAAGAAGGACGAGAAGGTCAAGACCGACAAGATCGCAGCGCATCAACTCGTGACCAAGCCACCTGCGCGCTACAACGAAGCGACGCTGCTTTCGGCGATGGAAGGCGCGGGCAAGCTCGTGGACGACGAAGAGCTGCGCGAGGCCATGGCCGCCAAGGGTCTTGGCACGCCGGCCACGCGCGCGGCCATCATCGAAGGTCTGCTGGGCGAAAAGTATCTCGTGCGCGAAGGGCGAGAGCTGATTCCCACGGCCAAGGCGTTCCAGCTCATGACACTGCTGCGCGGCTTGGGCGTGGAAGAACTCACCGCGCCGGAACTCACCGGCGAATGGGAGTACAAGCTTTCGCAGATGGAGCGCGGCAAGCTGCCGCGCGACGCGTTCATGCAGGAAATCGCCCGCATGACGCAGACCATCGTGAAGCGCGCGAAGGAATACGACTCGGACACGATCCCCGGCGACTACGCGACGTTGACCACGCCGTGCCCGAATTGCGGCGGCCAGGTGAAGGAAAACTATCGCCGTTTCGCATGCACGAAGTGCGAGTTCTCGATCTCGAAGATTCCGGGTGGCCGCCAGTTCGAAATCCCCGAAGTGGAAGAGCTGCTGCAGAACAAGACGATCGGCCCGCTCTCGGGCTTCCGCAGCAAGATGGGCCGGCCGTTCTCGGCCATCCTCAAGCTCTCGTTCGACGACGAAATCAAGAACTACAAGCTCGAGTTCGATTTCGGCCAGGACCAGGGGACCGAAGATGGCGAAGCGCCCGACTTCTCGCAGCAGGAGCCGGTGGGTGCCTGCCCGAAGTGCAAGGGTCACGTGTTCGAGCACGGCATGAGCTATGTGTGCGAGCACTCGGTTGCGAATCCGAAGACCTGCGACTTCCGCTCGGGCAAGGTGATCCTCCAGCAGGAAATCACGCGTGACCAGATGGCGAAGCTGCTGGCCGAAGGCCGGACCGACTTGCTGACCAACTTCAAGTCGTCGCGTACGGGCCGCAACTTCAAGGCTTTCCTCGTCAAACAGCCGGATGGCAAGATCGGCTTCGAGTTCGAGAAGAAGGAGCCGAGCGCGAAGACGGCGGCCAAGACGGCCGCGAAGAAGTCGGCCGCATCGGCTGAGGCTAAGGACGATGCCGCGAACGACGCGGCGGATTCGGCAGAAGAAGGCAAGGCCAAGCCCGCACGCAAAACGGCGGCCGCCAAAGCCGCACCGGCACGCAAGACGGCTGCCCGCAAGACGCCGGCGCGCAAGACGGGCTCCTAAGCGATCCGTTCAAGGGCCGGGGCCGCCCTCGACCAAGGCGCAGCCAAACAAAAAGGCGCAGCTTCTCACGAAGCTGCGCCTTTTTTATCGCCCGATGACCGGCGATATCGAGCTTATAGCGGCGAGATCGCCGACGTCCGCGTACGCGCCGCCGAAGCGCGCGCCGCCTTCGGTGCGCGATCGGCTTCCACGCCGTTGTGCTCGCCGTCGTGCAGGCTCCCACCCGGCACGGGCTGCGCGCCGTCGTAGTCGTCGCTCGCCACGCCATTGCGACCCGCCACGGCCGGGCGCGCAAGGCCGTCCTTGACCCACTGCTCGCCAAGCTGGCTGTTCGGCGTCTGGCTGAAGTGCTCGACAAGGTGGTCGATGAACGTGCGCACCTTGGCCGGCAGGTGACGGCGGCTCGGATACGCGACGTTGATTTCCACCTGCGGCAGACGATAGTCGCCAAGCAGCCGCACGAGACGCCCGCGCGTCATGTCGCGGCCAATCAGGTAGCTCGGCAGGATCGCAATGCCCATGCCGAGCAGCGCGAACTGGCGCAGCATCTCGGTGTTGTTCGCCACGATCACATTGGTCGGGCGCACGCGGACTTCGCCTTCAGGCCCCGTGAAGACGCGCTCGTCGCCCCAGTACTCGGAGGGCAGCGAGAGGCTCGGGTGCTCCATGAGGTGCTCGGGGCGCGTGGGCGTACCGTGCTTTTCGAGGTACGCCGGCGTCGCGCATACCGTCATGCAGCCGGTCGTGAGGCGTCGCGTGACAATGCTCGCGCTACGCATCTGGCGCGCGGTCACGACGCCCAGATCGAAACCTTCTTCGACGAGATCCACCTGACGGTCGACCAGCGTGACGTCGGGAATGACTTGCGGATAACGCTGCGTGTACGTCTGCAGCACCGGAGCGAGATTGTGGAGCCCGAAAACGACCGGCGCGACGATACGCAGCGTGCCGACGGGTTCGTGATTGCGCGCGACGACCATCTGTTCGACATCCTCGAGCTCATCGAGAATCTGGCGGGCGCGCTCGAGATAGACCTGACCCGATTCGGTCAGGGAGAGACTGCGGGTCGTGCGATTGAGCAAACGCGTGCCGAGCCGACCTTCGAGGTCGGCAACGTGCCGCGTCGCAACCGCGTTGGAGATATCCATCGCGGAGGCGGCCCGGGCGAAACTGCCGAGGTCGGCCACTTTGACGAATACTCGCATCGACTGCAAATGATCCATGAGACAACTCCTGCCTGTTACTACCCCGCTGTTAATCAGCGGAGGAAACCGCGAATTCTCCTACGACAGCAGAAATCGTGCAGAAGTTGCCTCCGAAGCCCTTATTTTCTTTACGAATTCTGCGACTGCGCCCCAAAATGCATTAACAGAGGTCCAATTGTTACCTCGAACGAAACAATTTTGCGCATCGCAGCGAGATAACCAGTCAGATGCCGAACAGACGGGCCTCTGCACTGCACCAATGCATTCGACCCCGGAAATAGAAATGGCCGCCCGAAGGCGGCCACTCAGTTAGTGAGCGCTCACGTCACATGATTAGAGGCGTGCTTCCAGCGTCTTGCGAGCGTCCTTCAACACTTCCGGCAAACCATGAGCGAGTTTGTCGAACAGCTCGGCGTGCAGCGCGAGTTCGGCACGCCAGTCGTTGGCGTCCACTGAGATCACCTGTTCGAACTGCGCCTGCGTGAAGTTCAGACCGCTCCAGTCGAGATCGCCGTAGCGCGGCGACACGCCGAATGCGTGCTCGTCGCCCGTGGCCTTGCCTTCGATACGGCGCACCATCCATTCGAGCACGCGCATGTTCTCGCCGAAGCCCGGCCACACGAACTTGCCATCCGGCCCCTTGCGGAACCAGTTCACGCAGAAAATGCGCGGCAGCGTCGCGCCGGTCGTGGCGAGGCGCTCGCCCACGTCGAGCCAATGGCCGAAATACTCGGCCATGTTGTAGCCGCAGAACGGCAGCATCGCGAAAGGATCGCGGCGCACCACGCCCTGCTGCCCCGCCGCAGCGGCCGTGGTTTCCGAGCCCATGGTCGCGGCCATGTAGACGCCCTCGGTCCAGTCGCGCGCCTCGGTCACGAGCGGCACCGTGGTCGAGCGGCGGCCGCCAAAGATGAACGCGTCGATGGCCACGCCTTTCGGGTTCTCCCATTCGGGATCGATCGACGGGCACTGGGAAGCCGGCGCCGTGAAGCGTGCGTTCGGATGCGCGGCCTTACGGCCGGTTTCCTTGCCGATGGCAGGCGTCCAGTCGTTGCCCATCCAGTCGATTGCGTGTGCGGGCGGCTCGTCGGTCATGCCTTCCCACCAGACGTCGCCGTCGTCGGTGAGTGCGACGTTCGTGAAGATCACGTTCTCCTTGAGCGTCGCCATGGCGTTGAAGTTGGTCTTTTCACCGGTGCCCGGCGCCACGCCGAAGTAACCCGCCTCCGGATTGATCGCATAGAGGCGGCCGTCGGCGCCGGGCTTGATCCACGCGATATCGTCGCCGATCGTGGTGATTTCCCAGCCGTTCATGGCAGGCGGCGGAATCAGCATGGCGAAGTTCGTCTTGCCGCACGCCGAAGGGAACGCCGCCGCGACGTGGTACTTGCGGCCTTCCGGCGAGCGCACGCCGAGAATCAGCATGTGTTCGGCGAGCCAGCCTTCGTCACGGCCCATCGTCGAGGCGATGCGCAGCGCGAAGCATTTCTTGCCGAGCAGCGCATTGCCGCCGTAACCCGAGCCATAGCTCCAGATCTCGCGCGTTTCCGGAAAGTGGACGATGTACTTCGTCTGGTTGCACGGCCACGGCACGTCCTTCTCGCCCGCCGCGAGCGGCGCGCCCACGCTGTGCACGCACGGCACGAACGCGCCGTCTTCGCCGAGCACGTCGTACACCGCGCGGCCCATGCGCGTCATGATGCGCATGTTCACGGCCACGTAGGGACTATCGGAAAGCTCCACGCCGATATGCGCAATAGGCGAGCCGAGCGGGCCCATCGAGAACGGCACGACGTACATCGTGCGGCCGCGCATCGAGCCCGCGAACAGGCCGTCGAGCGTCGTGCGCATTTCTGCAGGCGCGACCCAGTTGTTGGTGGGGCCGACGTCTTCCTTGTTGGGCGAGCAAATGAAGGTGCGGTCTTCCACGCGCGCGACGTCCGAGGGATCGGAGCAGGCGAGATACGAATTCGGGCGCTTGAGCGGATTGAGGCGGCGCATCGTGCCCGCCTCGACCATCTGCGCACACAGGCGGTCGTATTCCTCCTGCGAACCGTCGCACCAGACAATGTGGTCCGGCTGGGTATGCGCAGCGATTTTATGCACCCAATCGATCAATTTCCGGTGCCGGACCCAGGCGGGCACCTGCGCGGCGGCCTGGGCTTGGTAATCGGGATGGTTCATCGAGCTGTCTCCATTTTTAGGGCTGTAAAAAGGGGATCGGCCCTTGTAGACGCTGCACGCGAGAGGCGCAACTCATGCGAACCGGATGTTGATGGCAGATCAACATGCGAATCGGTCCGCGCAGTTGGGCAGGTCGTCAAGGTCCTTTAGCCTGGGGTTCGAAACCGTCTGTAAAGCGGCTTGCATCGGAGCCCGACAAGCTGTTAAAAGTTGCAAATTCGCGGCTGATTGCCGCGTCAAAAATCCTGCGTGCGTAGCCTTGAGGTGGTGCAATTGCAATGCCCGATGCTGCACGCGGCGAGCGACGTGAAGGCTCCCCATATTCATACCAGCCTTCGCGGCGCTGCATAGTGGGATAACCACCAGATGAACACCGAAGTCGCGCCACGCATGGCGCGATACAAAACACGCAAAACAACCCGCCGCCATGAAAATTGCCATCCTTGACGACTACCAGGACGCCGTCCGCAAGCTCGACTGCTTTCAATTGCTCGCCGACCACGAGGTCAAGGTTTTCAACAACACGGTGCGAGGCCTCGGCCAGCTCGCCAGCCGTCTCGCCGAAGTCGACGCGCTCGTTCTGATTCGCGAACGCACCCGCATCACCTCGCAACTGCTGGACAAGCTCCCGCATCTGCGCATGATCAGCCAGACGGGCAAGGCCGGTCCGCACATCGACATCCCCGCCTGCACCGAGCGCGGCATCGCCGTCCTTGAAGGCACCGGCTCGCCCGTCGCGCCCGCCGAACTCACGTGGGCGCTCATCATGGCCGCGCAACGGCGCATTCCGCAGTACGTCGCCAACCTCAAGCAGGGCGCATGGCAACAGTCGGGCCTCAAGACGTCGGCCATGCCGCCCAACTTTGGCCTCGGCACGGTGATGCGCGGCCAGACGCTCGGCATCTGGGGCTACGGCAAGATCGGCCGTCTCGTGGCCGGCTACGGCAAGGCCTTTGGCATGCGCGTGCTGGTGTGGGGCCGCGAGCATTCGCTCGAAGCGGCGCGCGCCGACGGCTACGAAGCCGCCGCAAGCCGCGAGGCGATTTTCGAAGAGAGCGACGTGCTGTCGCTACATCTACGCCTGCACGATGACACTCGCGGGATCGTGAAGCAGGAAGACCTGCTGCGCATGAAGCCCACGTCGCTGCTCGTCAACACGAGCCGCGCGGAGCTGATGGAAGAAAACGCGCTGCTCGGCGCGCTCTCGCAAAACCGGCCGGGCATGGTCGCGATCGACGTGTACGAAAGCGAGCCGATCCTGCAGGGCTACAGCCTGCTGCGCATGGAAAACGTGATCTGCACGCCGCACATCGGCTATGTGGAGCGCGAGAGCTACGAGCTGTACTTCGGCGCGGCGTTCCGCAACATCCTCGCGTTCGATGCGGGCGACCACGCAAACGTCGCGAACCCCGAAGCGCTGCAAGGCGGCCGCCGCAAGTAAGCGCGACCGCACGCGGGCGGCGCGCGCCGCCCTTCCTGCATCTTTCCGGCTGCTTTTGATCCGGCCGCGTGCGCTCAGGCGTGCGCGGCCGATTCCATGACGTCTGGCAAACGCGTGAGGAAACGCTCGCCGTCCACGCGGCCGAGGTTGTAGGCGTGCTGCATCTGCTGCGGGCTCGTGTAGTCCCAGCTCGAGATCGGCACCTTCGCCGATGGCTGCACGTACAGGCGCTGCTGCACGCCCTGCGCCGCCTGGTGCCGCACCACGAACATCTGCGGACGCGGATAAAGCCGCGTCACCATCACCAGCACACGGCCGGGCGTCTCGTCGAGCGCGCCGACCGGCACGTTGTCGACCATGCCGCCGTCGAGCACCGGACGGCCGTCGCGCCGCAGCACCGGCGTGAACGGCGGCGTGCACGACGACTGCAGGATGAGATCAGCCAGATCCTCCACGCTCGCGCATTCCTGCGCCGTCACGAACTCCGGATGAAACCCGAGCTTGCGCCCGAGCGTGGGATGCAGCGTCTTGCGAATGTGCTTTTCGATGTTGTACGCGATGAGACCCGCCGCCACGGCGCTGCGCGCGCCGAGCCAGCGCGGCACATGCGACACGCCGATGCGGATCTCAGGCGCGTTCTGGAGCTGCGTGAACGGCTCGCCGTAGATGTCGAGCAGCGCCTGCCGATAAATGCGGTAATGCGGGAACACCGATTCGCCGCGCAGCAGATTGCCCCAGTAGGCGTTGCGCTTGTTGTGGCGCAGCGCTTCCTCGTAATAGCGCATGACCCAGTCGGCGTCGCGCGTGTAGAGCATGCACGCGGTGGCCGCGCCCGCCGAAATGCCCGTAATGACGCGCGGGCGAATGCGCAGCTCGGGCTGGACGATGTCCCAGAACCCTGCCTGCCACCAGCAGCGATTGCCGCCGCCGGCGAAAACCACCTGATCGAACATGCCTTCTACGTCCTTCGAAGCGACCGAAAACGATCGGAAGCGCCAAGCTTAATCGAGCAGCGCGTAAGTCGAGGTCGCGTGAACCGCCATCCGGCCATCTTCGTCGTAGAGTTCTATTTCACCGAACACCAGATTGCGGCCCATGCGCAGCACGCGAGCTGTGACGAGCACGTCGCCCTTGCGCACCGCGCGCATGAAGTTCGTGTTCAGCGCAACGGTCGTCATGGGCTTGAAGCCGCCGAGCGCGGCCGTGATCGCGACGATCATGGCCGTATCCGCCGCCGCCATGAAAACCTGACCGCAGATCACGCCGCCCGAGTGGCGCAGCTCGCCCGAAAACGGCAGGCGCAAGGTGGCGCTCTCTTCGGAGACCTCGACGGGCTTCATCCCGAGCGCGCGCACCCACGGGGCCAGTACGCGCTCCAGCAGCGCGTCGATTGCGTTGTCGTCCATCGTTTGCCTTTGTGGATTGCCGTGCGACGATTGCGGCCGATTACAGCCAACCAGCCAAGCTCGGTGAACAGGCGGCGCACAGCGACTGGCTTGAGACCTGGTTTGACGCCAGGGGTGGCGACATCATACCGGGACAGCACGGCCCCGGCGGTGACGGCGCAAACGCACACGCAGACAGGGCTTGCGCCGCGTCGACACACTATTCTCAGGAATTTTGCGAAAAGGTCTTGCCAAGTCCCAAAAAGTCCTGCATAATCTTTTTTCTGTTGGGGGCGTTAGCTCAGTTGGTAGAGCAGCGGACTCTTAATCCGTAGGTCGAGTGTTCGAGTCACTCACGCCCCACCAGCCAATTCAGTCAAAAAGCCCGATCCTTGCGATCGGGCTTTTTGCATTTCTCCCCGGGCACTTTCTTGGGCTACTTCACCCGCCTCACGTGACGCGACGCCTGCTTCGGACGCGGCAGCCAGCGGCTGAGCGCCTCGAAGCCGTCGAGCTGGCGAAGCAGCGTGTCGACGGTCGAAAGCTGAACGTGAGTCAGGTGGTTCTGCTTGAGAAGCGCGTGCAGACGCTTGCGCCAGTAGGCGACCCCCATCACCGGCATCTCGAAATCGCCGGCCAGCGACGGCGGCATCACGCGCGCGATGTGCGCGATTTCCTGTTCGACGAATGTCATGGCTTTCCCCGTTGGTCCTGCCGTGGTTTCTTATCGTATGAAGTACTGTAGGACGCTCCGGGGCGCTCGCCAGCCTACCCGTATGGATAGGTAACAAATCGTCCGACTAAATTGGGGATGGTAGCCGCTGAAACCGGCGCCTCGCCGCCCGGCTCTCACGCTTCTTCGTTCGCCCGCAAGCCGCCCATTCGCTTTCCACATTTGCCGGGTCCGCAACGGCATCGGCGGCAAGAAACTTCGGAATCCGAATGATTTGATCCCGAATAGCCTATCTCACTTTCGGACTCTTCCTATAGGGATTTTCTGACTAAATGCTGATCATAGTCAGGTCAACTGTTCCAACGAGGTAAATCATGATGCACGGTCATCCTGTCGACCGGCTCGTGGCAGGCGCAATCATCGGTGCGCTCGTCACAACGCTTCTGGTCCTGCTCCTGGTCTGGCTGGATATTCCGCCCGAGAAGCACGTCAGCCTGGCTATCCGCCTTGCAGTGCCGGTCGTGATCGCCGCTTGCGCACTCCTGATCCGCCCCTTGCTGCTGAAAACGGTGCTGCGCGACCGGCGCGACCCCATGATGCTGGACGAGGATCTGAACCAGCTACTGGTCGGCCGTGCGCTTGGCCTGGTTGGCGGCTTCTTCTTCGGCATCACGCTCGCGACGCAGATCCTCTAGCCGCCAGCGCTCAGAGGAAGGGCTTGCCGTCCACCTGCTCATAGACGACGTTGCCATCGTCGTCTTCGAACTGCTCAAGGTAGTTGCGGGCACCGCACAGCGGACACCGGAACAAGGGCCCCTGCCCTTCGTTCTTGATCACGACCTCGCTCTGTTCCCACGGGGTGCCGCACGACTGGTTGCGGCAAACGAATGTACTCGACATGCAGACTCTCCTGACTGTTACGGGTGCAAAGCCTACCTCAAGTGCGGCCCGCGCGCCGCAAATCTCCAACTCCCGTCGATATTGCGCTTCCCGGCTGTTCACTTCTTGAGCAGTTGAATGCCCCTCTGTTCCGGGCTGACGCAATCCGCCGATTGCCTGCATGGCCCGCAGATCACGCATTTTCAGGGTACGCGTGCGCCGAGCCGCTACCGCATGGCGCGACGCGGCTGCGCCGCCGCGCTGGCATGGTTCTCGCGTTAGCGTCCCGCGGTAGCGCGGCCTCGCTGCGCCCGTCCATATCGAGATCGAGAACACAGAGGAGCACGGAGATGAATCACGCGGACATGCAATTCCTGACCACCGAATTCCCGTACAAGAAGCAGTATGGCAACTTCATCGGCGGCGAGTGGGTGGCGCCGCTCGGCGGCGAGTATTTCGACGACATCTCGCCCATCACGGGTCACGCGTTCACGTCCATTCCGCGCTCGCGCGAGGCCGACGTCGAACTCGCACTCGACGCCGCACACAAAGCGAAAGCCGCATGGGGCAAGACCTCGCCCACCGACCGCGCCAATATTCTGAACCGCATCGCCGATCGCATCGAGCAGAACCTCCACAAGCTCGCCGTGGCCGAGACCATCGATAACGGCAAGCCGCTGCGTGAAACGCTCGCCGCCGATATTCCGCTCGCCGCGGACCACTTCCGCTATTTCGCGGGCTGTGTGCGTGCGCAGGAAGGCGGCATCTCCGAGATCGACCACGACACGGTTGCGTATCACTTCCATGAGCCGCTCGGCGTGGTCGGCCAGATCATTCCGTGGAACTTCCCGATCCTCATGGCCGCGTGGAAGCTCGCGCCCGCTCTCGCGGCCGGCAACTGCGTGGTGCTCAAGCCCGCCGAGCAGACGCCCGCTTCGTTTCTCGTGCTGACCGAATTGATCCAGGACCTGCTGCCGGCCGGCGTGCTCAACGTGGTGAACGGCTTCGGTCTCGAAGCCGGCAAGCCGCTCGCTTCGAACAAGCGCATCGCGAAGATCGCCTTTACCGGCGAAACCACCACGGGCCGCCTCATCATGCAGTACGCGAGCCAGAACATCATTCCGGTGACGCTGGAGCTGGGCGGCAAGAGCCCGAACATCTTCTTCGCCGACGTGCTCGACCACGACGACAGCTACTTCGACAAGGCGCTCGAAGGCTTCGCGATGTTCGCGCTCAACCAGGGCGAAGTGTGCACGTGCCCGTCGCGCGTGCTCATCGACGAAAAGATCTATGACCGCTTCATGGAGCGCGCGCTCAAGCGCGTGGCGGCGATCCAGCAAGGCCACCCGCTCGATACGAAGACGATGATCGGCGCACAGGCCTCACAGGAGCAGCTCGAGAAGATCCTCTCGTATATCGACCTCGGGAAGCAGGAAGGCGCGCAATGCCTGATTGGCGGCGAGCGCAACACACTCACCGGCGAACTCGGCGACGGCTACTACGTGAAGCCCACCGTCTTCCGCGGCCACAACAAGATGCGCATCTTCCAGGAGGAAATCTTTGGGCCCGTCGTGTCCGTCACGACCTTCAAGACTGAAGAAGAAGCGCTGGAAATCGCCAACGACACGCTCTACGGCCTCGGCGCGGGTGTGTGGACGCGCGACGGTACGCGTGCCTACCGCTTCGGCCGCGCGATCCAGGCGGGGCGTGTGTGGACCAACTGCTACCACGCGTATCCGGCGCACGCGGCATTTGGCGGCTACAAGCAATCGGGCATCGGGCGCGAGAACCACAAGATGATGCTCGACCACTACCAGCAAACGAAGAACCTGCTCGTGAGCTATAGCGAGCAGCCGCTCGGGTTCTTCTGATCCCACTGCGTGCCCTGCGCGTCGCGCGCGGTGTTTTTGCGGCCCGGAAGCCGCCACTGCGCGCGACGCCTGCTTGGGCCTGCTTCGTTGCACTTTGAGAGGAGCGTCACGAGATGGTCGAACGTGTTACCGCCACGCCGGCCGCACTCGCGCTGATCGAGCAGCTAACGCGCGAACATGGCCCGGTGCTCTTTCACCAGTCGGGCGGCTGCTGCGACGGCAGCGCGCCCATGTGCTTTCCCGTCGGCGAGTTCATGGTCGGCAATGCCGACGTGCAGTTGGGAGAAATCGGCAGGATGCCGTTCTATATGACGGAGGCGCAGTTTGAGTACTGGCAGCACACCCAGCTCATCATCGACGCCGTGCCAGGCAACGGCGGCATGTTTTCGCTCGAACGACCCACGGGCCTGCGCTTTCTCACGCGCTCGCGGCTCTACGACGACGAAGAGAACGCGTGGCTCGAGGCGCATCCGGTAACACGTGTGAGTTTGTGACGCTCGAGTCCTCGGCACGCCGAGGGCGTCTACCGGAGCACGGTGCTATCTTCGGGCGCATGCAGCCGCGCATTCGCGTGGCCAGTGCACCTGGAGACGCCATCATGCAAAACCGCGACGTGAAGCTCCTCACCCTCGAGCCAACGGATCTGCTCGCCGTCAGCCACGTGGGTCCGTACATGAAGATCAGCGACGCGTTCTACACGCTCGCGCAATGGCTTGGCGAGCGCAACGTGCGCACGTCCGGTTCGAAGATGGTTGGCATCTTTTACGACGATCCCAAGACGGTCGAAGAATCGAAGCTGCGCTCGAAAGCGGCACTGCATCTGGGGCAAGAAACCGATGTGGAGATCCTGGCGCCTGTCGAGAAGGTTCAGCTGCGTGGCGGCGAACACGCGATGGTGCTTCACAAGGGGCCGTATGAGGGGCTGCAGCAAGCGTGGATGTGGCTTTACAACGAAGGCTTGCAGAAGCTCGGGCGCAAGCCGGACTTTTCGGCGCCTTCGTTCGAGGTTTATCTGAATACGCCTGACGAGGCGGCGCCGGAGGACCTGAAGACGGAGCTTTATATCCCGCTGGCTTGAGCCGTGCGATTTGCAGGGTAAGGACGATGCCGCCGGGACGGTTTACGGCGGCATCGTCGTTTCCGATGCGAGGGTTCTAAGGTTTTAATAACGTATGTATACGTAAACGTAGTAATAGTTAACAAGGCCCTGGGTATTCTGTGGATAACCGTGGAAAACCATTGAGTAAACAAGGCTGTGGAAAAAACATAACCTTGCGGGTGTTAACGGGACAACGCCAGGCAGCTGCTGGCAACTTTTCCACATTTTTTGCGCTGCCGAAGTTATCCCCGATTCATGCACAGTGATTTCCTGGGGTTTTCCGAGGGTTATCCGCTGAGGGCTGTGGATACTTCCGGGCGCGAGTTCTTGCTGTCTTCCAGACAAAAAAATAGCGCCTCCCGGGGCGCTTTCATCGCATCGCGGTGGGCTTTGCGGCACGAACTGCGGCATCAAATAAAAACGCCCGGTTCCCCGGGCGTTTGCTTTTCAATGGCAGCATCGGACGATCAAACGTCGATATTCCCCGCCCGCAGCGCATTGCTTTCAATGAACGCACGGCGCGGCTCGACATCGTCACCCATGAGCGTCGTAAAGATGCCATCGGCGGCGATCGCGTCCTCGATCTGCACGCGCAGCAAACGTCGCACAGTCGGATCCATCGTCGTTTCCCAGAGCTGCCCGGGGTTCATCTCGCCAAGCCCCTTATAGCGCTGCTTCGACACGTTGCGCTCGGCATCGGCGATCAGCCACTTCATCGCGCTCTTGAAGTCGTTCACGGCCATGCTGCGTTCGCCTCGCTTGATCACGGCGTTCTTGCCGATCAAGCCCTTGAACGTATTGGCCGTGTTCACGAGCTGCTGATAGTCGGCGGTGAGCTGGAACTCCTCGTCGATCACTGAGACCTTCACGTTGCCGTGATGGCGACGCTCCACGCGCAGCGAACGTTGCTCGCGCACCTGGTCGTACATCGGCACCACGCTCACTTCCGGCTTGAGCGGATCGTCGCGCAGTTGCGCTTCGAGTGCACGCGCCGAAGCCTCGGTCGATTCTTCACTCGACAAATCGATCGCCACGCCGTCCATGATTGCTTCGAGCGCGCGCTCGTCGTACAGACGCGAGAGACGATCCACCACGCCGCGTGCAAGCTGATACGAGCGTGCTAGCTCGCCAAGCGCGTCACCGGAGATTGGCGTTGCGCCTTCGTTCGGCACGAGCTCCGAGCCCTGCAGCGCGAGACGCAGCATATGCGCATTCAGCTCCGAATCGTCCTTGAGATAGCGCTCGTCCTTGCCCGCCTTCAGCTTGTACAGCGGCGGCTGTGCAATATACACGTAGCCGCGCTCGATCATCTCGGGCATCTGGCGATAGAAGAACGTGAGCAGCAGCGTGCGGATGTGCGCGCCGTCCACGTCCGCGTCGGTCATGATGATGATGCGGTGATAACGCAGCTTGTCGAGGTTGTAATCGTCCTTGCCGATACCGCAGCCCAGCGCGGTGATCAGCGTGACGATCTGCTCGGAAGACAGCAGCTTGTCGTAGCGGGCCTTTTCGACGTTCAGCACCTTGCCGCGCAGCGGCAGGATTGCCTGGAACTTGCGGTCACGGCCTTGCTTGGCCGAGCCGCCTGCCGAGTCGCCCTCGACGATATAGACTTCCGACTTCGCCGGATCTTTCTCCTGGCAGTCCGCGAGCTTGCCCGGCAGGCCCACGCCGTCGAGCACGCCCTTGCGGCGCGTCATCTCGCGCGCCTTGCGCGCGGCGTCGCGTGCGCGTGCGGCGTCGACGATCTTGCTGCAAATGGTCTTCGCGTCGTTCGGCGTTTCGAGCAGAAACTCTTCGAGCGCCTTCGCCACGACATCTTCGACCGGCGCGCGCACTTCCGAGGAAACCAGCTTGTCCTTCGTCTGCGAGCTGAACTTCGGCTCCGGCACCTTCACGGAAAGCACGCACGACAACCCTTCGCGCATGTCGTCGCCGGAGGTTTCGACCTTGGCCTTCTTCGCGATTTCGTTGTCGGCGATGTACTTGTTGATCACGCGCGTCATCGCCGCGCGCAGGCCGGTCAAGTGCGTGCCGCCGTCGCGCTGCGGGATGTTGTTCGTGAAGCACAGCACGCTTTCGTTGTAGCTGTCGTTCCACTGCATCGCCACTTCGACGCCCACGCCGTCCTTCTCGCTTTGCACGTAGAAGATGTTCGGGTGCAGGACGGTCTTCGCCTTGTTGATGTACTCGACAAAGCCCTTCACGCCGCCACCGAAGGCGAAATCGTCTTCCTTGCCCGAGCGTTGGTCGGTCAGGCGAATGCGCACGCCGTTGTTCAGGAACGAGAGTTCGCGAATACGCTTGGCGAGAATGTCGTAGTGGTACTCCACGCTGCCGAAGATGGTTTCGTCGGCCATGAAGTGCACTTCGGTGCCACGATTTTCGGTGTCGCCAAGCAGTTGCATGGGCGAGACCGTGTGGCCGTCACGCTCTTCGAGCACGCGGTTCTGCGGCACGCCACGGTGAAATTCCATGAAGTGCTTCTTGCCGTCCCGGCGCACGGTCAGACGCAGAAAGCTCGAGAGTGCGTTCACGCACGACACGCCCACGCCGTGCAGGCCGCCCGAGACCTTGTAGCTGTTCTGGTCGAACTTGCCGCCCGCGTGCAGCTCGGTCATCACGATTTCGGCGGCGCTGCGCTTCGGATCGTGCTTGTCGTCCATCTTCACGTCCGTGGGAATGCCGCGGCCGTTATCGGTGATCGAGATGGAGTTGTCCGCGTGAATCACCACGTGGATGTCGTTACAGTAGCCGGCGAGGGCTTCGTCGATCGAGTTGTCCAGCACTTCGAAGACGAGATGGTGCAGACCGGTGCCGTCCGACGTGTCGCCGATGTACATCCCGGGCCGCTTGCGCACTGCCTCCAGACCTTCGAGGATCTGGATCGACGAGGCGCCGTAGCTGTTGTCGGGTTGCGAGTTGTTCGTATCAGTCATGGAATTTTCCGGTTCTGCGTACTGCCTGTGTTACTGCTCGAGACTTTTTCAAAAAGCCATAAAAACGCCAAAGGGGCGCAGCGCCCCCTGGTGTTCTTCTTCTGTCGCGCTTTTTAGATGCGCATCGGCATCACCACGTACTTGAATTCCTCGTTCTCGGGAATCGTGATGAGCGCGCTGGAGCTGGCGTCGCCGAGGCTCACTTCCAGCGTGTCGACCTTCAGGTTCGCGAGGACGTCGAGCAGATACGTGACGTTGAACCCGATGTCGATGGTGTCGCCCTGGTAGGCGATTTCCAGTTCTTCCTGCGCCTCTTCCTGGTCGGCGTTGGTCGACATGATCTTGAGCTGGCCAGGCTCGATGATGCAGCGCACGCCCTTGAACTTGTCGGACGTGAGAATCGCCGCGCGCTGCAGCGAGCGCTGCAGTTCTTCGCGGCCGATCTGGAAGGTGTTCTTGTGCGCCTTCGGGATCACGCGCTGGAAGTCGGGGAACTTGCCCTCCACGAGCTTCGAAACCAGTTCGACCTGGCCGAACGTGAACTTCACCTGCGTCGAACCGATGTCGATCTTCAGCACGTCGTCGATGTCTTCGAGCAGGCGCTGCAGTTCGAGAATGGTCTTGCGCGGGATGATGACTTCCTGGCGCGCGAACGAGCCTTCGATCTTCATCGACGAGAACGCGAGGCGGTGGCCGTCGGTTGCGACCGCCATGAGCTGGTCGCCGTCCACGACGAGCAGCATGCCGTTCAGGTAGTAGCGGATGTCCTGCTGCGCCATGGCGAAATACACCATGCCGAGCAACTGGCGGAACGTTTTCTGCGGCACCGCGAGGTTCGCGCCGAAGTCCTTGGCCTGCGCCACCGTGGGGAACTCGTCCGCGGCGAGCGTTTGCAAGGCGAAGCGGCTCTTGCCCGACTGCACCGTGAGGCGCTTGTCGGCGAGCGTGAGCGTGACCTGGCCGTCGGGCATGGCGCGCAGGATGTCGAGCAGCTTGCGCGCGGCGACCGTCGTGGCCACCTGGTCGTTGCCTACGCCGAAGTCGGCGGTCGTGGTGATCTGCAACTCGAGGTCGGTCGACAGGAACGAGACGTCGGAACCGGTTTTGGTGATCAGCAGATTGGCGAGGATCGGCAACGTGTGGCGGCGTTCGACAATGCCGCTCACCGTTTGCAGCGGCCTCAGCAGGTTATCGCGTTCGGTCTTGACCAGTTGCATAGAGTTCCTTCGTTGATGTGACGGTCTGCGCGCCCGCCTGGCGCCGGTTTTGCCGACGCGACCCCACGAATCGCATGTGTGGGCGGCGGCTTCGGCGCCGCTCAGACGGTTGATGCAGCACAGGCCGCGGCGTGTTTCCCGCCCCGGACCGCCGGGCGGTTAAACCCATATTGTGCCTGAAAACGGACCACTTCCCTAAATTGGGGGCGATCCGCGAAATAAACAGGGCAAACCCTCGGGATGCGACCGTCCGCCCCGCCGTTCAGGTGCTGCTTGTCTGCGTGTTACCCCTTCAGCGTCTGCTCGAGCACGTGCAGCTCGTGATTGAGCTGAGCGTCCTTGGTGCGTTCGTCGGCGATCTTGCGCACGGCGTGCAGCACCGTGGTGTGATCGCGGCCGCCGAACAGCTCGCCAATTTCCGGCAGGCTCTTCTGCGTCAGCTCCTTGGCCAGATACATGGCGATCTGGCGCGGGCGCGCGATATTGGCCGGGCGCTTCTTCGAATACATGTCGGCGACCTTGATGCTGTAGAAGTCAGCCACCGTCTTCTGGATGTTTTCGACAGAAATCTGGCGGTTCTGAACCGTCAGCAGGTCCTTGAGCGCTTCCTTGGTCAGCTCGATCGAGATCTCGCGGCCGTGGAACTTCGAGTACGCGAGGATCTTGCGCAGCGCGCCTTCGAGTTCGCGCACGTTCGAGCGCAGATGCTTCGCGACGAAGAACGCCACGTCCTCGTTCAGGCTCACGCCTTCCGACTGCGCCTTGCGCATCAGAATGGCCACGCGCATTTCCAGCTCGGGCGGCTCGATCGCCACGGTCAGGCCCGAGTCGAAGCGCGAGATCAGACGGTCGTCGATACCCGAGATTTCCTTCGGATACGTATCGCTCGTGATGATCACCTGCGCCTTGTTGGCGACGAGCGCCTCGAACGCGTAGAAGAACTCTTCCTGCGTGCGCGACTTGCCCGAGAAGAACTGAATATCGTCGATCAGCAGCAGGTCGAGCGAGTGGTAGTAACGCTTGAAGTCGTCGAACGCCTTGCGCTGGTAGGCCTTCACCACGTCGGACACATACTGTTCGGCGTGGATGTAGCGGATGCGCGCACCCGGCTTGTCGAGCAGCAGCTGGTTGCCGATCGCGTGGATCAAGTGGGTCTTGCCAAGGCCTACGCCGCCGTACAGGAACAGCGGGTTGTACGAGATGCCCGGGTTGTCGGCCACCTGAATGGCGGCGGCGCGTGCGAGCTGGTTCGCCTTACCCGTCACGAAGTTGTCGAACGTGAGCACCGGGTTGAGCTTCGAGCGCTCGTAGGTCGGGTCGGGTTCGCCGTTCGAGGCAGCCGCGGCCGCGCCCTGGCCCGGACGCCAGGTACGGCGGCCGGCGGCGGCTTCGTTGGCGTCGAGGCTGGGCAGATCGAGATCGGCGGCGTCTTCAGCGCTAGCCTGCGCGACGGCGGCCGACGCGGCTTGCACCATGCCGGCGAGGCCCGTACCGCCAGTGACGGCGGCCGGTTGCGGCGCGGCGGCGGCGACAGCCGATGCAGGCGCACTGGCCAGAGGCGCACGCGGTGCGGCAGCGGGCGCGACGTGAGGCGCGCGCATGCCCGCCTTCGGGTCGAGGACGAACTGCACGTCGACCGGGGTCTGCCAGAAGTCGCGTGCCAGATCGGTGATCCGGCCCGAGAACTGGCTCTTGACCCAGTCGAGCTTGAAGCGGTTGGGAGCGGCTATCTGCAGCGTGTTCGCCGCAGCATCGAAGGCAACCGGGGCCAACGGTTTAATCCACGTCACGTACTGCTGGGGCGTTAGCTCACGCTCCAGTAGTGCGGAACAGTGTTGCCAGAATTCGTTCATCGAGTTGCTGTGGTCGTTTTGTTTGCATGCGTTGCAGTCGCTCCGCTCTTGTCGCACACACGCGACGAGGCCCTGACGAGGCGACGGCAATTGCTCCGGAAGCCCGCGCGGCAAGGGTCTTGCGGCAAGCAGGCGGGCCGGAGCGGCATGCAGGATTCTTGGGATAGGCGAGATTCTAACGCCGAAATCCCCTCGCCAGGAAGTTATCCACAGGGACGGATCAACGCACGTTCGTTCGTTCCCTTACAGCAGTCACTACAGGTGCGATGCGGTGGCTTGAAAAGGTTCGATCGCCTAACCTATTGACGGCCAACGAAAAACCGGCTTAAATAGCGGGTTCCTCGAAAACCAATCCCTAGTACCACCGGCCATTGCCTTTTTCCGCGATGCTCGCCGCGGTCAAAACTCAACAGTGAGAGCAACATGAAACGTACTTTCCAACCTTCCGTTACCCGTCGCAAGCGTACCCACGGTTTCCGCGTGCGCATGAAGACCGCTGGTGGCCGCAAAGTGATCAACGCACGCCGTGCGAAGGGTCGCAAGCGCCTCGCCGTCTAAGTCGGGCAGCATCGCTATCAGCGAAATCACGGGTAGCGGCCCGCTCGCGAGCACGGCGAACAGGACGAACCTGGTAACTGATCGGGGCGTCATGCCGTCGCGAACGCAAGCCGCTTTTCCGAAAGCCGCAAGGCTACTGAAAACGGATGAGTTCTCATCCGTTTTTCGTTTGCGCCCCTGGCGCCGCACCGAACACTTCGTCGTGTACGGCCGGCCCACCGGCAACGAGGCGCGGCTCGGACTCGTGATCGGCAAGAAGTACGCACCGCGCGCGGTAACGCGCAACCTGGTGCGACGGATTGCCCGCGAAGCGTTTCGTGTGCGCCGTGCGCAGTTCGAAGGTTTCGACCTGCTGCTGCGCCTGCATACGAAGTTCGACCGCAAGGCGCTGCCGGGCGCGTCTTCGCCGGGGCTCAAAGCTTTGTGCCGCGGCGAGATTGAGACGCTGCTCGAAAAGGCCGCGCGCGAAGTCACGCGGCGTGGCAGTGCTACGCCTGCGACATCTGCGCGCACCCCTTGCGCGGCGCAGGCCGCGGCACCAAGTGGGCAACCAGCGGAGGAGCCGGCGCGTGCCCAGGCCGGTAGCGTTCCGCCGCCGGACCACGGCAGTTCCCGCACATCATGAGCGGGGCGCGCGAGTCCGGCTTATCCGACGTAGACGCCGCGCAAGCGGCACGTGGTTCGTCATCGAGCGCGGCGCAGTCAGGCCGCAACGCCATGCAAACGGTATTGATCGCACTGCTGCGTTTCTACAAGCTTGCCGTGAGTCCCCTCCTCGGCAGCCGGTGCCGTTTTTATCCTTCCTGTTCGGATTACGCGCGCGAGGCAATCCAGTATCATGGCGCCGCGCGCGGGACTTACCTCGCCGCGCGGCGGCTGTGCCGCTGCCATCCGTTTTCGGCGGGCGGCATCGATCTCGTCCCGCCTGTATCTCCGAAAAAGCGCTGACGCGCCATTCCATCGACACTGAGACAACGCATGGATATCAAACGCACCGTCCTATGGGTCATCTTCTTCATGTCAGCTGTCATGCTGTACGACAACTGGCAGCGCGACCATGGACGCCAGTCGATGTTCTTCCCGAACGCGACGCAAACGCAGACGCAAACCGCCGCCGGCGGCCCCGCGCCCGCTAGCGCCGCCAACGGCGCGTCCGACCTGCCGGCGGCCGCGGCCGCCGAGGGCCAGGCGCCGACGAACACCGCCCAGCCGGCTGCAGTTGCAGCCCAGCTCGTCCATTTCCGCACCGACGTCTACGACGGCGTGATCGACACGCGCGGCGGTTCGCTCGTGAAGCTGTCGCTCGTGAAGGAAAGCGCCGACGGCAAGGGTCCGGACCAGTACATCACGCTGTTCGACCACACGAACGACCACACGTACCTGGCACGCACGGGCCTGCTCGGCGGCGACTTCCCGAACCACAACGACGTGTTCACGGCAGTCGACGGCCCGCGCGAGCTGACCGGCGACGCCAACTCCTTCCAGATCGCGCTTCAGTCGCCCGAGAAAGGCGGCGTGAAGGTCACCAAGACCTACACGTTCACGCGCGGCAGCTACGTGATCGGCGTGGACTGGAAGGTGCAGAACGTGAGCGGCGCGCCGGTTTCGCCGACGCTGTACATGGAAATCGTGCGTGACAGCGAGCCGGTCGAAACGCCGCGCTTCTCGCATACCTTCATCGGCCCGGCGGTGTACTCGAACGAGCATCACTTCCAGAAGATCACGTTCGGCGACATCGACAAGAACAAGGCTGACTTCGTGACCCAGGCCGACAACGGCTGGATCGCGATGGTGCAGCACTACTTCGCGACCGCGTGGATTCCGCAGCAAGGCGCCAAGCGCAGCATCTACGTCGAGAAGTTCGACAACTCGCTCTACCGCGTGGGTGTGAAGCAGCCGCTCGGCACGATCGCACCGGGTGCGACGGACAACGTGCAGGCGCGCCTCTTCGCGGGCCCGCAGGAAGAGCGCATGCTCGAAGGCATCGCACCGGGTCTGGAACTCGTGAAGGACTACGGCTGGGTGACGATCATCGCCAAGCCGCTCTTCTGGCTGCTCGAGAAGATCCACAGCTACGTGGGCAACTGGGGCTGGTCGATCGTGTTGCTCACGCTGCTCATCAAGGCCGTGTTCTTCCCGCTCTCCGCCGCCAGCTACAAGTCGATGGCGCGCATGAAGGAAATCACGCCGCGCATGCAGGCGCTGCGCGAGCGCTTCAAGAGCGACCCGCAGAAGATGAATGCGGCGCTCATGGAGCTCTACAAGACCGAGAAGGTGAATCCGTTCGGCGGCTGTCTGCCGGTGGTGATCCAGATTCCGGTGTTCATCTCGCTGTACTGGGTGCTGCTCTCGTCGGTGGAAATGCGCGGCGCGCCGTGGATTCTCTGGATTCACGACCTTTCGCAGCAAGACCCGTTCTTCATCCTGCCGGTGCTGATGGCCGTCTCGATGTTCGTGCAGACGAAGCTGAACCCGACGCCGCCGGACCCCGTCCAGGCCAAGATGATGATGTTCATGCCGATCGCGTTCTCGGTCATGTTCTTCTTCTTCCCGGCGGGCCTCGTGCTGTACTACGTCGTGAACAACGTGCTCTCGATCGCGCAGCAGTACTACATCACGCGCATGATGGGCAAAAACAAGAAGAAGGCAGCCTGAGTGCAGTGGCGGCGGTGACGCCGCCACTTGAATCAAGGCTCGAAAAAAAGCCGTCCGGTGTGAACCGGACGGCTTTTTGCTTGAGTGGATTGCCGTTTCCTTGACGCCGCAAAGCGCAGCGTTCGTGCTCGCGCGTTAGTTCTTCTCCGCGTCGCCATAAAATTGGGCGACCAGTTCCTGCACGAGATAGCGGTGATGGGCGCTGAGCGACTCGATCTTCGAGGCCAGTTCGAGCGTTTCCTCGGAAACCGGATACTTGTCGTCAGGCTTGCGGGGCCGCGGCACGGTCGAACCCGAGTTGCCCGGCGGACCATAGTGCAGCCAGTGAATATCCACGTCGAACCACTTCGCCAGCGTCTCCAGTTTGTCGTGCGTGGGTATCGTGCGGCCGCTGAGCCACTTGTGAGCGGTTTGCGGCGAAACCGGATGCTCGCCGTGATGGCGCAGGTTGAACCGGTTAGCCAGGTCGGTACTGCCGCGCAGTTTTTCGGGCGCGCGCTTCATGGCGAACTTGAGACGTTCGGCAAAGGCGGCTTTTTCGTCGGATGTCGGCATGGGCCAGATTGTGCAGCCCGAAATCGGCGAAGATGACAACCAGTTAGGCTATATTTAGCGTAATTAAGGGATAATTCGCCTGCTTCTGACGGCCTTATGATTTCGGTCGAGATCCTCGCAAATTCCCTTATGCGCATGGCATTGGTGGCTTCTGCCGCTCCAGTTATCCAAATTCTGACAGAATTTGTTGAGATCAATCTTATCTAATTCAAGATAAAAACAGAGAAGTCTCGGCTAGCTGCCCAGCCGGAAAGCGCTTTGTCTGGCGCGTTACAATGCCTCGCGTTTTGAGAGTGCTCACGCGACCGTAGTCGGTCCCCGCACTTAGTCCTGATTTCAGCCCTGCTCCACGGTCCACACCCATCATGCTCGCCACCGATACCGATCCCATCGTCGCCATCGCAACTGCGCCCGGACGCGGCGGGATCGGCGTCGTGCGGGTTTCGGCCGGCCGCGCGGGCGCGGCGGCGACCGCAGCGTTGATGCAGGCCCTCACCGGCCAGAACCTGGTTGCGCGCCATGCGAGCTACGTGCCCTTCCTCGACGGCGCTGGCACCGTGCTCGATCGCGGTATCGCGTTGTCCTTTCCCGCGCCGCATTCGTACACTGGCGAGCATGTGCTCGAACTGCAGGGGCACGGCGGCCCGATCGTGCTGCAGCTCGTTTTGCAGCGCTGTATCGAAGCCGGCCGCGAGTTCGGACTACGCCTCGCCGAGCCTGGCGAATTCACGCGGCGCGCGTTCCTCAACGACAAACTCGATCTGGCCCAGGCGGAAGCCGTGGCCGACCTGATCGAGGCGAGTACGGAAGCGGCCGCGCGCTCGGCCGGCCGCTCGCTCGACGGCGCATTCTCGCGTGACATCCACGCGCTCGTGGACGACGTCGTCACGTTGCGCATGCTCGTTGAGGCGACGCTCGATTTCCCCGAAGAGGAGATCGACTTCCTCGAGGCTGCCGACGCGCGTGGCAAGCTCACGCGCATTCGCGCACAACTCGACCACGTGCTCTCCGAGGCGCGCCAGGGTGCTTTGCTGCGCGAAGGACTTTCCGTCGTGCTCGCGGGACAGCCCAACGTGGGCAAGTCGTCGCTGCTGAACGCGCTGGCAGGCGCAGAACTCGCGATCGTGACGCCCGTTGCCGGCACGACGCGCGACAAGATTTCCCAAACCATCCAGGTCGAAGGCATTCCGCTGCATGTGATCGACACAGCAGGTTTGCGCGACACCGAGGACGAGGTCGAGAAGATCGGCATCGAGCGCACGTGGAGCGAAATCGGCCGCGCGGATGTGGTGCTGCATCTGCTCGATGCGCGCACGGGCATGAACGCCGAAGACGAGGCGATCGCCGCGCGCTTTCCTGCCGGTGTGCCGGTCGTCCGCGTGCTCAACAAGACCGACCTGACGGGCGTAGCGCCCGAAGTGGCGATGCGTCGCGCGGTTAGCGGTAGTGAAGTCTGCGAGTTGCGTCTTTCGGCGAAACAGGGCGACGGCATCGGGCTGCTGCGCGCGGAGCTGCTGCGCATTGCAGGCTGGCAGGCGGACGCGCAGAGCGTCTATCTCGCACGCGAGCGGCATCTCATCGCGCTGCGCGCTGCGCGCGAGCATCTCGCGCATGCGGCGGCGCACGCCGACCAGAATTCGCAATTGCTCGATCTGTTCGCCGAAGAGCTGCGCCTCGCGCAGGAGTCGCTGAATTCGATCACCGGTGAATTCACGTCCGATGACCTGCTGGGTGTGATCTTCAGCCGGTTTTGTATCGGGAAGTAACCCCGCATCGCGCCCCACCCATTCTTCCGCCGCCTGGAACAATCCCTTCGAAACACGAGGGTTAACCCTCGGCGGCAATCCTCCTAGACTTTCGCTCATCGGATGCAGACATGTTGTCGCGCCGAACCAAAAGCCAAAGGAGGTAGTTAGCATGAAGTCCCTGATCCAGACCGTAGCCGTTGCCGTTGCCCTCGTCGTGCCGGTGGCATCGTTCGCGCAGTCGAATGCGCCCATTACCCGCGCCCAGGTGCGCGCCGAGCTCGTGCAGCTCGAGAAGGCAGGCTGGCGTCCGGGCGCAGGGGCCGACCCGCACTACCCCGACGACCTTCTCGCCGCCGAAGCCAAGGTGTCCGCCGCGAACGGCGCAACGAGCGGCTATGGCGGCGCGGCAGCAGGCAACTCGGATGCGGGCCGCCCGGCGGTGCCCAAGTCCGACTGGAACGCAATGTATAACCATCCGTAACACAGCAATACCGCTAAGACGCTTGCATGATCCACGGCAATCACTTCGCATACCTGAATGAATACCTCCGCCGTCGTTGACTCGACGGCTTCGCTCGGGCCTCACGGCCTGGGCGCTTTTTCCGGCGACCGTCAGGCAACCTGGCGACGCGCTCATAAGCAACGCTTGTTCAGCCTCTCCTTTGCGCACTACGAGCTAACTGCAACGTCATTTACTTCGTAGTGCGATTCATTTGGCGATTCACTGACAATCGATTCTTTAACGGGCGCGCCCCGTCTCTTCCGCTCGCCAACACGACTCTCTTCCCCCATCAAACCACGGCGTCCATTGCGGGCGGCTGTAATTTGTGGACACACATCGTTGCTTTTCCAAACCATTGCCCCGGCGTGCCTCGTCGACAATCGGTGCCATAGGAGAACGACTATGAAAACACTCTTCTGCGCAATGGCTCTGGTTGCCTTGTCGGCTGGCCTCACGGGTTGTGTGGTGGCGCCGCCATACGCGTACGCGCCTGCGCCAGCCTATGGCTACGGTTATGCGCCGGGCTACTATGCGGCGCCTTCGGTGGATATCGGGGTTGGCGTGGGCGGCTATTACGGCCACGGCTGGCGACATTAAGGGGACCATAACAAGGCCCTTGAAAGGTTGATGTCTGATCTCTGAACTTGACCTATCCGATGTGATAGCTGTACACGCGCCACCGCCGAACTAAAGTGGCGAGACACGCTTTTACAAGACGCTGGGCCGGCACACGGGGGCAACCATGAGATTCATCGACGACGAGATCGCGCACATCACGCGCGCAATGGCGCCCTCGTTATCCGCTGGCACGACACCGGCCGTCTTTTCATTCGATTATTGGTACGAGCGCCTCTCCGCGTTGCTCGACCGCGCCCAGATCACGCCATCCCAGTTCCGGGCGGTCGACGCGCTCATGCTCGAGCTCGAAACGCGCCAGGCTGCCTTCGGCACGAAGGCACGAGAGGCGCTGGCCGCATGACTCGTCGGTTCACGACTTTGCTTCGCCCCGCTTAACCTCGCCATGTCACCCGAGCATGGATTAGCCCGCGCAAGCGGGCTTTTTTCTTTTCCGGGACGGCAGGCACAAAAAAGACCGCGGCAGGGGCCGCGGTCAAGAGCTTGCCATTAGGCATCCTACGCGCCGCCGAGGGGTTGTCGCCGCCTCACCATTCTCGCGGCCAGCCCCTTGCACAGCAACGGTTTGCGCCCCGATTTAACAATCCTTAACCTTTTGACGGGTCCGGCTCGCGCTCTTGAAAACGCCGCGCGCCCCCTGCATGTACAGCCCACTTTTTTCGGAGATTGAGAATCGTGGGCAGACGACCTTCCTTCATTGACGATCTGGCTCGCGGCGTCCCTCCCGACGGCGCGGGCCAGCGTGCGGGCATCGACGACGGCGCGCTCCTCGACGCCTATTCGCGCACTGTGATCGGCGCGCTGGAGCGCGTGCAGCCGGCCGTCGCGCACATTGCTGTCGAGCGGCGCGCATCGGGCCAAGCGCCCGCACGCGGCGGCAGCGGCTCGGGCTTCCTGTTCACCCCGGACGGCTACTTGCTGACGAATAGCCACGTGGTGCACGGAGCAAGCAAGCTCAGCGTCACGCTCGCGGACGGCTCGACGCAGAGTGCAGACCTGGTCGGCGACGACCCGAGCACAGACCTCGCCGTGTTGCGCATCGGCGCGCCAGAGGCGCTGCCGCATGCGCAGCTGGGCGATTCGGCGGGCCTGCGCGTCGGACAGATCGCGATCGCCGTGGGCAGCCCGCTGGGCCTCGCGCAAACGGTGACGACGGGCGTCGTGTCGGCTCTCGGCCGCTCGCTACGCTCCGAGTCCGGCCGCATGATCTACGACGTAATCCAGACCGATGCCGCGCTCAATCCGGGCAACTCGGGTGGACCGCTGATCGATTCGGCGGGACAGGTGATTGGCGTGAATACGGCGATCATTCCGGGTGCGCAGGCCATTTGCTTCGCCACGGCCATCGACACGGCAAAGTGGGTCATCACGCAGCTCTTCGCGCACGGCCGGGTGCGCCGGGCCTATATCGGCATTGCCGGCACCACGGTGCCGATCGCGCGCAGGGTGCAGCGCTATTTTGACCTGAGCGCAACGACCGGCGTGCGGGTGATGGAGATCGTCAAGGGCAGTCCAGCCGCGCTCGGCGGCCTGCGCGTGGACGACACGATCGTGACGATCGACGGCCTGCCCGTGGACGGCATCGACACGCTGCAGCGTCTCTTCGACGTTTCGCGCATTGATCGCGCCGTGGATATCGGTGTGATCCGCTTGACGCAGCGGCTTGACCTGAGGGTCACGCCCGTCGAGCAAACGGGCTAAGCGCAGGCAACGATCCGCGTGAAGCGCGGCGCGCCTTGGTACACGCGCCGCTGCCTGAATTACCAGCCGCCGCCGGGCTGCGCATAAACCGGCTGTTGTCCATAGCCGGACTGCACGTAGCCGTCGTCGTATTGCGGCGGAGGCGGCGCGGGTTGCGCCGGCGCGCAGGGTACATAGCGGCCCGAATACTGGTCGTAGCATGCCGCGCCGGCCGGAACGGCGGCATAGACCGGCGCGGGCTGCGCATACACTGGCGCGGGCTGCGCATACACTGGCGCGGGCTGCGCATACACTGGCGCGGGCTGCACATAGGCCGGCTGAGCCGGGTACACCACCGCCGGGCCGCTGTTCAGCACGGCGCCGACCGCGGCGCCAATCAACGCACCGCCCACCAGCGCACCCACCACATCACCGCCGTGATCGTGCGCGCTCGCGGGGCCTGCCGCCACCGCACACCCCGCCAGCACCAAAACGGCCGCCATCTTTCGCATGTCGTTCTCCCTGAGAACCTTTGAAAACATGCGGCCGATTGTCAGCCCGAATACTGGATACAGGTGCTGCAAGTGGTAACGCCGAATTACGGGAAGATGTGGCCTGGCAGCGCGCGCTGGCCGGGAGCGAGTCCCGTCAGCGTGCGTGCTCGCCGTCGTGCGCGTCGGCCTCCTGCGAGCGCGGTGTGCTACCGCGCTGCCCAGCAGACGGACAGAGAAGGGTGAGCGCGATGGATAGCACCATCAGCACGAACAATGCGACGAAGTACGCCATCCAGGAGAACTCGAATTCCACGAGTGCCACCCATAGGCTTCGGCGCGTTCATCCGCGCGATGCGTACGCCCGCTCAGTGATGCAAAAGGCTGCGCAACGGATGACGCCAGTCCATATGGTGTCCGTCGCCCGCTTCCACGCGCTGTCGATGCTCCTCGAGAATTTCGTCGGAAAACAGGAAGACGACAATGACGAGGGGAATCACCAGAAACGCGCCCAGTATTACGTGTTCGATCACGATAACCTCCTGGTTGTCAAGCGGTTTGCAACTGCATTGTAGCCGGGACGCGACAGTTTGCACATCCAGTGCGCAAAACAATGTTCGCCAACCATCACAAGCCAGCCTGAGCAGCCTGCGTGCCCGGTTCGCGGGCCTCCAAACCTGGCCCGCGTCACGGCCGCAATCGCGCCAAAAAAGGAGGCCGTTATGCCGCCGACTTTCTCCACGCGGCGGCAAAGAGCCCAGCGCCGATGAGCAGCGTGCCGCCGGTGCGATTGATCGCGCGCTGCACGCGCGGGCTGCGCACGACCTTGCGCGCGGCCGCTGCGAGCAGTGCGTAGAAGACGGCGTTGAGCGTTGCGAGCACGAGGAACGTGGCCTCGAACACGACGATCTGCGGCGTCATGGCCGCATGCGGGTCGATGAACTGCGGCACGAAGGCGACGAAGAAAATGATGCTCTTCGGGTTGAGCGCGGTGACCGCATACGCGTGCGCGAAGATGCGGCCAGTGCGCGTCTCGGACGTGTCCGGCGCGGCGCCTTCGCCAACCGGCGCGCGCCAGAGCTTCACGCCGAGGTAGATCAGATAGGCCGCGCCCACCCATTTCAGCACCGAGAACAGCGTGGCGGAGGCTGCCAGGACCACGCCAAGCCCGAGCATGGACGCGGTCATCGCCGTGAAGTCGCCGAGCGCAACGCCAGCCGTGGTGGCGAGCGCGTAGCGTCGGCCGTGACCGAGCGCGTAGGAAACGACCAGCAGCACGGTGGGGCCGGGAATGGCAACGAGAATGGCCGACGCAATCGCGAACGGCAGCCAGTGAGCGAAAGTCATGGGGGTTCCTCCGTTGGGAAGCCCGATTTATCCACGAACTTTTGCGGTACGCAAGCAGGGCGTGCGACCTTTTTTCGATAGCTTCAGGCGCGCCCTGGCATCGATTTTATTCTGTCGCCAATCCATTAATGCGCCCGCTAGCAATTGGCGCTCAGGCGACTTTGGGTGCGCCGCGTCATTACGCATTCAAGCGTCTACTAAACCGCTTAAATCAAAGCCGGTTCGATTGTCCTATCCCGGCTATAACCAGCTGCGGCTTGTTGGATAAGGCACGGTGCCTTGTAATCAACGCTTCGGAGTGCGGCTTGACGCCCTTTGACGTCGAGCCGAATGCCATCGCGCCGCTCGACTTCATGCTGCAAGCATCCACGCCTGTTGCAAGCGCACACAAGTCGGTCTTGCAGTCTTTCAACCGTTTTCTATGTTTAAAGACGCGGGTCCGGCATGAGAGTTAAATACATAGCTAACCTGACTAAAATCCCGCAGGAGGCAAACATGAAAATGCTATCCGGTATCGCCGCCGTGGCGGCCAGCTTTGCTTGCGCCTTTGCGGTTCAGGCTCAGGATGTCGGCGTGAAGCCGCAGCAAACGGTGCAGCTCAAGCCGGGTTCCTATGGCTGCCTCTCGAAGGACAAGCTCGACGCCGTCGCGCAGCACGAGCAGGCCGGCGAGCGTCAGCAGATGCAGGAGTACTTCACCGGATTCCAGTGTCTGTCCACGCCCGACAACCAGTCGTTCCGCGTCGTACAGGTGGTGGGTCATGACGTCGAATTCGTCAACGCGGCGAACGCCGATGAGCAAGGTCTCTGGACCAGCGACCGCTTCATCAAGCAATAAGCTCGCATCCCCATCTGCCGGAGATTGCGCTCACCCGCGAAGCGTGCGAGTCGCACCCGGAAGATATTCGTGAAGTGTCAACGCGCCCCTCGCAAGGTGGCCCGACGCACGTGCGCCGGGCCATCGTGATTGAGGGGCACGCTGCCGTGACGTGATCCAACGCGTCGCGCGCCGCTGTCAAACCCCCGTCACGTTCTCCTCAGACCATCCGCATTGCGTCGTCGCGTTCGACACACGCTGCATGTCGACTCGACCGGCACGTCGCTTGCTTGAAACTTCGCTATCATGTGCGGCTTTCGCGCGCCCGGAATTCGGTATGGCACTCAAATCAACCATCTACAAGGCAGAACTGCAGATCGCGGACATGGACCGGCACTATTACGCCGACCATGCGCTCACGATCGCGCGCCATCCTTCCGAAACCGACGACCGCATGATGGTCCGCATCGCCGCGTTTGCGCTCTTTGCGGGCGAGCGGCTCGAGTTCTGCAAAGGCCTCTCCGATACGGACGAACCCGACCTCTGGTGCAAGGACTACACGGGCGCGATCGAAACGTGGATCGAGGTGGGCCAGCCCGACGAACGCCGTATTGCCAAGGCAAGCGGCCGCGCGGACGAGGTCATCGTGATCGCCTACGGCGGGCGGACCTCCGACATCTGGTGGCAAGGCGTGCGCAACAAGGTCGAGCGCCTGCGCAACGTCACGGTCTGGTCGCTGGGCGAGGGCGTTGCCGCGTCGCTTGGCGCGCTGGCCGAGCGCACCATGCGCCTGCAATGCACGGTGCAGGACGGCGCGGCCTGGATCGGCAATACGAGCGCCGAGCCCGTGGCGGTCGAATGGAGCGTGTTCAAGGCCCCCGAAAACGTGTGAAAGCCGGCTGCGCGCGCGTTCAGGCGTGCGGCGGCCCCTTGAGTTCCACCATGTTGCCTTCCGGGTCGAACAGATACAGCGACGGCCCCAAACCCTCCGCCCCATAGCGCTCGACGGCATTGCCGGGGCGCGCACCATGCTGCGCCAGATGTGACGTGAGCGCCTCGGCATCGAACGGCTCCACACGCAAACAGAGATGATCCATGTTGCCGCTTGCGCCAGCAGGCGGCGCGCCGGCGCCCCGGTCGAGCGGACCGCCGATCGTCACGAGGTCGATGAGCGAGCGTCCTGCGCGCAACTGCGTGAGCCCGAGATCGCGCTGCTCACGCTCCGGCTCGCAGCCGAGCACTTCGCAATAGAAACGCGTCATGGCGGCCAGATCGGCTGTTCGAATGACGACGTGGTCGATCTCACGAATCTTTATCCGCATGGCGTCCTCGAGGTCGTGCAGGGCTTCCATGATGAACCTGTGGACGCAGGGCTGCGCAGAATGCGCGCATGGCAGCGGGCCTCGCGAACGGCAATCGGCGGAGAATAGCGGGCGAGGGAGGGGAAACGCTGGACGAAAAAAAGCCCGCTGCTGTGAGCGGGCTTAATCCATATCAGGAGGAGACATGGAGGAGACAGGAACCACTATACCGAGTCGGCTGACGCGATGCAACAACTTTTTAAGGGAAAACCCGCAAAGTTACTATTTTGTCGCACGGGAATCGGCAACGCGCCACCAGGGATTCACCGAGGGCCATAAAAGTGCCAGATAAGTACCCGGCAAGGGCACGCTCATGGCCCATGCCGACCGCAATGACAGCGCAAGATCCGGCGCGCTATCGTCCGTACGCGAAGCTAGAGTGGGGGCATACAGACAGGCACCACGAGGAGCCCTCAAATGAGCGCCGTCCCTGAAATGAAACCAGCGATGAAACCTGCAAAAGCCAAGGACACGCCAGCGCGCGAGTGGACGAACGACACCGACCGCTGGCAAGCCGTCACGTCGCGCGACGCCCGCGCCGACGGCGCATTCTTCTACGCCGTGCGCACGACCGGCGTGTTCTGCCGCCCGTCGTGCGCGTCGCGGCTGCCGCGGCGCGAGAACATCGAATTCTTCGTCGAGGCCGACGACGCACGCGCCGCTGGCTATCGCGAATGCAAGCGCTGCCGCCCGGGCGGCCTGCCGCGCGAGCTGGAAATCGTGCGGCGCGCCTGTGCGGCGCTCGACGCCGACCCGCAAGAACGGCTCACGCTCGCGCAGTTGGGCGAAGCCGTGCATTTGAGCCCATTTCATCTGCAGCGCCTCTTCAAGCGCGTGCTGGGCGTCTCGCCGCGCCAATATCAGGCGGCGCGCCGCGGGGCCGTGCTGCGCGACGCGCTGGGCGAGGGCGCCGACGTCACGCGCGCAAGCGCCGACGCCGGCTTCGGCTCGTCGTCGCGGCTCTATCACAGCGTGCCGGGCGAGCTGGGCATGGCGCCTTCCGCGTATCGCCGCAAGGGCGCGGGATTGACGATTCACTACGCCGCCACGCCCACACCGATCGGCTTCGTGCTGATCGCGGCAACGGCAAAGGGCATTTGCCGGATTGCGTTCGGCGACGATGCCACGACGCTCACCGCCGCGCTCACGGCCGATTTCGCGAACGCGCAGTGCATTGAGGACAAGGCCACGGTCGCGCCGTTCGCCGCGCAGATCGACGCGTATCTGCATGGCCGGCGCGAGCGTTTCGATCTGCCGCTCGACATTGCCGCGACGGCGTTCCAGCAGCGCGTGTGGGACGCGCTCCAGCGCATTCCCTACGGCGAGACGCGCAGCTACACGCAGATCGCCGAAACGCTCGGCGCACCGCGCGCGGTGCGGGCCGTGGCTAGCGCGTGCGCGTCGAATCCGGTGGCGCTGGCGATTCCGTGCCATCGCGTCGTGCAGAAGGGCGGCTCGCTCGCGGGTTATCGCTGGGGGCTCGAGCGCAAGGCGGCGCTGATCGACGCTGAATCGCGCGCCGGCGAGATCCGTACATCGCAGGGAACCACGCGATCAACAAAAAGCGCGAAAGACAACCGTTCGACCTCGAACCGCGCCAAAACACCGGAGACCGCTGCTTGAGTGTCATCGCCCCACAACCCGAAGCACAAACCGAGTCGCAGACACCGAGCGCCACACTCGAACTGCCGTTTCGCGCGCCCTACGACTGGCCGCGCGCCCTGCGCTTTTTCAGCGGCCGCGCAACGCCGGGCGTCGAAGCGGTGGAGGACGGCGCGTGGCTGCGCGCGATCGACTTCAACGGCGCGAGCGGCACGCTCGCCGTACGCCGTCACGCGCGCAAGCATTGCCTCGTCGTGCAGGTCGATGGGCCCGTCAGCGCACACGCGGCGGCGCTTGCCGCGCCGCTCTCACGCATGTTCGACGTGCACGCCGATCCTGCTGCAGTCGCCGCGCATCTGAGCTGCGATCCATGGCTTGCGCCGCTCGTCGCGGCCGTGCCGGGGCTTCGCGTACCCGGCGCGTGGTCGGGCTTCGAACTCGTGGTGCGCGCGATCGTCGGGCAGCAAGTCAGCGTGAAAGCGGCCACGACCATTGTCGGGCGCCTCGTCGAACGCGTGGGCAAGCGCATCGACGGCCACGCGCACGCGCGCACAGCGTGGCGCTTTCCCACGCCCGCTGCGCTCGCCGCCGCCGATCTTGCGGGCATCGGCATGCCGGGCAAGCGCGTGGCCGCGCTGCAGGGCTTCGCGCAGGCCGTGGCGAGCGGTGTGGTGAAAATCGAACGCGCCTACGCAGAGAAAGCAGAAAAAGATCAGGAAAAGCCGCGCACCAAGCGCCAAAACAGACAAATCGACACTATCGCGCCAGAGGCCGCCGACCTCGACGCGATGCGCGCCGCGCTGCTCGCGTTGCCTGGCATCGGGCCGTGGACCGTGGAATACGTCGCAATGCGCGCGTGGCGCGACGCAAACGCGTGGCCCGCGACCGATCTCGTGCTGATGCAGGCCATCGCGGCGCGCGATCCGGCGCTCGTGCGCGCGACCCAACAGCGCACCCGCACCGACACATGGCGCCCTTGGCGCGCGTACGCCGCCATGCATTTGTGGAACGAAATCGCCGATCGAGCGGGTGCGGCGCGCGGCGGCTAGGGCGAGGCAAGGAAGGGCAAGGGACCGGGCGCCGCCCCCGGGGAAGCGCGTGCCGGCGGGTCAAAACCCCAACCGAGGCAGGCCCAAGCAGGTCTTTCGGCGAGATGTTAAAGTGCCCGCTACCGAAAAGAATCCCGGCCGGCGAGCGCTCGCAGCACCGCGCAGCCGGCCCGAGCCCGACTTGCCTCAATGTCAGACACGATCTCAACACGCACGAACGACGTTCTCGCACAGCGCCTTTCCGTGCTGGGCGACGGGCCACATCGCGGCGCGCTCACGCGCGGTCTGCGCGGCATCGAGAAGGAAAGCCTGCGCGTAACGCGCGACGGCCGCCTCGCCATGACGCCGCACGCCGCGGCGCTCGGTTCGGCGCTCACGCATCCGTCGCTGACCACCGACTATTCGGAAGCGTTGATCGAGATCATCACGCCTGCCGAGACCGATGCGTCGATCACGCTCGCGAAGCTCGACGAGTTGCATCGCTACGTCTACGCCGTGCTTGCGCGTGACGGCGAAATGCTCTGGAACGAATCGATGCCGGGCCTCTTGCCCGACACCGACGACGGCATTCCCATCGCGCGCTACGGCAGCTCGAACATCGGCCGCCTGAAGTACGTGTATCGCATGGGTCTTGCGCTGCGCTACGGCCGCACCATGCAGTGCATCGCCGGCATCCACTACAACTACTCGCTGAGCGACGAAGTGTGGCGCGTGCTGCACGCGCATCATCAGTCCACGGCGTCGCTCACCGACTATCAGTCCGAGCGCTACCTCGCGCTGATCCGCAATTTCCGCCGCACGAACTGGCTGCTCATGTATCTGTTCGGCGCTTCGCCCGCGCTCGACGCGCGCTTCCTGCGCGGCCGCGAGCACAAGCTCGAAGCGTTCGACGCCGACACGCTCTATCTGCCGTACGCAACGAGCCTGCGCATGAGCGATCTCGGCTACTCGAACACGACGGGCCAGTCCGCCTTGCGCGCCGACTACGACACGCTGGCAGGCTACCTCGACGCGCTCGCGCAAGCCGTGAGCCAGCCGTATCCGCCTTACGAGGCGATCGGCACGCATCGCGACGGCGAATGGGTGCAGATCAACACGAACGTGCTGCAGATCGAGAACGAGTTCTACTCGACGATTCGCCCCAAGCGCGTGACGCATCCGGGCGAGCGGCCGCTGCATGCGCTCGCCGCGCGTGGCGTGCAGTACGTCGAGGTACGCTGCATGGACATCGATCCGTTCGAACCCATCGGCATTTCACTCGAAACCGCACGGTTTCTCGACGCCTACCTGCTCGCGTGCGCACTGGACGAAAGCCCGCTCCTGCCTGCCGACGCTTACGCCGAATCGAATGAAAACTTTGGCCTCGTAACGAAAGAAGGGCGCCGCCCGGGTCTCGCGCTCAAGCGCGAGAACAAGGACGTCTCGCTGCACGAGTGGGCGCAGGAGCTGTTCGAGAAAATCGGCCACGCAGCCGCCGTGCTCGACGCGGCGCACGGCAGCGACGAGCATACCCGCTCGCTCGCGGCACAACGCGTGAAGCTGGCCGACCCGTCGCTCACGCCTTCGGCGCGCGTGCTGCAAACCATGCGCGATAACAAGCAGTCCTTCCTGCAATTCGCACTCGCACAAAGCGAGCGTCACGCCGCGCAATTCCTCGCGCATCCGCTCGACACGGCAGTCACGGCTGAGTTCGAAACGCTAGCGCGCGAATCGCTCGCGGAGCAGGCGCAACTCGAGCGCGACGAAGTCGGATCGTTCGACGCGTTCGTCGCCGCGTATCGCGCATATACGCTCAATCGCTTCAGCGTCTGAGTAGAGCGTCGAGGCCGCGTTCGAGCGGCAAGCCAGTGCGCCGTTGCGGCGTAGCCATCCCCTCGCAGTTTGCCTCGGGCACCGCATTTGCTCGCAACACCAGCGTGCAGATGCGGTCCAACCAGGGTAGGCGCCGCATTACCGGCCTGCGCGGACGACGGGCGCGCCGGGCGAGTGATACTGAAAACACCAAAAATGCACGGGTCGCGCGCCATGCGGCTCACTCCGGGAGGAATCCACACCATGAAACGAACGCTTGCGATCCTGCTGTGCGCAACGGCTGCGGCCTGCGCGTCGCGCGGGCAGGTCGATCCCGACGTCATGCAGATCGCGACCGCGCCGCTCACCTGCTCGAACAAGGCGGAATGCGATCTCTGGTGGCAACGCGCAGAGGGCTGGGTGCGCAGTCATTCGAAGTACGAAGTGCAGACCGTGACCGACACGCTGATCCAGACCTCGGGCCCGGGCGGCGGCCGGCGCCTGCTCGCCTATGAAATCACGAAGTCGGCCAACCCCGACGGCACGGCCACGATCGGCTTCGCCGCGCACTGCGACAGCTCGCTCGGCTGCAAGCCCAACCCGTGGTCGGCGGGCGCGGCGTTCAAGCAGTACGTGCGCACGGGCGTCGACGCGCCCATTCCCGGCGACACGACCACCGGCGCAGGCGGCGACACGGCCGGCGTGACTGGCGCGGCGGTGGCCGAGCCGGCTTCGAGCGCGCATTGACCTCTGCGCATTGACCTCTGTGTCGATCGCTGCATATGGCTCTGGTCGCGCGAGGCGTAGGCAGCGCTGGCGCGCGCTCAGAGCGGTCGCTTCACGACGATGACTTTCGAATGGCGTCTATTGCGGATTTAGGCATTGTCTGATTGAGCGAGGGATTGGGGAGCCCGTATCTTGGGCTGGCTTCGGCCTGCGTGGTCTGGGCCGTTCATCCTCATCCACAACTCGAATCGACAATGAAACTGCGCCTTCTGTCCACCAGTGCCGCGGCTGCCGTAATCGTCGCCGCCGCAGGCTGCACTACCGCCTCAGGTCCCACCCACAATCTCGACGTCGTCACCCTGGCCAACGGCTCACAGGCGTACCGCGTGCAGTGTCTCGGCTTGCTCGAAAGCTCCAAGACCTGCATGGCGAAGGTCAACGAGGTCTGCGGCACCAAGACGCCGCTGCGCGTCTCGTCGGTGGACCGCGCCGCTGCCGGGTTCAAGCCGGAAGACGATCCGCGCGAAATCACGTTCATCTGTCAGACGCCGCAGCCGCCGGCCCCGCCGCCGGCGCCGGTCGTCGAAACGCCGCCTCCGGCTCCGCAGGTCCAGCCGCGCACGATCACGCTCAATGCCGACGCCAACTTCGCGTTCGACAAGGCCGATCTGCTGCCCGGCGGCAAGCAGACGCTCGACCAGTTCATCCAGGAAAGCAGCAATGTGAACATCGGCGCAATCGTGATCAGCGGCTACACCGACTCGGTCGGCTCGAAGGCTTATAACGACCGCCTCTCGCTGCGCCGCGCGCAGACGGTGCGCAACTATCTGCAGTCGCACGGCCTGCACGCGAGCCAGTACGAAGTGCACGGCTACGGCTTCGCGAAGCCGGTCGCGTCGAACGCCACGCCTGAGGGCCGCGCGAAGAACCGTCGCGTCGAGATCGAAACGAGCGGCATTACGCAGCGTCAATAAATGGGGCGTCGGTAACGCCGCGCGCAACGCGCACCCAGTTGCCCGCAGCTTCGTGCGGGCGGCCTTTCGTGGGACCGTCAATGACCCATTGCCGGTCCCGCGCCTTTTTTCGGCTTCGTCACCCACACCAGCAGGGCCAGCACGACAAACATCGCACAGGAGATGCGGAAGAAGTCGTTGGTGGCCATCATGTAGCCCTGCGTCGTCACGACGTCGTTGAGCTTGGCGGTCAGGCTTTGGCCTGCAAAACCCAGGCTGGCGAGCGCGTCCTTGTAGGCGATGGTGTTCGGCGAATACTGGCTCACCGATTCCGAGAGCACGGCATGGTGATAAATCGCCGCGTCTTCCCAGAACGTCGTGCTCACCGCCGTGCCGATCGCGCCCGAAAGCGTGCGTAGAAAGTTCGAAAGGCCCGAGGCGCTCGCGAGCCGCTCGTCAGGAACGCTCGAAAGCGTGATGGTCGTCATCGGCACGAAGAAGCAGGCCACGCCGATACCCTGCACGAGACGCGGCAGGATCACGTGATTGAACGGCACATCGAGTGTGAACGTCGAGTTCCAGAGCGAAACGAGCGCGAACACGACGAATGCGAAGCTCGCGACCATGCGCAGATCGAGCCGATGCATGTTGCGTCCGATGAGCGGCGAAAGCACGAGCGCGAGCAGGCCCACCGGCGCGGTGGCCAGACCCGCGAGGCCCGCGGTATAGCCCATGACTGTTTGCAGCCAGAGCGGGAAGATCACCACCGAGCCGAAGAACGCCATGAAGCCGAACGAGATGATCATCGCGCCGAGCGCGAAATTGCGGTCGCGAAAGAGCGATAGATCGACCACGGGCTCCTTTTCCGTCGCCTCCCACACAAGCATGAACGCGAGCGCAACCACCGCGATGATCGCGAGCGTGACGATGAACGTTGAGTTGAACCAGTCGCGGTCCTTGCCGAGGTCGAGCATCATCTGCAGGCACGACACGCCGATCACGAGCAGCGCGAGGCCCACGGCGTCGATGCGCTGCTTCGTCGTCTTCGTCTCGCGTCCGCGCAGCAGCAAGTAGGCACAGATGCCCGAGAACAGGCCAATCGGCACGTTGATGTAGAAGATCCACGGCCACGTGTAGTTGTCGGTGATCCAGCCGCCCATGACCGGTCCGAAGATAGGCGCGACGATCACGGTCATCGCCCAGAGCCCGAGCGCGAGCCCGCGTTTGGCAGGCGGGTAGGAGCGCATGAGGATGGTCTGCGACAGCGGGACCATCGGCCCGGAAACGAGCCCTTGCACGAGACGGAATGCAATGAGCGTCTCGAAGTTCGTCGCAAAGCCGCACGCGGCCGAGGCCAGCGTGAACAGCAGCACGGAGATCGTGAAAAGGCGGACTTCGCCCACGCGGCGCGCGAGCCATCCGGTGAGCGGCACGGCAATCGCCGAGGCAACCGAATACGACGAGATGACCCACGTGCCTTCGCTGTTGGCGACCCCCAGGTTGCCCGAGATGGTCGGCACCGCCACGTTGGCGATCGAGGTGTCCAGCACCTCCATGAAGGTCCCGAGCGCGAGCCCGACCGTGAGGAGCGCGAGCGTGCCGCCGGAAAACGGTGCGGGTCCGGCCTGCGCGGGCACCGCGGAGGGAGCTGCCATGTTGCGTGTCCTTGTTGGGTCGGCCGGTTCTGCACCCGAAGCGCAGCGCACACCGGCTTGCTATTCCGTGTCTGTGCATTTTCTGCCCAGACAGTGATTGGATCAAACTACACCCAATGCTGCACTGCGGCGCGTCGTACAACGTTGCTAGTCGCCGCGTTCCTGCGTCGGCGCTTGCGCGTCTTTACCGCTGTCGTTCGTCGATGCGCATAGCGGCGTGGTCGAACCGTCATTCGCGATGAAGCGCTGCAGCAAATGGACGAGCGTCGCGACTTCTTCGGGTGCGAAGCCGCGCAACTGCTCGGACATCTCCGCGGCGATCAGGTCGGGCAATTGCTGCGCCGCCGTGCGCCCCTGATCCGTCAGTGCCAGCTCCACGACCCGGCGATCCGCCTGGCTGCGCCGCCGCTCGAGAAAGCCCTTCTTCTCCAGCCTGTCGAGCATGCGCGTCATGGAGCCGGTGTCGTACGAGAGCGCGCGCGACATCTCGTTCGGCGTGCTGGCGCGCTCGAACCACAATAAAAGAATCACACCGATTTGCGACGATGTGAGCCCGAGCGGCGCAACCGCCCGGTCGATGCGCCCGGCCAGCACATTGCGCGCAGTCGAGAGGAAATAGCCGAGACTTGGCTCGACGCCCAGCCTTGTCGGGACGAAAGGACCGTCGCTCATCGCAGTTCGCTTTGCAGCCTCTCAAAAAACGAGCGAATTATAACGGGTTACTTCGCTGCTCAGGCAGATAAATCTCGTAGCGCACCGCAACCGTCTCTGCCGCAGTGATCGGCGCGTAAAAACAACAGTTGCATTGATGCGCTGCAAAGTATGTTGTGATTTGGTTGCATAGTCAATATTATGACAGGCAACCAGTTTCATTCTTCTACGTTCACCCGTTTGGGCATCATGCTTTACCTGATCAACGCGCTTGGCGGCCTTGGCCGTTCCGTCACCGACACCGCCCGCCTGGCTTTCACGAAGGCTAGCGCGGGTTCGTGGTGGGCGCGCTCGCGCAAGCTCGCGTTGTACGCGGCCATGTTTGCGCTGCCGGGCGGCTCGATCGCGGTTGTGGCCGTGGTGTGGGCGCAGCGTCGGCGCACGCGGCAAGAACCCGCAGCGGCGGGGGCGGTCGTGCCGGCCACGCCCGCGAAGGCAACAGCGGCGACAGCGGCGAGTGCCGCACCCGCGTGCGCAGGCACCCAGCTCGCCTGCCGCGCACCGAAGCGCCGCCGTAACGACGCGTAACCTGCGCGTCGCACGCCGTAACACCCGCCAACCCTTCCAACGCGTAAGCTTTCGGATTCCGTGTAATCACTCGCGCGTACGCTACCATTGCCGCAACGCGACAACCCCGTGCGCGCCCGGCCGCCCGACTGCGCGCCGGTTGCATCGACAGGAATCCTTGCATGCATTGCCGTTTCGTCCGCCCCGGCGCCTCCACGGGATCCGCCGGGTCCTTGGCGCGCCGCGCGCCCACGTCGCTTTCCACGTTGGCGCTGTGCGCAGCCGCCGCGCTCGCGTTCCAGTTGGCAGGCTGCGCAGTCGGCCCCGACTATCACCGGCCCAGCGCCGCCGTACCCGCTTCGTTCAAGGAAGCGCCCGAGGGATGGAAGGTCGCGCAACCCGCCGATACCGCCGACCGCGGCGCCTGGTGGCTGATCTACGACGATGCGCAGCTCAATGCGCTGATGGACCAGCTCAACACCAGCAATCAGACCGTTGCGCAATACGCTGCCGCGTATCGCCAGGCGCGTGCGCTCGTGGGCGAGGCACGCGCAGCGTACTTTCCGGTGATCAGCGGTACGTTCTCGGGCACACGCTCGTACACGCCCACGCGCGTAGCCAACTCGAGCGGCGGCTTGTCGAGCGGCACCATCAACAACAACGTCAGCCTGGGGCTCGACGCCACCTGGGAACCCGACCTCTGGGGCAAGGTGAGCCGCACCGTCAGCTCGCAGGAGGCAAGCCAGCAGGGCGCCGCCGCCGATCTCGCAAACGCGCGTCTATCGGCGCAGGCCACGCTTGCGCAGACTTACTTCACGTTGCGCTCGCTCGACGCGCAGCAGAAGCTGCTCGACGACACGGTTGTGGCGTACCAGAAGTCGCTGCAGCTCACGCAAAATCAGTATGCCCAGGGCGTGGCGGGCCGCGCCGATGTGATCCAGGCGCAAACGCAATTGCAGTCTGCCCAGGCTTCGGCAATCGACAACGGCGTGGCGCGCGCGCAGGACGAGCACGCGATCGCCGTGCTGGTCGGCCAGCCCGCCTCCACGTTCTCGATCCCGCCGTCGCCGCTCACCGCCACGCCGCCCACGGTGCCGCTCGCCATGCCGTCTGCGTTGCTCGAGCGCAGGCCCGACATCGCCTCGGCAGAGCGCAAGGCGGCCTCCGCCAATGAGCAGATCGGCGTCGCCATCGCGGCGTACTTCCCGACGCTCACGCTTTCCGCAAGCGGCGGTTTTGAAAGCTCGGTGATGTCACAGTTGCTGCAGTTGCCGTCGCGCTTCTGGACCCTCGGGCCGTCGCTTGCTGGCACGATCTTCGACGCCGGGCTGCGTAAAGCGCAGACCGAGGCCGCGCGCGCCGCCTACGATCAGCAGGTGGCCACCTACCGGCAAACCGTGCTGGCCGCGTTCCAGGACGTGGAGGACAACCTCGCTTCGCAGCGCATCCTGGGGCAAGAAATCGTCGTGCAGCAGCAGGCGGTGGATTCGGCGCAGCATGCACTCTCGATCGTCACGAACGAATACAAAGCCGGCACAACCGATTTCCAGAACGTGCTTTCCGCGCAGGCCACGGCCTTCACCGCGCAGCAAAAGCTCGTGAGCCTCGGCGGGCAGCGCATGGTGTCGTCGGTGGGGCTCGTGAAGGCGCTGGGCGGCGGCTGGGATGCTGCGCAGATGGATCGCGAGACGGGCAGCGTGGCCGCGCCGGTCGCGGCTTCAGCAGCGTCCGCGCCGGCGGTTGCGGCCGCCCAGCCGCAGTAATGCGTACGCGCCCGCTCAGGCGGGCGCACGCTCAAGCCGCGAACGTCAGCGCATGAAGGTCAGCGCGACGGTTCCCGGCCCGATCGGGCGGCCCAGCAGATTCAAGAGGCCTGCCAGGTTGTCGCGCTGATCCGGCGCCGCGCTCGCGGTGCCCTGGAACGAGGCGAACGCGCGCGAGAACGAGCCGCGTCCCTCGAGCATGAGCGGGCCTTTTTGCGTCGAGAGATCGAGCGTCGACGTCGCCCCTTGCGCCTGCAACACGACCTGATACGTGCCGAGAGGCTTCACGAGCGAAACGCGCGAACTCATGTCGGCGAGCGACACGGTCAGCCGTCCGAACGCATCCGTGCCGAACACGCGCCACGGGCTCCACGCAAGCCGCACCTTGCCGTCCAGATCGAGCGTGTTGAAGGGCGCGCCGAGACCCGCTAGCAGCGAGGCCGGCACGGCAATCGTGCCCGCGCTCACGTTCGCGCCGCGCAACGTCGCATCCACGGTAACGGCGTCGGGCATCGCCTCGGTCTGCAGCATTTCCATGCGCACACGCGCGACGAAAAGCGGCCAGAACGCCGTGCGCCACACAATGCGACCCGGCAGCAGCGTCGCGCCGCGCGCGTCCTGGCCCGCGGCGAGCATCAACGTGGCGGAGCCGTGCCAGAGCGAGCCTTCCGGATCGATCAGATTCACGTGCCCCTGAGTCGCGCACGCGAACTGCGGCGCGATCCAGGCCGCGGGCAGGCGGGCGAGCAACACGGCTGCGCTCGACAGCAGGCCCACGATCAGCCAGGGCAACACGGCGCGCAAGCGCCGCATCCAGTAACTCATTGCTTGTTTCTCCGGCGATTCTCAGTGCGCGCTGGTCAATGCGCGCTTTTTCTTTTTAGTGCGTATTCGCCGGTTGCAGCGAGGCCGTCAAGTCGACCTGACCATCGGTCTTCAGCGCGGTGATGTGCGCCTCGACCACCTGCACCTTGAACTGCTTGCGCACGTCGTCGAGCCACGCGGCCCACGCCGGAAACGACGCATTCTTCATCTGCACCTGCACCGTCGTGCCGATCAACTGAATCTGCGCCCCCGTGAGCGCGTGATCGGCAAGCGAAGCAGTGACCGCGTCCTTGAGCGCCTGGCCGCCCGGCGCCACGCTCGCAGCAGCCCCCGCAAGCGAGCGCGCCTCGTCGGCCTCGGCCGTCATCTGCGCGAGCTGGCGCTGCATGCCGGGCAGGCTCTCGCGCAGGCGCGCGCGGCCGTCGGCGGCCGGCTGCCACAGTACCGACCAGCCGATCGCCAGCGCAAGCACCGCGCCACCCCACGTGAGCAGCGCCTTTTCGCGCGTGGTGCGCGCTTCCCAGAAGGTCGCCCAGGCCTCGGCCCAGGCGCCGCTCATAGCCGTTGTCTTCACGATGCGCTCCTGATGGTCCATTTGCCCGTGCTGGCATCCACCGTGCCCGCAAGGCCGTTGCCCGCGAGGCGTTTCGCGAGATCGGTGTCGACGTTGACGCCTGGCTTGAAGGTCACGTCCAGACGCCGGTCGTGATAGTCGAGTGCCGCGATGCCGTTCGCGGGCACCGGACCGAGCGCGCGCGCGAGGCCGTCGGAGAGCGCGAGGAAGTCGTCGCGCGAGGGTTCGCCCGCGGCGAGGCGCAACTGCTGCAACTGCCGCGCCATTTGTCCCGCGGGGTCGAGCACGACGGTCGTCTTCGGGAACGCGTTGAGGAGCAGCTCGGTCATCTGCGCGCTGATGGCGTCGCGCTGGCGCGCCATCATGAGCCACTCGATATTCGCGCCGACGACCGCGACGACGAGCGACGCGGCCACGAGCCCGATCGGCACGCGCAGACGGCGCAGCGTCGCGCGATCGAGCCGCCACGGCTGCGAGGCGAACTCGAACTGGCAGAGGTCGAAGCGGCAGGCAAGCGCGCGCCGCGCGAGCGCCTCGAACGTGAGCGTCTGCGCGCCCGGCAACGCGGCGGCCAGCGACGCGCGTGCGGCCGCGCTCGCGGGCTCGCCCGGCAGGTTGGTGAGGACGTAGCCCGAAACCGGCGCGCCGCCGGCGAGCGCCGTGACGGTGGCGGCCACGCTCGCGGCGGGCACTGCGAAGCCGTCGGCGAGCACGCCGCGCACGATCGCGAGTTCGAGCGGCGCTTCCGACGTGGCGGCCGCGGGCTCCGGCGCAACGCCGGGTAGCAGCGCGGGGGCGGTCGCGACGACATGGCCGAGCACGCATGCCGTCACGGGTTCGATCACAGGCGCGGCGGGAGCCGCGGCATCGGACGTGCCACCCGGCTCCGCGCGCCCGGCAGGCACAGCGGCTCGAGCCTCTTGGGCCACCTCCACCGACTCCACAGCCTCCACCGCCTGCGCAGCAGGCAGGCAGCGCGCCACTGGCACCGCGCGCAGATTGCGGTGCCCTGCGGCGGTGAAGCCTTCCAGGAGAAAACGGAACCAGCCCCGATCGATGGCGGCCACGACCTGGCGGCCATCGGCCAGGCGCTTTGGGTCGAGTGCGAGATGGCAGGTCTGTGCATCCTGGATCAGATGATCCTCGACCACGTTCGGCAGCGCCTGACGCAGCCGCGGCCCCCTGAGCGGCGGCACGGTGGCGGCGAGCATGAGCAGGTCGCGCGCGGCGATCAGCAGAATGGTGGTCGAGGCCTTCGGCAACAGCCCGAGCGCCGAACGGCCCGCGCGTTGCGTGTTGCCCGTCTTGTCGAGCAGCACGAACGGCAGTTCCGGCAGCTGCCATTCCTGCGAGTGGACCGCCGGGTCGCGGGGCGGCATGAGAACGATCAGCGTGCTCAAACGCACCTCTTTTCGATGTTGGTCGGGGACGGATTCATGGTTCGTCGCTAACGCGCACGATGCGCGTCGTATGGGTGAGCGGATCGCGCCAGACAAGCGTCGTGCGGTCCACCTCGGCGCGCTCGTGCTGCACGCGCCCATGTACCAGAAAGTAACTCGTGTTGACGTCGATTTGCGTGGTGTCGATCGAGACTTGCTTCACTCCCACGCCTTCGAGCGCGAGTTGCACGTCGCTCACGTTGCGGAAAAACACGCTCTGGCGATGCGCGACGAGGGCCTGCGCGTTCGAAAGGCTCATGCCCGTCACGACGGAAGCGATCACCTCTGCGCTCGCCGTGTTCATGTTCACGGGCGTCACGGTGGGCAGGATCGTCACGAACGGGCGCAGCCGCGCAACGGCGTCGGCCGTGAAGCCGGGCACGTCGAGCAGCGAATCGACGCTCGTCATCATGAGCGGGGCGACGCCGCTGTCGTTGTCGGACTCCGAGAGGCCGGGGTTGTCGGTGTAGTTGCCGCCGCCAGTCGTCCCGCCCCCTGCGAGCACCTCGGTTTGCGAACCGGTGTTCGTCGTGGTGGTTTGCGTCTGGAAGCGCGTTGCCGAGTAGGCAAGCCCTGAGCGCAGGTACACCGCAGTGTTCTTCGCAAGCGACTGGTCGAGGCCGAGAATCTGCAACAGGCGCGCGAATGCCTCGATCTCCGTCACGTTCAGCTGCAACGAGCCCGGCGCGCTGGTCGCCACGAGATTGCGCAGATTGAAGCGCGCCTGGGCGTCTTCTATCGAACCCGAAAGCCAGGTGTCCGCGCCCTGTTGCGCGTGCGCTTCGCCGATCTGGCCGAGAAAGTCGGACAGCCGCGTTCGCGCGAGCGGCACGCCCCACGCGCCGCCGAGATACGTAATGCCCGCCGACGTGTCCGCTTCGGAGCGCAGCACGAGGCGCGTCCAGTCGAGCGAGGCGCGCGAGATCCATTGCGCCTGCGCGAGCAGACGTTGATTCTCGATGCGCCGCAACTGCACCTGCTGGCGCCACAACATGCCCGAGACGATGATCGCCGAAAGCGCGACGACGAGCAGCGCGCTGATGATGGCCGCCCCGCGCCGTGCGCGCGTGGAACGGCTGGATCGTCTACCTTGCCGGGTGTGCCGTGCGGAGGTTCGTTGTGTGCGCAACGTCATTCCCCCACCAGAAACACGCGGGTCACCGGCTGCTGGAGCGCATGCGAGCCCACGCTCACCTGCACCCCCGTCACCGCGCGCGGCAGCGGCGCGTTGCCGAGTTGCGGCACCTTGAGATCGTTGTTGTTGCCCGTGACCTGCGAGCGCACGTCCTGCATGTTCGCGGTCCAGCCCGTCTTCGGCACGTACAGGCGCGCGTTGATAACGTCCACGCCGCTCATCATCGGCAACGCGCCCCAGTTGTCGCCTTCGCCGCCGCGCAGCGCACGCCGTAACGCTCCGAGATCGGCGAGAGGCGGCGACGCATAGCGCACCACCTGGCCGCCCGACACGCGGTAACGCACCACTTGCAGGCGGGGCGCCGCGCCCGGCGGCATCGCGAACGCGCGCACGATCTGCAGCGCGCCGCCGTCGAGCGAGATAGCGACGCCGCCCGCTTCGTCGTCGGAGGCGGCTTCGCGCAAGTCGATGCGCATCTGGTCGAACATCTGCGCGAACACGCGCTCCTGCGCCATCGAGCGCGTGATGGTCTCGCGCCCGCGCACGATCTCGTCGAGGCCGCGCCACGAGAGGATGGCCACGACGGCCATGATGGCGATCGCAACGAGCAGCTCGATCAGCGTGAAGCCGCGCGCTGACGAGGCGACGCGCACGCGGTCACAACGAGCGGTTCGTCTCATTGGCGAGCACCGTGACGAGTTGCGCGAGATTGCCGGAGCGGCCGGGCGTCGCAACCGACACCTCCACGCGCCGAAAAACGGGGTTGGGCGTCGCCGCGACGTGCTGCGTGCAAGTCAGCCGCAGATTGCCCTGCGAGCAGTCGAAACTGCTCTCGCCAAGGTCCGGCCACGCATGCACGAGACGCAGTTGCGCAAGCGTGTTGTCCGCACTCCAGCCCGCAAGCAGGCGGTCGTGCAGGTCGGCTTCGCTCGCGGCGAGGCTGCCCACGGCGCGCAACGAAGCGGCCAGCGCAATCGCGATGATTGCGAGCGCAACCAATACTTCGATCATCGTGAAGCCGCGCTCGCGCACCGGACCACGCTGTCGATCCAGGCGAGCGCCGTGGCCGCGCTTTCCCCCACGCATCGAGAACCGCATCTCAGCGCACCTCGAAGCGGCCAGTGCCGGTGCCGACGATCGTCGCGCTGCCGGCGGCCGAAAAGAGCGTGACCTGCACCGGCACGTCCACGGCCTCCGTGCCGAAGATGAGCCGGTTTGCCTGCGTGTCGTTGCCGCCGGGGTAGGTGATCGCCACGCCGGTCACGCCGCCTTCCCATTGGCGCGGTCCGAGCAGATCGTCGCGCAGCGGACGCCAGCCGTCTTCCGTGTGCACATCGAAGCGGAAGCCGCCCGCGAGTGGCTGCCATGCAATGGCGCGCGCGCGCACCTGCGCCTCGTCGCCCGCCGACTCGAACAGGAGCGCGAGCCGCTGCGCTTCTTCATTCAGGTCGGTGCGCGGATTGCGCGTGAGCGTGAGCGAAGCGAGCGAGATGAGAATCCCCGCGATCAGCAGCACCACGAGCATCTCGAGCAGCGTGAAGCCCGCCGCGCGCGCACGCGTACCCGCGCGTGACGCGCGCGAGGTGCGTGACGATCGGCGGTCCCCGCAAGGGGAAGGGCGGCTCGTTTGCATGGATGCTGCGTGGCGGATGACTTATTGCCAGGACCCGACGTCGGCGTCGTTGCCTTCGCCGCCGGGTTTGCCGTCGGCGCCATAGCTGAATACGTCGATCTCGCCGTGCACGCCCGGGTTCAGGTACTGGTACGCACTGCCCCATGGGTCATTGGGCAGGCGCTCCAGATAGCCGCCGTCTTTCCAGTTGTTCGGCACGGGGTCGGTGGTCGGCTTTTGCACGAGCGCCTGCAGCCCCTGGTCCTGGGTCGGATAGCGGCCGTTGTCGAGGCGATAGAGCTTCATTGCCTGCATGATCGTGCCGATGTCCTGGCGCGCGGCGACGCGGCGCGCTTCATCGGGACGACTCATGATCTTCGGCACGATCAACGCGGCAAGAATGCCGAGAATCGCGATCACGACCATGATTTCGATGAGCGTGAAGCCGCCTTGGCGGCGCGCGCGCGTGACTTCCATTTCGGCACGGCGCTTGGTGCACAATTTCGCCCACATGGACATGAGTTCTTTCCTCTCTCGCTAGATAGGGTTGCGGTGCACTTGTGCGCCGCGCTTCGTCCTGCCTGCAATCGAACCCGCCGCTTGAACCGGCGGGTCCCTCGCTCGCATGACGGGTCATTGTAATGTCACACGATGACGCCTTTCCGACGCCTCGCGGGCATGGCAAACGCGTACATCAAAAATTCCATAAACCTTCGTACAATGGGCTCATGAACCCACTGCAAATCCGCCTTCTTTCCCTCGCCGCGTTTGCGGTGTTCTGCGCCACGGCCACGTGGTGGACGATCACCCTCGCCACGAACCGCGCGGCGCCGGTGCAGGCCGCCGCCGCCCAGCCGCCGGTCTCGCTCGATCAGGCCGGCACGCTGTTCGGCGGCAGGCTCGAACGCAACCCGGTGCAGGACATTCACCTGTTCGGCATCCTCGCGCTCGCGCAGGGCGCGGCGGCCATCGTGAGCGTCGGCGGCGAACCCCCGCGAGCCATCTCGCTCGGCGGCCCGATCGACCAGAACTCGAAACTCTTCGAAGTGCGCCCCCGCTCGATCGTCATCGACCGCCACGGCGTGCACTCCGAAATCTTCCTGCCGCCCAACGCAGCCGGTCCCACCATCTACGTGCGCTGAGTTGCGCGCGCCGGGCTTCTTGCCGGGCGTCTCGCGCAGTTCGTACGCCTTACTGCACAAGGTTGTTCAGCTCGATGATCGGCAGCATCACCGCTAGCACGATCACGAGCACCACGCCCCCCATCGCCAGAATCAGGAGCGGTTCGAGCAGGCTCGTGAGGAACATCGTGCGCCGCTCCAGTTCGCGCGCTTCACCTTCGGCTGCGCGGTCGAGCATGGTCGTCACGTCGCCGGTCGCCTCACCCGAGCGGATCAGGTGCACGAGCACGGGCGGAAACGTCTTCGTATTGCCCAGCGCGCGAGAAAGCGACGTGCCTTCGCGTACACGCACGATGGCTTCGTCGATGTTCGTGCGCATCGCCTTGTTCGAAAGCGTCTCTCCGGCCGCCTGCAGCGCGCGCAGGATCGGCACGCCCGCGGCGGAGAGAATGCCGAGCGTGCTCGCGAAGCGCACGGTGTTGTAGCCGCGCACGAGCTTGCCCGCGAGCGGCGCAGTGAGCATCCAGCGGTCGAACGCGAGACGCGGGCCAGGCCTGCGCAAGGTCGCGCGCACGATCCACGCCACCACGGCCACGGCGATCAGCACTGCCCACCACCACTGCCGCACAAAGCCCGAAAGCGCCATCATCACGACGGTGAGGAAGGGCAGTTGCTGCTTGGTGCTCGCAAACACGTTCACCACTTGCGGCACCACATAACTCAACAGGAACGTGACGATGCCGAACGCGATGATCGTGACGATCGTCGGGTACGTGAAGGCGAGCACGATCTTCTGCTTGAGCGCGTTGCGCTGCTCGATGTAGTCGGCCAGACGCGAAAGCACGATGCCGAGCTTGCCGGTGTGTTCGCCCGCGGCCACGAGCGCGCGGTAGATGTCCGGGAAGTCGCGCGGATGCTGCTCGAGCGCGCTGGCAAGCGAATGGCCGCCGAGCACCTCGGCGCGAATGGCCGCCATCAGTTCCCGGATGTAGTCGCGCTCGGACTGCTCGGTGAGCACCGCAAGCGCCTCGCCGAGCGGCAAGCCCGCTACCAGCAGACTGGCGAGCTGGCGCGTGAGGATGGCCTGCTCGCGCTGCGAGAGCTTGCGCCCGAGCGCGAGCCGCTGCGCTCGCGCGCCGCGCGTGCGGCTCGCGGCGGCTTCGACCACGAGCGGCGTGAGACCCTGGCCGCGCAGCAGCGCGCGCGCGCCGCGCGCGCTGTCCGCGTCGAGCACGCCTTTTTGCGCTTTGCCCGTGGCGTCGATGGCTTCGAAGCGAAATGCCGGCATGTTGCTGATCGCCCTCGCTTTTAATGAGCGTCCATCTGGTGGTTCATCTTGCGGCCCATCATGCGCCGCCCGTCACGCGCAATACTTCTTCGAGCGAAGTCCTGCCCGCGTCGATCCAGCGCTCGCCGTCTTCGCGCAGCGTGCGCATGCCTTGCGCGCGGCCGGCCTCGAAGATCTCCGCATCGGCGGCATTGCGGTGGATGAGCGCGCGAATCGGCTCGTCGATGAGCAGCAGTTCGTACACGCCGCGCCGCCCCGAGTAGCCCGAATGACCGCAGCGATCGCAGCCCACCGGATGCCAGCGCTTTCTGCCGTCGTCTTCCACGCGCTCTTCTTTGCACACGGGGCAGAGCTGGCGCACGAGGCGCTGCGCGAGCACGCCGAGCAGGGAGGAGGCGAGCAGATACGGCTCGACACCCATGTCGGTCAAACGCGTCACCGCCGAAGCGGCGTCGTTGGTGTGCAGCGTGGCGAGCACGAGGTGGCCCGTGAGCGAGGCCTGCACGGCGATCTGCGCGGTTTCGAGGTCGCGTATTTCACCGATCATGATGATGTCCGGGTCCTGGCGCAGGATCGAGCGCAACGCGCGCGCGAACGTCATGCCGATGCGCTCGTTCACCTGGGTCTGCCCGATGCCCGAGAGGTCGTACTCGATCGGGTCTTCCACAGTCATGATGTTGGTCGTGGCCGTTTCGAGCCGCGACATCGATGCGTAGAGCGTGGTCGTCTTGCCCGAGCCCGTCGGGCCGGTCACGAGCACGATGCCGTGCGGCTTCGCGATCAGCTGGTCGAACTTGCCGAGCGTGTCGCTCGCCATGCCGAGCGCTTCGAGGTTCAGGCGCTGCGCGTCTTTTTCGAGCAGACGCAGCACCGCGCGCTCGCCGTGACCCGTGGGCAGCGTGGAGACGCGCACGTCCACCGGACGCCCGCCCACGCGCAGCGTGATGCGGCCGTCCTGCGGCAGGCGTTTCTCGGCGATGTCGAGCTGCGCCATGATCTTGATACGCGAGATGAGCGCGCCATGCAGCGCCTTCTTCGGGCGCACGACATCGCGCAGCGTGCCGTCCACGCGAAAGCGCACCACCGAGGCATTCTCGAACGGCTCGATGTGAATGTCCGATGCCTGCTCGCGCGCGGCCTGCGTGAGGAGCGCGTTGATCATGCGGATGATCGGCGCGTCGTCTTCGGACTCCAGCAGGTCTTCCACTTCGGGAATGTCCTGCATGAGGCGCGAGAGATCGACTTCGCCTTCCACTTCGCCCACCACCTGCGCGGCGCTGCCGTCCTGGCGCGCGTAAGCCTGATTGATGGCCTGCGCGAGTTCGTCGGCCGGCACGCGCACGAGCGCGAACGCGCCGAAGTTGCGCGCGACTTCGGCGATGGCGGCCTGCGACGTGCGCTCGCTGATCCACACTTCGAGGCCTTCTGCGCGCTGCTGGGCCACGAGAATCTGACCGCTGCGCGCGAAGCCGTACGGCACGAGGCGCGCGGCGAGCGGCGAGGGCGGCTCGCGGTCCGCCCCGCTGGTGGCCGCAGGCGCGTGAGGCGTGCTCACGGCTGCACCCGCGTCGTGGCAGGCGCCGCCTGTTGCACCGGCGTGGTTTCCACGGGCATGGTTTGCACCGGTTCGGCTGGCTGCATCTGCACGGCGCTGGCCGGCTTCGCGGGCTGCACGCCCACCGCCTGCTGACGCCGCATCTGGTCGAGATCGAACAGGTTCAGCGCCGATCCGCCCTGGCTCGGGCCGAGCGGCATCGGCGGCACGACCGGGTCGTCCTTATCCTTGATCAGGTTGTTGTCGGACTTATATGCGCCCGTCACGCCCTGGATATAGTCGTAGCGGTTCGACGTGACCGCTTGCGCCGTGTCGCGATCGTTGATGATCACCGGACGCAGGAACACCATCAGGTTCGTCTTCTCGCGCGTCTTGTTTTCCGAGCGGAACAACTGGCCGATCCACGGAATGTCGCCGAGCAGCGGCACCTTGCTGTTGGCGACCTGGTAGTTGTCCTGCATCAGGCCGCCGAGCACTATGATTTCGCCGTTGTCGGCCAGCACGGTCGACTGGATCGAACGCTTGGTGAACTCGGGGCCGGCCGGATTGGTCGTCGCGTTGGTTGTGCCCGTCACGATCGCCGAGTCTTCCGTGTAGAGCTGCAGCTTGAGGATGCCGCCGTCGGTGATCTGCGGCTTGATGTGCAGCGTCAAGCCGACGTCCACACGGTCGAAGGTGTTGAACGCCGTGCTCGCCGTACCGCTCGTCAGGTTCGAATAGGAACCCGTCTGGATCGGCACGTTCGTACCCACGACGATCTTCGCTTCCTGGTTGTCGAGCGTGATGAGGTTAGGCGTAGACAGCACGTTCGCGTCGGCCGTTTGCGAGAGCGCCTGCAGCAATGCGCCAAGCCCCTGCACGCCGAAGATGTTCTTGATCCAGCCCACATTCAGGCCCTGCTGCAGGCTCTGACCCGCGAGCGCGCTGGCGAGACCGCCCGTGGTGGCGTCCGCTGCCGCTTGCGCCGTCAGGTTGACAATGCTGTTGCCGCTGCCGGTGGCCAGATTGGTGCCTGCGTACACATTGCCGCTCGCGACCTGCCACTGAATGCCCAGGTTGGCGTTGGTCGTCGAGTTCAGCTCGACGATCAGCGCCTCGATGTAGACCTGTGCGCGGCGCGCATCGAGCTGGTTGATGACGGAGCGCAGATTGCGGTACACCGCGTCCGGCGCCGTGATGATCAGCGAGTTCGTCGCCGGGTCTGCCTGGATCATGCCGCCCGGCTGATTGTCGTCGCCCTTGTCCTTGTCGCCGCCGAGGAACGGCGCTTCGTTGCTGCCGCCGCTGCTGCCGTATGAACTGCCCCCGAGCGAGCTGCCCGACGACGTGCCGCCGCCGAGCGAACTCGACGGCAGCGGCGGCGTGCCGGAGGTGCCCGTCGACGTGCTGCCGCCGCCGCTGTTGCCGCTCTGGTTGAAGCCGTTCGCATTGCCCGACGACGACGTATCGTTGCCGCCCTTGCCGAGCATGCCGCGCAGCGTCTTGGCGAGCTGCGTGGCGTCGGCGTTGCGCAGCGGGACGACGTGAATGTTGCCGGGCATGCTGGTCGGCGCGTCGAGCTGCTTCGAGAGCTGGACGGCGGAGGCCAAGCGCTGCGCGTTCGAGGCGCGCAGCATCAGCGAGTTGGTGCGCGGGTCGGCGACAACCGAAACCTTCAGCGACGGGTCCGTGGCGCCGATCGCGCCGGGGTCGAGCATCTTCGCGATTTGCGGCGCGATGTCGAGCGCATTGGCGTTGTGCAGCGGCACGACCTGCACCTGCTGGCCGGCGGCCGAGTCCACACCCGCGATGATCGAAGCGATGCGGCGCACGTTGTCCGCATAGTCGGTCACGATCAGCGTGTTGTTGCCCGGGTAGGCGGCAATCGTGTTGTTCGGCGAGATGAGCGGGCGCAGCACGGGCAGCAGGTTGTTCGCCGACTCGTGCCGCAGCGTGAACACCTGGGTCACCACCTGATCGCCACGCGCGGTAGGCGCATTGCCGACATAAGTCGGCACGCCCTGCAGCTTGGCGTCGGCTTCCGGCACGACCTTCAGTACGCCGTGATCCTGCACGAGCGCGAAGCCTTGCATGCGCAGCGCCGACTGCAGGGTCTTGAGGGCCTGGTCCTCGGGTACGGGATTCTCGGAGACGAGATTGAGCTGCCCCTTCACGCGGGGGTCGACGATGATGGTTTTGCCGGTGGCGGCGCCAATTGCCTTCGCCACCTGGTCGATGTCGGCGTTGACGAAATTGAGCGTGACCTGCGCATAGGCAAGCTGTGCGGTAATGAGTCCGCTCACGAGCAGCGCCGTGGCGACGCGACGCAAAGCCATACGATTTCTTCTCATGGGTGTCTTATCGAAGCCAGCGGCAGACGCGCGCGGCTATTCGTCCTCGACGTACGGCTGTGGGGCCGACTCGCCTGTGCTTTTCTGACTAACTTCCGACTAGTGCCGGCGCCGGCTCTCCTCAGCCCGGACGTCCGTTAGTCAACAAAAGATGGAACAGTAGCAGTTTTTCATGTCGAATTTGTCACAAAAAATGGGTCTCCGGGGAATTCTTCTAATCCCCGAGCCGCGCCAGCCTTCAATCCCAAGCTATTTGTAAGCATGCGGGCGTCTTGTCCGTGCGGCCAGCTTGACGCGTCATCGGTGACCGGTATCATACGAGCGGCCCGAACGATGGCCAACGCACTTTCCCGCCTTCTTTATGTGGGAATTCCCGCATTGTTCGCCAGAAAACAGGGCGGCCAGCGAGAGATTGCGTCATCCTTCAGGCAGCAACGTTCGCCTCTTCGTTTGCCCTTTTGTCAGCTTCCGCGCGAGTCGCCATGCAAAACATCTGGTCCGCTACGCTTGCCGCCGCTGTGGTGCTCGTCACCGCGAGCGCCGGCACGCTCGCGCATGCGGACTGTTTCGACGAGGCCGCGCGCTACCAGAAGGTCAATCCGCTGATCCTGCGCGCCATCGCCTGGCAGGAGTCGCACAACCGGCCCGACGCGGTACACAGGAATGCGAACGGTTCGATCGATTACGGCGTCATGCAGATCAATTCGGTGCATCTGCCCGTGCTCTCGCAGTACGGCATCTCGCAAAGCACGCTCATGGAGCCGTGCAAGAACGTCTATATCGCCGCGTGGCATCTGCGCCAGAAGATGAACAAGTACGGCAACACGTGGGCCGCCGTTGGCGCATACCATTCCGAAACGCCAACGCTGCGCGACCAGTACGCGCAGCAAATCGCCGACATTCTGCGCAAGTGGCATCTCATGCAGTAGTCATCCCGTAGTCATCCCGTAGCCGTGCAGTAGCTCGCTTGCGCGCGTACCGCCTGCTCGCGCCCTGAAAGCGGCGGCACGCGTGCGCCTGCGCCTCTCGCGTGCATGGTGCAAAATGCTGGCTGGCGCCGCACCCTTACGAGGATTTCGATCCTTTCGCGCGGCGGACCTCCCGACTCACTTTCTGCACCCCAACTGCGATGAACCAGCCGCCACTGCCCGTCACCGTGCTCTCGGGTTTTCTGGGCGCGGGCAAGACCACGCTGCTCAACCATATCCTTTCGAACCGCGCGGGCCTGCGCGTGGCGGTGATCGTCAACGACCTCGCCTCCGTCAACATCGACGCCGCGCTCGTGCGCGACGCCTCGGCGCTCTCGCGCGTGGAAGAGCGCGTGGTCGAAATGTCGAACGGCTGCATTTGCTGCACGCTGCGCGACGACCTGCTCACCGAGATCCAGCGCCTCGCCGACCCGGCACGCGCCGGCCAGCGCTTCGACGCCATCGTGATCGAATCGACCGGCGTGGCCGAGCCCATGCCGATCGCGGAAACCTTCACGTTCGCGGGCGAGGACGGCGTCGCGCTCGACGCGTTCGCGCGCCTCGACACGATGGTCACGGTCGTCGACGCATTCAACTTCCTGCGCGACTACGCGAGCGCCGACCAGCTCGCTGAGCGGGGCGTGGCGGCGAGCGAGCAAGACGACCGCGCGATCGTGGAACTGCTCGTCGATCAGGTGGAGTTCTGCGACGTGCTCGTGCTCAACAAGGCCGACCTCGTGAGCGGCGACGAACTGGCGCGCCTGCAGCACATTCTCGCGCGCATCAATCCGCGCGCCGTGCAGGTGGTGAGCCGCTTCGGCGATGTGCCGCTCGAGGAGGTCATCAATACCGGCCGCTTCGATTTCGATGCGGCGTCGAGCGCGCCGGGCTGGCTCGCGTCGCTGCACGACCATGACCATTGCGACGACCCGGCGCATTGCCACGATCCGGCGCACACGCATGCGCCGCGCAGCGACGCGGACGAGTACGGCATCAGCAACTTCGTTTACCGCGCGCGCCGTCCGTTTCATCCCGAGCGCTTCTGGGCGCTGCTTAACCAGGAGTGGAAGGGCGTACTGCGCTCGAAGGGCTTCTTCTGGCTCGCCACGCGTAACGACGTGACGGGCACGCTCTCGCAGGCAGGCGGCGTGTGCCGCCACGGTCCGGCCGGCACGTGGTGGGCGGCACTGCCGCGCGAGGAATGGCCGCAGGACGCCGAACTCGAACAGGAAATCGCCGCCGACTGGCAGGGCGATCTCGACGACCCGAGCGTCGGCGACCGTCGCCAGGAACTGGTGATGATCGGTGTGGATCTCGAGCCCGAAGCCTGGCGCGCAAAGCTCGATGCTTGCCTTCTCACCGATGCGGAGTACGCAGCAGGCCCCGAAGCTTGGCTGCACTACGCCGACCCGTTCCCGTCGTGGGAGCTGGACGACGATGACCACGATCATGATCACGGCGATCACGGCGAAATCGTCCATCGCCCCTAGTCGTCCCGAGTCACGAGAGCGACGCGCTCAATGAACAACGGCGCCGCATGATTGCGGCGCCGTTTGCTTTTTCGCCCGCGCCGCGTGAACCGCGCAGGCGAAAAAAAACCCGCCAGGGGCGGGTGTCAACTTAAAGCGGCAATACCTTAGCGCTTGTTGACGGCGTCCTTGAACGCCTTGCCAGCCGTGAACTTGACGGTCTTGGCTGCGGGAATCTTGATGGTTTCGCCGGTCTTCGGGTTACGGCCCGTACGGGCTGCGCGCTTGCCCGAACCGAAGCTGCCGAAGCCGATCAGCTGGACCGCGTCACCCTTCGACACAGCCTTCTTGACCACTTCGAGGAGCGTGTCCAGCGTCTCGCCGGTTTGTGCCTTGCTAGCGCCCGTCTGTGCTGCGACGGCGTCGATCAGTTCCTGTTTATTCATTGAGAAGTTCCTTTCTGTGTTTAGGTTGACACGAACAGCGCGAACGCGCCGATTATACGGACGCGTGCCGCGCCGTCGAGCAGCGACGGACCCGGAGCACCCCGGCGTTTTCGCGTTGCGGCGGCTAGCGTGTGTCTGCTGCCGCAACGTCCGTGCTGCCGCTTCCCTGGGCGGCGCTTGCTATGATAGCGCAGCGCAAACCCAATAACGACAAGGGTTTCGAAGATTTCGCGCAGGATATGCCGGTTTTTTGGGGCTTGCAGACGTTTTAAGGGTATCCACCCCCGCAAATCCCTCCGGCTGCGGCGTTTTTGCCGGCGCACGCGTTGCGCCGCGCCAACGCAGCATGCGCGCAAACGCCTGCCTGGCAAGCGTTTGCGGCGATGCGACCAGGCTTCGCCACACGCTTTTTCCAGCCTCGCTCCGTTCTCGTTTCTTCCTCATCTCTGGCTTCGCGTTCCTCATGACCGCCACCCTGACACCCGCCACGCTCGTTTTTCGGGAAGACGGCATGCCGTTTTCGCCTGTCTATGGCGACATCTATCACAGCACCGGAGGCGCATTCGCGCAGGCCCAAGCCGTCTTTCTGAACGGCAACGCGTTGCCACAGCGCTGGCAAAACCGGCGGATCTTCACCGTGGTCGAAACCGGCTTCGGCATGGGCGTGAACTTTCTCGCCACGTGGGCGGCATGGCGCGACGATCCGGCGCGCTGCGAACGCCTGCATTTCGTCTCGGTGGAAAAACATCCGTTCGCGCGCAACGACCTGCAACGCGCACTCGACGCAGTCGTTGCGCACGCACGCGAAGCGCCGCTCGCGCGCGAACTCGTGAACGCCTGGCCGATGCTCGTGCCCGGCACGCACCGCCTGGAATTCGACGGCGGACGCGTCACGCTCACGCTCGTTTTCGGCGATGCGCTCGAGGTATTTCCCAAAATGTGGATGCGCGCCGATGCGATCTACCTCGACGGCTTCGCCCCTTCGAAGAATCCCGAGCTCTGGTCTCCCGCCATTTTCAAGGCGCTTGCACGCATTGCCGGCGAGGACGCCACCTTCGCGACGTGGAGCAGTTCCGGGGAGGTGAAGCGCGCGCTCGAGCAAAGCGGCTTCGAATACCGCAAGGTGCCAGGCTTCAACGGCAAGTGGGCGATGCTGGTCGGGCGCTTCGCGCCGCGCTGGCGCGTGCGCCGCTATGAGCCGCCGCTGCCGCTTGCGCTGCGCGAGCGGCACGCCGTTGTCGTGGGAGCGGGACTCGCCGGCTGCGCGCTCGTCGAGCGGCTGGCCGTGCGCGGCTGGCGCGTGACGCTCATCGAACGCAACGCCGCGCCCGCGCTCGAAGCATCGGGCAATCCGGCCGGCGTGTTTCATCCGCTGATTTCCCGTGACGACAGCAGCGCGTCACGCATCACGCGCGCGGGGTTTCTCTACGCGCTGCAACGCTGGGCCGCGCTCGAAGCCGCTGGCCATGCGCCGCTGCGCTCGCACGCCGGCTTGCTCCACCTCGCCACCGACGACGAATCGCGCGCCGTCGCCGCCGCCCTGGATTCGTTCGGCTATCCCGAAGAATACGTGAGGGCCGTCACGCGCGAGCAAGCGCAGGCGTTGGCCGGCGTCGCGCTCAATCAGGGCGGGTGGTTCTATCCGCAAGGCGGCGCGATCGATCCGGCATCGCTTTGCCGCGCGCAATGCGCTTTCGCCGCCGCGTTGCCAGGCGCCCAGGTCGAAACACGTTTCGGTGTGCGTATCGGTCACATCGCTCGCGCAGGCGATCGAGAATCCGACGAATGGCAGGTGTTCGACGACACCGGACGGCTCGTCGCCCAGGCGGCCGCGGTGATCTTCGCCAACGCTCAGGATGCCTCGCGGGCCGCGGCGCTCGCCTATGCGCCCACGCGCATCGTGCGTGGCCAGCTCACGCTCGTCGACCCCAGCCCGCTCGCGAACCTGCGCGTGCCCGTGATCGGCGAAGGCTATGCGGTGCCGCTCGACGGCGGCGTGACGCTCGCCGGCGCCACGTACGAAGTCGACGACGCCGACGACGCGCTGCGCGCCGCCGGCCACGTCGAGAATATCGAACGCGTCGCGCACATGCTCCCGGAGCTTGCGGCTGCACAAGGCGAGCGCGATTTCGCCGGCCGCGTGGCGTTTCGCTGCGTGACCAGCGACCGCATGCCGATGCTCGGCCCGCTCGCCGACGAAGAAGCCGCCCGCCGCGACGCGCAGCGTCTGGCCGGCGCGTGGCCGCTCGACCTGCCGCGCGCAAGCGGCCTTTATGGCGCGTACGCGTTCGGCTCGCGCGGACTCGTGTGGGCGGGGCTGGGAGCGGAGCTGATCGCGTCGCAGCTCGAAGGCGAGCCGTGGCCACTGGAGCGCGAACTTGCCGACCAGCTGGATCCGGCGCGCTTTCTCCAGCGTGCCTTGCGCCAGCGCAGTCTTTGAGCGCGCCGCACGGAACAGGGTGGAAAAGGGGGCCCACGTTATCCACGCGAATCTGTGGATAACCGCGCGAATTGCCGGCGAATGGAGTGTGGAACCGGTGTGGACGTAAACGGGGTAACTCGGCACGTCCCGTTCCAGGCCAAAAAGTTGTTCTTCGAAGCGCTCGCGGACCGCACACACTTTGCGCGCGGTTGTGCGAGCGCCAACTCACGGATTCCTTTCGGTAAACCTGGGTTATCCACAGGAAACCCAGGCCCTTGTTAACTTCTACTACGTATACATACGGTAAACCGTAAACCCGAAGCTAACGCCACCGCTACCGGCAAGCACGACCCAACCAGAGCGTGAAACCCCCGACGAATGCCGCCTGCCGACGCGGTCATTTTTTCCGCATACGCCGCTAAAAGCGCACAATACGGACGCTATTACCGTCTTTGTCGATGCTTTCGGAGAGCGGGGGACAATTGCAAAAAAGCTATGGCACAATCGCCGTTCTTTCCGCGTCACATGCCGCATCAGACGGTTGACGCTTCCAAGGAACGGTTGCCCCTCATCCTGAATCTGAGTGCTCAGGGAAGACGGCAGCGTTCGTTCATCCAACGCGGGCGCAGCCACACCACACGCAAGGCGCCCGTACCGGCTGTTCGCCGCACCGTTATGTGCCGGCGCACTGCTTTGCCGTAGCGTTCGCCATTGCGTTTGCCATCGCGTTTGCCGCACTGTTTGCCCGCACTCGCCGCAGGAAGCGCTAATTCGCGCCAGTTCGCCATGTCGTCAGATCGTTGACCCTGCCGGCTGCATCGGCGGGCGCGAACCGCGCGAGGCGCAGAGCAGGCACGCACCAGACGGCGAGTAGAGGTGTCGTTCGCCTCGTGCGGCACGCGGTTTGCCTGCGGTCTGCCGGAATGTCAGCCGCATGTCGATCTAACGTCGGACAGCCGGATTCGTTCCCACGCAAGATGTCGTTGCCAAGGAGAAGCCACCACGATGAAGTCGGCGTTTTCGTTTTTTCCCGCCTGGCCGTTGCCGCTCGACGGTATTTTCTGGGCCGGGCTCGCGCTGCTCGCCGCCGGTTTGTGCGGCGAGCTTTGCTATCGGGCGTGGCGCTTGCCGCGGATCTCGGGCTATGGGGTGATCGGGCTCATTGCCGGGTCGGCCGGGTTTGGCGTGGTCGACGCCAATGTCGGTACGTCCGCGAGGCCGCTGCTCGACGTTGCACTCGGTCTCCTGCTGTTCGAACTGGGCAGCCGGCTCGACTTGCGCTGGATTCGCCGCAACCCCTGGCTCATCCTTTCGAGTCTCGCCGAGGCCTCGCTGACCTTCGTGCTCGTGCTTGGAGTGCTGCTGTTCCTTTCCGTGCCGACGATGATCGCGCTCGTCGTGGCCGCGATCTCCATGGCGACGTCGCCTGGCATGGTGATCCAGCTCAAGACCGAGTTGCGGGCGGAAGGCCAGGTCACGCAGCGCTTGCTCACGCTCACGGCGCTCAACAGCATGTATGCGGTGATCGTGGAAAAGCTCGCGTCAAGCTGGCTGCACCAGGAAATCTACGGCAACGTGTTCGCGACGATCCTCCAGCCGCTCTATCTGCTGATCGGCTCGCTGGTTCTCGCGTTCGTGCTCGCCCGTGCGTGCACGCTGTTTTACCGGCGGTTGAGTCCGCAGGACGAGCACTCGTTTGTCGCGCTCTTCGGTCTCGTGCTGCTGGCGATCGCCATGGCGCACCTGCTCAAGCTTTCGACGATCCTGAGCCTGCTTGCCGCCGGCATCATCGTGAAGAATCTGGAGCCGCGCCCGCAACTGTGGCCGCAGCATTTCGGCACGGCCGGATGGCTGCTGACGGTGATTCTGTTCGTGCTCACGCTCACGACCTTCGAGTGGCACGACATTCTCGTGGGCGGCGCGGCCGCGGCGGGGCTGATCGTCGCGCGCCTCGTGGCCAAGCTCGTCGGCGTGCTGATGTTCGCCAAACCGAGCGGGCTGCACTGGAAGCAGGGTATCGCGCTCGGCATTGCCTTGACGCCAATGTCGGCGCTCGCGCTGCTGCTCGTCGAGGACACCTACGAGCTTTATCCGACGTTCGATCCGCGCCTGCGCGCGATCATTCTTTGCTCGATCGTCGTGCTGCAGCTTTTCGGACCCTGGCTGGTCTATCGCGCGCTTGCCCTCGTCGGCGAACGCGGCGAAGCATGAAACTCGCGTCGCGCGCGGCCGGCGGCTTGCGCGCGACGCCCTGATAGGGGACGCCATGTCACTCGAAACATTTGTCGATTCGAAGCCGTTCACGTTCGGCATCGAACTCGAAATGCAGATCGTCAACACGCATGACTACGATCTGACCAAGGCGGGTAGCGACCTCATGCGCCTCGTCAAAGATCAGGAGATTCCGGGCAACATCACGCCCGAAATCACCGAAAGCATGATTGAGCTTTCCACCGGGATCTGCACGAATCACGAGCAGGCCGTGGCCGATCTGCGCAAGATTCGCGACGTGCTCGTCACCGCGGCCGATCGTCTCAATGTTGGTCTGTGCGGCGGCGGCACACACGCCTTCCAGCAATGGAGCGACCGGCGCATCGTCGATACCCCGCGCTTTCAGTATCTTTCCGAGTTGTACGGCTACCTCGCGAAGCAGTTCACGGTGTTCGGCCAGCACGTGCATATCGGCTGCCCGGACGCGGACAGCGCGCTTTTCCTGCTGCACTCCCTTTCGCGCTTCATTCCGCATTTCATCGCGCTCTCGGCGTCGTCGCCCTACGTGCAGGGCGTGGACACCGGATTTCATTCGGCACGACTGAATTCCGTGTTCGCGTTTCCGCTGTCGGGCCGCGCGCCGTTCGTGCTGAGCTGGGAGGAGTTCAAGGAGTACTTCTCGAAAATGGTGCACACGGGCGTTGTCAACAGCATGAAAGACTTTTACTGGGACATCCGCCCGAAACCCGGTTTCGGCACGATCGAGGTGCGCGTGATGGACACGCCGCTTTCGGTGGAGCGCGCCGCCGCGATCGCCTGCTACATCCAGACGCTCGCACGCCATTTGCTCACCGACCGGCCGATCGCGCCGCTCGAGGACGACTATCTCGTGTACACGTTCAACCGCTTCCAGGCATGCCGTTTTGGTCTCGCGGGCACCTGCGTGAATCCGCAGACGGGCGAGCGGCGCACGATTTCCGAAGACATTCTCGAAACGCTGGACCGGATCGCGCCGCATGGCGAGGCGCTCGGCTCGACGCGCGCGCTCACCGAAATCGGCACGATCGCCCGCGCGCAGAACAACGACGCCACCTGGCTGCGTAGCGTGGTGGCCGAGGAAAAGTCGCTGCACGAAGCCGTCCGGCAACAGTGCCTGCGCTGGCGCGCCTGACCGGAATCAAAAAAGGGGAGCCGGCGGACGCACAGGACCACTGACCGATTTTCGCGGGGTGCCAGAAGCGCTCCGCGCAGGCAAAGCAGGATGCAAGGGCAGCTTTCGGGCTGCCCTTCGTGCTTTCGGGGCTGGGAAACAGGTGAGAAGCAGGTAAGACGCGGGTAAGAAGCGGGTAAAAAGCGAGGTAAGGGGAGCGGACAAAAACCGGCCGATAAGCACGCCAAAAACGGGTCGCGTTGGTTCCGCGCGCCACTTTTTTCGAGGTGGAGAAAATTTTTTTTGCCGGCTTCAAGGTACCTGGGGGTTCTTATTTTTTTGACCTGGGTCCCGACATGGTCCATATTCATGGACAAATGGCCCCACACCGCTGTGGGTAACCTTCGATTTCCCTGCAAACTCAATGGACTACGTAATGATTGGTTAGCCACAATCGGGCAGATTCCTGTTGCGTTTGAGACAGAAATCCGCGATAACCTGCATGGGTCATGCAGCGACGATTGCGAGCGGTCAAGAACCTGTGCACATAGCAATAGCGTGCTTATCAACGGGTTATCCACAATTCGCGTTGGATAAGTTAGCTGTGCGATTTGCCGCTCTCGCATAGAATGTCGGTTTGCTGCACTGGCATCGGAACTTGAAGGATGTTTTCGGGGTCTGCGGCAAGAAAAATGACAGTGCTACGTACACCTTGGCGTGCGCGTAGCAGGTTTTTTTGAGATGGTGCGGCGCTCGGGAACCGGGCGCCAGCGTTCCCACAGGCCGTCGGTCAAAGCGGCGGCTGACGATGCAGCGCAAGCTGCCAAATAACCAGCGAAAGACTATGAGCGAAGGCGTATACGGAGAGCAGGCAGCCGGGCGGGTGACCCATAGCCTGCTGCGACTTAGCACGGCTATGCGGAGCCAGGCGTGGGACTGGGCCGAAGGGGCAGGACTCACGCCTACCCAGGGCGAAATTCTCGTGCTGCTGATGCAGCGTAAGGGGCCGATGCGCCTCGGCGAGATCGCACGTGAAACGGCCCTCACGGCCGCTACCACGAGCGATGCGGTGAGCACGCTCGAAACCAAGGGGCTTGTCGAAAAGCGTCGCGCGCTCGACGACGGCCGCGCACTCGCGGTGCGTCTGACCTCGCGCGGCCGCACGGCGGCGAAGAAGGCCTCGCAGTGGCCTGACTTCCTCTCGAAGGCGGTCGGCACGCTGAAGGCGGACGAACAGTCCACGCTTTATCGCACGCTGCTGAAGACGGTTTATCTGCTCGAAGCGCAGGAAACCAGCCCGCAACACCGCATGTGCCTGACCTGCTCGCATTTCGAGCCGAGCAAGAACCCGAAGAAGACGCCGCATCACTGCCAGCTTCTGAACATCGATATGGCTGATACCGATCTGCGTCTCGATTGCTCGGTCTACGACCAGGCCGACGTGACGACCCAGAAGAAAAACTGGAAGATCTTCGCGGTTTAAGGCGAAAGCTGCGCCGCCGCCCCAAAGCGGGCGGCGCGCGTTAACGCCTGCGCGCGTCATACATGTAATTTACGGTAATGCAAAGCGCCGCAATGTCGATTGCGTGCCGGTATTGTGTGCGTGGTAATTTGTGTAGTTCTCGCAAGTATTTGCCACACGTTTTTGTCACGACCGCAGGCGCAAACGTTCACACGCGCCGTACATAAGCGCTAACGTGCAAGCCGTCCACAGCCGACCCGGGAATCTGCCGATGAATCGCGAAGTATTGGCTGTGCGCCATGTCTATTTCGAGGACCTCGGCAGCTTCGAGCGCGTGCTCGGCGACCGTGGACGCCCCGTGCGCTACGTCGACGTCGGCTTCGCCCGCGTTGGCGCGCTCAATCCCTTGTCGGCGTCGCTCATGGTCGTGCTCGGCGGCCCGATCAATGCGTGCGACGACGCACGCTATCCCACCCTCGGTCCCCTTGCCGCGATGATCGAAAAGCGCGTCGCGGCCGGTCTGCCCACGCTCGGCATCTGCCTCGGCGCGCAACTCATTGCTCGCGTGCTCGGTGCGCGCGTGTATGCCGGGCCGCAGCCCGAAATCGGCTGGACGCCGCTCACGCTCACCGACGCGGGCCGCGCCTCGCCGCTGCAGCACCTCGACGGCGCGCTCACCTCCATGCTGCATTGGCATGGCGATACCTTCGATCTCCCGCAGGGCGCGACGCGTCTCGCTTCCACGCCGCTGTGCGAGAACCAGGCGTTTTCGTGGGGCAACCATGTGCTCGGGCTGCAATGCCATCCCGAAGTGCGCGCCGACCGCTTCGAGCCCTGGCTGATCGGAAACGCGGCCGAAATCGCCACCGCGGGCGTGGACGTGAACGCGCTGCGCGATGACACGGCGCGCCACGGGCCGACGCTCGAAGCGCAGGCGAGCCGCATGTTCGGCGAATGGCTGGATGCCGTAGACGCCCGCATGGCCGCGCGCCAACCTTGAACCCGACCTGATCCTTCTCGCGCGGGCGCACGTCGCGCACGCTGTGTTTCCTGTCGAACGCGCGAAAAAAGCGCGTGCTATTCTCGGACGCTTCTGCCATTCGTCCGTGGACCTCCCATGAGCAAGCTCTTCACTCCGCTCGAACTGCGTGGCGTGACGCTCGCCAATCGCATCGTCGTTTCACCGATGTGCCAGTACTCCGCCGAGCGTGGCGAGGCCAACGACTGGCACATGATCCATCTCGGCCACCTGGCGTTGTCGGGCGCCGCGATGCTTTGCATCGAAGCGACGTCCGTCGAACCCGACGGCCGTATCACGCCGGGCGATCTCGGCCTCTGGGATGACGTGACCGAAGCCGCGCTCGAGCCCGTTATCGCCGCTATCCGCCGCCATTCGCCGATCCGCATCGCCATGCAGATCTCGCACGCGGGGCGCAAGGCGTCGAGCCATGTGCCCTGGGAGGGCGGCCAACTGATTCCGGTTGCCGAAGGCGGGTGGCTGCCGCACGCGCCTTCGGCGCTCGCGCACAAGGAGGGCGAGGCGCCGCCGCTCGCACTCGACGTCGCGGGTCTGAATCGCGTGCGCGATGCGTTCGTGGCCACGGCGCGCCGCGCTGCGCGTCTTGGTATCGACGCGCTCGAGGTACACGCGGCGCACGGCTATTTGCTGCACCAGTTCCTCTCGCCGATCGCGAACCAGCGCAGCGACGAGTACGGCGGCTCGCGCGAGAACCGCATGCGTTTTCCGCTCGAAGTGTTCGACGCCGTGCGCGCCGAATTTCCCGCCAATCGCCCGATCGGCGTGCGCGTTTCGGCAACGGACTGGGTTGAAGGCGGCTGGACGCCCGAGGACACGGTCGTCTTCGCGCAAGCGCTCAAGGCACGCGGCGCGGACTGGATCGACGTGTCGTCGGGCGGTGTGTCACCGCTGCAAAAGATTCCGCTCGAACCTGGCTATCAAGTGCCGTTCGCACGCAAGGTGAAGGCCGAAACCGGCATGACGACGATTGCGGTGGGCCTCATCACCGACGCCTTGCAGGCCAACCAGATCGTCGAAGACGGCGAAGCCGACATGATCGCGATGGCGCGCGCGATGCTCTACGATCCGCGCTGGCCGTGGCACGCCGCGGCACAACTCGGAGCGAGCGTGAACGCGCCGCCGCAATACTGGCGCTCGCAGCCGCGCGAGTTGAAGAAGCTGTTCGGCGAGACAACGCTCGGCCAGCGCTGATACGCTGCGCGCGGCGCTTGTCTCACGGCGCATATGGGTTGAACGAAAGAGGCGCGAGCGTGTACGATGCCGTCTGTGGCGCGCCGGGCGTCGCATGAGCGCGGCGCCCAATCGGCGCCGCGTTTGCGTACGGACCGCGGCGAGGCAGGACGCGAAGTTTGATGCAAGGGCCGATGCAAGGCCAGGCAGACCGTCGGGCACGGCTTCATGAGAGAGCCGCAGGCGGCGCGCGCGAGGATGTGTTCCAAGCCGCCTGTCATGACCGGGACAGTCTCCCCCAGTACTTCACAAGGATTCATTCAATGAGTGAACGCAGGATCGTCGTGCGCCAGTCGGGCGTGCACGGCAAGGGCGTGTTTGCGGCGGTCCCCATTGCGACCGGCGAACGACTGATCGAATACAAGGGCGAGCGCATCTCCTGGAAGGAAGCGCTGCGGCGTCATCCGCATAATCCTGACGAACCGAATCACACGTTCTATTTCGCGCTCGACGACGGCGACGTGATCGACGGCAAGGTGAAGGGCAACAGCGCGCGCTGGATCAATCATTCGTGCGCGCCGAACTGCGAAGCCGAGGAAATCGAAGGACACGTTTATATTCACGCGCTGCGCGATATCGCAGAGGGCGAGGAACTCTTCTACGACTACGGTCTCGTGATCGACGCAAAGCAGACGAAGAAGCTCAAGCGCGAATACGAATGCCGTTGCGGCGCCCGTAAATGCCGCGGCACGATGCTCGCGCCGCCCGACGACGACAAGTCTGCGAAGGGCGCGAAAACCTCGAAGGGCAAGGGCAAAAAGAAGAAGTAAGCGGCGCAACGCGCGTCGCGTCGCATGAAGCACAAGGGCCGCATGAGAGCGGCCCTTGTCGTTTTCGTGGCAGGCGCAGCGTTAGAGATCGATGCTCGCCTGATGAGCCGGTTTCTTCTCGCGCGGCGGTTCGTCTGACTTGACCGCCTCGCGCTGCACGGTTTCAGCGGCGCTGCCTTCCTTGCTGTCCCGCTTGTCTTTGGCGTCCGTGCGTACCGGCGTTCGGACAGTCGCGAGCGGCACGCGCACGATGAAGCGCGCACCGCCTTCCGGTGCATCTTCGTAATGCACGCTGCCGCGATGCAGCGCCATGATGTCGTGAACGATCGCAAGACCGAGGCCCGCGCCGCCGTCCACGCCGTTCTCGCTTTGAGCGTCGCCTCGGAAGAAGCGCTTGAAGAGATCCGCTTGTTGCAAAGCGGGCACGCCGCTGCCGTTGTCTTCCACGACGATCTCGGCCATCGGCGTGCCGTCAACGGAGGACTGCGAAACAGTCACGGTGATGCGACCGCCTTCCAGCCGCGCAGGCGGCAAATATTTGAGCGCGTTGTCGAGCAGATTCGCGATGACCTCGTGCAGCAGCACGGGGTTGCCGCGCACCATCAACGGCGTGTCGTTCTCGGGGTCGTCGAGGCGCTGGAAACCGAGGTCGACGTGATTCGCCAGCGCGCGCGGCACCCATTCGGCGCCGGTCTCGAACGCGAGCGCGGCCATGTCGATATCGACGAAACGCGCAGCTTGCTCGCCCGGCTCCGCGCGCGCGAGCGAGAGCAGCTGATTGGACAGACGCACCGCGCGATCGGCGGCCGCACGCAACTCGCGCACGGCGTCGCTGACCTTTTGCGGCTCGCGCGCGTTCACGGCCTGCTCGGCATGCAGCTTCACCGCGGTGAGCGGCGTGCGCAGCTGGTGGGCCGCGTCGGCGATGAATTTGCGCTGCGCGTCGAGCGCGGTCTTCAGGCGGCCGAGCAGCGCGTTGAGTGCGCCGGTGAGCGGACGGATCTCGACGGGCACATAGGTCTCGTCCACGGGCTCGAGCGACGTGTGCGTCTGGCGGTTCAGCGAGTCGGCGAGCGCGGTGAGCGGGTTGAGCTGCTGGTTGACGACGCGCCACACGATGACCCAGCCGGCAAGCAGCAGCAGCAGCAACGGCATCATGATCGCGACGAGAAATTCGGCCGCGATGCGAAAGCGATGATGCACAGGCTGACCGACTTCCACGACGATCGGATTACCGTGTGTTTGCGGCACGCGCACCTGGGCGACGCGCACGGTCACGCCTTTGTAGATCGTTTCGAACACGTACGCGTAGTGCATGCGGCGCACGTTAGTGCCCTGCAGCGGCAGATCGTGGTCGCCCGCGATTTCCGTTTCGCCGTTGCTGATGCGATAGATGAGATGCTCGACGGGGTCGGAGAACATCGCCTGCGCTAGCGGCGGGACGGTATTGGGGGCATCGTCGCCGGCGATCTGGATCTGCCGGGAAATGGCCGTGGCGAGGTCGGCGAGCGAGCGGTCCACTACGTGCTGCGTGTACTGCCAGGCGAGCCAATAGGCGATCAGGCCGCTCATCAGCGCGAGCAGCGAAAGCGGGGCGGCCAGGCGCCTTAGCAGCGTGCGCCGCAGACTCGTTGCGGCAGGTGAGGACATGATGGCTTCGGGGCGAATGATGGATCGTGGGTGCGGCGGCGTGCGCCGCACGGGACCGATCCATTGTACGCGGGCCGCGGGCGCGGCGGCTGAAGTCCCATCGATGGGGCATTCGCGTGCCACTGACGTGCCAGTGACGGGCCATCAAGCGCAAACGGCGGCGGAGTGATCCGCCGCCGTTGGCTGGCTCAGGAAGCGAGGCGAATCAGGCTGCCTGGCGGATTTCCTGCAGCAGATAGCCGAAGCCGCGCACCGTGACGATTTCGACGCGGCAGTTCTCGAGCTTCTTGCGCACGCGGTGCACGTAGACTTCGATCGCGGTGTCGCCGAGGTCGCCGCCGAAGTGCGTGAGGTGGTCCTGCAGTTGCGCCTTGCTCACCACGCGGCCGTGACGCAGCAGCAGCATTTCGAGCACGGCGAACTCGCGCGGCGAGAGTTCGAGCGGCTTGTCGTCGTTGAAGATGCGGCGATCGACGCCCGACAGGCGCACGCCGCCGAGCGACACTTCGGGGCGCGGCACGTCGCCGTGCGGGCCGCTGCGGCGCATCACGGCGCGAATGCGCGCTTCGAGCTCGGCCGGCTCGAACGGCTTGAGCATGTAGTCGTCGGCGCCGGAATTCAGGCCCTGGACGCGGTCGTTCAGTTCGTCGCGCGCGGTGAGCACGATAACGGGCGTGTGCCGGTTGCTTTGGCGAAAGCGCGAAAGCAGCGTCATGCCGTCGATGCCCGGCAGGCCGAGATCGAGGATCACGAGTTCATGGCGATTCTGCGTGAGGGCCTGTTCGGCGAAGATGCCGTCGTGGACCATGTCGACCGTGAAGCCGGCTTGTTCGAGGCTGGACTGGATACCGCGTGCGATAGGGCGGTCGTCTTCGATCAGAAGGAGTCGCATGGGATTCGCTCAAGTACAATGGGTTTTAGCGTTCAGGCACGCAGTTCGCGAAGCGTCGCTTGCTGACATTACGGCATAGCCCGACGGTTGCGCGATCACGATCCACATGTCCGATATTTCGATCACCGAACTCGAAGCCGCGATCAACTTCTGGCGCAACCGCTCGCCTTCGATTGGCGACGAACTCGCGTTGTGCCAGGAGGCGAGTGCGCTCTCCAAGCCTTATGCGCTGCTGATTGTACAGCGTCAGAACGCCATATCACCGGAACGTTTAGACCCGATTGCCCGCGCTGCCTGGGAGTCTTACGTATCCATCAAGAATAGCCTTCAAAGCTGAAGGTTTGAAGGCCCGCTACCCTGCATTATGCTTTCACGGCACGCTGCGCGCGCGTTGTGTGCACTCGCCGTGCGCACAGCGTACCCATGCTTGGTACTGCTGCTTATGCGCTGAGCGGTCCAGGCGCGATCGAGTCGATGAAGCGCGCGAGTTCGATGTCGCGTGAGGTGAGGCCGTCGGCTTCGTGGGTGGAGAGCGTGATTTCGACGCGGTTGTACACATTGAACCACTCGGGGTGGTGGTTCATTTCCTGCGCCTTGATGGCCACGCGCGTCATGAAGCCGAATGCTTCATTGAAGTCGGCGAAGCGGAAGTGGCGCTGGATCGCGTCGCGGCCGGCGACGGCCTGCCAGCCGCGCAGGTCGGCGAGTTGCGATGCGCGCTCTTCGGATGTGAGTCGGTTGATCATCGTTGCACCTGTGTTGAGCTTGGGGCCTGGCGTGCGCCGTTAGCCGATCAGCCATTTTTTCACTAATGGGACGCGTGTGCGAGCGGCCCGGTCAAGGAACGTGCGCATGTTGCGGCGCAAAGCGCAGTTGCGTCCCGTATTGCGTCCGATCTTGCGTCGGCGTTGGCTGGGAGTTGCGTCTACTGGTCGCGCTGCCCGGCCGCCTTGCGCTCAGACATCGCCGTCATCGAGCCAGCCTTCGCCCGTGCCGCGCGTGATGATCGTGTCGCTGTGCAGCACGTCGCCCGCCGCGTGAGGCTGCGACGCGATGAGCGCCGCCGGGTCGGCGAGGCGCGACGCAATGCCCGCACCCAGCGCTTCGAATAGCTGGGCGAGCGAGTCGATCACGAAGTAGGTTTTCTGGAACGTGTCGATGCGATAGCGCGTGCGCAGCACGCGGTCGAGGTCGAACGCCAGCCGGTTCGGCGCCGCGCTTTCCACGCTGTAGAGCGTCTCGCCCTTGCTCGACACGATGCCGGCGCCGTAGATCTTCACGCCGTCTGGCGCGCTCGCGTCGCGCATCAAACCGAACTCCACCGTGTACCAGTAGAGCCGCGCGAGCAACGGCAGCGCGCGCTCCTCGACGGCAAGCGCCGCGCGGCCATAGGCGTGAATCGCATCGGCGAAAGTGGGGTCGGTGAGCAGCGGCACATGGCCGAACAGGTCATGGAAACAGTCGGGTTCCTGCAGATAGTCGAGCTGATCGGGACGGCGCATCCACCAGGTGACGGGAAAGCGACGGTTCGCAAGGTGCTCGAAGAAGATGCGATCCGGCACGAGGCCCGGCACCGCCACGATGCGCCATCCGGTTGCCGCCATCAGACGCTCGCTCACCTGCTCGAAGGAAGGAACGTGGGAAACGTTCAGGCCGATGCGCGTGGCGCCTTCAAGGAACGCCTCGCAGGCGCGGCCTTCGAGCAGCGCGTGCTGACGCCGGTAGAGCTGGTCCCATACGGCGTGATCGGCCGCACCATAGCGCTCGAGCGGCTGGTCTATCGTGAAATCGGGACGGGTGGTGAGACCCGCGTCGAACTGCTCCTGCAGTTTCGCGGTGGCGGCGGCCATGTTCGTAACGCTCCACTAAAAAGGCTTGCTGTTGTGCAAGTCTAGAGCGGATGGCGCGCGGCATGTGCGCGTATTGAACGAGATTAGTCTCTGATATGCAATAATCGAGCGTTATCAAGTCAATCAATGCGGATTTCATTCATGCTCGAACTCGATCATTTCGATCTGGCGCTCCTCGACGTGCTGCAGCGCTTTGGCCGCGCTACGCACCAGCAGCTTGGCGAGCAGGTGCCGCTCTCGCCCTCGCAGATCGGCAGGCGGCTGCAGCGTCTCGAGGCCTCGGGGGTGATCGACGGCTATCGCGTGGTGCTGCGGCCCGAAAAGCTCGGGCTGGGCGTGACCGCGTTCACGAGCCTGAAGCTCAAGCATCACGGGGATTCGATCATCGAGCAGTTCCAGCAGCAGATCGACGTGCTGCCCGAAGTGCTCGAATGTCATGCCGTGGTGGGTGACGCCGACTATTTGCTGCGTATCGTCGCGCCCGATCTGAACGCGCTTTCGACCTTCGTCATGAAGAAGCTCATGCGCGTGCCCGGCGTGGACAGCGTGCGCTCGAACATCGTGCTCACCACGTTCAAGCGCAACGGGCCGCTGCCGCTGGGTCATCTGGAGCCGGGCGCGCCGGCTGCGTGAGCGTAGGGCCGCAAAGGGTGGATAAGGGCCGCAAGGGCCCGTTTGCTGATTAAACCGATCAGGCCGCACTTGCCGTATTGAGCAGATCGACGTAAGCCACCGCGACGAGATCGCTTTCGTCCACGCCGAGCTTCGCGAACACCGCGTGCGCCTCGGCTTCGCCGCCTTGCTCGTCGTCCTCGGGGCCGAGCACCACTTCCAGTTCGACGAAGTCGCCCAGGCCGTCCACGCGGTCCAGATGGATGCGCGTGCGGCCCGCCAGATACACGTGGCGCTCCTTCGAGACGATGCCGCGCGTGGTGAGCGCCGTGGCGAGCAGCGAGTGCATGGCCTCGGCATTGGTCACAGGGCTGCGCGTGTAGTACGAGGCCTTCGGGCCGTCGCGATCGTCGCGCTGATAAAAGATCAGCTCGGGCGGCGTGCCGTCGTCGAACTGGCGCAGCTTCAGGCGGCCGCGCGGTACATCGTAGAAGAAGTCCTGCTGGCGAAAGATCAGGGGCGCATCGGATGCGAGCTGGGAAGCGCGCTCGCGCAGGGCGTCGAATTGACGGGCGCGGGCTTTGATTTCGATGTTGCGGGCCATGCAAGGCTCCTGTCGAACGAAGGGAACAAGGGGAACAAGCGGAACGATCGGAGAGGCTGGAAACGCGCCGCGCAGGGTGAGCACGCCGGCAGGCGTGCCGAAAACGCGGAGCGAATTCCCAATCTATCAAAACTTGTGTGACAGCGCTGTTACGCGGCTCGTGCGGCGCTCGCGTCGGACATGACCGGCGCACGCGCATCTTCATGAGCGCGGCTCATATCGCCCATTGCGTTTCGATCGACTTGAGCGCCGCCGCAATGGTCGGCTCGTCGCGTCGCGCGGCGAGCGTGATAAAGGTGAGTTCCGTGGGCACCGCCACGCCTTCGACGATGGTGAGCCCGTGCGCGTGCGCTTCGGCGAGAGCCGTGGAATCGCGCGCGAGTGTGAGCCCCACGCCCGACTTCACGAGATCGAGCATCGACGGCTCCTGGTCCACCTCGGCCACCTTCACGGGTTTCGCATTCGCGGCCTCGAACAGCGTGGTGAGCAGGCGATTGTGCGCGGAGGCGGGCGGCGTCCAGATCCACGGCAGCGCGGCGAGCGCGCGCCAGTCCCGCGCGTCCTTCACGCGGTCCTTCCAGCCCGCGGGCGCGAGCACGCGGTACTGAAAGCGTGTGAGCGTGATGACATGGAACATGTCGGGGTCGGGCGCGGGCTGGCCGATGTAGTAGCCGACGTCGAGTTCGCGCGAGCGCACCTGGTCGAGCACCCAGCCGGACATGCCGTGGCGCAGCGCCGTTTCGATCTGCGGCCAGGTTTCGACGAGTTGACGCAGAAAGCCGCCCAGACGCAGGAACGCCGGATCGAGAATGGTGCCGATGCGCAAGCGCCCGCGCACCTCGTGCCGCAGCGCGGCAGCGGCGCGCTGCACGTCGCCGGCGGCGGCGAGCGCACGTTCGGCATGCGGCAGCAGTGCCTGGCCGTCACGCGTGAGCGCGAGGCCGTGCGAGGTGCGCGTGAAGAGCGCGACGCCAAGGGCCTCCTGCAAATGCTTGATCTGCAGGCTCACGGCCGGCTGCGTGAGATGCAGGTGGGTGGCCGCGCGCGTGAGGTTGCCCTCGCGCGCGACCGTGACGAACGCTCGGAGCAAGGTCAGGTCCATATCCTGATATTAAACCGCCTTATATCGCTGTTGAGCATTAATCATTGGATCGCGCCCCGGCCTGCCGATTACGCTAGCTGGATCGAGGCTTCACGACAGAAGAGGCACAGACATGGGCGAGACACATCAGAGCGATGCAGGCGTGCGTACGCTCACGCACTTCGTCAACGGCAAGCCGCTGGACGGCACGAGCGAGCGTTACGGCAACGTATTCAATCCGGCGTTTGGCAAGGTGAGCGCGCGCGTGCCGCTTGCCACGGTGGCCGAAGTGGACGCGGCCGTCGCTGCCGCGGCCGCGGCGTTTCCCGAGTGGGCGGAGATGGCGCCCATCAAGCGCGCACGCATTCTCTTCAAGTTCAAGGATCTGCTCGACCAGCATCACGACGAACTCGCCGAACTGATCACGCGCGAACACGGCAAGGTGTTCTCAGATGCGAAGGGCGAGGTGATGCGCGGCATCGAGGTGGTCGAATTCGCGTGCGGCATTCCCAACCTGCTGAAGACTGACTTTACCGACCAGATCGGCGGCGGCATCGACAACTGGAATCTGCGCCAGCCGCTTGGCGTCGTGGCGGGCATCACGCCGTTCAATTTCCCGATGATGGTGCCGTGCTGGATGTTCCCCATCGCGCTCGCGTGCGGCAACACGTTCGTGCTCAAGCCTTCGGAGCGCGATCCCTCGGCTTCCGTGCGCCTTGCCGAACTGCTCAAGGAAGCGGGTTTGCCCGACGGCGTGTTCAACGTCGTGCACGGCGACAAGGTGGCCGTGGACGCGCTGCTCGTGCATCCCGAGGTCACGGCGCTGTCGTTCGTCGGCTCGACGCCGATCGCCGAGTACATCTACACGGAAGGCACGAAGCACGGCAAGCGCGTGCAGGCGCTGGGCGGCGCGAAGAATCACCTCGTCGTGATGCCGGACGCCGATCTCGACCAGGCCGTCGACGCCCTGATCGGCGCGGCATACGGGTCGGCCGGCGAGCGCTGCATGGCGATTTCGGTGGCGGTGGCCGTGGGCCATATCGCGGACGAACTCGTCGAGCGCCTCACGCCGCGCGTGAAGGCGCTGCAGATCGGCAGCGGCATGGACGGCGCCTCGGAAATGGGCCCACTTGTCACGGGCGTGCATCGCGCGAAGGTGCAGGGCTATATCGAGGCGGGCGTGGCGGCGGGCGCGAGGCTCGTGGTGGACGGGCGCGGCCACAAGGTGGACGGCCATGAGGACGGCTTCTTCCTCGGTGGCACGCTGTTCGACGATGTGAAGACCAATATGACGATCTACAAGGAAGAGATCTTTGGCCCGGTGCTTTCGGTCGTGCGCGTGCCCGATTTCGCGAGCGCCGTCGAGTTGATCAATGCGCACGAGTTCGCCAACGGCGTGTCGTGCTACACCTCGGACGGCGGCGTCGCGCGCGCGTTCTCGCGCCAGATCAAGGTGGGCATGGTGGGCATCAATGTGCCGATTCCGGTGCCGATGGCGTGGCATTCGTTCGGCGGCTGGAAGCGTTCGCTGTTCGGCGACCACCATGCTTATGGCGAGGAAGGCGTGCGCTTTTACACGCGCTACAAGAGCATCATGCAGCGCTGGCCTGACAGCATCGCCAAGGGCGCGGAGTTCACGATGCCGGTGGCGAAATAGGTGGGCAGGAGCCGGGTGGTTTATCAAGCATGACGAAGTATTCTGTGCCGCCCGGCGCCGCAATCGCAGTTCGAAAATCACAACACCAAGAAAACGTAGTGGCTGGAGACACAACATGCCTGCACCGAGTGAAGCTCAAGGAGCACGCGGCGCGCCCGCGCGCCGCCTCGAAGGCGAATTCGACTATGTGATCGTTGGCGCGGGCACAGCGGGCTGCGTGCTCGCCAACCGCCTGACCGAAGACGCCGACGTTTCCGTGCTGCTCATCGAAGCGGGCGGCACGGACGACTATCACTGGATCCACATTCCCGTCGGCTACCTGTATTGCATCGGCAATCCGCGCACCGACTGGCTCTACAAGACCGCCGCCGAAAAAGGCCTCAACGGACGCGCGCTTTCGTATCCGCGCGGGCGTGTGCTGGGCGGCTCGTCGTCGATCAACGGCATGATCTACATGCGCGGTCAGCGCGAAGACTACGACAACTGGGCGCGCGAGACGGGCGACTCCGGCTGGTCGTGGGACAGTGTGCTACCTGTGTTCCGCCGCAGCGAAGATCATCACGGCGGCGCGAGCGAGTTTCACGGCGCGGGCGGCCAATGGCGAGTGGAGAAGCAGCGCCTGAAGTGGCAGATTCTCGAATCGTTCGCGCACGCGGCGCAGGAGCAGGGCATTGCCGCCACCGACGACTTCAATCGCGGCGACAACAGCGGCGTGGGCTATTTCGAAGTGAACCAGAAGCGCGGCGTGCGCTGGAACGCGTCGAAGGCGTTCCTGCGCGCGGCGATGAAGCGACCCAACCTGACGGTCGTGACCGGCGCGCTCACTCAGCGCGTGATTTTCGAAGGCAAGCGCTGCGTGGGCGTGGAGTATCGCGGCGATGTGGATTACGTGGCGCGCGCGCGTTGCGAAGTCATCCTGAGCGCCGGCGCCGTGAATTCGCCGCAACTGCTCGAGCTTTCCGGCATCGGCGACGCACAGCGGCTCGCGCAGCTCGACATTGGCGTGGTGCAGGATCTGCGCGGCGTGGGCGAGAACCTGCAGGATCATCTGCAATTGCGCATGGCGTTTCGCGTGAACGGCGTGCGTACGCTCAACACGCTTTCCGCGCACTGGTGGGGCAAGCTGATGATCGGCATGGAGTACGCGTTCTTCCAGAGCGGGCCCATGTCGATGGCCCCCTCGCAGCTCGGCGCGTTCGCGAAGTCGGACCCGAACGATCCCGCGCTTACGCGGCCCGACCTCCAGTATCACGTGCAGCCGCTGTCGCTCGACCGCTTCGGCGAGCCGTTGCATCGCTTCAATGCGTTCACGGCGTCGGTGTGCAATTTGCGGCCCACGTCGCGCGGCAGTATCCACGCAGTTTCGGCGGACCCGGCGCAAGCGCCCGCCATCGCGCCCAATTATCTTTCGACCGATCACGACCTGCGCGTGGCGGCGAACTCGATACGGCTGACGCGGCGCATCGCGGCCAGCGCAGCGCTTGCGCGTTACGAGCCGCAAGAGATCCTGCCCGGGCTCGCATTTCAGAGCGAGGAGCAACTGCGCGAGGCAGCGGGCAACGTCGGCACGACGATCTTTCACCCGGTCGGCACGTGCCGCATGGGCCGCGCCGACGATCCGGACGCCGTGGTCGACGCGCGCCTGCGCGTGCGCGGGGTGGAGGGCCTGCGTGTGGTGGACGCTTCGGTCATGCCGACCATTACTTCGGGCAACACGAATTCGCCGACGCTGATGATCGCAGAGCGCGCCGCCGAGATGCTGCGCGCCGATCGTCGCGAAGGTGCACGTGCGCAAACGGAGGCCGCCGCCGGTGCGACGTTGACGACCGCCTGAGGGCATGGAGCGGCGCGCAAGATAGCGTCGTTCCGGCAGCGATAGTAGACGCGCGCGGAAGCGCTTCCGCGCGCGTGTTTCTGTACGTCTGTCAGAGGCGGGTTTGCGCTGATTGTGCGGCTAACGTGCGGCTAATTTTCATCGAACTGTCGTCAATTGTCGATTTAAGCGTTCACTGTCCTTGTGATGCTCCCTTAAGTGCAAATCCCAATGATTGCGCTGCATCATTGGCGAGACAATGACGCGAAAGTCGGCAGGCGCGCGTTGCGCGCATCGGGAGGCGCGCCGCACCGTCCGCGCCGGGCCTGACCGTGCACCACAAGTCACGGACGGTCTGCAGTGTTACGCCTTACCACGCTCGGAAGGGGACATGATTCTCGGCGACACGATTCTGGAGACGCGCGACCTCACGAAACAGTTCAAGGGCTTTACGGCCGTGAACGGCGTGAACCTGCGCGTATGCCGCGGCTCGATCCATGCGCTGATCGGACCGAACGGCGCAGGCAAGACCACCTGCTTCAATCTGCTCACCAAATTCCTCGTGCCCAGCGCGGGGCGCATCGTCTTCAACGGCATCGACATCACGCACGAGCGGCCCGCACAGATCGCGCGGCGCGGCATTATCCGCTCGTTTCAGATCTCCGCCGTGTTTCCTCACCTCACGGCGCTCCAGAACGTGCGCGTGGGCCTGCAGCGCTCGCTCGGCACCGCTTACCACTTCTGGAAAAGCGAACGCACACTCGCGGAGCTCAACGACCGCGCCATGGATCTGCTCACGCAAGTGGGCCTGACCGATTTCGCCGATGTGCCCACGGTCGAGCTGGCCTACGGCCGCAAGCGCGCGCTGGAAATCGCCACGACGCTCGCCATGGAGCCGGAGCTGATGCTGCTCGACGAACCGACCCAGGGCATGGGCCACGAAGACGTGGACCGCGTGACGGCGCTGATCAAGAAAGTCTCGAGTGGCCGCACGATCCTCATGGTCGAGCACAACATGAACGTGATTGCCGGCATCTCCGACACCATCACGGTGCTCCAGCGCGGCGAGGTGCTCGCCGAAGGCAGCTACGCCGAAGTCTCGAAGAACCCGCTCGTCGCCGAAGCCTATATGGGCAGCGCGGACGCGGCGCTCACGGGGGCGCACGCATGAACACGGTCACCGAACGCGAGGCGGCCGCCACTGCCGGCGCAGCCGATAGCGCGAAGGCGCTGGAGATCGCGGGGCTGCAGGCGTGGTACGGCGAATCGCACATTCTGCACGGCGTGGATCTGTCCGTTGGGCGCGGCGAGGTCGTGACGCTGCTCGGGCGCAACGGCGCGGGCCGCACCACGACACTGCGCGCCATCATGGGACTCACCGGGCGGCGCACGGGGTCGATCCGCATTGGCGGCCAAGAGACTGTCCAGATGCCGACGTATCGCATCGCACACTGCGGCGTGGGCTATTGCCCCGAGGAGCGCGGCATTTTCTCGAGCCTTTCGTGCGAAGAAAATCTGCTTCTGCCGCCGCATATCGGCGCTAAAGGCGCGAAGCTGGCCGAGGGCATGTCGCTCGACGAGATCTACGCGATGTTCCCCAATCTCGCTGAACGTCGCCACAGTCAGGGCACGCGGCTTTCCGGCGGCGAACAGCAGATGCTGGCTGTGGCGCGCATTCTGCGCACGGGCGCGAATCTGCTGCTGCTCGACGAGATATCCGAAGGTCTCGCGCCGGTGATCGTTCAAACGCTCGCGCGCATGATCCTCACCCTGAAGGCGCGCGGCTACACGATCGTGATGGTCGAGCAGAACTTCCGCTTTGCGGCGCCGCTCGCGGACCGCTTTTACGTGATGGAGCACGGGCGCATCGTCGAGCACTTCGGCACTGCCGAGCTCGAGGGGAAGATGCCGGTGCTGCACGACCTGCTGGGCGTTTAATTTTCGGTCTGATTTTGCGCGGCGTTGCACGGGCGCGGCGCGAATCGCTTTGCCTCCAGTGTTCATGGAGTGTTCCTGAATAACTACGCAACCAAGGAAGGAGACTGCAATGAAGAAAACCACGTTCGCGCGGCTCGCGGGCCTATTTGCCGCCTCGGCAGCTGCGATGGCGTTCAGCGCGGGGAGCGCGCAGGCCGCCGACGACGCGGTGAAGATCGGCTTCATCACCGACATGTCCGGCCTGTACGCCGACGACGACGGCCAGGGCGGCCTCACGGCAATCAAGATGGCGGTCGCGGACTTCGGCGGCAAGGTGCTCGGCAAGCCGATCCAGATCGAGTACGCCGACCACCAGAACAAGGCCGACATCGCCGCTTCGAAGGCGCGCGAATGGTTCGACCGTGACGGGCTCACCATGCTGCTCGGCGGCACGAACTCGGCAACGGCGCTGGCGATGAACCAGGTCGCGCAAGAGAAGAAGAAGGTGTACTTCAACACGGGCGCGGGCACGGACGCGCTGACGAACGAGCAGTGCACGCCGTACACGGTCCACTATGGCTATGACACGGTCGCGCTCGCAAAGGGCACCGGCCTCGCGGTGCTCAAGCAGGGCGGCAAGACCTGGTTCTTCCTGACCGCCGACTACGCGTTCGGCAAGTCGCTCGAGAAGAACACCGCGGACGTCGTGAAGGCGAACGGCGGCCAGGTGCTCGGCGAAGTGCGCCATCCGCTGTCGGCGTCGGACTTCTCGTCGTTCCTGCTGCAGGCGCAGTCGTCGAAGGCGCAGATTCTCGGCCTCGCGAACGCGGGCGGCGACACGGTCAATGCGATCAAGGCCGCGAAGGAATTCGGCATCAACAAGTCGATGAAGACCGCGGCGCTGCTGATGTTCCTGCCCGACGTGCACAGCCTCGGGCTCGACACCACGCAGGGCCTCGTGCTGACGACCGGCTGGTACTGGGACCAGAACGACGACACGCGCAAGTGGGCGCAGCGCTACTTCGAGCAGACGAAGAAGATGCCGTCCGAACTGCAGGCCGCCGACTACTCGGCGGTGACCACGTATCTGAAGGCGGTGCAGGCGGCCGGCACGACCGATTCCGACAAGGTCATGGAGCAACTGAAGAAGACGAAGGTCAACGACTTCTATACCAAGGGCGGCTATATCCGCCAGGACGGCGTGCTGATTCACGACATGTATCTGGTCGAGGTGAAGAAGCCGTCCGAGTCGAAGAAGCCGTGGGACTACTACAAGGTGCTGCAGACGATTCCGGGCGAGCAGGCCTACACGACGAAGCAGGAGAGCAAGTGCGCGCTGTGGAAGTAAGCGCGAGCGCGTAAATGCCGCAGTCGTATGCCGCGCCCGGCGCCCCGAGTTGGGTGGGCCGGGCGCGGCGCGATTGCGTAATCCGTTAATGCGTCAATGCCTCGATGGGCGGCTTTCATGATGATTTTTGGCATTCCGCTTCCGGCAATGCTGAGCCAGTTGCTCCTTGGGCTCGTGAACGGCTCGTTCTACGCGATCCTGAGCCTTGGCCTCGCGGTGATCTTCGGCATGCTCAACGTGATCAACTTCGCCCATGGCGCGTTGTTCATGCTGGGCGCGATGCTCACGTGGATGGGACTCGCGTACTTCGATCTGCCGTACTGGGCGATGCTCGTCGTCGCGCCGCTCGTGGTCGGGGCGTTCGGCATCGTGATCGAGCGCACGATGCTGCGCTGGTTGTATCGGCTCGATCATTTATATGGACTCCTGCTGACTTTTGGGCTCACGCTCGTGGTGGAAGGCGTGTTCCGCTCGATCTACGGTTCGTCCGGGCAGCCCTATAACGTCCCCGATCTGCTCGCGGGCGCGACCAATCTCGGCTTCATGTATCTGCCGAACTATCGTGCGTGGGTCGTGGTCGCTTCGCTTGCCGTGTGCTTCGCCACCTGGTTCGTGATCGAAAAAACACGCCTGGGTGCGTATCTGCGCGCGGGCACGGAGAACCCCAAGCTCGTCGAGGCGTTCGGCATCAACGTGCCGCTCATGATCACGCTTACCTACGGCTTTGGTGTGGCGCTCGCGGCGTTCGCGGGCGTGCTGGCCGCGCCTGTGATCCAGGTGTCGCCGCTCATGGGGCAGTCGATGATCATCACCGTGTTCGCCGTGGTCGTGATCGGCGGCATGGGCTCGATCATGGGCTCGATCCTCACGGGCCTCATGCTCGGCGTGATCGAAGGCTTCACGCGGGTGTTCTGGCCCGAAGCCTCCGCGACCGTGGTGTTCGTAATCATGGCGATCGTGCTGCTGATTCGCCCCGCTGGCCTCTTCGGCAAGGAACGATGATGCAAAGAAAAGCGCTCTATGGGTTGTTGCTGATCGGACTGATCGTCGCGCCGTTCGCCGGCGCCTATCCGCTCTTCGTCATGAAGGTGCTGTGCTTCGCGCTGTTTGCTGCGGCCTTTAACCTGCTGATCGGCTATACGGGCCTGCTTTCGTTTGGCCACGCGATGTTTCTCGCGAGCGCGGGCTACACGGCCGGCTACGCGATCCAGTCGCTCAATTTCACGCCCGAACTGGGCGTGCTTGCGGGCACGGCGGTGGCCACGCTGATCGGCCTGGTGGTGGGTATCTTCGCGATTCGCCGGCAGGGCATCTACTTTTCGATGGTCACGCTCGCGCTCGCGCAGATGGTCTACTTCGTGTTCCTGCAAGCGCCGTTCACGCATGGCGAGGACGGTCTGCAAGGCGTGCCGCGCGGCAAGCTGTTCGGTGTGGTTTCGCTCGATTCCGATCTCACGCTTTATTACGTCGTCCTCGTCGTAATGGTGCTGGCGTTTGGTCTGATCGTGCGCATTGTGCATTCGCCGTTCGGGCAGGTGCTCGTCGCGATCAAGGAGAACGAGCCGCGCGCGGTTTCGCTCGGCTACGACACCGACCGTTTCAAGCTGCTCGCGTTCGTGTTGTCGGCGGGGCTCGCAGGGCTGGCCGGTGCGCTCAAGGTGCTCGTGCTCGGCTTCGAAACGCTCGGCGACGCGTACTGGACCATGTCCGGCCTCGTGATCCTCATGACGCTCGTGGGCGGCATGGGCACGCTGTTCGGGCCGCTGCTTGGCGCAACGCTGATCGTCGCGCTGGAAGACCGGCTGGGTGATATCGGCACGGCGCTCGCAAGAGGGACGGGCGTGGAGTGGTTCCGCTCACTCGGTGAGTCCACAACGATCGTCACGGGCATCATCTTCATTGCCTGCGTGCTGGCGTTCCGGCGCGGCATTGTCGGCGAGATCGTGGCGCGCGTGCGGCCCTTGCGCGCGTGACGAACTGGCGTGCCATGACTGCTCGGGACTGCGATAGAATGAGCGGCCCTTGCGCGGAACGGGCAAAGGCAGGCAAACATGTCGCGTTGCGGCATGCCGGAGCGCCCCGCCGTGCGACAAATCGGTGGCACCGCGCCCCATTTCGGTGCCGCACTGCACCACTAGGGTAAATGCTAGTTGCTGCTGAGGGGGGCGAAGTTTAAAGTTTCACCTAGTTCTGATGCACCGAATTTGCAGGTGGAGAACGAGGAGACAACTGAGGCACCAAGTGCCCGGACAAGGAAGCGCTGTTGGATGAGAGTCCAACAGCGCTTTTTATATTTCTACGCACCTTCTTTCAACGGCACGGCGATTATCTTTCCCTGCTGCCGTGGCGTGCGATTTACGTTGCTTCGCACGTACAGATTATCCCTTCCCAAATTACGCAAATCGGTCCATGCGGCCGGCTTCCCCCGCTGCATAAGCGTTTGCGCATTACGCAAAGAGCGCGCTGAATCCCCTGCGTTGTAAGCTGATGGAAAGCACTTGCCATCTGAATACGCAGACCGCTACACTCGCCAATCACCGACCATGCGGTCAGCATTTTTGCGTTGATTTCCCGCAGCGGATTATCGATTCGCGCATGAGGTAATCGGCCGCGGTGCGCCACAAAATCCGTAGCAATAAAGAAAACGAATATCGAAGGAGTGGAGATGCAGTTGGTTTTGCGTTGGATGGGGGCGGCTTGCGTCGCGACCGGGGTGCTCGCGGCGACGGCCGGCGGGGCGTATGCAGACGTGAAGATCGGTGTGACGCTGTCGGCTACGGGGCCGGCTGCCTCGCTCGGCATTCCGGAAAAGAACACAGTTGCGCTGCTGCCGAAGGAAATCGCGGGCCAGAAAGTCGACTACATCGTGCTCGACGACGCCACTGATTCCACGCAGGCGGTGAAAAACGCGCGCAAGCTCACGAGCGAAGATCACGTCGACGCCTTGATCGGCTCGACCGTCGTGCCCAACTCGCTCGCCATGATCGACGTGGCCGCGGAAACGTCCACGCCGATGATCTCCATGGCCGCCGCGGCCTCCATTGTCGAACCGATGGACGCGAAGCGCGCGTGGGTCTTCAAGACGCCTCAGAACGACGCGCTGATGGCCGGCGCGATCGCACAGCACATGGCCGCGCACGGTGTGAAGACGGTGGCCTTCATTGGCTTCTCGGACGCCTATGGCGAGAGCTGGTACAAGGAATTCAACGCAGCCGCCGCGAAGCAGAACATCAAGGTGGTCGCCAACGAGCGCTTCGCGCGCAACGACGCTTCCGTCACGGGCCAGGTGCTCAAGATGATCTCGCAGCACCCCGACGCGGTGCTCATCGCGGGGGCGGGCACGCCGGCCGCGCTGCCGCAGAAAACGCTCAAGGAGCGCGGCTACACGGGCAAGTACTATCAGACGCACGGCGTGGCCAACAACGACTTCCTGCGCGTGTGCGGCAAGGACTGCGACGGCACGTATCTGCCCGCCGGGCCGCTGCTTGTCGCCGATCAATTGCCTGACTCGAATCCCGTCAAGCAATCGGCGCTTGCGTACAAGGCTGCCTATGAAAAGGCCTATGGCACGGGCTCGATCTCGACCTTCGGCGGTCACGCGTGGGACGCGGGCCTCCTGCTTCAGCACGCGATTCCGGTCGCGCTGAAGGCCGGTCAGCCGGGCACGAAGGCATTTCGCGAAGCGCTGCGCGCGGCGCTCGAGAGCTCGCACGACGTGGCCGGTGCGCACGGCATCTTCAATATGAGCGCGACCGACCACGCGGGCCTCGATCAACGTGCCCGCGTGATGGTGGAGATCGTCGGCGGCAAGTGGAAACTCGCCGGCGATTGAGCGCCGGCTGACTGACACACGGAACACGAAAAAGGCACGCTCATTCGAGGTGCCTTTTTTGTTGCCGTGACAACGGCTTCGCAGCAGCAGGGGAAGAGGGCAGTACAGCAGTTCAGCAATTCAGCAATTCAGCAGTCGATAAAAGCGGCGAGCGCACCCAGGCATGCGGCGGCTTGTGCAGCGCCGCAGGCAGGGAAAACCATGCATTACACGCGCGAAACCGATTACTACACTCAAAGGCCAGCGCCGATTTACGAACATCCTAGTAATCGACGCAGGATCAATCGACAACACGCAGACCAAGCGTTTGGAGACGCGCAATGAAAACGAAGAAGTGGGTTTTGAGCTCGATTAGTGCCGCACTCGCAGCGGCGCTGATGGGCACGGCGGGCGTAGCCGCCGCGCAGGTGAAGATTGGCGTGACGCTCTCGGCAACGGGACCGGCGGCGTCGCTAGGCATTCCGGAGAAGAACACCATCGCGCTGCTGCCCAAGGAGATCGCGGGCAAGAGCGTGCAGTACATCGTGCTCGACGACGCCTCGGACACGAGCAAGGCCGTGCAGAACACGCACAAGCTGATCGACGAAGATCACGTGGACGCGATCATCGGTTCGTCGGTCACGCCGAACTCGCTCGCGATGCTCGATGTCGTCGCGCAGGGCAAGACGCCGATGATCTCGCTCGCCGCATCCGCCGCGATCGTCGAGCCGATCGACGCGAAGCGTCAATGGGCCTTCAAGACGCCGCAGAACGACAGCCTGATGGCCGACGCGCTTGCGAGCTACATGGAGAAGCAAGGCGTGAAGACGGTGGGCTTCGTCGGCTTCACCGACGCCTATGGCGACAGCTGGCTCAAGGAGTTCACGAGCGCGGCCGCGAAGCATAACCTCAAGATCGTGGCGACCGAGCGCTATAACCGCACGGACTCGTCGGTCACGGGCCAGGCGCTCAAGCTGATGTCGGCGAATCCCGACGCGATCTTGATCGCAGGTTCCGGCACGCCGGCGGCGCTGCCTGCGACCACGCTCAAGGATCGCGGCTACAAGGGCAAGATCTACCAGACGCACGGCGTGGCGAACAACGACTTCCTGCGCGTTTGCGGCAAGGACTGCGAAGGCGAGTTGCTGCCCGCAGGCCCGATTCTGGTGGCCGATCAGTTGCCCGATTCGAACCCTGTGAAGAAGTCGGCGCTGGCCTACAAGGCGGCCTATGAGAAGGCCTATGGCGTGGGCACGGTGGCGACCTTCGGCGGCCATGCGTGGGACGCAGGGCAGTTGCTCCAGCGCGCAATTCCGATCGCACTGAAGGCGGGCCAGCCTGGCACCGAGGCGTTCCGCGTGGCGCTGCGCGCCGCGCTCGAAAGCTCGCAGGACGTGGCCGGCGCGCATGGCATCTTCAACATGAGCGCAACGGATCATGCGGGCCTCGACCAGCGCGCGCGCGTGATCGTCGAGATCGTCAACAACAAGTGGAAGCTGCAGAGCGAATGACGTGCGGCGCACGGGAAAGCGCTGCGCGTTTTCCCGTGAAACACACGCGCTTGTCACGGCGTCATTCTGGCCACAGAGAATGACGCACAAGCATGACCGGTGCATGGCTTCATCGCTGCGCACCGGCTTTTCACACATGAAGCCCGAACCGTGCGTCTGACGGTTCGCACGAGCATTTCCGTTTTTCGACGTCGCTGTTTTCCAGGTTCCGGAAGGTTTCAGGAAGAGGGGAGTATGGATTTATCGATCGCCGCGATCCTCGCGCAGGACGGCATCACCACCGGTGCGATTTACGCGCTGCTAGCGCTCGCCTTGGTGCTGGTGTTCTCCGTCACGCGGGTGATCTTCATTCCGCAGGGCGAGTTCGTTTCGTATGGCGCGCTCACGCTCGCCGCGCTGCAGTCCCAGAAGTTTCCGGCCACGTGCTGGCTGCTCGTCGCGCTCGGGGCGGCGTGCTTCATCGTCGAGACCGCCGGGCTCGTGAGGCACGCCGAACGGCGGCGCCACGCCGCGCGTACGCTCGTGACGCTCGCGGGCAAGTATCTGCTCTTTCCCATCGCGCTCTATGCGGTGACGCGCGGAGTCGCGAGCCAGCCACTGCCCATGCTCGTGCAGATCGCGCTCACGCTCGCGATCGTGGTGCCGATGGGGCCGTTCGTCTATCGCCTCGCATACGAGCCTATCGCCGAGGCGACCACGCTGCTGCTGCTGATCGTAGCGGTGGCCGTGCATTTCGCGATGGTGGGCCTCGGGCTCGTGATGTTCGGCGCGGAAGGCTCGCGCACGAACGCGTTCTCCGACGCCACGTTCAACATCGGCAGCCTGTCGATCTCGGGGCAAAGTCTCTGGGTGATCGGCACGGCCGCCGTGCTGATCGTCGCGCTGTATCTTTATTTCGACCGCACGATTTCGGGCAAGGCGCTGCGCGCGACTTCGGTGAACCGGCTTGGCGCGCGGCTCGTCGGCATCGGCACCACGCAGGCCGGGCGGCTCGCGTTCACGCTCGCCGCGGGCCTCGGCGCGCTGTGCGGCATCCTCGTCTCGCCGCTCACCACCATCTACTACGACTCGGGCTTCCTGATCGGCCTCAAGGGGTTCGTCGGGGCCATTATCGGCGGCCTGGTGAGCTATCCGCTGGCTGCGGCAGGTTCCGTGCTCGTGGGGCTGCTGGAGTCGTACTCGTCGTTCTGGGCGAGCTCTTATAAGGAAGTGATCGTGTTCACGCTGATCATCCCCGTGCTGCTGTGGCGCTCGCTCTCGACGCCGCACGCCGAAGAGGAAGAGGAGTGACGCGATGAAACGATTCGTCATGCACAACCGCTTCTTCTGGCTGTTCCTCGTGGTGATGTTCGCATTGCCGGTGCTGCCTCATCCGGTGCACGTGCCCGAGTACTGGATCACGCTGCTCAACTATATCGGCCTCTATTCGATCGTCGCGATCGGCCTCGTGCTGCTCACCGGCATCGGCGGGATGACGAGCTTCGGGCAGGCCGCGTTCGTCGGGCTTGGCGCTTACGCGACCGCGTATCTGACGACGCAGTACGGCGTCTCGCCGTGGCTCGCGCTTATTGTCGGCGTGGTGATCACGGGGCTCGTGGCGCTCGTTCTGGGGCTCGTCACGATGCGTCTGTCGGGCCACTTCCTGCCGCTCGGTACGATTGCCTGGGGCCTCGCGCTGTTCTTCCTGTTCGGCAATCTCGATATGCTCGGCAAGTACGACGGCATCAATGGCATTCCCGTGCTGAACGTGCTGGGCATCGATCTGGAATCGGGCCGCCATATCTATTACCTGATCTGGGTCGTGGTGCTCCTGTCCGTGCTGTCGGTTCAAAATCTGCTTAATAGCCGCATGGGCCGGGCGATTCGCGCGCTGCGTGGCGGCGGCATGATGGCCGAGGCAATGGGCGTGAACACCGGCTGGATGCGTGTGGTGATCTTCGTCTATGCGGCCGTGCTCGCGGCGGTTTCGGGCTTCCTGTACGCGCATTTGCAGCGTGCGGTGAACCCGACGCCGTTCGGTCTGAATCACGGCATCGAGTATCTCTTCATGGCCGTGGTGGGCGGCGTGGCGCATGTCTGGGGCGCGGTGCTGGGCGCAGCGATCCTGACCGTGCTGCAGGACTGGCTGCAAACGCTGCTTCCGAAGCTGCTGGGCGAGAACGGCAACTTCGAGATCATCGTATTCGGCATCTTGATGGTGCTGCTGCTGCAATATGCGCGGCGCGGTGTCTGGCCGTTCGTGGCGCGCTTCTTCCCGCGCGGCCCGCAGGCGCATGTGCCCGAGCAGGCCGAGGCTTTGCCGCAGCGCAGCAAGCCGGCTACGGGCGAGATGCTGCTGACGGTGAACAAGGCGCGCAAGCAGTTTGGCGGCCTGGTGGCCGTGAACGACGTGAGCTTCGAGGTCAAGGCGGGGCAGATCATCGGCCTGATCGGCCCGAACGGCGCGGGCAAGTCGACGACCTTCAATCTCGTGACCGGCGTGCTTCAGCCGACCAGCGGCGAGATCACGTTCCGCGGCGAGCGCATCGACCGCCTGACTTCACGTGAAATCGTCGCGCGCGGCATTGGCCGTACGTTCCAGCACGTCAAACTGCTGCCGACGATGACGGTGCTCGAGAACGTTGCCATCGGCGCGCACCTGCGAGGCCATGCGGGCGTGCTGCGCAGCGTCGCCAAGCTCAATGCCGCGGAAGAGGGACGGCTCATGAGCGAGGCTGCGAAGCAAATTCGCCGCGTGGGCCTCGAGCAGCATATGTATGACGAAGCGGGCAGCCTCGCACTCGGTCAGCAGCGGATCCTGGAGATTGCGCGCGCGCTGTGCTGCGATCCGACCTTGCTGCTGCTCGACGAGCCGGCGGCCGGCCTGCGTTACCAGGAAAAGCAACAGTTGGCGGCATTGCTGCGCAAGCTGAGAGAAGAGGGCATGAGTGTGCTGCTGGTCGAACACGACATGGATTTCGTGATGAATCTCACCGACCGCCTGGTGGTGATGGAGTTCGGCACGCGCATCGCGGAAGGTTTGCCGGAAGAGGTGCAAAAGGATCCGGCTGTGCTGGAAGCGTACCTGGGCGGGGTGGAATGATGACGACACCCGTACTGGAAGTCTCGGGACTCGCCGTTCGCTACGGCAAGATCGAGGCGCTGCACAAGGCGGCGATCAAGGTGGGCGCAGGGCAGATCGTTTCCGTGATCGGTCCGAACGGCGCGGGCAAGTCCACGCTGCTCAATGCCATCATGGGCGCGCTGCCCGTAACGGGGCACGCTAGCGGCCGTATCGCTTACATGGGTGACGAGATCGGCGCGTTGCCGATTGAGCGGCGTGTGGCGCGCGGCATGTGTCTCGTGCCGGAGAAGCGCGAGTTGTTTGCCTCGATGACGGTGGAGGACAACCTCGTGCTCGGCGCCTACCGGCGAAAGCGCGCAGGGGAACGCAATTTCCTCGATCAACTCGAGCCGGTTTTCACGCTGTTTCCACGCCTGAAGGAGCGCCGCGCCCAGGCGGCTGGCACGCTTTCGGGTGGCGAGCGGCAGATGCTCGCAGTCGGCCGGGCGCTCATGGGCAAGCCCGATCTGCTGATGCTCGACGAGCCTAGCCTCGGTTTGGCGCCGCTCATCGTGAAGGAAATCTTCCACATCATCAGCGCGCTGCGGCAAACCGGCGTTGCGACGTTGCTCATCGAGCAGAATGCACGTGCCGCACTGCAGATTTCCGACTACGGCTACGTGCTGGAAACTGGCGATCTGGCGCTCGAAGGGCCGGCGGGGGAGCTGGCGCAAAACCCACGCGTGATCGAAACGTATCTGGGGTTGGCGAAGAAACCAGTCTGACTTCGTCTATGGCTGTAGAAATGAGCGGCGTGTTTCACGTGAAACACGCCGTTTTTTTTGCCCTTGCGTGGAACGATTCTCGGGTGTGAACGGCCTTAAACCGTAAGCCGTTATAATTCGCGCATACCACTTTTTCTGAGAAGGCTCACGCGGTCGTTTCCGTCCATGCGTGAGGTCCCGCCATGCTTTATCCCACAGAGTTTGACGTTATCGTCGTCGGCGGCGGTCACGCCGGAACCGAGGCTGCGCTTGCCGCAGCCCGTATGGGCGTCAAGACGCTCCTGCTTACGCACAACATTGAAACGCTCGGCCAGATGAGCTGCAATCCGTCGATTGGCGGCATTGGCAAGGGCCATCTGGTCAAGGAAGTCGACGCGCTCGGCGGCGCCATGGCCGCTGCGACGGACGAGGGCGGGATTCAGTTCCGCATTCTCAATTCGTCCAAGGGTCCGGCGGTCCGGGCGACGCGCGCGCAGGCAGACCGCATTCTCTATAAGGCGGCGATCCGCCGGCGCCTCGAGAATCAGCCGAATTTGTGGCTGTTCCAGCAGGCCGTGGAAGACCTAATGGTCGAAGGCGACCGCGTTGTTGGCGCCGTCACGCAGGTGGGAATCCGCTTCCGCAGCCGTGCAGTCGTACTGACGGCGGGGACCTTCCTCGACGGCAAGATCCACGTGGGCCTGAACAACTACACGGGCGGCCGCGCAGGGGATCCCGCTGCCGTGACGCTCTCGTCGCGCCTGAAGGAGCTGAAACTGCCGCAGGGGCGCCTGAAGACGGGCACGCCGCCGCGTATTGACGGCCGCACGATCGACTTCTCGGTGCTCGAAGAGCAGCCCGGCGACCTCGATCCGGTGCCGGTTTTCTCGTTTCTCGGCCGCGCGGAGCAGCACCCGCGCCAGATTCCGTGCTGGGTCACGCATACGAACGAGCACACGCACGACATTATCCGCGGCGGCCTCGACCGCTCGCCAATGTACACGGGCGTGATCGAAGGTGTAGGGCCGCGCTATTGCCCGTCGATCGAAGACAAGATTCACCGCTTTGCGTCGAAGGAGTCGCATCAGATCTTCCTCGAACCGGAGGGCCTGACGACGAACGAGTTCTACCCGAACGGGATCTCGACTAGCCTGCCGTTCGACGTGCAGCTTGAACTCGTGCACTCGATGCGCGGCCTCGAGCACGCGCACATCCTGCGTCCGGGCTACGCGATCGAATATGACTACTTCGATCCGCGCGGGCTCAAGGCTTCGCTCGAAACCAAGGTGATCAACGGCCTGTTTTTTGCGGGCCAGATCAATGGTACGACGGGCTATGAAGAAGCGGCCGCGCAAGGCTTGCTCGCCGGCATGAATGCAGGCCTGCAGGTGCAGGGCAAGGACGCATGGTGCCCGCGCCGCGATCAGGCATATCTCGGCGTACTGGTCGACGACCTGGTGACGCGTGGCGTATCCGAGCCGTATCGCATGTTCACGAGCCGAGCCGAATATCGCTTGAGCCTGCGTGAAGACAACGCGGATATGCGGTTGACGGAGATTGGCCGCGAGCTGGGCGTAATCGATGACGTTCGTTGGGACGCATTCTCCCGCAAGCGCGATGCTGTTTCACGTGAAACAGAGCGCCTGAAGTCGACGTGGGTGAATCCGAAGACGCTGTCGGCTGAAGAAGCAACGGCACTCCTCGGCAAGTCGATCGATCGCGAGTACAACCTCGCAGATCTGCTGCGCCGCCCGGGCGTGAGCTATGACGGCGTTTGCGGTCTGCGTGAAGGCGCCTGCGCGCCAGACGCTCCGCTTGCCGATGACGAAGTTCTGCTCGCTCAGATCAAGGAGCAGATCGAGATCGGCATCAAATATCAGGGCTATATCGATCGTCAAGCCGACGAGATCGAACGCAACGGCGCGCAAGAGAATACGCGTCTGCCGGAGGGTATCGATTACGCGGAAGTACGCGGTCTTTCGTTTGAGGCGCGTCAGAAGCTAACTCAGTTCCGTCCCGAGACCATTGGCCAGGCATCGCGTATTTCCGGCATCACGCCCGCCGCGATCTCGTTGCTCATGGTTCACCTCAAGCGTGGCCTTGGCCGCCGTCGCCAGAATCCGGGCGCTGCGGACGAGAGCGGCACCGACACGACGCCGGTGGCGCAATGACGGGGCGCTCGAGGCAACCCGGTATTGCGGACCGTGACGCGCTGGCTCGTCTGCTGAAAGAGGGCGCAGAGGCGCTGGGTGTCGAACTCACCGAGCGCCAGCACGAGCAGTTGCTCGACTACGTTGCGCTGCTCGCCAAGTGGAACGCCGTCTACAACCTCACGGCGATCCGCGATCCGCGTCAGATGCTGATCCAGCACATTCTCGATTCGCTGTCGATCGTGCCGCACCTGCCGGCGCGCGCCGACGCAACGGTGCTCGACGTCGGCTCTGGTGGCGGGCTGCCTGGCATCGTACTCGCGATCGTGCGGCCGAACTGGCAGGTCACGCTCAACGATATCGTGCAGAAAAAGTCGGCGTTCCAGTCGCAAGCCAAGGCCGAACTCGGTCTCGCGAACCTGGCGGTAGTGACCGGTCGAGTCGAATCGCTGCGTCCTGGCGTGGAAGTACCAAAAAAATTCGATTTGATCGTGTCCCGGGCATTCGCGGATCTCGCCGATTTCGTTACACTGGCCCGTCATCTCGTTGCGGACGGCGGCGCGATCTGGGCGATGAAGGGTGTGCACCCCGAAGGCGAGATTGAGCGCTTGCCGTCGGGCACCAAGGCGCTGAATACAATCCGCCTGAATGTGCCGATGCTCGATGCGGAGCGTCACCTGATCGAAGTGTCGGTTGAGCCGGTCGCCGCGGCCTGAACCGACCCGGCGATGGCCAATCGGCCGAGTGGTGCGCGAGGCGGTTGCGTCATAACGTAAGCAAACTTTTTAAGGCAGTAAAAGGGACACCCGAAAGATGGCAAAAATCTTCTGCGTTGCGAACCAGAAGGGCGGCGTCGGCAAGACGACGACAACGGTCAATCTCGCCGCGAGCCTCGCATCGCAGGGACAACGTGTCCTTCTCATCGACCTCGACCCGCAGGGCAACGCCACGATGGGCAGCGGCATCGACAAGGCCGCGTGCGAGAACACGGTGTATGAAGTGCTGGTCGACGGCGTCACGGTGAACACCGCGCGCACGCGGCCCGAACAGGTTGGCTACGACGTGTTGCCGGCCAACCGTGAACTGGCCGGTGCCGAAGTCGAACTGGTGACGGTCGAGCAGCGTGAGCGGCGCCTGAAGGCTGCGCTCGCCGAAGTCGACGCCGAGTACGACTTCGTCCTGATCGACTGCCCCCCGGCGCTTTCGCTGCTCACACTCAACGGCCTGTGCGCCGCACATGGCGTGGTGATCCCGATGCAGTGCGAATACTTCGCGCTCGAAGGGCTCTCGGATCTCATCAATACGATCAAGCAGGTACACGCGAACATGAATCGCGACCTGAAGGTGATTGGTCTTCTGCGCGTGATGTTCGACCCGCGCATCACGCTGCAGCAGCAGGTTTCCGAGCAATTGAAAGAGCACTTCGGCGACAAGGTCTTCGACGCCGTGATCCCGCGCAACGTGCGACTTGCCGAAGCGCCCAGCTACGGCTTGCCGGGTGTGGTATTCGATCGCGCTTCGCGCGGCGCACAAGCCTACGTGCAGTTCGGCGCGGAAATGATCGAGCGCGTGCGCGCACTCTGACGAGAGACTGGGGAAGCACGATGAATGCAGTAGCACGGAAGAAGGGGCTGGGCCGGGGGCTGGAAGCATTGCTCGGCGGCAGCGCGGACATCACCGAAGCGGTGAAGATCGAAGGCGCGCCTAACACGCTGCCGCTCACGCAGATGCAGGCCGGCAAGTACCAGCCGCGCACGCGCATGGACGAGGGCGCGCTCCAGGAACTGGCCGCGAGCATCCGCGCGCAGGGTTTGATGCAGCCCATTCTCGTGCGCCCGATTGCGCCGGGGCGCTACGAAATCATCGCGGGCGAGCGACGCTTCCGTGCGGCGCACATCGCCGGGCTGACCGAAGTGCCGGTGCTCGTGAAGGACGTGCCCGACCAGGCCGCCGCCGCGATGGCGCTGATCGAGAACATCCAGCGCGAGGACCTGAATCCGCTGGAAGAGGCGCAGGGTATCCAGCGCCTGCTCGACGAGTTCAGCTTCACGCACGAACAGGCGGCCGAATCGGTGGGCCGCTCGCGCAGCGCGGTGTCGAACCTGCTGCGTCTGCTCAATCTTGCGGCGCCCGTGCAGACCATGCTGCTTGCCGGCGATCTCGACATGGGCCACGCCCGCGCGCTGCTCGCGGTGGACGCAGCCACGCAAATCACGCTGGCCAACCAGGTGGTCAACAAGCGCATGTCGGTGCGTGAAACGGAGAAGCTCGTTTCGGCGACGACGAAGGCCGCGCCGGCAGTCAAAGCGAAGGCCGCGCACGACGGTGGCCGCGACACGCGCCGCCTCGAAGAGGAGTTGTCGGACCTGCTTGCCGCATCGGTGAAGATCAAGCTCGGCCGACGCGGGCGAGGGCAACTCACGGTCGACTTCGGCGACCTCGACGCGCTCGACGGCATCCTGCTGCGTTTGCGCGGCGAAACGGCGACGTGATGCGCGTCGCCACGGCATACCCGCGAGCCGGCGCATAAAGCCGGTGCGTGAATCGGAGCAGGGCGCGCGCGAGCCCTTCAGCCTGTTGCGCCGTATCGGCGCATTCGCCGCATCGGAGCCCGTGCTCGCGATTCTTGTCGTGGCGTTCGTGGCGTTGCAGATTTACGCGCCGCGCCCCGTTGCCTCGCTGCCCGCCCTCGTCGACTGGCAAACGGTGATGACGCTCGCGGGCCTGCTCATTCTGACGAAGGGCGTCGAATATTCAGGACTGCTGACCTGGCTCGCGCACAAGCTCGTCCACCACATTCACTCGGAACGCGGGCTCGCGTTGCTGCTCGTCGTGCTGGCCGCAGTGCTATCGATGATCGTGACCAACGACGTGGCGCTTTTCGTCGTGGTGCCGCTCGTGCTTTCGCTCCACCAGCTCACACCGCTGCCGCTCAAACGTCTCGTGATCGTCATTGCGCTTGCCGTGAACGCGGGCTCGGTGCTCACGCCGCTCGGCAATCCGCAGAATCTGTTCCTCTGGCAGGTTAGCGGGGTGTCGTTCGGACGATTCGTCGTGGGGCTCGCGCCGCTTTGCGCGTTTCTCATGGCGATGCTGATCCTGCTCGCCGCGTTTCTCTTCAGGTCCACGCCGCTCGATCTCTCGAAAGACGCCGCGCCGCAGCGTGTCGATCGCGCGCTGGCGAGCGTCGCGGCCGTGCTCTTCGTCGCGTTCGTGCTGCTCGCCGATGCACACCACGCAGGCGTCGCGCTGGCCGCCGTCGCCGCGGGTTTCGTGATCTGGCGCATTCGCATCGTGCTCAAGATCGATTGGCTGCTGCTGCTGATCTTCGTGCTGATGTTCATCGTGCTGCGCAGTGTGGCCGCGCTGCCCGCCATTCATCACGCACTGACGTCGTTGTCGCTGCAAACGCCTATGCGCGCTTTTGCCGCAGGTGCGGTGCTGTCGCAGGTTATCAGCAACGTGCCCGCGGCCATTGTGCTCGCGGGCTTCACGCACGACTGGCGCGCGCTCGCGTTCGGCGTGAGCGTCGGTGGCTTCGGAGTCGCCATCGGCTCGCTGGCGAATCTCATCGCCGTGCGTCTTTCCGGCGAGCGCGGCGTGTGGCTGCTGTTTCACCTGATCGCCGTGCCTTTCTGGATCGCGGCCTTTCTAGGCGGCGCGCTGCTGTTGCATCTGTTCTGACGCCGCCACATCCCACATCCTGCGCATAGTCAGGTTTGCGCGTCAGATGGTCCCGAAATTACCAGGTCATCCTGACGATTATTTTCTCCTTGCTTCGTCCCTTACAGTTACCGGTCACACCTTCGCGGCGCCGCGTTTCCCGCATCATGAAGTCGCATTTCACAGGTGTTATTGAAGGGCCTAAAGTCTTGAATTGCCTGCAACTATCGCTTACAATCGCCCGGATTTATTTGGTTGGCGATGCTGTAAGTGCGCTGTAATAAAGAGCGTGCCAGGCGAATTTCCGGAATAAAGCGATGGTGGGTCAGAGGCCAGACGAAGCGCCGCAGGCGCATGAAGGGCCCGATGTTCCGCCGGGCAAAGTCGAAGCATCCAGCCGGGGGCAGGATGCAGCGGCAAAACATTCCGGACGCGTTGATCACAACGCGCGCTGGGATGAGCTGGACGCCAGCCAGCAAGATAATAACGACATCGTTCCGCTCACCCGGGCCGAAGCCGAGCAGATCTTCGGCGCGCAGGTGAGTCGCCCATCGCGCGTCACGCCGTTTCGTGTCGTGGCGGCGCAAGTGGTTTTGTCCCTGGTTGCAACGTTGGCGTGGTGGCTGTTTTATAAGCCGCCGGGCAGTGCTGCGTTGTCGGCGTTCCTGGGCGGAGCGATCTGCTGGTTTCCTGGCGCGCTGTTCGCGGCACGCCTCAGGCAGTTGAGTCGTGCAGGCACCGTGCTGAACTGGATGCTCGGTGAAGCTTTCAAGATGGGGGCGACGATTGCGATGTTCGTCGCCATCGCGTTCTGGTATCACGACGTGCAGTGGATCCCCTTGCTCGTCACGTACCTGATCGCACTAAAGACATATTGGATCGCGCTCGCCTGGCGCTGATCCACCAACATCGCGCCGCCTCAATTCAGGGCGTCGAAGCGATGCAGGTGGAAGTCGGCCGGCCGAAGCGAAGCAGATAAGACACGATCCACGGCGGTGCGTTCCCGCAATACAGTATTGCGGCGGGAGCGGCCGAAAACGATTTTCGACAATTTGGGTGGCATTAACGATATGGCAGCTAGCGAAGGAACGAGCGGACCGGGTCCGTCCGAGTACATTGCTCACCACTTGCAGAACTTTGCGACCTCGCACCAGACGTCGATCGTCGACTTCAGCGTCTGGAACATCGACACGCTGTTCTGGTCGATCCTGTGTGGCGTCGTGACGATCCTCATCTTGCGCCTCGCTGCGCGCAAAGCGACCCCGGGCGTACCGGGCCGCTTCCAGTGCGCCATCGAAATGCTGGTCGAGATGGTCGAGGACCAGTCCAAGTCCATCGTCCATGGCAACCGCGCATTCATCGCGCCGCTCGCGCTGACCGTGTTCATCTGGGTCGCGCTCATGAACTCGCTCGACTTCATTCCTGTCGATCTGCCCACGCGCGTGATCGGCTGGCTCGGCCTGTCCGAAGTGCTGCCGCACCAGCGTATCGTTCCGACTGCCGACCTCAACGGCACGTTCGGCATCGCGCTCGGCGTGTTCGTGCTGATGATTTACTACAACCTCAAGATCAAGGGTCCTGGCGGCTTCGCACACGAACTGCTCTCGGCCCCGTTCGGCGCGCATCCGCTGCTGTGGATCCCGAACCTTGCACTGAACATCATCGAGTTCGTCGCCAAGACGGTTTCGCTCGCCCTGCGGTTGTTCGGCAACATGTATGCAGGCGAGCTGCTGTTCCTGCTGATCGCGCTGCTGGGCGGTCTGTGGAGCTTCGGCGCGGACACGACGGTGCTTGGCTTCATCGGCCACGTGATTGCGGGCAGCGTCTGGGCGATCTTCCACATCCTGATCGTTCTGCTGCAGGCGTTCATTTTCATGATGCTGACGCTGGTGTACATCGGCCAGGCACACGACAAGCACTAAGTGCTCGTCAAACCAGATTTGCAGTTTTAAATCCCCAGTTCCAGAAAATCTCACAAAGGAGTGATCATGCAAGCTTTCATCGCCAACATCCAGGGTTTCACGGCCATCGGTATCGGCATCATCATCGGCCTGGGTGCAATCGGCGCCTGTATCGGTATCGGCCTGATGGGCGGCAAGTACATCGAAGCCTGCGCACGTCAGCCTGAACTGATGAACCCGCTGCAGACGAAGATGTTCCTGCTGGCTGGTCTGATCGATGCAGCGTTCCTGATCGGCGTGGGTGTTGCAATGCTGTTCGCGTTCGCTAACCCGCTGCTCTCGAAGCTCGCGGGCTAAGTTCCCTGGAAGGTTGCGCCTGACCTATAACGGGTAGTGGGCGCATGGCGGAACGGGAGACGAGGCGCTGATCGAGTTTCACAACCGATGAGCGCCTTGCCGTTTCAATTCCCCGGAATAGCAACGATTAAGGAAACACCGTGAATCTCAACGCAACCCTGTTTGCGCAAATGGTCGTGTTCCTGATCCTCGCGTGGTTCACGATGAAGTTCGTGTGGCCGCCGTTGATCAACGCCCTCGACGAGCGCTCGAAGAAGATCGCAGACGGCCTGGCCGCTGCGGAAAAGGGCAAGGCGGAACTCGAAGCGGCGCACAAGCGCGTCGGCGAAGAGCTCGCCACGGCCCGTAACGAGGGTCAAAGCCGTATCGCCGACGCCGAAAAGCGCGCGCTGGCCGTCGCAGAAGAAATCAAGGCCCAGGCACACGCCGAAGCGGCACGCATCATCGCGCAAGCGAAAGCCGACGCCGACCAGCAGGTCGTCAAGGCACGCGAAGCACTGCGTTCCGAAGTCGCGGCACTCGCTGTGCAAGGCGCCGAGCAGATCCTGAAGCGCGAAGTCGATCAGTCGGCCCACGCCGAACTGCTGAATCAACTGAAAGCCGAGCTCTGATCATGGCCGAACTTGCAACCATCGCCCGCCCGTACGCAGAAGCCCTGTTTGGCGTGGCCGAAGCTGGTGACACCGCCGCCTGGTCCACGCTCGTTTCGGAGCTGGCACAGGTTGCGGCCTTGCCCGAGGTGCAGTCGGTCGCGACGAGCCCGAAGGTGAGCCATGCCCAGGTCGTCGAGCTGCTGCTCGCGGCGGTGAAGTCGCCGGTCAAGGAATCGGCCGAGGTGAAGAACCTCGTGCAGATGCTGATCGAGAATCATCGCCTGGCACTGCTGCCGGAAATCCAGACGCAGTTCGAAGCGCTCAAGAACGCCAAGGCAGGTGCTGCTGACGCAGTGATCGTCAGCGCGTTCCCGCTCGAAGGCGCACAGTTGAACGACCTCGTCGCCAGCCTCGAACGCAAGTTCAAATGCAAGCTGAAGCCGACCGTCGAGATCGACAACTCGCTCATCGGCGGCGTGCGCGTCACGGTCGGCGACGAAGTGCTCGATACCTCGGTCCGCGCGCGGCTCGCCAGCATGCAGGCGGCGTTGACCGCCTGAGCGCCTCGATTACAAAAATCGGGCGCGGCGGCTGGCACGCAACAGAATTGAACATCAGGAGCGAATAATGCAACTCAATCCCTCTGAGATCAGCGAGCTGATCAAGAGCCGGATCCAGGGCCTTGAAGCGAGCGCCGACGTTCGCAACCAGGGCACCGTGATCTCCGTGACCGACGGTATCGTGCGTATCCACGGCCTGTCGGACGTGATGCAGGGCGAAATGCTCGAATTCCCGGGCAACACCTTCGGCCTCGCGCTGAACCTCGAGCGCGACTCGGTCGGCGCCGTGATTCTCGGCGAGTACGAGCACATCTCGGAAGGCGACATCGTCAAGACGACGGGCCGCATTCTCGAAGTGCCGGTGGGCCCGGAACTGATCGGCCGCGTGGTCGATCCCCTCGGCAACCCGATCGACGGCAAGGGCCCGGTCAACGCCAAGATGACCGACGCGATCGAAAAGATCGCTCCGGGCGTGATCTGGCGTGAAGGCGTGTCGCAGCCGGTGCAAACGGGTCTGAAGTCGATCGACTCGATGGTGCCGATCGGCCGTGGCCAGCGTGAGCTGATCATCGGCGACCGTCAGTGCGGCAAGACCGCAGTGGCCGTCGACACGATCATCAACCAGAAGGGCAAGGACCTGATCTGTATCTACGTCGCCATCGGTCAGAAGGCTTCGTCGATCCAGAACGTGCTGCGCAAGCTCGAAGAAACGGGCGCGATCGAATACACGATCGTCGTCGCCGCTTCGGCTTCGGAATCGGCCGCGCTGCAGTACCTCGCGCCGTACGCCGGCTGCACGATGGGCGAATACTTCCGCGACCGCGGTCAAGACGCCCTGATCATTTATGACGACTTGACCAAGCAAGCCTGGGCATACCGTCAGATCTCGCTGCTGCTGCGCCGCCCGCCGGGCCGTGAAGCTTACCCCGGCGACGTGTTCTATCTCCACTCGCGTCTGCTCGAGCGCGCCGCACGCGTGTCGGCCGACTACGTCGAGAAGTTCACGAACGGTGAAGTGAAGGGCAAGACGGGTTCGCTCACCGCACTGCCGATCATCGAAACGCAAGCCGGCGACGTGACCGCATTCGTTCCGACGAACGTGATCTCGATTACCGACGGCCAGATCTTCCTGGAAACCGACCTCTTCAACGCAGGCATCCGCCCGGCAATCAACGCCGGCGTTTCGGTGTCGCGTGTGGGTGGCGCGGCTCAGACCAAGGTCGTGAAGAAGCTGTCGGGCGGTATCCGTACCGACCTCGCGCAGTACCGTGAACTGGCTGCATTCGCCCAGTTCGCATCGGACCTCGACGAAGCGACCCGCAAGCAGCTCGAGCGCGGCCGCCGCGTGACGGAACTGCTCAAGCAGCCGCAGTACCAGCCGCTGCAAGTGTGGGAACTGGCTGTTGCGCTGTTCTCGGCGAACAACGGCTACCTCGACGACATCGACGTCAAGGACGTCCTGCCGTTCGAAAAGGGCCTGCGCGAATACCTGAAGTCGAAGCACGCTGACCTCGTCGCGCGCATCGAGGACAAGAAGGACCTTTCGAAGGACGACGAGAACGCGCTCCACGCGGCTCTCAAGGACTTCAAGAAGTCCGGCGCATACTGATCCGTCCGGGAATCAATCTAGATAATCGGACTGGGACCCGAGTGAGTGTGCAAGCGCTGACTCGGGTCGACAAAGGAGCAAGCAATGGCTGGAATGAAGGAAATTCGCGGCAAGATCAAGAGCGTGCAAAACACGCGCAAGATCACCAAGGCGATGGAAATGGTCGCGGCGTCGAAAATGCGCCGTGCCCAGGAGCGCATGCGCGCCGCCCGCCCGTATGCCGACAAGGTCCGCGACATCGCTGCGCACATGAGCCGTGCGAACCCCGAGTACCGCCACCCGTTCATGGTGGAAAACACCGGTGCGAAGGTCGCAGGCGTGATTCTCGTCACGACCGACAAGGGTCTGTGCGGCGGGATGAACACTAACGTGCTGCGCGCGACGCTGCAGAAGATCAAGGATCTGGAAGCATCCGGCACGTCGATCGAAGCAACTGCGATCGGCAGCAAGGGCCTCGGTTTCCTGAACCGTCTGCGCGCGAAGGTCGTCTCGAACGTTGTGCAACTCGGCGACACGCCGCACCTCGAAAAGCTGATCGGCGCGATCAAGGTGCAGCTCGACCAGTACTCGGAAGGCAAGCTTTCCGCCGTGTACCTCGCGTACACGCGCTTCGTCAACACGATGAAGCAGGAGCCTGTGATCGAGCAACTGCTGCCGCTGTCGGCCGAGCGTCTCGAAGCGAACGACGACGGCACGACGCCGAAGTCGGCGTGGGACTACATCTACGAGCCGGACGCGCAAACCGTCGTGGACGAACTGCTGGTGCGCTATGTCGAAGCCCTGGTCTATCAGGCCGTGGCGGAAAACATGGCTTCGGAGCAGTCGGCCCGTATGGTGGCGATGAAGGCGGCGTCGGACAACGCGAAGACGGTCATCAACGAACTGCAGCTCTCGTACAACAAGAGCCGCCAGGCCGCGATTACGAAGGAACTTTCGGAAATCGTCGGCGGCGCAGCAGCCGTCTGATAGTCGCGAACCGATTGCGAAACCGCGCCGGTGTTGAACCGGTGAGCGAGTGAAGAATTCAGGTATCTAAAGGAAAATCGATGAGTACAACTGCTTTGGTAGAAGGCAAGATCGTACAGTGCATCGGCGCGGTGATCGACGTGGAATTCCCGCGCGAGACCATGCCGAAGATCTACGACGCGCTGATTCTCGAAGGATCGGACCTGACCCTCGAAGTGCAGCAGCAGCTGGGCGACGGCGTTGTCCGCACCATCTGTCTGGGCGCTTCGGACGGTCTGCGTCGCGGCACCGTGGTGAAGAACACGGGCAAGCCCATCAGCGTGCCGGTCGGCAAGCCGACGCTTGGCCGCATCATGGACGTGCTGGGCCGTCCGATCGACGAAGCCGGTCCGATCGTTAGCGAAAACACGCGCGCGATCCACCAGAAGGCTCCGGCGTTCGAAGATCTGTCGCCTTCGGCGGAACTGCTCGAAACCGGCATCAAGGTTATCGACCTGATCTGCCCGTTCGCAAAGGGCGGCAAGGTCGGTCTGTTCGGCGGTGCTGGCGTGGGCAAGACCGTCAACATGATGGAGCTCATCAACAACATCGCAAAGGAGCACGGCGGTTTCTCCGTGTTCGCGGGCGTGGGCGAGCGTACCCGTGAGGGCAACGACTTCTACCACGAAATGAAGGACTCGAACGTTCTCGACAAGGTCGCGCTGGTGTACGGCCAGATGAACGAGCCGCCGGGCAACCGTCTGCGCGTCGCGCTGACGGGCCTCACGATGGCAGAGTACTTCCGTGACGAAGGCCTCGACGTGCTGTTCTTCGTCGACAACATCTACCGTTTCACGCTGGCCGGTACCGAAGTGTCGGCACTGCTTGGCCGTATGCCTTCGGCAGTGGGCTATCAGCCGACGCTGGCTGAAGAAATGGGCAAGCTGCAAGAGCGCATCACGTCCACGAAGAAGGGCTCGATTACGTCGGTTCAGGCCGTGTACGTCCCTGCGGACGACTTGACCGACCCGTCGCCGGCTACGACCTTCGGCCACCTTGACGCAACCGTCGTGCTGTCGCGTGACATCGCTTCGCTGGGTATCTACCCGGCAGTCGATCCGCTCGACTCGACCTCGCGTCAGATCGACCCGAACGTGATTGGCGAAGAGCACTACTCGATCACGCGTGGCGTGCAGCAAACGCTGCAGCGCTACAAGGAACTGCGCGACATCATCGCAATTCTGGGCATGGACGAACTGTCGCCGGAAGACAAGCTGTCGGTCGCCCGCGCACGCAAGATCCAGCGTTTCCTCTCGCAGCCGTTCCACGTCGCGGAAGTCTTCACGGGCTCGCCGGGCAAGTACGTGCCGCTGAAGGAAACGATCCGCGGCTTCAAGATGATCGTTGGCGGCGAGTGCGATCACCTGCCGGAGCAGGCGTTCTACATGGTCGGCACGATCGACGAAGCCTTCGAAAAGGCCAAGAAGATCCAGTAAGGGTTGAGTTGCCAACGGGCGGATAAGTCACGTGTGACTTATCCGCCGCCGCAACCAATTCACAGGAGTCGACACATATGGCAGCAACCATCAAGGTAGACGTCGTCAGCGCCGAAGAGAACATCTTCGACGGCCAGGCGAAGTTCGTCGCGCTTCCGGGCGAGGCGGGCGAGCTGGGCATTCTGCCGGGCCACACGCCGCTCATCACGCGTATTCGTCCGGGTGCCGTGCGCATCGTGGCGGAAGACGGCGGTGAAGAGTTCGTGTTCGTCGCAGGCGGCATTCTCGAAGTGCAGCCGGGCGCCGTCACGGTGCTCGCTGACACGGCGATCCGCGGCAAGGACCTCGACGAGGCGAAGGCCACGGAAGCGCGCAAGCGCGCTGAAGAGACGCTGCAGAACGCCGGCTCGAACCTCGAGTACGCCACTGCCCAGGCCGAACTGGCCTACGCGGTCGCGCAACTCGCGGCGATCCAGCGCCTGCGCAAGATGAACCAGCATTAATTGGTTCTCGTACACGCGCCTTTGCGGCGCGTAGTCCGAAGCAAAAAGGGCTCCCCAATCGGGGAGCCCTTTTTGCATTTGCGCGCAGCTGAACGGGCACGGCCCGATGGCATTGCGATGAAAAACGCGGCATAAATGCCCTGAGCCACGGTGGTCGACAAAAACGCTCTGACATACTTGACGTTTACGGAAAGGTAATGCCAAATCATGCGTTCGCGGCCGGCCCAGATGCGTGCTCCGCGGGTAAGACTTGATGCCGCCCCCGGGAAAGCCGGTGGCACAATGGATTTCAAATTCATTTCAAACGCGGGAGTGACGCTCCCCAGGAGACAGCCATCATGGCAATCGACGCAGCAGGCGCGCCCGCAGCGCCCGGTGTACATGAGCCGCTCATCGCGCCGAAAGACGGGCTTTCATACGTACGAGGCACGATCGACGTGCCGCTCAGCGACGCGACCCTAGGCACCTTCCTGCAGGAGACGGCGAAGCGGTTTCCCGAGCGGCCCGCCGTGGTATTTCGCGAGCAGGGCATCCGCTGGAACTGGCGTGAGTTTGCCGCCGAAGTGGACGTGCTCGCCGCAGGTTTCGCCGAGCTCGGCATCGTCAAGGGGGATCGCGTTGGCATCTGGTCGCCCAATCGCGTCGAGTGGTTGCTCACCCAGTTTGCGACCGCGCGCATCGGCGCGGTGCTCGTCAACATCAATCCCGCGTATCGCCTCGCCGAACTCGAATACGCGCTGAACAAGGTGAGTTGCAAGGCCATTGTTTCCGCGGAGAGCTTCAAGACCTCGAAGTATCTGGAGATGCTGCAGACGCTTGCGCCGGAGCTTGCGACCGCTGCCCCCGGCCAGTTGCAGGCCGCGCGCCTGCCCGAGTTGCGTGCGGTCGTGCGCATGTGCGACACGGCCACGCCCGGCATGCTCTGCTTCAGCGAACTCGTGGAGATGGGCCGCGAGCGCATTGCCCGCGACGGCACGGCGTGGCTCGGCGCGATTGATGCGGCGCTGTCGCCCGACGACGCGATCAACATCCAGTTCACGAGCGGCACGACCGGCAATCCGAAGGGCGCGACGCTCACGCACCGCAACGTGCTCAACAACGGGCGTTTCATCGCCCAGGCAATGCGCCTCACGGAGGAAGACTCGCTCTGCATTCCGGTGCCGCTTTATCACTGCTTCGGTATGGTGCTCGCGGTGCTCGCGTGCGTTTCGGTGGGCGCAAACATGGTGTTCCCAGGCGAGGCTTTCGATCCGCGCGCGACGCTCGCAGCCGTCTCGGAAGAGGGGTGCACGGCACTGCATGGCGTACCCACCATGTTCATCGCGGAACTCGATCATCCGGAGTTCGCGAGCTTCGATCTTTCGAAGCTGCGCACGGGCATCATGGCCGGCTCGCCTTGTCCGATCGAGACGATGAAGCGCGTAGTGTCGAAGATGCATCTCGCCGAAATCACGATTGCCTACGGCATGACGGAAACGAGCCCGGTGTCGTTCCAAAGCTCGACAACCGACCCGCTCGACAAGCGCACGACCACCGTGGGCCGCATTCAGCCGCATCTCGAAGTCAAGATCGTCGATGCGCTCGGCAACACCGTGCCTGTGGGCGAAACGGGCGAGCTGTGTACGAAGGGTTATTCGGTGATGCAGGGCTACTGGGGCGATGAGGAGAAGACGGCAGAGTCGATCGTCGACGGCTGGATGCATACGGGCGATCTCGCCACGATCGACGCCGAAGGCTACTGCAACATCGTCGGCCGCTTGAAGGACATGCTCATTCGAGGAGGAGAGAACATCTATCCGCGCGAGATCGAGGAGTTTCTGTTCCGCCATCCGAAGGTGCAATCGGCGCAGGTATTCGGCGTGCCCGATGCGAAGTACGGCGAGGAAGTGTGCGCGTGGATCGTGCTGCGGCCGGGCGAGGTGGCAACAGCTGAAGACATTCAGGCGTTCTGCCAGGGGCAGATTGCGCACTACAAGATCCCGAAGTACATCCGCTTCGTCGACGAACTGCCGATGACCGTGACAGGCAAGGTGCAGAAGTTCGTGATGCGCGCGCGCATGATCGACGAACTCAAGATCAGTGAGCAGAAGACGGCTTGACGCCTGGTTTAATGCAATGCCGCGGCGGACAGATCGCCCCGTCGCGGCGCGATGCATGGGCGCGCAAAAATAATCGGGAAACCGAACGATTATCTGGCGGTGGAGGGAGTGGGTGCGTAGCGATGCCTGTTGAATAACGAAACATACAGGCGAAAAAAAAGCGGGCCTGGAGCCCGCTAAAAACCACACGCTACGGGGTTAGCGCGAGGAGACCAAAGGAGGAGCCGGGTCATGAAACGTCTTCGACGCCGGTCACGGCTCCAACAAGGATGCCCCTCGAGAGGGCTTCGGCGTAGTGCCGACCGGCAGGTGTTTTGTGTCCGCTCACACTGGCACCGAGCCACATCCGTGTTGAAACCGTTGAAAGCCATTGTGGGCGAATTAAGATGGCTTCGCGGTAACAAAGTGTTTCAGGTTGTAACGCCCGCCAGATAAGGCTTAGAGCCTCTTTTTGCCATCCTGAGCGTTTTACGGAAGTCATTTTTACCGCTATTTTCCGAGGCGGTTTGACAGCCCGAATCGCCGTTCGCGCGAGAGGATTCGTATCGCATGAAGAAAGGCCCACAGCATGGGCCTTTTGCGCGTGACGCGCTTCGTACGGAATTACCGGTTGCGCACATGCGCAATGCGTCGACATCGCTCGCATGCGCGAAATGCAAACTTTGCGCGCCTCGTGTTACGGCATCGTCTTGCAACTCATCGTAGCAATTCGAAGGGCCATAACAACGTGGCGCGAGTCAACACCTCACTTCAGCCACTTGTCGGAGATTGCCTGATATTCGCCGCTTGCGCGCGCAAGATGCAGCCACTGATCGACATACTGCTGGAACACCACGTCGCCGCGCGGCACCATCCACGCTTTCTCGCCGTACTGGAATGGCTTGTCGGGATGCACGGAGCACAGGCCCGGGTTGAGCTTTTGCTGCAGCATCGTCTCGGAAGCGTCGGTCACCATCACGTCGGCCTTGCCTGCGAGGATCTGCTTGAAGATCGTCACGTTGTCCGGATACATGATGAGGTTCGCATGCGGCAAGAACTGCTTCGCAAAGCGCTCGTTCGTGCCGCCCGGATTCATGATCACGCGCACTGAAGGCTGGTTGATCTGCGCAATGGTCTGGTACTTCTTGACGTCGTCGCAGCGCACGATCGGTGTCTTGCCGTCGACTTGATACGCCTCGGTGAAGAACGCGCGTTTCTGGCGATCGAGCGTCGTGGAGACGCCCCCCACCGCAATGTCGCACTTCGCGAGGAAGTCGGTCATGAGGTTCGACCACGACGTCTTCACGAACTCGGCCTTCACGCCGAGCGACTTCGCGAGCGACTCCGTCATGTCGATATCGATGCCTTCGAATGTACCGTCCTGCCTGTAGAACGAATAGGGCTTGTAGTCGCCAGTCGTGCAGGCGCGCAGCGTGCCGCGCGCGAGGATTTCATCGAGGCGTGAAGCATTAGCGGCAGGAGCGGCGGCCTGCGTAGCGTTGGTTGGCGTGCCGGCCGATTGGCTCGTGGCGCATGCGCTCAACAAAACGGCGCTAACGATCGTCAGGCCGAGGGCGACTTTTTTCATCGTGTCTCCTTCTATGGTTTTGATCGATGTAATTTTTTAGAAAGCCGTCTGATCATAGTCCTCGCTTGCCCTGACAGATAAGCGCGGACTTACCTGGGTATGCAAGGACCTATACTTCGGTGTTATTGCGCTTTCTGATGCCGCCCATCAGCGGTATGGCACGGCGGCCGCTCCGGTAAAATGGGCGCTCGCTTTCGAACCTTGGCGCGACTTCGCGCATCCAGCACGTGGCCCACACTCTCCTGAACGACACCTTCCTGCGCGCGCTGCTGCGCCAGCCGACCGAGTACACGCCAATCTGGCTGATGCGCCAGGCAGGCCGCTATCTGCCGGAGTACAACGCCACGCGCAGCCGCGCGGGCAGCTTCCTCGGCCTCGCGAAGAATCCTGATTACGCGACCGAGGTCACGCTGCAGCCGCTCGAGCGCTATCCGCTCGATGCCGCGATCCTGTTCTCCGACATCCTGACGATCCCGGATGCAATGGGCCTCGGCCTCTCGTTCCAGGCGGGCGAAGGGCCGAAGTTTGCGCACCCCGTGCGCACGGAAGAAGACGTGGCGCGCCTCGCCGTGCCGGACATCGGCGCGACGCTCGGCTATGTGACCGACGCCGTGCGCGAAATTCGCCGCGCGCTCACCAATGCGCAAGGGCGCCAGCGCGTGCCGCTCATCGGCTTCTCAGGCAGCCCGTGGACGCTCGCGTGCTACATGGTCGAGGGCGGCGGCTCGGACGACTTCCGCACGGTGAAGTCGATGCTGTACGCGCGGCCGGACCTCATGCAGCGCATTCTCGAAGTCAACGCGCAGGCCGTGGCGGCTTACCTGAACGCGCAGATCGAAGCAGGCGCGCAGGCCGTGATGATTTTCGACACCTGGGGCGGTGCGCTTGCGGACGGCGTCTATCAGCGTTTTTCGCTCGCGTACATCGCTCAGGTCGTGGCGCAGCTCAAGCGCGAGCACGACGGCGAGCGCGTGCCGGTAATCACGTTCACGAAGGGCGGCGGACTCTGGCTCGATGAAATCGCCAACACGGGCGTGGACGCAGTGGGCCTCGACTGGACCGTCAACCTTGGCCGTGCGCGCGAACGCGTGGGCGATCGCGTGGCGCTGCAGGGCAACCTCGACCCCACGGTGCTGTTCGCGTCGCCTGCCGCGATTCGCGAGCAGGCGCGCGCGGTACTGGACAGCTTTGGCGCGCACCCGGGCCACGTGTTCAACCTCGGCCACGGCATTTCGCAGTTCACGCCGCCCGAAAGCGTGGCTGAACTCGTGGACGAAGTGCATCGTCACAGCCGCGCGATTCGCGCAGCCGGTGCGTGACATTTTGGTGCGCCGCATCAAGCTGGGCTCCGGGCATCAGGGTATGACCGGGCTCAAGAGGCCACCCAGACGCCATTGCGGTCCTGTCAAGACTTGACTTATGCACACTTGCCTCGTTGCGGCGCGCAAGAGGGAAAGGTTGTCGCAGGCGCCCGCTTAAGTCTGAGCAGAATCAATCAGACCCTTGACAGACAAGGCTTTCGCCGCTCCACGGCGCTCTGTGCGGTATCCCACATAACGAGCCTGCGCGGGCGCCCTGCGACGACGCCCGGCGAGTTCTCAACAAAGTTATCCACAGGCGCAGATTCGGGGGCGCGATTGTTCTGCGGAATCCAAAACTTAGCGCGAAATCTCAAGTATTACTTTAGGTTTGCGTGTCTGTGCGCTAGCGTACGGAACTTCCCTGGGGGCGCAGCATGACAGGGCCGTTCGTGCGCGTGGCGCTGGACCATCCTCTGGACGCGCTCTACGACTATCGCTATAGCCTCGATACCGCGCCCGAACCCGGCATGCTGGTGCGTGTGCCGTTCGGACGCCGCGATGTGGTCGGCCTCATCTGCGAAGTGAACGCTCACAGCGACGTGCCCGCGAACAAGCTCCGTGACGCGAGCGCGGTGTGCGCCGCCTGCCCGCCACTTTCGGCGCAATGGCTCGCGCTGGCAGGCTTTGCCGCCGACTACTATCAGCGGGGCCTGGGCGAGGTCGCGTTGCCTGCGCTGCCTCAGGCGTTGCGCGATCCGTCGCGCTGGGCGCGTCTCCTCGCCCCGGAGGAGCGCTACCGGCTGTTGCCGCAAGGGCGCGCCGCGCTGCCCGACGCGTTGCCGGCGCGCGCGCAGGCGCTGCGCCGTCTCGCGCAGGCGCTAACCGATGCCGGCGAACTCGACGCAGCCGCGGCGCGCGCGTTGCATCCCAAGGCGATCGCGACACTCGAAGCCTGGTGCGACGCTGGCTGGGTCGAGCATGAATGCATCGAGTTCGGCTCGGCCGCAAGCATGGCCAGCAGCGCCGCGGACGCCACCGCCGTTGTTGAGATCCCGCGCCTGAGCGACGAGCAAGCCGACGCCGTGGAGGCGATCGGCGCGGCGAGCGGCTTCGCACCGTTCCTGTTGCATGGCGTGACGGGCAGCGGCAAGACCGAAGTCTATCTGCGCGCGCTCGCGGCGCTGCTCGAGCGCGATCCGGGCGCTCAGGCGCTGGTGCTCGTTCCCGAAATCAATCTCACGCCGCAGTTCGAGGCGGCCTTTCGCACGCGCTTCGCGGCCATGCTCGCGAGCGACGCCATCGTGACGCTTCACAGCGGGCTGGCCGAAGGCGAGCGCGCCCGCAACTGGCTTGCGGCGCACACGGGCCGCGCGCGCATCGTGCTCGGCACCCGGCTCGCGGTGCTCGCCTCGCTGCCGCGTCTCAAGATGCTCGTGGTCGACGAGGAGCACGACCCCGCCTACAAACAGCAGGAAGGGCTGCGCTACTCGGCGCGCGATCTCGCCGTATGGCGCGCCAAGCAGCTCGGCGTGCCGGTCGTGCTGGGCTCCGCCACGCCGTCGCTCGAAAGCTGGTGGCAGGCAGAGCAGGGGCGCTACACGCGCCTCACGCTCACGCGCCGCGCCATTGCCGACGCGGTGCTGCCCACTGTCAAGCTGATCGACCTCGAAGAGGAGCGCCGGCGCGGCCGAGCCTCGTTCGAGGGGCTGTCCGGGCCTTTGGTCGCGGCGATGAAGGCGCGTCTCGAGCGCGGCGAGCAGAGCCTCGTGTTCCTGAACCGTCGCGGCTACGCGCCCACGCTCGCGTGCGATGCCTGCGGCTGGGTGGCGGGTTGCCCGCGCTGCAGCGCCTACGTCGTGCTGCACAAGCCCGAGCGCGCACTGCGCTGCCATCACTGCGGCTGGGAATCGCGCATTCCGCATTCGTGCCCCGAGTGCGGCAACGTCGACATCGCGCCCATGGGGCGCGGCACGCAGCGAATCGAGGAGGCGCTCGCGAGTGCGGTGCCGGGAGCGCGGGTGCTGCGCATCGACGCCGACAGCACGCGCCGCAAGGGCAGCGCGCAGGCGCTTTTCTCCGACGTGCACGCGGGCGAAGTCGACATCCTGGTGGGCACGCAGATGATCGCGAAGGGGCACGACTTCCAGCGCGTGTCGCTAGTTGGCGTGCTGAACGCCGACAATGCGCTCTTCTCGCACGATTTCCGGGCGAGCGAGCGCCTGTTCGCGCAACTGATGCAGGTGAGCGGGCGTGCGGGTCGCGCCGGACTGCCCGGCGAGGTGCTCGTGCAGACGCGCTATCCGCGCCATGCGCTCTATCACGCGCTGGCGCGCCAGGACTATGTGGGTTTTGCGAATACGCAGATCGCGGAGCGGCGCGATGCGCACCTGCCGCCGTTCGTCTATCAGGCGTTATTGCGCGCCGAAGGGCGCACGCTGGAAGCCGCGCTGGCGTTTCTTGCCCAGGCCGCAGAAGCGCTCGCCGCGATTCCGGGCGCCGAGCGCGTCATGGCCTACGACGCGGTGCCGCTCACCATCGTGAAGGTGATGAACGTGCATCGCGCGCAACTGCTCGTGGAAAGCCAGTCGCGCGCCGCGCTGCAGGCGACGCTGCGCGCGTGGCAGCCCGCGCTGCGCGCGTTGCGCGGCGTGCTGCGCTGGAATCTCGAAGTCGATCCGCTCGACATCTAGCCGCGGACGTGGCCCCGCTGACGTGCACCCTAAGGCAACAGCGGGGCCACCCGGCATCGACTTCCCGTTTCCTTCCTTACTGGCCGACCGTATCGGCCGCGTCCCTATGCGCCGCGCGCTTCAAGCTCATGCGGCGTTCATCCGGCGCCGTCGCGCCGCGCATGAAAAGCACGGCGCACATGGCGCACATCGTCCAGATCCCTGCGATTACCAGCAGCTTTTCCATTTTCCGGTCCCTTCGCTCTTTCTTGTGAACAACCCCCGCTTTGTTTGTATAACGGCACGGCCGCGGAATCGATTAGGGTTGTCCTGCGTGTTGCTGGACCAGGGAAAATACCGAGCGCAACCCGCGCGGCCCGGTGGGCGGCCATCGGCCGCAAAGCCCGGCTGTACAAGGTTTCCACAGTGGTGCAACCATATTGAGAGAGTGGTTGCACCTTTTTATTTGTAGGGTTACGATTCGCCAACTTTTTAGTCACCGCCGGTGCGGATGTGCCGGCATACGAAGGAAACATGGCTAGCACCACACTTGGCGTCAAAGTCGACGATCTCCTCCGCTCCCGCCTCAAGGACGCCGCCACGCGGCTCGAGCGCACGCCGCATTGGCTCATCAAGCAAGCCATCTTTGCCTACCTCGAGAAAATCGAGCACGGCCAGCTGCCTCCCGAACTCAACGGGCATGTCGGTGCGACCGATCTCGCGGAAGGTGCTACCGCCGAGGACGACGACGCAGCCTCGCACCCGTTCCTCGAATTCGCGCAGAACGTGCAACCGCAGTCGGTGCTGCGCGCGGCCATCACGGCCGCGTACCGCCGCCCGGAGCCGGAGTGCGTGCCGTTCCTGATCGGCGAGGCGCGCCTGCCGGTCAACCTCACCGGCGACGTCACGAAGCTCGCCACCAAGCTCGTGGAAACGCTGCGCGCGAAGGGCACCGGCGGCGGTGTGGAAGGCCTGATCCACGAGTTTTCGCTGTCCAGCCAGGAAGGCGTGGCGCTGATGTGCCTTGCCGAAGCGCTGCTGCGCATTCCCGACCGCGCCACGCGCGACGCGCTCATTCGCGACAAGATCAGCAAGGGCGACTGGAAGTCGCACGTGGGCCACGCGCCGTCGCTGTTCGTGAACGCCGCCACGTGGGGCCTCATGATCACGGGCAAGCTCGTGACGACGAACAGCGAAACCGGCCTGTCGTCGGCGCTCACGCGCATGATTGGCAAGGGCGGCGAGCCGCTGATCCGCAAGGGCGTGGACATGGCCATGCGCCTGATGGGCGAGCAGTTCGTGACGGGCGAGAACATCTCGGAAGCGCTGGCCAACAGCCGCAAGTTCGAAGCGCGCGGTTTCCGCTACTCGTACGACATGCTCGGCGAAGCCGCAACGACGGAAGCCGATGCTCAGCGCTACTACGCATCGTACGAGCAGGCGATCCACGCCATCGGCAAGGCTGCGGGCGGGCGCGGGATCTACGAAGGCCCGGGCATCTCGATCAAGCTCTCCGCGCTGCACCCGCGCTACTCGCGCGCGCAGCAGGAACGCACGATGGGCGAGCTGCTGCCGCGCGTGCGCGCGCTCGCCGTGCTCGCCCGCCGCTATGACATTGGCCTCAATATCGACGCCGAAGAAGCCGACCGCCTCGAACTCTCGCTCGACCTGCTCGAAGCGCTGTGCTTCGATCCGGAACTGGCGGGCTGGAACGGCATTGGTTTCGTGGTGCAGGCTTACCAGAAGCGCTGCCCGTTCGTGATCGACTACATCGTCGATCTCGCGCGCCGCAGCCGTCACCGCATCATGGTGCGCCTCGTGAAGGGCGCCTACTGGGATACGGAAATCAAGCGCGCGCAGGTGGATGGCCTCGAAGGCTACCCGGTGTACACGCGCAAGATCTACACCGATGTGTCGTACCTCGCCTGCGCGAAGAAGCTGCTCGGCGCGCCTGATGCCGTGTATCCGCAGTTCGCCACGCACAACGCGTACACGCTCTCGGCGATCTATCACCTCGCGGGCCAGAACTACTATCCCGGCCAGTACGAATTCCAGTGCCTGCACGGCATGGGCGAGCCGCTGTACGAAGAAGTCACGGGCCCGCTCGCGCAAGGCAAGCTCAACCGTCCGTGCCGCGTCTACGCGCCGGTCGGCACGCATGAAACGCTGCTCGCGTATCTCGTGCGCCGCCTGCTCGAAAACGGCGCGAATACGTCGTTCGTGAACCGCATTGCCGACGAGACCGTGCCGGTGAGCGAACTGGTCGCGAACCCGATCGACGAAGCCGCGAAGGTCGTGCCGCTCGGCGCGCCGCACGCGAAGATTGCGCTGCCGCGCGAGTTGTACGGCAACGAGCGCTCCAATTCGATGGGCCTCGATCTCTCGAACGAGCATCGTCTTGCGTCGCTTTCGTCGGCGCTGCTGGCGAGCGCTCATCACCCGTGGCGCGCCGCGCCGATGCTCGCCGACAACGACATCGCGGACGGCGCCGCGCGCGACGTGCGCAATCCCGCCGATCATCGCGATCTCGTCGGGACCGTCGTGGAAGCCACGAGCGAGCACGTGAGCGCCGCGCTTTCGCATGCCGTGGCCGCCGCGCCGATCTGGCAGGCGACGCCCGTCGAAGCGCGCGCCGATTGCCTCGCGCGCGCCGCCGATCTGCTCGAAGCGCAGATGCACACGCTAATGGGCCTGATCGTGCGCGAAGCGGGCAAGTCGCTGCCGAACGCCGTGGCCGAAATTCGCGAAGCAATCGACTTCCTGCGCTACTACTCCACGCAGATCCGCGACGAGTTCTCGAACGACACGCATCGTCCGCTCGGCCCCGTGGTGTGTATCAGCCCGTGGAACTTCCCGCTCGCGATCTTCATGGGTCAGGTGGCCGCCGCGCTCGCAGCCGGCAACACGGTGCTCGCGAAGCCCGCTGAACAAACTCCGCTGATCGCCGCGCAAGCCGTGCGCATCCTGCGCGAAGCCGGCGTGCCGGCCGGCGCGGTGCAACTGCTGCCGGGCAACGGCGAAACCGTGGGCGCGGCGCTCGTCGCCGATCACCGCACGCGTGCCGTGATGTTCACGGGCTCGACCGAAGTTGCGCGCCTCATCAACAAGACGCTTTCCGAGCGCCTCGACTCCGAAGGCCGCCCGATTCCGCTGATTGCCGAAACCGGCGGCCAGAACGCGATGATCGTCGATTCGTCGGCGCTCGCGGAGCAGGTCGTGGCCGACGTGCTGCAAAGCGCGTTCGACTCGGCTGGCCAGCGCTGTTCCGCGCTGCGCGTGCTGTGCCTGCAGGATGACGTGGCGGACCGCACGCTCGAAATGCTCACGGGCGCCATGAAGGAACTCGCGGTGGGCAACCCCGACCGCCTCTCGACCGACGTTGGCCCCGTGATCGACGTCGACGCGAAGCGCGGCATCGACACGCACGTTACCGGCATGCGTGAGAAGGGCCGCAAGGTCCAGCAGATGCCGACGCCCGAAACCTGCGCACAAGGCACGTTCGTGCCGCCCACGCTCATCGAGCTCGACAGCCTCGACGAACTCAAGCGCGAAGTGTTCGGCCCGGTGCTGCACGTGGTGCGCTATCGCCGCAGCCAGCTCGACAAGCTGCTCGAGCAGATCCGCGCAACCGGCTACGGCCTCACGCTCGGCATTCACACGCGTATCGACGAAACGATCGCGCATGTGATCGGCCGCGCGCACGTGGGCAACATCTACGTGAACCGCAACGTGATCGGCGCGGTGGTGGGCGTGCAGCCGTTCGGCGGTGAGGGCCTGTCGGGCACGGGTCCGAAGGCGGGTGGCGCGCTGTATCTCTCGCGTTTGCTCGCGAAGCGTCCGGCCGGTCTGCCGAAGTCGCTCGCCGATGTGCTCGTCGTGGATGCGCCGCAAGCTGCAGAAGGCAACAACGGCGCGCCGCAATCGGCGCAGACTGCGCTCACGACGCTGCGCGACTGGCTCATCGCCGAGCGCGAGCCCGCGCTCGCGGCACGCTGCGACGGCTACCTCGAATACGTGCTCGCAGGCGCCACGGCGGTTCTGCCGGGCCCGACGGGCGAGCGCAACACGTACACGCTTTCGGCGCGCGGCACCGTGCTGTGCGTGCCCTCCACGGCAACGGGCGCACGCGCACAACTCGCCGTTGCATTGGCAACGGGCAACCGCGCGTTGTTCCAGGGCGCGGCGGGCGAAGCGCTGGTGAACGCGCTCCCGGCGGCGCTCAAGGCGCACGTGGCGATCAAGAAGACGGCCGACGCCGACTTCGATGCGGTCCTCTTCGAAGGCGACAGCGACGAGCTGCTCGCACTCGTGAAGGAAGTGGCGAAGCGTCCTGGCCCGATCGTCTCGGTGCAGGGGGTGGCCGCGCACGCACTCGCCAACGGCGATGAAGATTACGCTCTCGAACGACTGCTCGCGGAACGTTCGGTCAGCGTGAATACGGCAGCAGCAGGCGGTAATGCAAATCTGATGACGATCGGTTAACCACAAGCCATACTGTCGGTCGTCTCAAGACAAGGAAGCGGCAAGGCTCACGAATCCGAAGCCGCTCGTTCGATACCTGGTACCAAGGAGAAGCAATGCAACACACGATGAAGCAGCTGGCAGGCGCGACGCTTGTCGCCGCCCTGTCGCTGGCGGGGACTGCGCACGCACAACAAGCCGAAGACGTGAAGATCGGTTTCGCCGGTCCGATGACGGGTGCGCAGGCGCACTATGGCAAGGACTTCCAGAACGGCATCACGCTCGCAGTCGAAGACATCAACGCGACGAAGCCCATGATCGGCGGCAAGCCGGTTCACTTCGTGCTCGACTCGGCCGACGATCAGGCTGACCCGCGCACGGGCACGACGGTCGCACAGAAGCTCGTCGACGACGGCATCAAGGGCATGCTCGGTCACTTCAACTCGGGCACGACGATCCCGGCTTCGCGCATCTACGCGAACGCGGGCATCCCGCAGATCGCCATGGCGACGGCGCCTGAGTACACGCAGCAAGGCTTCAACACGACGTTCCGCATGATGACCTCGGACACGCAGCAAGGTTCGGTCGCGGGCGCGTTCGCAGTGAAGAGCCTGGGCATGAAGAAGATCGTCGTGATCGACGACCGCACGGCTTACGGCCAGGGTCTCGCCGACGAGTTCTCGAAGGCAGCGAAGGCTGCGGGCGGCACGATCATCGACCGCGAGTACACCAACGACAAGGCCGTCGACTTCAAGTCGGTGCTGACGAAGGCGAAGGCGATGAACCCCGACCTGGTCTACTTCGGCGGCGCGGATTCGCAAGCGGCACCGATGGTCAAGCAGATGAAGTCGCTCGGCATCAAGGCTCCGCTGATGGGCGGCGAAATGGTGCACACGCCGACCTTCCTGCAGATCGCGGGTGACGCGGCGAACGGCACGGTGGCATCGCTCGCCGGCCTGCCGCTCGACCAGATGCCGGGTGGCAAGGACTACGTCGCGAAGTACAAGAAGCGCTTCGGCGAAGACGTCCAGACGTACTCGCCGTACGCCTATGACGGCGCAATGGCCATGTTCGCGGCAATGAAGAAGGCCAACTCGACGGACCCGGCGAAGTACCTGCCGTTCCTCGCGAAGACGAGCATGCCGGCTGTCACGACGTCGGACCTCGCGTACGACCAGCGCGGCGACCTGAAGAACGGTGGCATCACGCTGTACAAGGTTGTCGACGGCAAGTGGACGACGCTGCAAAGCGTGGGCGGCAAGTAAGCGCCTGACGTTCGGCTGAAGTCAAAAGCCCCGCACGATCGAAAGATCTGCGGGGCTTTTGTTTGTGTGCTCAGGACTACCCGTCCGGCTCGAAAGGTGAGCTTATTCAGGATTCCTTTTCAGTCACTCTCCGCGCATTTTCTTGCCCGCTTCGCGAATCTGTTCGAGCGTCGCCGCAGGCGTGCTCGCTTCCTTCGTCACGCGGATTTCGATCAGCGCAGGCTTGCCGGCCGTGAGCGCGCGCTCCAGTGCGCCTGCGAATTGCGCCGTGGCCGTGACGACTTCGCCATGCGCGCCGAACGACTGCGCAAACGCCGCGAAATCAGGGTTCGTGAGCTGCGTGCCGTGCACACGATTCGGATAGTGGCGCTCCTGGTGCATGCGGATCGTGCCGTAGTGCGAGTTGTTCACGACGATGAACACGACATTGAGCCCGTACTGCATCGCCGTGGCGAGTTCCGATGAGGCCATCATGAAGCAGCCATCGCCCGCGAGCGCGACCACGGTGCGCGAAGGATAGAGCGACTTCGCGGCGATCGCGGCCGGCACGCCGTAGCCCATCGCGCCGCTCGTGGGCGCGAGTTGCGAGCGGAAGTGGCGATACGCGAAGTGGCGATGCAGCCATGTCGCGTAGTTGCCCGCGCCGTTCGTGACGATCGCGTCGTCGGGCAGGCGTGCGCGCAGTTGCTGCATGATTTCGCCGAGTTGCACGTCGCCTGGCATCGGCAGCGGCTTGCGCCATGCGTGCCATGCCTCGTGCGCTTCGGCGGCGCTGCCGGCCCACGCGGGTTGAGCCGGTGCGGGCAGTTCGGCGAGCAGCGCCGCAATTTCCGCGAGGCCGGAGACGATCGGCAGATCCGCTGCATACACACGGCCGAGTTCTTCCGCGCCCTGGTGCACGTGAATGAGCGTTTGCTTCGTCTTGGGAATGTCGAAGAGCGTATAGCCGCCCGTCGTCGATTCGCCCAGACGCGGACCGAGCGCGAGCAGCACGTCCGCTTCGCGAATGCGTTTGGCCAGCGCCGGATTCACGCCGAGACCCACGTCGCCCGCGTAGTTCGGATGCTCGTTGTTGAGCGTGTCCTGAAAGCGGAACGCGAGGCCGACCGGCAATTGCCAGTTTTCGACGAAGCGCTGGAAATCAGCACACGCCTGGGTGTTCCAGCCATGTCCGCCCGCGATCACGAAGGGCTTCTTCGCACCCGCGAGCAGTTCGCGCACGCGCTCCATCTGCGCGGCCGAAGGCGAGGCCTGCACGCGTTGCGCGGGCGGCGCGATGGGTTGCGCTTCGGATGCAGGAATCGCGCCGCTCAGCATGTCTTCGGGCAGCGCGAGCACGACCGGGCCCGGCCGGCCCGACATCGCGATATGGAACGCGTGGCTCAGATATTCAGGCACGCGGCGCGCGTCGTCGATCTGCGTGACCCACTTGGCCATCTGGCCGAACATGCGTCGATAGTCGATCTCCTGGAACGCCTCGCGGTCCATCTGCTCGCGCGCGACCTGGCCGATCAGCAGGATCATCGGCGTGGAGTCCTGGAACGCCGTGTGTACGCCGATCGAGGCGTGCGTGGCGCCCGGCCCGCGCGTGACGAGCGCAACGCCCGGCTTGCCCGTGAGCTTGCCGATCGCTTCCGCCATGTTCGCCGCCGCCGCCTCGTGACGGCACACCACGGTTTCGATCTTCGCGGTTTCGTCGGATAACGAATCGAGCACCGCGAGATAGCTCTCGCCCGGTACGCAGAACACGCGCTCGACGCCATTGGCGACGAGGGCATCGACGACGAGGCGAGCCCCGGTGGTGGTGGCTTCGGTGGTGGCGGATGCGTTCGGCTGCTGCATGGCGGTCAAGTCTCCTTCAATCGTTACGTGATTACGTCTGGATAGCTCAGGCAAGGCGACAGCGCTTTAACGCATCAGCACTCGACGATGTTCACCGCGAGGCCGCCGCGCGAGGTCTCCTTGTACTTCGTTTTCATGTCGGCGCCGGTCTCGCGCATCGTCTTGATGACGGAGTCGAGCGAGACATAGTGCGCGCCGTCGCCGCGCAGCGCCATGCGCGCGGCGTTTACGGCCTTCACGGAAGCCATGGCGTTGCGTTCGATGCAGGGAATCTGCACCATGCCGCCAACGGGATCGCAGGTGAGGCCGAGGTTGTGTTCCATGCCGATTTCGGCGGCGTTTTCCACTTGCAGCGGCGTGCCGCCCAGGACGGCTGCGAGCGCGCCCGCGGCCATCGAGCAGGCCACGCCCACTTCGCCCTGGCAGCCCACTTCCGCGCCGGAGATCGACGCGTTGAGCTTGTAGAGAATGCCGATGGCGGCTGCGGTGAGCAGGAAGTCGATCACGCCTTGCTCGTTCGCGCCAGGCGTAAAGCGCACGTAGTAGTGCAGCACGGCGGGGATGATGCCCGCTGCGCCGTTGGTCGGCGCGGTCACCACGCGAGCGCCCGCGGCGTTTTCCTCGTTCACGGCGATCGCGTACAGGTTGATCCAGTCGATCATCGAGAGCGGGTCTTGCAGCGCGCGTTCGGGGTTGCTGGTGAGCGCGCGATACAGCTGCGGCGCGCGGCGCTTCACGGCGAAGGGGCCGGGCAGCGTGCCGTCGGCGTCGGGATTGTTGACGCCGCAACCGCGCGAGACGCACGACTGCATCACGTCCCAAATGCGCAGGAGACCTGAGCGGATTTGCTCGTCGCTATGCCAGACACGCTCGTTTTCGAGCATCAACTGCGCGACGCTCTTGCCCGTCGAGGCGCACAGCGCGAGCAGCTGCGCGCCCGTGGTGAACGGATGCGGCAATTGCTGCGCGGCGGCGAGCACCTTCGTGTTCGGCGCGCCGGCCGTGACGACGAAACCGCCGCCCACCGAGAGATACGTGCTCTCGCGCAGCGTTTCGCCAGTCGCGTCGAGCGCGCGCAGCTTCATTCCGTTCGGGTGCTCGGGCAGCGCCTGGCGATAAAACGCCACATGCTCCTTCGGCACGAAGCCGATCGTATGACGGCCTAGCAGCGCGAGCAGGCGCGAGGTGCGCACCGCTTCGAGGCGCGCGTTGATGGTGTCGGGATCGACGGTGTCGGGCGCATCGCCCATGAGGCCCAGCATGACGCCGCGGTCGGTGCCGTGGCCCTTGCCGGTTGCGCCGAGCGAGCCGTACAGCTCGACTTTCACGGCGGCGGTGCGCGCGAGCAGGTCGTCGCGCTCGAGTCCTTCGGCGAACATCAGCGCCGCGCGCATCGGCCCGACCGTGTGCGAGCTCGAAGGCCCGATGCCGACTTTGAAGAGATCGAAAACGCTTACTGCCATGGGTACTGCTCCTGCTTGTCTGACGTTTGTGGGGATGCGACGCTTTTGGCGGCATCGTTAGTTCCGTGCCGCCGCCGCAACCCGTGCGCTTGTTAGCGCGCCGGCAACGGCAGACAGACGGCGAGCCACGCGGGTGGCGTGGGCGCGAGTTTCAGCGCGACTGGCGCAAAGCGGCCGTCGAGCCGCGCGGCCAGGTGAAACAGTTCCGCGGCGTTCTTCGGGTCCCACTGTCCGGTGTAGCCGGGCAGGCCCGCTTCGCGCCGCTTCGCGTCGAACGGTACGTTCGAATGGACGAATTCTTCGTGCGTTTTCTGGCCGAGCGCATAGGGCGTGAGCCAATCGAGCGCAGCCGCGAGCGTGGCGCCGTTGGCCGCGCGCTCGGTCAGCCAGTTGCGGTTGTGGCGTCGCGCGGCGAGCGCGGCCGTCACGAGCGGCTGCAGATCGTAGGTTACGTAGTGCAGCGCGTCGCGCTCGGTGAAGTCGAGTGTCGAGCCGTCGGGCGCGACGTTGTCGCCGAGATGCTCCACGAAAAGCCGCTGCGCCGTCGCGATCATTTTTCGGTTGTCGAGCGTGAACGCGATCATCGCGACCAGTTTGACCCGATGACTCTGCCAGTTGTTCGCGAAGGTTCCCTTGAGCGGGCGCGGCTGCGCGTCGATCTGCGCGATGTAGCCGTTCGCGAAGCTGTTCAGGAACTGCATGGTCGCATTGCGCGTTTTCACAGGCAGCGCGCTCGCAGTCATGTCGTAGGCGAGTATCAGCCCTTCGAAGCGCGTTTCGTCGATCGGATTGAAGCTCGGCTTGTACGTGGTGACCCACGCGAGCAGAAAACGGTCCACGAGCCTCAGAAAGCGTTCGTCGCTCGTCGCGCGCCACGCGAGCGCGGCGTTGCGCATGAGGTCGAGTTCCTTCGCGGCCTCGACGCTCTGATCGTAGATGCCCTCGTGCGGCAGCGTGCCCTCGGTGTGAAGGCGTGCCAGCGGACGCGGCGTGTCGTTCACGTGCGTCAGCACCTCGGCCACGAGCGCCTTCACGCCCGGGTCGGCGTTGGTGCGCTCGCTCGATTGCAGCGCGGGTGCCGCGCAGAAGTTCATGGCCGCGTGGGCTGTGCCGGCGAACGTGCCGGTAAGCGTTGCGCAGGCGAACGCCAGCGCGGCGGCAACGCGTTGCGGGCGGCTTTGCAACGTGCCGCGCGCGTGCCGGGTCTGCCGGACCGAATTGCGCGTTGCGGTATGCGGCAAGTCCCGCAGTGGAACCCGCAGTAGATCCGTTCCCACCTTCCGCGCCATGCGCGACTCCCTGATTCAAGGCTGACAGGTGTGTGATGTTAGCGGTTTGCGGCGGCAAATGTGAGAGGGATGACTGCCGCTGCGTTATCCGGGGATAACGCAGCGGCCGGGACCAGGCTTATTCGCCTGCCGTTTCGTCGGCATATTCACTAACGGGCACGCACGAGCAGAACAGGTTGCGGTCGCCATACGCGTTGTCGGCGCGGCCAACCGGCGGCCAGTACTTGCGCGCGACGAGCGACGCGACCGGGTATGCGGCCTGCTCGCGCGAGTAGGCGTGCTTCCAGTCGTCGGCGACCACGACGGCAGCCGTGTGCGGCGCGTGGCGCAGCGGGTTGTCCTCCTTGTCCGCGCGGCCTTCTTCCACGGCGCGGATTTCCTCACGGATTGCAACCATCGCGTCGATGAAGCGGTCCAGCTCTTCCTTCGACTCCGACTCGGTCGGCTCGACCATCAGCGTGCCCGGCACCGGGAAGCTCATGGTCGGCGCGTGGAAGCCGTAGTCCATCAGGCGTTTGGCCACGTCGTCCACGCTGATGCCGCTCGCGTCCTTGATGGGGCGCAGGTCCAGAATGCACTCGTGCGCGACCAGGCCGCCCGGGCCGCTGTAGAGCACCGGGAAGTGCGCCGCGAGCTTGTTTGCCACGTAGTTCGCGTTGAGGATCGCGTTTTCGGTCGCGGCGGTCAGGTTGGCCGCGCCCATCATGGCGATGTACATCCACGAGATCGGCAGGATCGAAGCCGAGCCGTAGGGCGCCGCGCTGACCGCGCCGATGCCGTGATCGTCGCGCTTGTAGCCCGACGAAAGCTGGTTCGGCAGGAACTGCGCGAGGTGCGCGCCAACCGCGACCGGACCTACGCCCGGGCCGCCGCCGCCGTGCGGAATGCAGAAGGTCTTGTGCAGGTTCAGGTGCGAGACGTCGCCGCCGAACTGGCCGGGCGCCGCGAGACCGACCATTGCGTTCATGTTCGCGCCGTCCACGTACACCTGGCCGCCCGCCGCGTGCACGATTTCGCAGACTTCGCGCACGTTCTCTTCGAACACGCCGTGCGTCGAGGGGTACGTGATCATGATCGCCGCGAGCTTCGCCGCGTGCTGCCCGGCCTTGGCCTTCAGGTCGGCGATATCGATGTTGCCTTGCGCGTCGCAGGCAACCACGACCACCTGCATGCCGGCCATCTGCGCCGAAGCGGGGTTCGTGCCGTGCGCCGAAGCGGGAATCAGGCAGACGTTGCGATGCGCTTCGCCACGCGAGGCGTGGTACGCCTGGATGATGAGCAGGCCCGCGTACTCGCCCTGCGAGCCCGCGTTCGGCTGCAGCGAGACGGCGGCGTAGCCGGTAGCGGCCACGAGCATTTGTTCGAGCTGATCGACCATCTCGCGATAGCCGACCGTTTGCTCAGCCGGCGCGAACGGGTGGATGCGGCCGAACTCGGGCCACGTGACCGGCAGCATTTCCGAGGTCGCGTTGAGCTTCATCGTGCACGAGCCGAGCGGAATCATCGAGCGGTCGAGCGCGAGGTCCTTGTCCGACAGGCTGCGCAGGTAGCGCAGCATTTCCGTTTCCGAATGGTGACGGTTGAACACCGGGTGCGTGAGGTACGCGCTTTCGCGCGCCAGCGCGGCCGGGAACGTCAAAGCGGCGTTCTGCGTGAGTTCGGCGTCGAGCTTGTCGAGCGAAGGCACTTCGCCGGCAAACGCGCCTTGCGCGAACACGGCGAGCAGGTCGGCCAGATCGGCGCGCGAGGTGGTTTCGTCGACGCTCACGCCCACACGCGTCTCGCTCACGTGGCGCAGGTTCATGCCGCGCGCGAGCGCCGCGTCGTGCAGCGCCTGGGTGCGCGGACCCGCTTCGAACGTGAGCGTGTCGAAGAATGCTTCGTTGACGAGCGTGTAGCCCAGTTGCTTCGCGCCCGCGGCGAGGATCGCGGCGACGCGGTTCACGCGCTGCGCGATGCGCTTCAAGCCTTGCGGGCCATGGTAGACGGCGTACATGCTCGCCATGATCGCGAGCAGCGCTTGCGCCGTGCAGACGTTCGAGGTGGCCTTCTCGCGGCGGATGTGCTGTTCGCGCGTTTGCAGCGCGAGGCGCAGGGCCGGGTTGCCCTGTGCGTCGATGGTCACGCCGACGAGACGGCCCGGCATCTGGCGCTTGAATTCGTCCTTCACCGCGAGATATGCGGCGTGCGGGCCGCCGAAGCCCATCGGCACGCCAAAGCGCTGCGAGTTGCCCACGGCCACGTCCGCGCCCCATTCGCCCGGGGGCGTGAGCACGGTGAGCGCGAGCAGGTCGGCGGCGGCAATGACCGCGCCGCCGGCGGCGTGCACGGCTTGCGCGAGCGCGCGGTAGTCGCGCACGTCGCCGTTCACGCCCGGATACTGCAGCAGCACGCCGAAGGCGCCCGCTTGAGCGGCTTCAGCGGCCGGACCGACCTTCACCTCGATGCCGATCGGCTTCGCGCGCGTCTTCACGACTTCGATGGTCTGCGCGAGCACGTCGTCGGCGACAAAGAACACGTTCGACTTCGACTTGCCCACGCGCTGCACGAGCGTCATGGCTTCGGCGGCGGCCGTGGCCTCGTCGAGCAGCGATGCGTTCGAGATCGCGAGGCCCGTCAGGTCAGTGATCATTTGCTGGAAGTTCAGCAGGGCTTCGAGGCGGCCCTGCGAGATTTCCGGCTGGTACGGCGTGTACGCGGTGTACCACGCCGGGTTTTCGAGCACGTTGCGCAGGATGACGGCCGGCGTGTGCGTGTCGTAGTAGCCCTGCCCGATATACGAGCGGAACACCTGGTTCTTGTCCGCGAGCGCGCGCAGGGCGGCGAGCGCCTCGGCTTCCGAGCGCGGCTGCGAGAACGGCCCGAGCGGCAGCGTCTCGGTGCGGCGGATCTTCGCCGGAATCACCGCATCGATCAGCGCGGCGCGCGAGGCGAAGCCGAGCGCGTCGAGCATCGCCTGCTGGTCGGCCGAGTCGGGGCCAATGTGGCGGGCGGCGAAAGCGTCGTGCGCTTCGAGCGCAGCAAGCGAGAGCGGGGAGTTCATCAGACGATCCGGGTGTTCGAGCTTCATAGGGGTTCCGGGTTTTACTGCTGGCGCGGGCGACGGAACTGGCTAAGTCCGCCGCCGCGCCGGTGCGGTTGAGATTTACGCGCCGATCGCCTTTTCGTAGGCGGCGGCGTCGATCAGCGAGTCGAGCTTGGCGTCGGCGGCGGGCTTGATCTTGAAGAGCCACGACTCGTACGGCGCGCCGTTCACCTGGTCGGGCGTGTCGACGAGCGACGTGTTGGCTTCGATGATCTCGCCAGCGACCGGCGCGTAGATGTCCGAGGCGGCCTTGACCGACTCGATCACGGCAACGGCGTCGCCAGCGGCGACCGCGCGGCCGGCTTCCGGCAGCTCGAGGAAGACGATGTCGCCGAGCGCTTCCTGCGCGTGGTCGGTGATGCCGATGGTCAGCGTGCCGTCGGCTTCGGTGCGGATCCACTCGTGCGATTCGGTGTATTTCAGATCGGCCGGGATGCTCATGGTTGCTCCAGTGCGTGGTTCGGTTTTTGTTGCTTGAAAGGGGAGTGCGTGCGCGGCGGCAGGATCCTCGCGGATCAGGCGGCGAGCACCTTGCCGTTGCGCACGAACGGCAGTTTTACCACGCTTGCGGGAAGGGCTTTGTCACGGATCTGCACCTGCACGACATCGCCCGGCTGCACGCCTTGCGGCACGCGTGCGAAGGCGATGGATTCCTGCATGCTCGGCGAGAACGTGCCGCTCGTGACCTCACCCTCGCCATGCGGCGTGAGCACTTTCTGGTGCGCGCGCAGCACGCCGCCGGCCTTGCCGTTTTCCTTCTGCAGGATCAGGCCGACGAAGGCCGAACGCGAGCCGTTCGCTTCCAGCACCGCACGGCCGACGAAGTCGCGCGGCTCCTTCATGTCGACGGTCCAGGCGAGGCCGGCGTCGAGCGGGGAGACGCCGTCGTCCATGTCCTGGCCGTAGAGGTTCATGCCCGCTTCGAGGCGCAGCGTGTCACGCGCGCCGAGGCCGCACGGCTTCACACCCTGGCGCTGCAGGGCGTCCCAGAATTCGCACACGGCGGCGTCGGGCAGCACGATTTCGAAGCCGTCTTCGCCGGTGTAGCCGGTGCGCGCGATCATCAGTTCGCCAAACGGCGTGGCTTCGATCTTCGCGGCGTTGAAGGGTTTGAGCGCTTCGGTGGCGCTGCGCGACGAGGGCGCGACCTGCCAGACCTTTTCACGCGCGTTCGGGCCCTGCACGGCGACGATCGCGAGATCGCGGCGCGGCGTGATGGTGAGGCCGAAGCCGCCTTCGGCGTTGAGCTTTTCGAACCACGCGATGTCTTTTTCGGCCGTGCCGGCGTTGACGACGGTGCGGAACTGGTCGTCGGCGAAGAAGTAGACGATCAGGTCGTCGATCACGCCGCCTTCGGGGTTCAGCATGCACGAGTACAGCGCCTTACCCGGCGTGGTGAGCTTGGCGACGTTGTTGGCGAGCGCGCGGGAGAAGAACTCGCGCGCCTTCGGGCCCGAAAAGTCGACGACACACATATGCGAGACGTCGAACATGCCGGCGTCGGTGCGCACGGCGCGATGCTCGTCGATCTGCGAGCCGTAGTTGACGGGCATGTCCCAGCCGCCGAAGTCGACCATGCGGGCGTTCAGCGCGCGGTGCGTGTCGTTCAGCGGGGTGCGTTTGAGTTCGGTCATGGGGCCTCAGGCGGTCGCGAATAGTCGCGCGAAAACGAAAAAGGCCATGCAGGAAGCGCCGCAGGCACGATGCCCGTGGTCGGTTCTTGCATGGCCCCTCTGTCCTCGGTACCTGAGAGATTGCGCCGTTGATGCTGGCGCGCGCCCCTTCGGTGGGCAGCCTGAACGCATTGGGGGAAATTTTCCGCCGCCGTTCGTTCTACTGCCGCTCTCCAGAGTTGCGGACTAATTAGCTGCTTCGCGTTATGTCGCGCAAAAAGCGCAAAGACGGCGAATCAGCGGTCCGGCGCGCACGGTCCTTTTGCCTGAGAGTTTGTGGGTTGCCCCTTCGGCGGCGCCGATTGCACTAGCGAAAACAAGCTAAGACAAGCGGCGCGCTCTCCCGGCGCGCGCAGCGATTGTGCGCGACGCCTCGGGGCTATGTCAATGCGGAATTCTGCGTGCGGCGCGGGTAGCGGGCCGTGAGCCGTGTTGGTATTGGCTTGCGCCCGGCGGCAGCACGCGTTGTGCGTCGCAGATTAAAAACGGGGGCGGTTCGAATGTGGACCGCAGCGGTGCACGAACCGCGAGCGCGGTCCGTGCCTGCAGGCCGGGGCGCCAACGCGTGTAATGCTTACTCGCCGATGGCGCGGGCGGCCGTGTCGAGTTCTTCGTTCAGCACGCGCTGCTCGTCGGGCGAAATGCCTCCGCCATGCTGTGCGGCCATGTCGTGCGCCTCACCGCGGATCGTTTCGAGGCGGTGATGGAGTGCGTTGCCCTGCGGCGGCGGGTAGTAGCCCTGATTCACGCGCATGTCGATGCGATGGCCCAGGTTGTCGATACGGCCATCGACCTGATGCAGGCGATCGACGGCGACTTCGTGCGCGCTTGGGCCCGCAGCGGGGCCAGGCGGCGCGGGGCGCGGCGCTGGCTGGTTCACCACGCACGCGGCGAGGGTCGAGACGAGCGCGCCAGCGGCGATAAAACGTAGCGCGTGGGTGTAGCGGGTCATTCAGACTCTCCTTTGTCTTGTCGTTGCAGCTTTTTGCCTGCACGTCTACAAACGTCTGGCTATTGCCGCGTGATGACCCGGCAGCGGCAACCAGATGTAACCATTTGTGTGGACCTTTCAGCAGCGTCGGCGCCATGCAAGGTCGACGCCGCCGCCGAAGGCGCAAGCCAGGGCGATCAGGACCGGCGCGCGAACGCCAGCGTGCGGCCTTCCTGCGCGCTTTGCATGGCGAGCTCGATGAGCGCCATGACGTCAATGGCGTCCTGCGGACTCACCGGGAACGGCTTGCCCTCGCGGATCGCGGCAGCGAGCGCGCGGTACAGGTCGGCGTAATTGCCGGCTGCGTTGGGCACTTCGATATCGGCTTCCTGGCCGTCGTCGCGCAGCACATGCAGGCGGCCGGCCTCGTTGCCCGCGCCGAATCCGGGCTGGCCCGGACGCAGGCCGTCCTTGAGCTGATCTTCCTGGGTGTCGAGCCCGTTCTTCAAATAGCTGCCGCGCGTGCCATGAATCGCAAAACGCGGTGCGTACGCGGCGAGCGCGCTGGCGTGCAGCACGGCGTCGTGGCTCGGATAGCGCAGCACGAGGTGGACGTAGTCCGGCGCGCTCGCGTTTTCGCGGCGCGTGTGGACGAAGGCGGTGATCGACTCGGGCGCGCCGAAGAGCGCGAGCGTCTGGTCGATCAAATGCGGGCCGAGATCGTAGAGCAGGCCGCCGCCGCGCGTGGCGTCTTCGCGCCAGCGCTGCTTGACTTGCGGGCGGAAGCGGTCGAAATGCGATTCGTAGTGCGTGACGCGGCCGAGTTCACCGCGCGCGATCAGCTCGCGCACGGTGAGGAAGTCGCCGTCCCAGCGGCGGTTGTGGAACGGCGCGAACACGAGGCCGCGCTGCTTCGCGATGGACGCGAGCGTGCGCGCCTCGTCGGCAGTGAGCGTGACCGGCTTGTCGACGAGCACGTGCTTGCCGCGCTCGAGCGTGCGGCGCGCGAGTTCGTAGTGCGTGTCGTTGGGCGTGGCGATCACGACGCATTCGATCGCGTCGATCGAGAGCAGCGCGTCGAGGTCGGGCACGATCGCGGCGTCGGGATAGTCGGCCTGGGCGCGCTCGCCCTGGCTCGTTGCGATGGCCGCGAGCTGCGCGGCGCCGCTATGCGCGATCACGGGGGCGTGGAAGGTCTGGCCGGCGAAGCCGTAGCCCATCAGGCCGATTTGCAGCGGTGCAGTCATTTAGCGCTTCCTTTTTCCAGCGAGTGCGGGTGGCGGGAGCCCGTTATTGTGGCACGGCGCGCAGAGCGTGCGGAACGCGGCGAGGGACGGATGGGCGGCGAAGCAAGGGACCAGGTGGCACAGCATGAGGGGCGGCATCGGCGTAACGCCGGCCGTGTTAACATCGCACCTCCCGCGTGAGAGGCCGCTGCGACGTTCGCACGCCTCGCGCCGTGCGGTTCGCCGTGCTTCGGCGGTTGTTGCCCGAAGCCACGGCGGCACGAATTCCCGCATCCCAGCCGTACCACCCGTTTTTCCAATCCAGCAACGATGTCCGCAGGCCTCAATTCCGCCCAGAACGAAGCGGTGCGCTATCTCGACGGTCCCTGTCTCGTGCTCGCCGGCGCGGGCAGTGGCAAGACGCGTGTGATCACGCAGAAGATCGCGCACCTCATCGAAGCGAAAGGCTTCGAGCCGCGCCATATCGCCGCCGTCACCTTCACCAACAAGGCCGCCGCCGAAATGCGCGAGCGCGTGGGCAAGCTGCTCGAAGGCAAGACGCTCACCACGCCCGGCAAGGAAGGCCGCAAGGTGCCGGCCAACCAGCTCACCGTCTGCACGTTCCACTCGCTGGGCGTGCAGATCCTGCGCCAGGAAGCCGAACACCTGGGCCTGAAGCCGCAGTTCTCGATCATGGATTCCGACGACTGCTTCGCCATGATCCAGGAACAGGTGGGCTCGACGGACAAAGGCTTCATCCGCAAGATCCAGTCGATCGTCTCGCTCTGGAAGAACGGTCTCGTGATGCCCGAGCAGGCGCTGGCCACGGCCTCGAACGAGGACGAGCACCAGGCGGCCATCGTGTATCGCAACTACATGGCGACGCTGCACGCCTATCAGGCCGTGGACTTCGACGACCTGATCCGCCTGCCTGCCGAGTTGTTCGCGAAGAACGAGCAGGTGCGCGACCGGTGGCAGAACAAGCTGCGCTATTTGCTCGTCGACGAGTACCAGGACACCAACGCCTGCCAGTACGAGCTGCTGAAACTGCTGGCGGGCCCGCGCGCGGCGTTTACGGCCGTGGGCGACGACGACCAGGCGATCTACGGCTGGCGCGGCGCCACGCTCGAAAACCTCGCGCAGCTCGGCAAGGACTTTCCGAAGCTGCACGTCATCAAGCTCGAGCAGAACTACCGTTCGACGGTGCGCATTCTCACGGCAGCGAACAACGTCATTGCGAACAACCCGAAGCTCTTCGAAAAGAAGCTCTGGTCCGAGCACGGCATGGGCGACACCATCACCGTCACGCCCTGCAACGACGAAGAGCACGAGGCCGAGTCGGTCGTGTTCCGGCTTTCGGCGCACAAGTTCGAGCGGCGCGCGCAGTTTCGCGACTACGCCATTCTTTATCGCGGCAACTTTCAGGCGCGCATTTTCGAGCAGGTGCTGCGCCGCGAGCGCATTCCCTACGTGCTCTCGGGCGGCCAGTCGTTCTTCGACAAGGCCGAGATCAAGGACATCTGCGCTTACCTGCGTCTGATCGCCAATCACGATGACGATCCCGCGTTCATCCGCGCGATCACCACGCCGCGCCGTGGCGTGGGCAACACCACGCTCGAAGCGCTCGGTTCGTTCGCGGGGCAGGCGAAGGTGTCGCTGTTCGAGGCCGTGTACATGGGCGGTATCGAGGCGCGGCTTTCGGCGCGCCAGGTCGAGCCGATGCGCGTGTTCTGCGACTTCATGCAGCGCCTCGCCGAGCGCGCGCATAAAGACCCGGCGACCGTCGTGCTCGACGAGCTCATGGACGCGATTCACTACGAGGCGTATCTGTACGACGCCTTCGACGAGCGCCAGGCGCAGTCGAAGTGGCAGAACGTGCTCGAATTCATGGAGTGGCTCAAGCGCAAGGGCACGAAGCCCGAGCAGGAGATCGGCGAAGACAGTGAGGCGACCGGCTACGACAACGCCGACGGTCTCGCCGACACCGGCAAGAACCTCATGGGCCTCATTCAAACTGTCGCGTTGATGTCGATGCTCGAAGGCAAGGAAGAGGACCCGGACGCCGTGCGGCTTTCGACCGTGCACGCGTCAAAGGGGCTCGAGTATCCGCACGTGTTCCTCGTAGGCGTGGAAGAGGGCATCATGCCGCACCGCGGCGGCTCGGAAGACGACGTGATCGACGAAGGGCGCATCGAAGAAGAACGCCGCCTCATGTACGTGGCGATCACGCGTGCGCAGCGCAGCCTGCATCTGAACTGGTGCAAGAAGCGCAAGCGGGCGCGCGAGACGGTGGTGTGCGAGGCGTCGCGCTTCATTCCGGAAATGGGCCTCGACGACGCGCCGCCGCCAACCGCCGAAGAGGCGCCGATGACGCCAAAGGACCGGCTGGCGAGCTTGAAGGCGTTGTTGCAGAAGGGGTGATGACCCTGACGTGCAGCGGGTGTTTGGTTTATTGGGACGCGGGCGGCAGTAGAGTGAACGCCCCTGTTCCGCTCGCTGCCGCCGATGGAAAACCCACTATTGCCGCATTACCGTCACGCGCTCGAGACGTATATCGACGCGAAGGACAACACGAAGCCCGCACGGATTCACGAAGCGTTCGCACCGGATGCAGAACTGACGTTCTCGCTGGCCACGCCGAATATCACGTTTCCGGCGCGTAGCGTTGGCGCAGAGGCGATCGCAAAGACGCTGGTCAGCGATTTCGGTGAGCGTTATTCGCGCTGCCGCACGTACTACCTTGGTGCGGCCGATGCACTCGTTGTTCGCGAGCGCACGATCGATGCGCTGCCCTGGCTCGTCGTGATGCGTGAGGACGCGGCAGGCGCGCTGCGCATCGGTCACGGCACCTATCGCTGGACGTTCGATGCGAACGACGCCGCGCCGCGCGTATCGGCATTCCACATTCACATCGCGCGGATGGACGTGATCGACGACCCGGATGGTGCGCGGCTCGAGCGGCTGCAAGACGGGTTGAGCTATCCGTGGCTCGCTGCTGGGGAGCTCGCCGCGCGTTACGGTGCGCTTGCGCAGGACGCGTCGGGTGCGTTCGAATTCGCGCTCGCATTTGCGCATCCCGTACGCTGACGCGCGACGGCCTTTCTATCGATGGATATAAAAATCCCCGCGCCGTATCGCTACGGGCGGGGATCGTTGCGCGCGCTGGCGCTGCGACGGCCTATTTCACCGAGCTGACCATGTAGTCGACGGCGGCCTTCACGTCGGCGTCCGACGCGGTCGAGCCACCCTTCGGCGGCATCTGGCCCTTGCCGTGCAGCGCATAGTTGTAGACGGTGTCCATCGAGTCCTTCAGACGCGGCGCCCAGTCGGCCTTGTTTCCGAACTTCGGCGCGCCCAGCACGCCCGCGGCGTGACACGCCTGGCAGACCTGCTGATAGAGCGCCTTGCCCGCCTGCGAAGCGTCGGCGCTTTGCGAGTCGCCGCCTGCCGCAGCAGCCGACGACGCTTGCGGAATGGCCGCGATCGCCGCCGCGGCGGCTTGCGCCTGGGCCGCGTTCGCATCGGCGCCCGATGCCTCTGCAACCGGCGCAGCGGCAGGCGCGGCCGAAGCGGCATTGGCCGCATTGGCGGCGCCCGGTGCGGGCTTGGGCGGGTCCTGGAAGTTCGCGCCGGCGTGGTTCGCCATATAGGCGACGGCCAGGCCGATTTCGTAGTCGCTGTAGTCGTCGGGATTCGTGCCGCCGCGCGGGGGCATCGCGCCCTTGCCCGAAAGCGCCGTTTTCCACAGCGTATCGAAGCCTTGCGCAATGCGCGGCGCCCAGTCGCCCGAATTGCCGAACTTCGGTGCGCCAGCGGCGCCGGACGTGTGACATGCGGAACAGACAGCCTGGAAGACCTGCTCGCCGGTCTTGTAGACGCGCGGCGCGTTCGCGTCGCGCACGTTGACTTGCGCGATGGGCGCGATGCGCGCGGCGACCTGCTGGGTCGAGAGTTCGTCGGTGCCCGCGCCGGTGCGCGTCGTGTTGTCGACGTAATACGCGAGCAGAATGATGATGACGATGGGGACGGCAAACCCGGCGATGACAGCGGCGATCAGCTGGCCGGGCGTTTTGATCGGGGCTCCGTGGGGTGCTTCGCTCATGCTTGTCTCGACTCCCGTTGGTTTTATGGTGAGCGGTACAGCAGGACGGCAATGGCCATGCGGCGGATCAAACACCGACGATTATAGACGGAAGGTTTTCCGGCTGGTGGGCGTGTGCGGGCGTAGTTCAGCGGGCGTTTACCCGAAGCGGGAGGGCTGGCGGGGCCACGCAGCGCACCTGTGCATAGTCGCCGTGCAATATGACCCCGAATAACCTGCAGCCAGGCCGCGCGGTGGACGGTTTAATCGAAACCGGTTATTCTCTCGGTCTCTCTTCGGCGCTGCTTTTTCCGGGTTCCTCGGTCAAACGGCGGCGCCAGCAAGTCAATGCGCCCGTAGCTCAATGGATAGAGTACTGCCCTCCGAAGGCAGGGGTTGCTGGTTCGATCCCAGCCGGGCGCGCCAAGAATCTACCGCTTTTCCCGCCCGTCGCTTCCCTCTTCAGATTTGCCGCTATCCGGCCTGCCGGGGAAGCTCGCTTGCGCTTGCGCATGGGTGCGGCGTCAAACGATGAATTACCGGTGAACTCGGTGCCAGCTTGGAGGATTGCGGCGCAAGGGCATGCCTTAGACTGCCCCGCAGCCCAATTGCATCCAGAACAGCGCCAGTTTGCCCATGTCCGATATCCACCCCCAGAGCGGGGACGCCACCCCGGAAGAAGCCGTCCCGCAGGAGTCGGTCGCGGCGACGAGCGTGCGGGCAATGAACAATCGCGTCTTTCAGATCTTTTATTCTCCGGAAACTTACGCGGGTCTCGATTCCGGCTTTCTCCCGCTCGACAACACGGGAGAGCGGCCAGACTGGTACGAATACTGGCCGATCAGACGTTTTCTGATGCGCGAATCGCTCGACGAAAACACGCGCTACGGATTTCTTTCACCCAAATTCGCCGGCAAGACGGGTTTGAGTTCCGCGCAGGTCATGCAATTTCTCGCGGAAACTCACGATGACGTCGATGTCGTGACGTTTTCGCCATTTTTCGATCACTCTGCGCTTTTTCTAAACGTTTTCGAGCAGATGAAGTTTCTGCACGCCGGGAGCGACGAAATCATCAAGCAGGCGCTCGCGCTGGTCGCGCCGGGCGTTGATGTCGATGGCGTCGTCATGAGCACAGCCAGCACGATTTTCTGCAATTACCTCGTCGCGAAGCCGGCGTTCTGGCGCCGCTGGCTGGAAAAATGCGAGCTTCTGTTCAATCTCGCGGAGGACGAAACCAGCGAGTTCGGCCGGCTGCTGAGCGGCGATGTCAAATACGACCACAAGGCTGCGCCGGCAAAGGTTTTTCTCGTCGAGCGAATCGCTTCACTGATCCTCGGGACTGAGCCGCAATGGAAAGTGCGCAGTTTCAACGGAATGAAACTGCCGTTTTCATACAACTCTCCGCTAATGGGCAATGCCCTGGATCTCGTCGCAATGGACGCGCTCAAACGCGCGGCCACGGAAACCGGGCATCCAGAATTCCTCACGGCCTTTTTCCTGATGCGAGCCAGTCTGCTCGATCGTCTTGCTGCCCAGCGCGCGGCGCAGGCCTAGTCCCCACACGCTATTCAATCCAGTCGCTCCTACGAGAGGTTCGCGGTGCAACCCGTTCAAGACATCCAGCAAACACCGATTAACGACATTCACAATGCCGATGTCCTTCATTTGATGCGCAAGGACGCCACCTGCGTGGCGGAGGTCGGATCCAGCAGCGGCGCGCTGGCACGCGCTTATCGCGAGATCAACGCCGATTGCCGCTACGTCGGGATCGAAATTGTCGAGGAATATGCGCAGGCATCCAGGCGCCATTGCACGGACGTGATTTGCGGCAACGTCGAAAAGCTGGACGACGAGACCTTCAGCGACCTTTCCTCGGCCCAAAGCTGGGTATTCGCCGACGCGCTCGAGCACCTGTACGATCCGTGGAAGCTTCTGAAGAAGATCAGGCAGAACGCGAGCGGTCCTGTGGAGGTGATCGCCTGTGTGCCGAACGCACAGAACTGGAGTCTGCAGACCTGCTTGAACTCCGGCCGGTTCATCTATCAGGACTTGGGGCTGCTGGACCGTACGCATATTCGCTGGTTCACGCGGCTAACGCTGATCGATCTGTTCCACTCGAGTGGATTCCAGGTCGTCGATATGCGCGCCCGCATCTTCCATCAGCCCGATCCTCAGGTACTGGCCGCCATTGGTCAGATGGCTCAAGCGACCGGCGTCGACCCGGAACAGGCGAAGCAGGACGCCATCGCGTTTCAGTACGTGGTCAAAGCGGTTGCCGAGCCGTTAGCCGATCAAGCGCCGCCGGCTCCGCGAGCCAAGGTCAAGCGTCGGAAGGCGGCGTAAATCGCCCGGCGAAATCAGTGAAGCCGATGCGCTGAACTTCGGCTTCCAGTTGGGGGTACCACGCCTCCAGCGAAGCGTCGGAGCAGTCGTTGCGATCGTATTCGGTCCACCAGCTATCGGGCCTGACGAATGCCTGGCCTGCATCGGCCGCGCCTGAGCGCTGCTTGAATTTGCGGAAAAACTCAAGGCTTTGGCAGGCGTAGTGATTGATCCGGAAATACTGGTGGGTGGGATCGTAAGGGGCCGCCCCCGTGGTTACCGGCCGCATGTTTTCATCGACGGTTCCGTATGGCGTGTTGAAAAGGTGGGCGTTGGGACCGACCGACGTATTTTGCCTTCCTCTCACGATGCTCTTGACGTGCCGGTTGGCCGGCGCGTCGAGGGCGAACCGGTGTCGGTAGTTCTTGACGATCAGGCCCGCGGGTTCGACAACGTGGCCTGAACTTCCAAAGCACGCCCAATACGCGCCGATTGCGGAAATCCTCTCGTAGTTGAATCGGTCGAGCGCCGCGCCGATCGTTGGGTCCGCAACCGGAAACAAAAACTCGTCCCCATCAATAAACGCAAGCCAGTCGCACTCGTGCCCGAAATTCTCATAGGCATGTTGATAGGCGCTGAGCTGGACGTGATTTTGATCCGTGGTAAGCGTGAACGACTTGATGTCGTAAAACTGGCCCAAAGTCTGCAATACCTGCGCCGTATCGTCGGTGCAGTTGTGGGCGTAAAAATAAAATTGGTTGAAACCGGCCAGGTGATGAAACGCAATCCATTCCGGAATCCAGGGAGCCCGGTTCTTTTGTATTGTGACAATTCCAGTGCGCATGATCGATCGCGTTATTCAACTGTAAGGTTGTGACTGCGCATTGCCGTCATCGATGACTCGTGCGGCGACACGTATTACTTACTGCGGTGGTAATTGGTAAGACTTACGGCGCGAAAATGACCTGAAGCCGGCGTTCCTGCGCGCCCGGCTTGGGCGGCCGCAGCAAATATATCGGAAATGGCAGGGCCGAACACGCCTTCGAAAGCGTGTCGAATCGACCTGGCATCGCATGGCGCTTGCCTTCGGCAATCGCCGCCGAACGGCCGCCAGTCATGCAGTTTCCCCTCTGAAAGCATCGATTTTCTCTGTTGAAACGTTTGCGCCGCTCCAATGCAAATTGTCGGCAGTGGTCATCTCATCGACATCCTTACCAATATTCTGAAGTTCTTACCAAATTTTTCTTCCAAACCCTTAACTCGCCCTGGCCGGTGCCGTTATGCACGGAGGCTGCACTCTAGCGCTGAGAGCTTGGGCAGTGGCCATTGTTTACAAAGGGCCGACACTTTTTGGTTTGGTGTGACTGTCGGCGGCAAAGGCTGCAGTTGGGCCACACGCGAACCTCACTGGATGCAATCGGAAGGAAAATAAAACATGACTTCGATCATCTCGTCGCTATCACCGACGCAGGTCGGGCAGCTGTCAACACAGCAATTTGCGACGTTTACTACGGCCGATGTCGCAGCACTGACAACAGCGGACATGAGCAGCCTCAGTTCGGGCCAGCTCAACGCGATCAGTGCATCGGCGATCGTTTCGCTTAGCAGCGCAGCGATCAACCAGCTTCACTCCGATCAACTTGCGGGACTGTCCACTTCGGCGCTCCACGCGCTGAAGACGAATCAGATCGCAGCGATCAATGCAAGCGCCATCGTCGGTCTTGGCACCGACGCGATCGGCACGCTGCAGACGTTCCAGATCGCCAGTTTGAGCACGGCTCAACTGTCGAATCTCACCTCGGCCCAGGTTGATGCGCTCAATAGCGCCGACATCAAGGCGCTGAGCACGAACCAGGTCGTGAACGGCCTGGGTTCGGCGGGCATCAAGGCGCTGACTTCCAGCCAGGTCGCACAGCTCAGCACGGCCGACCTGAACGCGCTGAACACGGCTGAAGTGCAGGCGCTGGGTTCGGCAGGCATCGGCCAGCTGAGCTCGTCGCAAGTGCAATCGCTGACCTCGACGGCGCTCAACGCGCTGACGACGTCGCAGCTGGCGACGCTGTCGGTGAACCTGCTGACGAGCGCACAGGTTTCGGGTCTGAGCACGGGCCAG